>CAVXOY010000001.1:0-83669 GCA_963763495.1 uncultured Chloroflexia bacterium
TCGCGCCTCGTCGACAGCATGGCGGAGCAAGAGCTCGCCGTAGCCGAGTCCGCGTTCTGCAGCATCCACCACTATGTTCTCGACGATCCCGTAGGGCCGCCCCTGATACGACAGGTTGGGAATGATGATTAGCGTGGCGGTGCCTACCACGCGACCCCGCGTCTCAATCACAAGCAAGCGCTGGCGGGGATCGGCGGCGACCACTCGGAACGCCTTGCGATACGTCTCCGATAGGGTTGAGCCGGGCAGCCTCGCGAGGTCTGCCATCGAGCGCGAGTTGGCTGAGCAACTCGACTATGCGGGGGAGATCCGCCTCGGTAGCTTCTCGCACTATCGCCCCTGATGGCCCCGTCGCCTCGCCGGCCTTCCGACTCGCCATTTCGCTCCTCTCGCGATGCCCAGTGCACCAGGGCACTCCGGCTCAGGATGCTACTTCCCATTCAGGGCGCTGTCAATCCATCAGCGGCGCGACCTCGATTGGAAGGCTGAGGGATGGTATTCTGAGATTCCATCAGCACGGTCGGAGATGCCCATGAGCGAGCAGAGCAGACAGCGAAAACGAGCGGGAGGCCTCTGGGAAGCCCGAGCCGCCTCCTCTCCTACTATGACGCGCTGGAGAGGCGACTGCGGGAGAGCCGGCGCGCTCAGATTGTCGCAGCGCTCATCGTGATGGTGGTCATCATGGTGCCGTCGATGCTCTTGCTCCTGCTGCCGATCTGGGTCGACCTGGGCGAGGAGCGATTCAAAGGGCTGGGCTATGCGGGCATTTTTCTGGCTAACCTGGCAAGCACGGCCACGGTGTTCATCCCTGTACCCGGCCTGACGGCGGCAGGACAGGCGCTGATCATCAGCGGCGGAGATAATCTCAACCCGATACTGGCGGGCGTGCTGGGAGGAACGGGAATGGCGCTGGGAGAGATCACCGCCTATGCCGCAGGGGCAGTGGGCAGCGAGATGGCGGAGGGTCGCCGCGTGGGGGGGCCACGGTGGTTCCGGCGAGCGGTCGAGAGGGTGATCCGGTGGATCGGGTGGCTGATGGCGCACTACGGGATGCTGACGCTTTTCGTACTGTCGGCAATACCTAACCCCGCCTTCGAGATAGCCGGGCTCACCGCGGGCTCGGTGCGGATGAGGTTCTGGCGGTTCATGACATCGGTGATGGCGGGGAAGATCACGCGCGGTCTGATCTTGGCCTTCATGGGGGCCTATTCGCTGGGCTTTCTGGGTCTCTAGCGACGCGGGAAGACGACCCCGCCTCACATGGGCGCAGTCTGTTCGCTCACCGGGAGGCGGCATCCAGGGCCTCGAGTTGCGCCGTGAGCCTCTTCTCCAGATCGTATAGAGGTTTGATCGAGACCTCCTCCCCTCTGGCGGTCCCGTCTTCCTCATAGTCGAACGGGTCATCCAGATCGCGGATGAGGAGGATCAGGTAAGCGAGAAACAAGGCGATGACGCCGACAAGGAACACCGACTCATACCAGGGGTGGATCTTGATGGAAAACAGACCGCAGCAGCACCAAGACGGTCGCGATCACAGCCATTGTGTAGCCAGATGCGGCAAAAGACGTCTCGCGGATAGTGTGCATCCGTGTCAACATCCTGGTGATCGCCGTCTGTTCCTGCTTCAGGCGGACGATGAAGTTGGCCTGGGTGAAGGGTTCAAGAAGGAAGAAGTGGTCACCGAGAGCGGAGATCTTCTCGGATAGGACTTGTGTGCGCTCGGTCTTGTAGAACCAGCGCTTGAACGAAGCGACGAGATCGACCATGTGAAGGAGACAATCTCTAGCGGGAACCGCTTGTTTGTGACGCCAGAGAACGCAGGCATTCGTCGGCTATCACTCCCATGCTCACGGCGAGTTCTCCCGGCAGCTTCTCGCTCTCTTTGTAGTCGGAGAGAACGCCGCTGAGAAGAAAGCCGAGAATGAACACGGTAGCAGTGATGATGGTCGCGACCAGAGGGCTCACCGAAATGCGTTCTAGACCGGCTTTGTCCAGCACCACTCTGACGAGCACGATCACCAACGCGACCGCAAAGGCCTGCAGCGGCAAGCGCCAACTGCGCAACGTACTGCTGGTCCTCTTCTTCATCTCGTATGATCTCCTGCCCACTTCCTTCAGATGTGTCAGTTGGATTCCATTGTACGGATTCTGACCAATAGAGTCTCTAGGAGGGAAGCAGGAGCATTCTTGGGAGCGAGGTGGCGACGGGCAGGAGGCTTGAGAATCAGCAGGAGCGGCGGGCGGTCCGCCTAGGCGGCGGAGACGTGCTTTCCGTCGAGGTGGATCACCTTGAGGGAGCCGCGGGCAGCCGCGAGCAGCGCATCGGAATCGGAGCGGGTCTCGTCGAGGGAGGCGGAGCCCATTTGGACGACGAGGCGGGATTCGTATTCCCGAGCTATGTCTTCCAGCTTGTGGTGGAGGGAACGCCGGAGCCGTTCGGTGACTATTTCGAGAGAGGCCGGAGCAGCGGTCGACACCAATACGCCGATCTCCCGGTCTCCAATCGCAGCCACGAGGTCACTGGGGCGCATCTGGCTGGCGACGGCGGCGCCGATGAGGCGGAATACCCTGTCATCAGGAGGTATCTCCTGACCATCGCGCTGCAGCTCGTCGACGCTTATCAGCACTACGCCGGCGCGGTATTCGGCCATCTCCCCTCCCATGTGGCACTGGAGCTTGAGACGCTCCAGGAAGTAGTCCTCGTTACGAAGGCCGGTAGTGCTATCGTAGATCGAAAGCCAGGCGATCAATGCCTGCCGCCGCTGCCTGGCAACGTCTCGAAGTAGAATGGCGATGGCAGTCACAGCCGGGCACATTCCCAGAAGTATGAGGGCGGTGATGACCTGAGGGGAGTAGTCACTCGCGGACATACCGAGATGGAACCAGGGCAAAGCCCAGAGCACGAATACGACCGCCACGACCCAAAAAACCACGAAGGCGAGGCGGCTCCACCTGGTGGCGCGGAAATAGGAGCTGTATGCCTGACTAAAGGCCTGCCGGTCGCGAGAGACGACTAGTCTTGGATCTTCTCCCATGTACGCACTGCCCCGGCTGTTGGACGAATGCCTCTGTGGCACACGGGCAACAGAAACCGTACTCTCTCCGCCGTTTTCAGATGCCGGCAGAGAAGAGCACCCTTGAGAATTATCGGTCGCGCGGGCATTCTGCCACAGGGTCAACGCTGGGAGACGGCAAAGATTAGCACAGTATTCGATGACTATGCCAAGGGTATCAGAACTGGTACCGATAAGCTTCCCTCTTGACAGATTTGGTTGCGCGGGTATAATCAGCGCTGTTGGTGGCAGTCCTTAGGCTTCTGGTCAATGACAACGTCGGGCAGAGGAGTCTTGTTGTCTCTTGGCAAGACCTCGGACTGAGTTTTTGAGTCTCCGACAAACCGACTCCGCCAGGGAGGATATCACGATGAAGGGCTTGCGTTGGGTTCTGCTGGCTATGCTGGGCTTGGTGGCAGTTGCGCTGATAGCCGCTGGAGTGAAGTTGAGCGGTTCACCAGAGCAGGTGGCGGCCCAGGCAGGTCTGCTACATGGCGCTGGACATGGACATCACTGACGGCGGGCCCTGTGCGGACATAGATGACAGCGTGGACCACGTCGTCGGCGACCCCAACTACGGAGTCGGCATATGCCTGAGTGGCATACCAGCCGCGCTCGGTTCGTTCGCAGTCAGCGTTCGCTACGATGACACGCTGAACCAGGCGCCCGGATGTGGCCTGCGCCGGGTGACGTGTCTGGACAGCAACCCGGACGCCAACGCCGGCTCCACCACCTGGGGAACATCGCTCGGCAGCGGCTGGGACTGTTACGGCTTTGGCCTGGCCAGCCTCGAGGTGATAGAGAACCCGCCACAGGCGCGGGCAATGGTGAGGCCTATCATCGGCTGCTGGTCACCGACCGGTCCCTGGACTTTCGGTGACAACGAGACACTCGGGGCGCTAGCTGTAGTAGCCTTCCATGTCATCGCCGGCGGCAGCGTCGATAGTCTCACCCTGCAGCGACGTCGCGATCGGAGACCCTGAGTTCAACGCCCTCGGCGCCTGCAACCCGCCCAATCCGGAGACGCCTGAGATGACGTGCGTCGGCGGCACCGACGTAAAGCTGGCACGCCGCCACCCACCAACACACCGACGATAACGCCAACGGCGACGAATACGCCTTGTCCAAACGGGATCTGCCCAACGTCAACGCCGACACCCAGGGCCTGGACGCCAACACCTACGCCTACCCTCGACCCAGACACCACGCCAGCCCCCGGCCACGAGGCCATCACCATCAGCAGTCTGCTGTGCCTCACGGGAACCGTCAACAAAGACTGGAACAACGATACGGTTGTCGATGGCGAACGACTCCACGTGGCCCTGAGCGCCTGCAACGTCGGCCTCGTAGACGAGGGCACGATGGGAGACCTGATAAGAATACTGGACGGCGACCCCGATGACCCGCAGCCGGAGGACTTCGCGAGCATCGACAAGGAGATGGGGCAGATGCACGAGGTCGACGGCAAGCTTTGGCTCATCACCTTCGTCACCAACGACGAGCCGATCGGTTTCTACGCCGACGAGGGCATCTTCCCGATCTCCGGTGGTTCCACTCTCTTCTGCGGCCCGATGTGCCATGCCGGGACTATGACTTTGAGGAGGAGGACTGCGACAACGACGGCGACCGCGGCGATGGCATCGTTGCCGTCATGCTCTTCCCCGGCCGGGACCCCAACCCGGTGACGCCCGAAAACGAGGCCGTCGACCGCGGCCCCGCCACGTTCAGGGTCCGCCAGGGTAGCTCCGAGATCAGCCTCGGCTACACCGTTGTTGGCGAGCCGTGGGAGATCGAGCTCATCGCCGCCGAGCCGAGCATTGAGATGGGAGCGGTCGACTGCGATTACCCGCAGACGGAGGCGGAGTGGTCGTCTACGCTTGCTGATCCCAAGAAGACTGTATTGACCGCCCAGGTTTTCGATTCAGACGGAACACCGGTAACAGGAGCATTGGTCACCTGGGAGAGCGAAGACGAGAACAAAGCAAACACAACAACCTGGATCGGAGTCACCGACGACGGAGGAGCGGCCGGGGTGGGGGCCAGGGACGTGCTTTGCGGCGCAACGACTACTGGGACGGTCGCAGTCACAGCAGCCATTATCGAACAGCATTCCGGGGAGGGCCAACGTCTTGACCCCGGGGCTCGGGAAGATACGGACATCGTGGAAGTACTGGTGATATCCCCAGCCGACGACGTTGACGGCGACGGTGTACTGAACAGCGAGGATAACTGCCCCACTGGATACAACCCAGATCAGGAGAACAGCGATGCCCTGCCTATCGACAACGGCCCATCCATAGCCGAGACCGACTACACGGTCCCGAATGATGACAACTTGGGTGACGTCTGTGACATCGACGACGATAACGACCAGTGGCCGGATATGTTCGAGGCGATGGGCTGCGGCAGCGGGCCCACCAACGCGCGCGGCGATGTCTCCTACGACGACGACCAGGACGGGAACGTCGCTCCACCCATGGGAACGGACTCGGCCGACAACGGACCGAGTTGGGACACGGATGCGGATGAGGTGATTGACGGCCTAGAGTGTGCGCTGGGGAGCGATCCGAGGAACCCGGCGCAGCAAGCCGCCCGCTGTCCCTCCGGGTGACGCCGACCGCGATGGCCTGCCCGCCAATATCGAAGCGGCGCTGGGCTGCAGCGACAGCACCCCTGACTCTGACGGTGACACCATACCCGACGGCATGGAGGTCAAGGGATGGGGGACATCGTGCGCCAGCAAGGACACGGACGCCGATTGGTGCGAGGATTGGATCGAGATGATGGACGTCAACGGCGACAGGAATGCCAACATCCTTGACGTGGGGTGGATAGCCAAGGCGGCCTTCGGCGTGGATACTACCCAACCCCGCCTTGGATGTCAACAAGGACGGCGCAAACAACATTCTCGACGCATGGCTGGCGGCGCGCAACTCCAACCTTGTGCGGGCAGCATGCTGCCTGCCCCTGACCGCCGGCCTTCACCATCGCCTCGCCGAACATGGACGGCTCGAGACTTCTGCAGTCTATCTTTGCGACTCGCAGCCTTGTCTTGGCAGAACGCGCTATAATCGAGAAGAGCTATAGTTCGAGTCGCGTATGGCCGACACTTTCTGAGAGGTGATGATTATGAGAACAAGACATCGCAGGCTCTTCTGTCTTACTACGTTGGCGTTGATTGCTCTGGGGCTGGGGCTCGCGGGTTGCGCCTGGGGGACGGTAACGGACTCCAAGACCGGGGAACCTATCGTGGGCGCCGAGGTGACGTTCGAGGACAGCAACGGCAATACGGGCACAACCACCACCGGCGCCGGAGGACTCTACGCCTTCGACGCGGCGAAAGGACAGGCTATTCCCGCCGCGGGCAGCACGACGTACACGATATCCGCCCCCGGCTATGACACGGTCACGATACAGCGGAACGTAGCCTATGATGACAACCAGTCGGCGATCTGGGAGATCCAGGGGTTTGCCCTCACCCGCGAGGGCGAGGAGCCGCCACCGCCCCAGAGCCGGTCAGTTAGCGATAGACGTGGACCCGCTCGCGCCCGGCATCCAGACCTCGCGCACCGTGGCGGCGTCGGCACCGTTCCCCGTCGACCTCGTATTGGTGGACCCGCCGGCACCGCTGACAGCCTACTCAATAACACTGCTGTACGATGACACCATACTCTATGCACCCGAGGTCGCGACCTAGCCGGGACCCAACTTGGACGGCAATCCGGACGCTAACCAGTCCGCCCTGGGGCCCAATTGGGACTGCTCTGGATTTGGCTTCGACTTCCCCGGGGGGACACCAATCCCGCGACCGGCTCGGACGAAGGCGCAGCGACCATCAACTGCTGGCCATTATGGGGCCATACCCGTTCACCAGCACAGGCGTTGTCGCGAGCGTGATATTCATTCCCGTCAGACAGGGCACGACAACGCTCTCTCTTGTCAGATGTGGTCCTGGGTGACGACAATGCGGGGGAAATGGGGAGTTGCAACCCCGTCATCGGCGTGGCGACGACCTGCGGGACGGCCTCGATCAGCGTGCAGTAGTCGCCTTCCCGATCTGCTACACTCCCTTGCGGGCGTCTCCGGAAGATGACCGGGTGCGCCCGCAAGTTAGGTTCAGACCTTGATCTTTGCCGCCTGAAACCGATACAGTTATCTTGCCCGGGAACACGGGCAGTGCTCAACCGCAGAAGGCCGGGATGGCCGCGTCCCCCACTCACGTTCAGTTTCGATTCGCTGAGGCATCTGGATGACTAAGAACTATTTCAAAGAGGCGGCGCAGAAGATATACCACGACGCCAAGAGGGACGGCAGGCTGATCGAGAACTTCGACCTGGGGCAGGCGAAGGCGCTCGCCATGGCGCAGGACGGCGTGATCGAGACGCAACTGGAGTCGGTGGCGGCCAACTCAGAGCCGATGTCGCGCTCAGCGGTCCACACGAAGAACAGCGTCGACCAGCCCTTCGGCGCGGAGGAGGAGGCGCTTGCCGCACAGGCGGTGCAGGCTCTCAGCGCGGAGAAACTGCTATCACTCGACGTGATGGTCGGCGACGGGCAGGACGGCGTATCCACTCGCATTCTCATACCCCTGGAGCATGCCGTACTCGCCTATGCCCTGAAACTCCTATTCGGCGGGCCACCGCTGGTGGTCCAGGACCCGACCTACACCATAGTCTACTTCACCGACGAGGCCTTCGAGTCGAACAAGACAAAGCGTCT
Organism: uncultured Chloroflexia bacterium; assembly: GCA_963763495.1. Taxonomy (GTDB): domain Bacteria; phylum Chloroflexota; class Dehalococcoidia; order DSTF01; family JALHUB01; genus DAOUEO01. The sequence goes on from CAVXOY010000001.1 coordinate 7,773, forward strand.
CGTCGACAAGGACATCCAGGTCCGCCTCTGGATGGGTGAGAAGAGAGGCGATCAGGTCAAGATCTGCCGCAACAGCGCCTATATGGGGGAGGGCAAGAAGGGCGTCTTCCAATTCGAGGACTGGCGGGTGAAGGCGATTGACAAGACGGGGATATTCCTCCACGCGGGCGCCCGCCGAGACCGCCTGTGGGTCTACGACTTCCAGACGGAACGGCCGGAGTCAATCGATATCGTCACCGGTATCGGGGGCGCTACGGCAACGGGGAAGACGACCAGCCTGTGCCGGCGGCTGGCGCGCATGCCCAAGGAGTCGTCGGAGATGATCGGCGACGACGGCGGCGTGTTCGGGTTCGACGGCAGCTATGCAGCGTTCGAGATGGGCGGCCTCTACGTAAAGACAGAGAGCCTGGACTCAGGCCAGCCGGAGATCCTGCGGGCAGCCGAGTCGAGGGACGCCTTCCTTGAGAACGTAGCCATCAGCAAGTATCCCTACATCCCCAATTTCTCGGACCTGTCTCTGACGGCGAATGGAAGAGCAGTGGTAACGCGGGCGAATCTGGAGATCGCGAGCGCCGGCCTGCGGGCAGAGAAGGTTGACAACCTGATCATCCTTACGAGGAACCCGCTTGCCAACGTGATATCGAAGCTTACGCCGGAACAGATGACGATGCAGCTCATCTACGGGGAGACGGTCGAGAGTTCGGGGGGAGACCCGGAGAAGGCGGGCCAGTTCCACCGCGAGTTCTTCCTCGACCCCTTCGCAGCAGGGGACCGCATGGAACATGCGATGATCTTCTACGACGTCGTCAAGCGCAACAACATCAGGTGCTACCTCGCGAACACAGGGACTATCGGCCAGGATGAGACGGACGTTCACCTCCGCCAGTCACTATCCGCCTACAACGACGTGCTCCGCAATCTGATGATCTTCAGCGCCGAGCCTGACCACCTGGGGATTCACTACCCTGTGCGCTGCGATCGGGCCAACCTCGACCTCCTGCGGGCCGCCCCACTCTACCCCGACAAGCATATCTTGGAGATGCAGATGCAGGACTTCCTGCAGGGGCGGAGCAAGTATCTGGAGAAGTTCGAGAGCGAGTACGGCCAGATACCGGCGAAGATAAGGGAATCTATTCCTCACTAGGCACTCTCCCTCACCATAGCGCCTCCCACCGCTGCTTTAGCGCCGGCACTCCGCCTCACGATACCACCACTGCTTCAGCCCCGCCATCGCCGGCAACGACGGCATCTCTTCCTCCGCTCGCCGGCAGCGACGGCGTCTCTTCCTATTGACATTTCTGCCAGCGCGCTATAGTATGCAACTGCATCTATTTGCAGGAGCAACGAATTGAGCTGTGAAACTGAGACCGCCGCGGTACTACGAGAGTCCGGCCAAAGACTGACCCCCCAGCGCTTGGCTATCCTATCTATCCTCCGCCATGCCGAGGGACATGTGACGGCAGCAGAGATCTTGGAGAGAATGCGAGAGGTCTATCCATACGTCGACATCTCCACCGTCTACCGCACCATGAGCGCCTTCAAGGAGCAGAACCTGGTATCGGAGACGGACATGGGGACGGGAGAGTACAGCTACGAGTGGATAATGACGGAGCCCCATCATCACTTGATCTGCAGGGAGTGCGGTAGGGAGGTCTCACTCGACCACAAGTACCTGCATACGATCGGGAGACGGCTCCTGAAGGACTACAAGTTCCGAGCGGAGCTGGACCACCTCGCGATTTTCGGGCTGTGTCAGGTCTGTGACGAGAAGAGGACAGCGAGCCCTGACTAGACGATTAGGGCGGAGGTAGCGAGACATGGCTTACATCAACCCCATAGCGCCCCCAGCGCTGCAACCACCGGCGATGCACATTCCGGACGGCTTCGTGAGCGCGCCGGTCGCTGCCATCGGCTACGTAGCTGCAGGTGTGGCGCTCGCTATCGCGGTGCGGCAGACGAACCGCAACCTGCAGGAGAAGGCAGTGCCCTTGATGGGAGTGATGGCCGCCTTCATCTTCGCCGCCCAGATGATGAACTTCCCGGTGGCGGGAGGAACGTCGGGGCACATGTTGGGCGCCGCCCTGGCCACCATGCTCCTGGGGCCGTGGGCAGCGATGATCGTGATAGCATGCGTGGTCGCGGTCCAAGCGCTGATCTTCCAGGACGGCGGTCTGGCGGCCCTGGGCCCAAACGTCTGGAACATGGCCGTCGTGGGAGTGGTTGTAAGCTACGCGGTGTACCGAGTGCTGAAGCTGATCGGGAACGGTCAGCCTCTGTGGGATTACGTGGCCCGTTTCGGCGCAGCCTGGGCATCCGTTCAATTCGCAGCTCTGTTCGCCACGTTTGAACTCGCCCTCTCCGACACATCGCCGCTGAAGGTGGCGCTTCCGGCGATGATGGGAGTGCACGCGCTCATCGGCATCGGCGAAGGACTCATTACGGTAGCCGCCATCGCGTTTGTGACGGCTACGCGACGCGATCTCCTTCACTCGCCGGCGGGAAAGGATCTCACCGTTGAAACGCATTAGTAATCGAACGATAGGTCTTGTCGCAGCCGGCCTGGGGATTGCGCTGCTGATAACGCTCTTTAGCCCGCTGGCTTCCTCCAGTCCAGACGGCCTGGAGCGGGTGGCCGAAGACAAGGAGTTCATTAACAAAGCTGAAGACGCCCCTTACGAGGTCATCGCCGACTATGCCTTTCCCTGGGTCGAGAACGAGGATGTGGCAACGGTACTTGCCGGCATCGTGGGTGTTCTCATTGTGGCCGGCGTCACCTTCACTCTCGCCTTCGGGATACAGCGCCTCGGCAGACGCTCCTCGTCACCGGAAACAGGACGAAACGCCGGTCAGCAGGGCCCTCCCTAGGACTCGACCCTTATGTCAATCACCCTTCATCTAGGCGAGAGGTATCTCCCCGGCCAAAGCCTCCTTCACAGACTTGACGCCCGGACGAAGGTGGTAGGGACGCTCGCCTTTGTCTTTGCGGTTTCGCTGACGCCGGTGGGTCAATGGCCGGCATTCGGCATGCTGGCGCTTATCGTAGTCGGGGCCACCGCTGCGAGTCGACTATCCCCTCTGCTGGTATTGCGCCGCTCTGCCCTGGCGCTCCCTTTCCTGACAGTCGCGGTACCTCTCCTGTTCACGAAAGACGGGAGATGAGCTGTTCACTGTTCCTGCTCTGTTCTGGCGCTGGACGGCCACCGACAACGGGCTGATAGCGCTGGGGACCGTGCTCAGCAAGTCGCTATTGTCGGTGGGCGCCGCCGTCATACTGACAGCGACGACATCGCCTCTCGCCTTGCTTCGCGCTTTGCGGGGGCTGGGTGTGCCGCGCATCATCGTAGCGACGGTGCTGTTCATGTACCGTTATCTCTTCGTCATCGGCGAGGAGGCGCTGCGCCTGCTGCGGGCCCGTGACAGCCGCAGCGCTCGTGTTGGACGGCAGAGCGGCGGCTCGCTGCCCTGGCGAGCGAAGGTGCTGGGAAACATGGTCGGCTCGCTGTTCTTGCGCAGCTATGAGAGAGGAGAACGCGTCTTCGACGCGATGACGGCGCGTGGCTTCAATGGTGAACTGCGATCGCATTCCGAGCCGGTCATGGCCCGCACTGACTGGCTGGCGCTTGTACTGCTGATGGCGCTTCTCGTCGGCGTGCAAACGTACGTGAGGTTGTGAGATGGCGGCGGCGAGCAGTATCGCTGTGTCTATTCGGAACCTCTCCTTCTCCTATCCCGACGGCCATACGGCGCTGCACGGGATCGACCTGAGCATCACGGAGGGAGAACGGGTCGCCCTGGTCGGACCGAACGGCGCCGGCAAGTCGACGCTGCTGCTCCACCTGAACGGTACTCTTAGAGGGCAGGGGGAGATTGAGATAGCAGGACGACCGCTGCGGGACGGCCATTTCGCGGAGGCACGGTCGGCAGTGGGGCTTGTGTTCCAGAACCCCGACGATCAGTTGTTTTCACCCACAGTGTTCGAGGACGTGGCCTTCGGGCCTCTCTACATGGGGTTGCCCAAGGAGGAGGTACGACAACGGGTAGAGAGGGCTTTGGCAGAGGTGGGCATGTCGGGTATGGAAGAGAGGATGCCCCATCACCTCAGCCTGGGCGAGCGCAAGCGGATTGCCATCGCCACTGTGCTCTCGATGAACCCTGCGATACTCGCGGTGGACGAGCCATCGATGGGGCTGGACCCGCGGGCGCGACGTGGCCTCATCCGCCTGCTAGCCGGGCTGGAGCAGACGGTGATCGCTTGCACTCACGACATGCACTTGGTGCGCGACCTCTTTCCTCGCACCGTAATCCTCGACCGGGGGCAGATAGTCGCCGATGGGCCGACGAGCGCGATCCTGGCGGACACGGCACTATTGGAGAAACACGGTCTGGAAGCCCCTTAGAGACGGCGCAACCAGATAACGAGGCATCAGCGTCGTCATCCGACGTGGTTGACCCCGCCGGCGGAAGCCCGTTGCTCCACCGCCACCCACTTGGTCTCCTCATCAAGCCAGACGAGCAGCGGTGGCAAGACAACGAGGCTAGCAAGAAGACATAGTCCCATGTTGAGAGCGGTCACCTTGCCAAAGCTTTCCAGAAGCGGGAAGTCAGAGAAGGCAAGGGCCGCGAAGCCACCGATAACCGTTAGCCCAGAGGCGGCGATAGCCCGCCCTATCCGAAGCGAGGCGATACCCATCGCCTCTCGCGGTACATAGCCGTTCTCTCTCTCCTCAAAGTAGCGAGACATGATGAGCACCGTGAACTCCGTCCCCATCGCGATGATCAAAGGGCCGGAGACAGCAGTCAGAGGATTAAGCTCCATCCCCATCAGATAGATGACGACCGACGATGCGCTCAATGCCAGCACGGTCGGGAGAACTGGCAACACCGCCTTCGCCGGGTTGCGGTAGACGATCAACAGCCCCAAGGTTATAGCGCCCAGGGCGGCGATAGTCATGAGGCCACGGTTCTGGGAGAGAGCGTTTGTCGTCTCAGCACCGATAACCGATAGGCCTCCCGCCACAATCGATACGCCCGGCGGCAGGTTGTCGACAGCCTCGATCCCCTTTATCAGATCCCGGCGTTCAGCCAGAGACATATCACCCACGCTGAAGATCACGCTCGCTTTAGTGCCATCCGCGCTTATGAGAGAGTCCCTGATGCCAGCCGGCGCGACTTGGAGGAACTCCTCCGCTATCGCTGGAGGAGGCAGTTCTCCCCGATTAGCAGCGGTCAGCGTTGACGCCAGACTGTTAGCCCTCAGCAGCTTGGAATGTTTCGTCATCTGCTCCTGCTGAAAGCTCTGCATCCAGGCCAGGACATCCGGCCTCAGTACGTTGTCAGCCTCGACAAGGATGCCCAACTCGCTGTTGGAGCCGACGGTGTCGCGTATGTAGTAGAGATCCCGGAGGACCTCGCTGTCTTGGGGGATAAACCGCTCCGGCTCCGTCTGAAGAGGGATTCGCCGATCCAGAAACAGGCCGAGTAGGACGACGAAAAGGCCGATAGCAAGGACCGGCAGCACGCGCCCGATGGTGTGAGTGGTAATAGTCCTGACCATCCTTTCGACTCGGAGGTTCGGTACATTGACAATGGGGGCACGCCGACTGTCAGCGCCGGGGCGCTCCCTAACACAGAGGGCGCTGTGGAGGACGAGCAGTCCGGCCATGAACAGGATCACGGTGCCCACCGCGAGCATAGAACCGAAGTCGCGGATCATGGGAACCCGCGATATATGTAAGACGAGAAAGCCGGCTGAGGCTGCGAGCACGGCGATGCCTATGGCGGGACCGATGTGAGGCAGTGACGCTCTTAGCGCCTGGGCGCGGCTCCCTGCTGTGCCCAACTCCTCATCGAACCGGCTGTGTAACTGGATGGCGAAGTCGACCCCCAATCCCATTAGGATGGGCAAGCCGGAGATAGTGACCATCGTCAAGGGCAGGGAGAGGAACCCCATCAGACCAAAGGCCCAGATACAGCCAGCAAGGACGACGGGAAGGGAGAGCAGCCGCCAGCGCGCCCGGAATACCAGGGCCAGCACGACGATCATCAGGAGAAGCGCCAAAGCCGCCATGCTGATCAGGTTGCTGCGCATGGAGTCGTTGATCTCTTTGATAAGCACAGCGGGGCCAGTCGGAAGCGTCGTGAGCCCATCGAAGGAGTAGCCGCGAACCATCTCCACGACGTCTCCCGCAGCTTGGGCCTGCTCGTCCATGGACATGTTCCCGGCGAGGCGGATCACGAGCAAGCTGTGATTGCGGTCGGGAATGACATCGGCCATCTCGGGACGGACGTTGCCGGCGGCGTCGAAGAGGATGAACTCGGCAAGCTTGGGGTTATCGAGGGATATCTCCCCTACCTGAGCGAAGCGCTGGGCGTCGGGGCCCTGCTCGGCCAAGAACTGCTCCGCCACTGTCGCCATCGCCGCCTGGGCCGCCGCCTCTTGAGCTTCCGGCGATGCCCCCTGGGCGGCCGCACTTTGCCTGGCCTCTTGGGCCGCCTGCTGCTGCCTCTGTGTCAGCTCAGCGAGGGCGAGTTCCTGCTGTATCTTCGCCTGGTCTACGCCGAACTGAAGGACGGAGAGCGGGCTAACGATGGAGAAGTAGCGGGGGTCAGCGCCGAGCTGCTCCTGGAGCTGGCGAAGCGTATCCACGTTGGAACCAGAGAGGAGATGGAGAACGTCTCCTTCGAACAGAACGAGCACGGGATCGCCGCCGAACTGCCGCTGATAGCGAAGGTTGTCCTGGTAGACCTTAGAGCTAGGGGAGATAAGGGTGTCCTGCCCGGTCCGGAAATCGATGCGGAGAAGGCCAAAGGCAAAGACAATTGTCGCTACGACAGCGACCGCCATGATCCAGAGGTGATAACGGCTGATGAAGCCGGCCAGTAAGACCCAAACCCTACGCATTGCCACTCCGGTTCGGGTCGCCGAGACCTGCCACCGAATCTGATCATTCAACTAGAGGGAGCCGGCGCTGCCCCTTTTCCTTCGTACATCAGGATAAGCTATCTGTCAAGCCCTGCTTCGGCCCTCTCTCGCCGAGCTGTTTGACCGATCTGCAGCATCTCTTGCGGTATCTAAGATACAAACGCCCGGCTACAAGAATCGTTCCGCCGCCGTTCCAAGTTGGCCCTCCAGACTCCTTGCGATGGCTCGGAAAGCCTGATATAATGCCTCTCAGACATCAGGGAACCTTTAAGTCCGGTTCAGTGAGACCGGGAAGGGGATAACGGAAAGTGGGCTCTCACGCCCCAGGGCTAGTCACAGGTTCGAATAGGGAGACCTCTCGCTGGTCAGCCAGTGAGGGGTTTTTTGTATGACCGAGACAATCATCATGTCACCGGAGGACGTGCGCCGCGCTATCATGCGCATCGCTCATGAGATCGTGGAGAACAATCGCGGCTGCAAAGACCTGGTGTTCGTCGGCATGCAGACGCGGGGCGTGCCCTTGGCGAAGCGGATCGTCGATTGCATCGCCGAATTCGAGGGAGAAGGCCCGCCGCTGGGCACCCTGGACATCGGGCTGTATCGCGACGACCTACCCGACCAGGGGCTGAACATCGAGATCAAGCCGAGCGACATACCGACGAACATCGCCGGGAAGCGGGTCGTGCTCGTCGATGACGTGCTCTACACCGGCCGCAGCATCCGCGCCGCCTTGGATGCTCTCATCGACTACGGCCGCCCGGGTCGCATTCAGCTCGCAGTGCTCGTAGACCGCGGCCACCGGGAGCTGCCGATCCGCGCCGACTACGTGGGGAAGAACATTCCCACGTCACGCCAAGACGAGGTGCAGGTGCGCCTGCTGGAGACAGACGGCAGCGACGGGGTTCTACTCACCACAGCGGAGGGAGAATGACGATGTCTGCTAACCTCCCAAATGAACGCGAGAGATCGAGCGGCGCGGCCACCCTCGCCCAAGAGCCACCGACGTCGACTCTGCCCCACCCGGCTCCCGGCACTTGGCATCACAGTCACGTCCTCGACCTCGACGACTTCTCTCAGGAAGAGATTGAGCTTGTGCTGGAGACAACGGGCACGATGAAGGAGGTGCTGGCGCGGCAGATCGCGCGGGTTCCCACACTGCGGGGCACAACCGTCGTCACCCTATTCTACGAGTCGAGCACGCGCACGCGGTCTTCTTTCGAGCTGGCCGGCAAGGTATTGGGAGCGGACGTCATAAACATCGCCGCCTCAACCAGCAGCGTTCAGAAGGGGGAATCGCTCGTCGACACGGTGCTGACGCTGCAGGCAATCGGCGCTGACGTGCTGGTGATGCGCCACCCCCGCTCGGGGGCGCCCTACCTGGCATCCCGCCACACGCGGGCGAGCGTCATCAATGCCGGCGACGGCTGGCACGCTCACCCGACACAGGCGCTGCTCGACCTGTTCACCATCCAGTCACATATCGGCGACGTGAGAGGGCGGAAGGTGGTCATTGTCGGCGACATCACGCACAGCCGGGTCGCCCGCTCCAATCTGTGGAGCCTCGCGACGATGGGCGCCCAGGTGGTGGTCTGCGGCCCGCCCACGCTGATTCCCGTCGGACTCGAAGGGCCGCAGGGGAGCGAGGCGGGAAACGAGCTTGACCGCCTGCCACCGGTCGAGATCGAAGCAAACCTCGACCGCGCCATCAGGGACGCGGACGTGGTCATGACACTGCGGCTCCAACTGGAGCGACAGCAGAGCGGCCTCATCCCCAGCATCCGCGAGTACTGCAATCTCTACCAGGTAACCGAGGAGCGGCTGGCAACGGCCAAGCCGGGCGCGCTTGTCCTGCACCCGGGGCCGGTAAACGAAGGCGTCGAGATTTCGCTCGGCGTGGCGCACGGGGCGCAATCGGTGATCGAAGAGCAGGTGGCGAACGGCGTGGCCGTGCGCATGGCGCTGCTGTACCTGCTATCGCGAGGACGATCATGAACGGCGCAAAGTCCAAGCTGATCATCCGCGGCGGACGTGTCCTCGACCCGGGACAGGGGATCGACCTAGTGGGAGACGTCCTGATCTCGGACGGGCGGATCGCGGCGGTGGGAGCGGAAATCAAGGACGGCGGAGCGAGGGTCATCGACGCGAAAGGGGCTTATCGTCTGCCCAGGGCTGGTCGACATCCACTGCCATTTGCGCGACCCCGGTTTCGAGTACAAGGAGACGATTGAGACGGGCACGCTGGCGGCAGCGCACGGCGGCTTCACTACCGTCTGCTGCATGCCAAACACCCAGCCGCCCATCGACAGCCGGGCGACAGTCGAGTACATACAGCGCACGGCGGCGCTGACAGCGTCGGTACGGGTGCTGCCCATCGGCTGCGTGAGCAAGGGACGGCAGGGGAAGGAGATCGCGGAGTTGGGAGACCTCGCCGATGCGGGTGTGGTCGCCTTCAGCGACGACGGCAGCCCAGTGGCCGACGGCGCTCTCATGCGCAAGGCGCTGGAATACTGCCGAGCGCTGGGACTGCCTATATCGGACCACTGCGAGGAGCCATCGCTGGCGCAGGGCGGCGTGATGCACGAGGGATGGGTAGCGGTACGGCTGGGGCTACGAGGACAGCCCGCCGCCGCCGAGGAGTCGCAGGTGGCGCGCGATATCGCGCTGGCAGAGCTCACGGGCTCGCCGGTGCACATCGCGCACGTCAGCACGCGAGGCAGCGTCGAGCTAGTGCGCCAGGCGAAAGCGCGGGGCTTGCCGGTGACGGCAGAGGTGACGCCGCACCACCTGACGCTTACCCATGAGAGTGTTATGTCTAGTACATCCCTGCCCGGCGAGCTGGCCTACGACACCAACGCCAAGGTCTCGCCACCGCTGCGGACGGCGGACGACGTGGCCGCCTGCGTCGAGGGGCTGCGCGACGGCACCATCGACGCCATCGCAACCGACCACGCGCCGCACGCGCCGGTGGACAAGCTGTGCGAGTTCGACGACGCGCCGTCGGGGATCAGCGGCTTCGAGACGGCGCTGGGGCTCGTCCTGACGCTGGTGCACGAGGGCAAGCTGGAGCTGGCGACGGTCATCGAAAAGATGACGGCGGGGCCGGTCGCAGCGCTTAGACTCGACCGTCACGAGGGCTTGGCCGGTCTGGGGAGCCTGGCAGCCGGTGCGCCGGGCGACGTGACGGTCTTCGACCCGAACGCGGAGTGGACGGTGGAGCCGGAGCGCTTCGCCAGCAAGGGGAAGAACACGCCGCTGGCGGGCCGCGTGCTCAAGGGTCAGGTGGTGATGACGATCAGCAACGGGCGGCAGGTATTCGCCCGAGACGAGGTGACGGTCTAGTGCCAGACAAGGCGTTCTTGGTACTCGAGGATGGGACGGTATACGAGGGCGAGCCCTTCGGGGCGCCGCTCCGGAGCTTCGGCGAGGTGGTCTTCTCGACCGCCATGACCGGCTATCAGGAGGCGCTCACCGACCCGTCGTTCGCGGGGCAGATACTCGTCCTCACCTACCCTATGGCCGGCAACTACGGCATCAACCAGTTCGACGTGGAGTCGCGGCGCATCCAGGTGCGGGGGATGGTGGTGCGCGAGCACTGCGAGATGCCCAGCCACTGGCAGAACGAGATGACGCTGCACGAGTACCTGGCGAGCAACGGCATCCCCGGCCTCTCCGGCGTCGACACGCGCGCTCTCACGCGACGGCTGCGCATCTCCGGCGTGATGATGGGGGTCATGACGAGCGACGAATCGCCGGAGAAGGCGCTGCGGCGGCTGCGGAAGCTGCCCAACTACAGCGACGTCGATTTCGTGGCCGGAGATCAGCACGAACGCCCAGTACGAGTGGAAGAACGGGGGAAAGTCACCCCAGCATCACATCGTCCTACTGGACTTGGGCGTGAAGTTCAACATCATGCGGCTCCTCAGCCGCCGCGACTGCCGGGTGACGGTCGTGCCCTGCCAGACGACGGCGGAGGACATCCTGTCGCTGAAGCCGGACGGGGTCGTCATGTCGCCGGGGCCGGGCGACCCGGCGCACCTGGGCTACGTCGCACGCGCCACCAAGGGCCTCCTGGGGAAGACACCGATACTGGGGATCTGCCTCGGCCACCAGGTGCTGGGGACGGTCTTCGGAGCGCGGACGTTCAAGCTGAAGTTCGGGCACCGCGGCGCCAATCACCCGGTGCGCGACCTGGCGACGGGACGCGCCTACATCACGGCCCAGAACCACGGCTACGCGGTCGACCCGGACACGCTGGGCAGCGGCGCCGAGGTCAGCCACGTCAATCTGAACGACGGGACAGTCGAAGGGGCTGCGGCACCGGGAGCTACCGGTATTATCGATTCAGTATCATTCCGAGGCATCGCCGGGGCCGCTCGACAACGTCTACTTCTTCGACCGCTTCGTGGAGATGGTCGCCGAGCATAAGGGGCAATAGTATGGGCAAACCGAACGCCGGCTACCGGCGGGCGACGCTGGAGGACGCAGAGGCGATCGCCGGCGTCATCGAGGCCCTGCTAGAGGGGCCCGATCCAGCCGGGTTTGCGCGAGCGTTCTCGGCGGCGGACATACGGACATGGCTTTCCCGTCAGGGCGAGGGAGGCGCCGTCTTCCTGTGCCTCGTCGACGGGGCTGTCGCCGGGTTCAGCGCCCTCGACTTCAACACCCAGGAGCCGGACACGGCGACGCTGGGCGTGTGGGTGCTGCCCGAGCATCGGGGGAAGAAGCTGGGCACCGCCCTAGCTGAATTGGCGCTCGACTTCGCGCGCGACCGCGGCTACCGGCGCTTGCGGGGGCGCCTGCTCCCAGACAGCCCGAAGGCGTTGAGCTTCTTGTCGAGCATTGGGGCGCTGGTGCCCATATACAATCCGGAGATGCGGTTCGAACTGCCGCTCTAGCTAACTCTCTGAAAATGGATAACGAACAGCAATTGCAGGACGCTGACGAGCCGACAGTGGTGACCGTCGGGCCGCCCTGGATGCGGCGGCGACGGCGGAACATCGTGCGGCGCGTCGGCGGGCACATGGAGACGCGGCTGTCGTTCAGCCTCCTAGTCCTGTGCACGATGGGGCTGGCGGCAGCGGTGATATTGCTGGTCGCCGGCATCAGCGGCGGCATCGTCTACCTGCTCGACAACGAGAAAGTACACGCGACAGCCTTCTTCCTCATCGCGCTGGGGCTCGCTGCCCTCTCCGCCGGCTTCGGTCTGGGTATGGGGTTTATCGCCGTGCCCTTTGCCGGCGACTGGTTCCTGGAGTGGCCGAGCCATGCCTTGGGCTGGAGCATCGGCATAGGGGGCTGCGGCCTGCTGACGCTGCTTCTGTTCGTGACGCCGCTGCCCGCCTATATCAGCGTGCTGCTGGCGCTGGCGGTCGTGTCGGGTGTGGCATACCTCGCCGCTTACGGGCTGCGGGCAACGTCGCCGATATCGACGGACGCCCGCAGGCGAAAGAAGCGACGCTAGATTGAGCGAATTCGACTGGACAAGATTCTAGAGATAGAGAGCATCAGTGACGGATAAACCCAGCAAAGTACTCATTATCGGTTCCGGGCCGATCATCATCGGGCAGGCGGCGGAGTTCGACTACGCGGGCACGCAGGCCTGCAAGGCGATGCGGGAAGAGGGCGTGACGTCGGTGCTGGTCAACTCGAACCCGGCGACGATCATGACGGACGAAGGGATTGCCGACGTCGTCTACATCGAGCCTCTGACCGTCGACGTCGTGGCGCGCATTATCGAAAGGGAGCGGCCGGAGGGTCTTCTGCCAACGCTGGGTGGCCAGACGGGGCTGAACCTCGCCGTCGCCCTCGCCGAAGCGGGTGTGCTCGACAAGTACAACGTGCGACTGCTGGGCACGCCGCTGGAGACGATCCGCAAGGCGGAAGACCGGGAGCTCTTCCGGCAGTTGCTGAAGGATATCGGGGAGCCGGTGCCGGACAGCGCGACAGTCACCAGTCTGGGAGAGGCGCGTCTGGTAGCCGATATCTTCGGCCTGCCGCTGGTGGTACGCCCCGCCTACACACTCGGCGGCACGGGCGGCGGCATCGCTTTCACAAAGGAGCAACTGGAGCAGATCGTCGGCGGCGGGCTGGCCGCCAGCCCCATCCACCAAGTGCTTCTGGAGTGCTGCCTGCTGGGATGGAAGGAGATCGAGTATGAGGTGATGCGGGACGGCGCCGACAACTGCATCACCGTCTGCAATATGGAGAACCTCGACCCGATGGGGGTGCACACAGGCGACAGCATCGTCGTCGCTCCCAGCCAGACGCTGAACGACAAAGAGTACCAGATGCTGCGAACGGCGAGCCTGAAGATCATCCGCGCTCTGGGCATCGAGGGCGGCTGCAACGTCCAGCTCGCGCTGGCGCCGCGACCGGAGATCGCCAAGTGGCAGCACAAGGATGCGTCGACGCCGCCCTACTACGTCATTGAGGTCAACCCTCGTGTGTCGCGCAGCTCCGCGCTGGCGAGTAAGGCGACGGGATATCCCATCGCGCGGGTGGCGGCGAAGATCGCGGTCGGGAAGCGGCTGGACGAGATCGGGAACCCGGTCACGGGGAAGACGACAGCCGCCTTCGAGCCGGCCCTGGACTATGTGGTGGTGAAGATACCGCGCTGGCCTTTCGATAAGTTCGCTTTCGGCGACCGCCAGTTGGGCACGCAGATGAAGGCGACGGGCGAGGTGATGGCTATCGACCGGACGTTTGAGGGCGCTCTCCAGAAGGCCGTGCGGTCGCTGGAGGTGGGCGACCGCTCGCTGCTCTGGGAGAATCCGCGCTGGCGGGAGGCGGCGGCAGATGCAGGGCGGGCTCCGAAGTCGAGGGCGAAGAAGGCCGACCCCAAAGCCCTCCTCTCAGCCTACCCACTGCACGCCAACGACGAGCGCCTGTGGGCCCTCATGGCGGTTCTCCGCCGGGGCGCCGACCCGATGGAGCTGGCGCTTCACACGGGGATCGACCCCTGGTTCCTCTATAAGATGGCGAACATCACGGCAATGGAGCAGCGTCTACTGTCCGAGCCCTTCACGCCGGACCTGCTGAGAGAGGCGAAGCGGATGGGCTTCTCGGACGAGCAGATCGGCATCCTCGCCGACCGGCTAACCGAGCAGGTGCGGTTCCTGCGCAAGCAGTGGGGGATCCGCCCCGTCTACAAGATGGTGGACACTTGCGCCGCTGAGTTCGACGCGGCGACGCCCTATTTCTACAGCACCTACGAGCAGGAGAACGAAGCCTTGCCGGAGCCGGTGAAGAAGGCACTGGTGATCGGCTCGGGGCCCATCCGTATCGGGCAGGGAATCGAGTTCGACTATTGCAGCGTCCACGCGGTCTGGGCTCTGGAGAAGGCCGGCTATAAGGCGTTCATCGCCAACTCCAACCCGGAGACGGTTTCGACCGACTTCGACACCAGCGACCGACTGTACTTCGAGCCGCTGGACGAGGAAGGAGTGCGCGACATCCTGGAGAATGAGGGAGGCGATAACTCGCCGCCGCCGTCGATAGTCCAGTTCGGCGGGCAGACGGCGATCAACCTCGCGAACCCGCTCCATCAGGCGACGATGCCCATCCTGGGCTCCAGCGCCGAGGCGATAGACCTGGCGGAGGACCGCCGACGCTTTGAGGCGTTCTTGAGCGAGTTAGGTGTCCCGCAGCCGCCGGGCGCCGGCATAACCTCGCTGGAGGACGCGCTCAATACAGCCGAGGTCATCGGCTATCCGGTGCTGGTGCGCCCCAGCTACGTCCTGGGCGGGCGGGCGATGGAGATCGTGCAGAACGCGACGGAGCTGGTGCGCTTCATGGGCGCCGCCGCGGAGCTGTCGGGGGGCAAGCCGATCCTCATCGACAAGTACATGGAAGGCAAGGAGGTGGAGGTTGATGCGATCGCGGACGGCGATCAGGTGCTCATACCAGGGATCATGGAGCACATCGAGCGGGCGGGTGTCCACTCCGGCGACTCGATGGCGGTCTACCCCGGCATCAACCTGACGGAGGAAGAGGTCGCGACAATCGTCGACTACACGCAGCGGATCGGGCTCGGCCTGGGCGTGCGCGGGCTGATGAACATCCAGTTCGTCATCATGCCCAACGGACCGGAGGGCGGCTCGAACGTCTACGTGCTCGAGGTGAACCCACGCGCCAGCCGAACGGTGCCCTTCCTATCGAAGGTGACAAGCGTCCCCATGGTGCAACTGGCGGTGAACGTCATGCTGGGGGAATCGCTCGCCGAGCAGGGATACTCGGGAGGGCTCTGGCCGCGGCAGAACCTGGTAGCGATCAAGGCGCCGGTCTTCTCGATGGCCAAGCTGATAGGGGTCGATACCCACCTGGGTCCGGAGATGAAGTCGACGGGCGAGGTCATGGGGGTCGACCACACGTTCCCGGCGGCGCTGGCGAAGGCCCTGATGTCCGCCGAGTTGATGCTTCCTCCCGAAGGCGGCGTCCTCCTAAGCATCGCCGACAAGAACAAGCCGGAGGCAGTTCCCATCATCCGCCAGCTCGCGGAGGCGCAGTTCCGGCTATACGCGACGGAAGGCACGGCCGACATGATTCGGGGACTGGGAATGCCGGTGGAGCAGGTCACAAAGCTGCTAACGGAAGGCCATCCCAACGTGGTGGAGGTTATCCAGGAAGGGCTCGTGAACTGCGTGGTGAATACCCCGGAAGGGGGCGGCCCAACAGCGATGCGGGACGGCTTCCAGATCCGGCGGGCCGCCGCTGAGAGACACATCCCCTGCTTCACGTCGCTGGACACGGCACGGGCGACGGTCGAGGCATTGCTGCGCGGCAGTCAGACCTATAACGTGCAGCCGCTCCGTCAGTACCTGCGCAGTCCTGAGGTCAGAGAGGATGTTCCCGTAGGATGAGGGTGACCAACACCCGCATAGTCAGCACGGAGCATCTCTTCGGGCAAACGTATCTCACCTGGCTCGCGGCGCCATCGCTGACTCAAGGCGCTTCACCGGGACAGTTCCTGATGCTCCGCTACGGCGCCGACAGCGACCCCCTGCTACCACGACCGATGAGCTATCACCGCATCCGCCAAGGGAAAGACGGCGGTGAGGTCGCGATCCTCTACCAGGTGCGCGGGCGGGTCACCGGCCTGCTGGCGCAGGAGAAGCCGGGCGAGGAGCTGCTGGCCTGGGGGCCCCTGGGCCACGGGTTCGCCGTGCGGCCACGCTCGCAGAACTTGCTGCTGGTCGCCGGCGGCATGGGGATCGCGCCGCTGGTATGGCTGGCCGAGGAGTCGGTGGCAAAGGGCAAGAACGTTACCCTTGTCCTCGGCGTGCGGACGGCAGAGCAAACTGTGCCGGTGCGCATACTGCCGCCTGAGGTCGAGGTCATCATCGCGACGGAGGACGGCTCGGCGGGACGGAAAGGGCTGGCATCGCAAAGCTTTGAGGAGCTATTGCCCTGGGCCGATCAGGTGTTTTCCTGCGGGCCTCAGCCGATGTACGAGGCGATGGCCGAGGTGGTCGCGACGGCGGCAGAGCCGAACGCCGGTGCAGGTGCTGCTGGAGACGCCTATGGCCTGTGGAACGGGCCTGTGCTACGGTTGCAGCGTCGAGACGCGGCAGGGGGTGCGTCAGGTGTGCAAGGACGGCCCCTGCTTCGAGTTACGGGACG
This sequence comes from uncultured Chloroflexia bacterium, assembly GCA_963763495.1. GTDB lineage: Bacteria > Chloroflexota > Dehalococcoidia > DSTF01 > JALHUB01 > DAOUEO01. The sequence continues at coordinate 24,313 of CAVXOY010000001.1, forward strand.
TGTTCTAGGGGAGGTCTGTCATGGAGTCGAAATGTGCGACGTGCAAGTGGCGGGAGAAGTCGGAGAAGAACCCGAAGTCGTTCATGGCGCGGCTCTGGCGCTTTCACACTAAGTTCTGCCCGGGCTGGAAGGCGTACCAGAAGGAACTGGCCCAGCAGCAACCACAACCGCCGCAACAGACTTAGCTCCGGCTGTCGGCAAGACACTCTAGCCAGGCCACTCATGGATAAAGGGGTTCCGGATTGAACCCTCTTGAAAAACAGCGTAGCTGGGCGGGCGGGCGGGAACCGCCAGCGGTTTCTAGCGAGACCACGCTATCCGATGCTTAGAGCGATGACGAACCTTGAACCGAACACGATCGTCGAGGGGGATTGCCTCGACGTCATGGCGCAGTGGCCGGACGGTTGCGTCGATCACTGCATTGCGGACCCGCCGTTCGGGATCGCATCGGGCAGCGGACGGCGGAGCAAGAAGGGTCTGGGCTGGGCCTTCTCATCGCACGTCACGATGGAGGAGGTCTGGGACAGGTTCTCCAAGGACGAGTTCTTCCAGTTCAACGTCCGCTGGCTGTCGGAGGTCTGCCGGGTAGTCAAACCGAACGGCAACATCCTCGTCTTCGGGACGTTCCACAACATCTACCAGCTCGGGTTCATACTGCAGCACGTCCTCAACCGGCGCGTCCTCAACTCCATCGTCTGGTTCAAGCCGAACGCCCAGCCCAACATCACCGCTCGCACGCTCACGGAGAGCACCGAGCAGATCATCTGGGCGGTGAACAACACGCCGGATGAGGCACGGAAGTGGACGTTCAACTATTGGGAGGCGAAGGAACTCGCGGGCGGCAAGCAGATGCGCAACCTGTGGGAGATCCCCGTTACTCCCAAGAACGAGCGCGGGAACGGGCATCATCCCTCCCAGAAGCCGCTGGCGCTGGTGGAACGGCTGGTGCAGGTCGCGACGCAGCCAGATGAGCTGATCCTCGACCCGTTCGCGGGCACGGGGACGCTGGCGCTGGCCGCGCAGAGACAGGGACGGCGCTGGGTCACTCATCGAGAGCGTGGGGGAGTACGTGGAGACGGCGCGGCGACGCCTGGCGGCAGCGGAGAACACGCTAGCCGCCCGCCCCTCGGAGAACCGCAGGACGCTACAGAGCGCAGCCACTTTCTCGGCCAACCCCCTGAAGACTAAGGCAGCAGGCGAGTCGGGCGCCGATTCGGTGATGGGGACACCCTCGTCGGCGGCAGCGCGGGTGGAAACGTCGAGCGGTATCTCACCGAGGAAGTCCAGCCCCATTTCCTCTGCCGCGGCTGCTCCGCCGCCGTGACCGAAGACGTCGGTGCGCTCGTTGCAGTGGGGGCAAACGAAGTAGCTCATGTTCTCCACGATGCCGAAGACCGGCACCTCTAGTCGCTGGAACAAGGTAACCGCCTTCATGGCGTCCTCCAGCGACACTTCCTGCGGCGTGGTGACGATGAGGACGCCGGCCAAGGGCGCCGACTGGGCCACGGAAAGGGAGGCGTCGCTGGTGCCGGGAGGCAGGTCGATGAGAAGGTAGTCCAGCTCGCCCCAGGGGAACTGATGCAGTAGCTCGCGCAGGGCCTTGTCGATAAGAGGGCCGCGCCAGACGATGGCGGAGTTCTTGGGCAGGACGAAGCCGAGGGAGCATATCTTCACCCCGTAGCGCTCGACGGCGACAAGCCCCTGCTCCGACTCGGCCATGAAGCCGGAGGCGATGCCCATCATCGGCGGGACGTTGGGGCCGGTGACGTCGGCGTCGAGGAGGCCGACGCGGGCGCCTGCCTTGGCGAGAGCGACGGCCAGATTCACAGCAACAGTGGTCTTGCCGACGCCGCCCTTGTTGCTGGCGACGGCGATGATGTTCTTCACGCCTTCGACCGGCTGAGGGCCACGCAGCGCGCCGCCGCCCCTCACCTCGGCGTCCATCTGCACGGATACGCACTCAACGCCGGGCACGGCCATCACAGCCTGCTTGACGTCGGCCTCGATGCGGTCGCGGAGAGGACAAGCGGGGGTGGTGAGCACGACTTTCAGGGAGACGTTCCCACCGTCTATCTGAACATCGCGAACCATGTTGAGCGAAACAAGGTCGCGGTTGAGCTCCGGGTCTTTGACGAGGCTTAGCGCCTTGTAGATATCCTCTTCAGATAGCTTCGACATCGGCCGACTCTTTCTTTGGGGAACCCTTACGGACAGAATGCACAGCTTCCTCCAAATCCTACATCATCCCGCTATTATGTCCCAGGTTTGGATACGAATATTAACATATTGTTAAATTAAGAGCGTTTTTTATGCAAAAACCTTGACAACCTTGAGGGGGGATGCTATTTTACAGGGTGACCCGGTACAGAGAGAGTAATCCGGGGCCTGCCTGAAGGAGGTGTAGGAGATGAGGAGAGGAACTCTAACCCATGAGAGGGTGACCGTACCTACGGAGACGCAATCACCCGAGACGAGCACGGAGACCACGTGCGTTCACCACTGGATCATTGATTCCCCTGCCGGGGCCAGCAGCACAGGCGTCTGCAAGATATGCGGCGAACGGCGGGAGTTTCAGAACTACGTGGGTGACTTCATCTGGGAGGGCGGCGGCACCGCCAAGTACGAGCCCGCGGGCTGGAAAAGCTCGGTGACGGAGATGATACGGCCGGACAGCGCAGAAGGTGATGACTCATCCTTCTCTTCCCCAGATCGAGCCGTGGGAGAAACGCTCGCAATGTAGAGAGCAGGTCGCTCACAACCAGCGTCGATTACGAGAGGGCGGTTCTTCGGGGCCGCCCTTCGTTGTGCCTTCGGCCATCCGCTCGACAGGCCTCCGGCAAGGCCATATAATGGGCTGGCTCCACTCTTGGCGCCAACTACAAACGTAGGAGAACTCGCTTGAACCTGGCGGTGGAACTCGCCCCTCGACGCAAACAGGGCCTACCCCTGCGCAACCCGGTGATGACCGCGTCCGGCACCTTCAGCAACGGGCTTGAGGCGGCGAAGGTATTCGACATCCAACGGCTGGGGGCAATCGTCAGCAAGGGCACGACGCTAAGGCCGCGCGCCGGCAACCCCCAGACACGCATCGCGGAGACGCCATCGGGGATGCTGAACACGATCGGCCTCCAGAACGTCGGCGTGGAGGCGCTGGTCCGCGACGTGGCGCCGATATGGGCGACGTGGCAAACACCCGTGATCGTCAACATCGCCGGCGACACGGTGGAGGAGTTCGGCGAGCTGGCGGCGCGTTTGGACGGGGTGCCCGGTGTGAGCGGGCTGGAGCTGAACATTAGCTGTCCCAACGTGGCAGTCGGGGGGATGCTGTTCGGGCAGGACCCGCGAGCAGGCGGCCGCCGTGACGAAGACGGTTCTCCGCAAGACCACGCTGCCGGTCATCGTCAAGCTCACGCCCAACGTGACGGACATCGTCGCTGTCGCGCGGGCGGTCGTCGACGCCGGCGCCGACGCGCTCTGCCTGATCAACACCGTGCAGGGGATGGCGATCGACGTGCGGACGCGGCGGCCGGTCCTGTCGACGGTGTTCGGCGGGCTGTCCGGCCCAGCGATCAAGCCGATCGCGCTGCGGATGGTCTACCAGGTGGCAGGCGCGGTGGACGTGCCGGTCGTCGGCTGCGGCGGCATACGGACGGGCGAGGACGCGATCGAGTTCATCATGGCGGGAGCGACGGCGGTAGAGGTGGGGACAGCGACGTTCGCCGACCCGCTGGCGCCGCTGCACGTGCTGGAAGGCATCGAGCGCTTCCTGGAGCAGCGGGAGTGAAGGATATCAGCGAGCTGGTGGGGCCGCCCGCGTCCAAGGGTGATTAGACCGCCTTCGGTGAGCCGAATATAATAGATGCGATCTCTCCCCAGTCGGGGTGTAGCTCAGCCAGGTTAGAGCGCTTGGTTTGGGACCAAGAGGCCGACAGTTCGAATCTGTCCACCCCGACCATACTCTCCCCAACAGACAACCGTCAGAGCAAGTCCCGGAGGTGACGACATGAACCTCAGTCAGGAAGAACGACGAGCCAAGATAAAGCTCAACAAGCCCTTCGCCAAGCCCGTCGAGAAGCTGCGGAGCGACGCGCTCAGCCGCGACGACTACGACCCGGCACAGCTCTTCGCCTGGGGCCAGATGATGGCGGTCTCGGTCCTGGAGATGCTGAAGGCGGTGGAGGCCCGCTTCGGGCGCGAGGGCCAGGAGGTGTGCACGGAGGCGCTCGCCCGCGTGGGGGAGCGGCTGGCGCAGGAGGGACTGGCGGGGGTCGAGATGCCGGAGGGAATGTCCGATGTCGAGGCGATCTCGCTGTTCGCCACCTGGATCAACGAGCAGTTGTACGCCTCTGTCGAGAAGCCGAGCATCGACAGCGCGGATGCCGCTTCCTTCGACATCCTCTGGTGCCCGCATCAGGACGTGTACGGGCCCTTCGACTGCCGGGTGCAGCGCTATTTGGTCGAGGGGATGATGCGCGGCGCTTCCGAGAAGCTGACGGGCGGCGGGTTCGAGACGTTCAACGTCCGCTGCGACAGCACGATGCCGGCGGGGGCGCCGACCTGCCACTTCAGCATCTGGCGGACGCGAGAAGGCGAGGATAACGCCTGGACGGCCTACTCACGGCAGTTGGAGGATAAGGCGCTGGGCGGGCCGGCTACTGCTCCTTGATGTCGATGCCGAGCATCTTGTCGCCCTTGACGAGCTGACGCACGACATCCATCCCCGCTGTCACCTTGCCGAAGGGCCAGAAGTCGCCGGTCTCGAACTGGTGAGACGGCTGGAGGACGATGAAGAACTGGCTGCCATTCGCCATTTCCTCCCCTGGGTTAGCAAGACCGCCCAGCGTTCCCTCTTCGAAGGGGTGCGAGTTCGGCTCTTTGGCGATCTCGTAGCCGGGGCCGCCGGTGCCCAGGTTCGTCGGATCACCGGTCTGGACGGAGAAGTCGGGCTGGACGTAGTGGAACGGCAGGTCGTCGTAGAAGCCGTCTTTGGCCAGGAAGACGAAGTTGTTGACGGTGTTGGGAGCGTCCTTGGCGAAGAGCTCGACCTGGATGTCGCCCTTGTCGGTCCGTATGGTCGCGGTGTAGGTCTTAGCAGTGTCGATGGTCATCGGCGGCGCGGCGGCGTACTGCTTGACCTGCGGGGCAGGCGTCTCGGTAACACTGGGGGTGGCAAGCTCCGTCGCAGGGGTGTCGGCGTCACACGCACGGTGTTGCCACGCGTCGCACAGACAGCCAGACCACCGGTGAGCACGCTGCCACACATAATCAAGGCGCCGACAATGTAGAACAGCCTGACGTTGCTGAATATGCCGAAGGGGCCGTGCCTGGCCGCGGGCCCTGACCAGTCGGCTACACCGCGCGGGCTTTTCCTCCCCTTGGTCTTCCTGGGATGTTTGCTCTTGGGCATCGATTCTTCCTATCTGCGGAGAAGTCTATGTCTAATGCTCGTCACATGCTCGTCGAGAGCGCAGTCAGTATAGCAAAACGCTTCCCGGTTCGGCAAAAGCGCGCGGGCTATAGCAAGCCCCCGCTCATCGCGAGGGCCTGCCGATCCTTCTGAGTGGTACCCCCGGCGGGACTCGAACCCACGCATCCGGCTCCGGAGGCCGGCGCTCTATCCGACTGAGCTACGGGGGCCCGCTTGTCATCTTAACCGCTGCTCGGCGGCAGGGCAAGGGTTTGGGCGCAGGCGTAACTCTCCAGGAGAAGCACCCGGCGCATCAGTGGCAGGTTCTCTGATACGATCTGTCGGGCGGGCTTGCCATCTCTTCAGCCAGCGCTTTCGCGTACACACTCGCAATCACAGCATGGCCAGCGTCCCCCGGGTGAAAACCGTCACCATGATAAGGCTCGAGGAAGGCATAGTCCTGAGGGGTCGAAATAAGCTCCGTACGTAACTTTGTTGCGGACCATAGGTCAGCCACTGCTACGTCCCGCTTGGCTGCCTCTTGAGAAATGATCTGACTGAACTCCTCCGCCCGGGAGTAGACGGGGTTATCAGGCGCCCAGCCGAGCCAGGGCACGGTTCCCGCCACAACGATGGTCCCGTCGCCAACAACGCAGTCGAGAATGTCTGCGTAGCCCTGCCGGAATACATCCGGCGTTATTCGCTCGTCTACTGCAGCGTGGACACCGAACTCTATGAAGACAAAGCTACGGTCTTTCTTCATAGCGCGGGCTGCTACCGCCAGGCTCCGTGCCGGATCAACAGAAATGAATTCCCCTGTCTTTTCATGCACTCCCCGCCTGTCAAGATCTTGTGTGAGCAGAGAAACGAAGGTATTGGACCGGTTCGAAGCCGCCATCCCGAGGGTGATGCTATCGCCCAAGAAGACGGTGCCTGCGTCGTCATATAGTATCTCCTTCGCCATCAAGAAAAGTGCCAGGAGCACTAAGGTAACTAGGAGCAGCGAGGCGGTCCTTTTTTTCAAAGATTCCCCAATCCTTCAGGCGGCCTCGTAAGCAGACGCGCGCCTGGCTAGGAGAATACCACAAAGCAGAGCCGTACCGGTATATGACAAGCCGCTAGAGGAGGTAGCGCAGCCAGATGTAGAGGCTGCTCACCACCAGCGAGAGCAGGGTGACGAGGCTGCCGTAGCGGAAGAACTCCCAGAAGCGGATGCGCTGTCCGCTTCGCTCCGCCAGGTGGGCGACGAGGACGTTGGCGGAGGCGGCGACAATCGTCAGGTTCCCGCCGAGGCAGGCGCCGAGGGCGAGCGACCACCAGAGGACATCGCCCGGCCCGCCGTTGCCGCCCAGGCCGACGCCCATCTCCCGCACGACGGGTATCATCGCCGTGGTGTAGGGGATGTTGTCGACGACGCCGGAGAGGATGCCGGAGACCCAGAGGACGGTCAGCGACGCCGCGGTCGTGTTGCCGCCGGTCAGATCGCTCATCTTCTCGCCAGCGTCGCTGAGGAGGCCGACCCAATCGAGGCCGCCGACGACGACGAAGAGGCCGACGAAGAAGAACAGGGTCGACCACTCGACCTCGCGCAGGATTTCGTGCGGGTCCTGACGGCTGAGGAGAAGAAGGACGGCAGCGCCAAGAAGGGCGACGGTCGCCGGCTCGTAGTGGAGCACGCCGTGGAGAAGGAAGCCGAGGAAGGTCAGCGCCAACACGGCCGTCGAGAGCCAGAGAAGGCGGTAGTCGCTGATGTGGCCGCGCCTATCCATCGCCATGATGCGGGCTCGAACGTCGGGGTGGACGGCGAGTTGCTTGGCGAAGAGGAGGGGCGCCAGGAGCAGGTAGAGGACGAGGATGAGGACAACCACGGGCGCCAGGTTGGTGACGAAGGAGCCGAAGTCGAGGCCGGCGGCGCTGCCGACGAGGATGTTGGGTGGATCGCCGATTAGGGTGGCGGTGCCGCCGACGTTGGAGGCAAGGGCCTCGGAGATGAGGAAGGGGACGGCGCTGATCTCGAGGGCGCCGGCGATGTAGATGGTGATGGGGGCCATAAGGACGACGACGGTCACGTTGTCGAGGAAGGCAGAGAGGACGGCGGTCACGAGGGAAAGCAGAATGAGTATCCGCAAGGGGCTGCCACCGGCGAGATGGGCGGAGTGGACGGCCAGCCAGGGGAAGACGCCGGTCTTGGCCACGATGTTGACGATGATCATCATGCCGGCGAGGAGGAAGATGACGTTGAGGTCGATGGCGGCGAAGGCCTGCCGCTGGTCGTAGCCCTCCAGCTTGACGGCGATCATCAGGGCAGCGCCGGCGAGGGCAGCGGCGGTCTTGGGGACGCGCTCGGAGATTATCGCCAGGTAGGTGAGGCCGAAGATAAGGACGGCCAGGACCTCGTCAGACAAGGGGAGTCCTCCTCAGACCGGACAGCACGGGCGGGATGCCGACCGCCAGTTCACACGGCGGCAATTATAGCATGTCGCGCCGGTGGTAGCGGGACGGGCAACGCTTCTGTAGACTCGCGCTGGAGCGAGACGACGCCTATGGCAGCAGTTACGGAGATAACGCGCCGTCGCTGCGTCCCAGCCATAAACGTCGAGAGCTCGTGGGAGGCTCAGGCGCCGCGGTGGCGGTACTGGACGGCCTCCGCCACGTGCTGCGAGCCGATCTCCTCTGACCCCGCGAGGTCGGCGATGGTGCGGGCCAGCTTCAGAGTGCGGTGAAACGCCCGCGCCGATAGGCTGAGCTGGTTCATCGCCAGACGCAGCAGCGCCTTCGCCGGCTCGGCCAGGCAGTCCTGACAGTGCGCCCGCACCTCCGTCGGCGTCATCTCGGCGTTGCAGGCGATGCGCGAGCCATCGAAGCGGGCAGTCTGACAGCGGCGCGCGGTCTCCACGCGCTGCCGCACCTTCTCCGACGACTCACCGGCGCCGTCGCCCGCCAGCTTCTCGTACTCCACGTGGGGCACCTCGACGAAGATGTCGATGCGGTCGAGCAAGGGGCCCGATATCCGCTTCTGATAACGGCTCACGGTGAAGTTGGAGCAGCTACACTCTTTCGTCGGGTCGCCGTAGAAGCCGCAGGGACAGGGGTTCATGGCGGCGACGAGCATGAAGTTGGCGGGGAAGGTGACGCTGCCGTGGGCGCGGCTGATGGTGACGACGCGGTCTTCCATCGGCTGGCGCAGCACCTCGAGGCCCATCTGGCCGAACTCGGGCAGCTCGTCGAGGAAGAGGACGCCGCGATGGCTGAGGGTGATCTCGCCCGGCGCGAGGCCGGGGGCCGCCACCGACGAGGCCGGCGTGCGAGACGGTGTGATGGGGCGACGCGGAAGGGCCGCTGCGCGGATGAGGGGGGTGTCCGAGGGCAGGAGGCCGCTCACGCTGTAGATGCGGGTGACCTCCAGGGCCTCGCTGGATGACATGGCGGGCAGGATCGAGGGCAGGGAACGGGCAAGAAGCGTCTTGCCGCTGCCGGGCGGGCCGGTCATGAGGACGTTGTGGCCGCCGGCCGCCGCGACTTCCAGGGCGCGCTTGACGTGCTCCTGGCCTTTGATGTCGGCGAAGTCGCTGCCCTCCCAGATCGGACGGTCGGCGTCGGACTCCGCCGGGTCAGGGACGAAGGGCTCTATCGGCTCCATGCCGGAGAGATGGGCGGCAAGCTGGGCAAGGGCGGCGACGGGCATGACCGTCACGCCTTCGATAAGCGACGCCTCACGGGCATCGGCCTCGGGGACGTAGACGGTGTCGAGGCCGGCGTCTTTGGCGAGGGCGACCATCGCCAGGATGCCGCGGGAGTGGCGCACCTGGCCGTCGAGGGAGAGCTCGCCGAGGAGGAGGGCGCTGGAGAGATCGGCGACGACCTGGCCGGAGGCGATAAGGATGCCGACGGCTATCGGCAGGTCGTAGGCGGGGCCTTCTTTGCGGATGTCGGCGGGCGCGAGGTTGACGGTGATGCGCTTCTGGGGGAACTGGAGGCCGGAGTTGCGGATGGCGGAGCGGACGCGCTCTTTCGCCTCCTGGACGGCGGTATCGGGCAGGCCGACGATGTAGAAGGCAGGGAGGCCGGAGGCGATGTCTACCTCGACCTCGACGATGGCTCCGTCCAGGCCAATGACGGCGCAGGAAAGGACTTTAGCGAGCATGTGCCCCTAGTTATCGCATATCGAACGGGGTTAGACAAGAGGGAGTGGCAGATCTCAGCGTGAAACCCCGCCTGTCGATGGGTGAGGTGCAGACCATCCCCAAGAACGCGAAGATGGCGATGTGGAAGGCTGAAGCCTTCCGCTACACTGAAAACCCAAGAATGACGATGGGGATCGTGCTCTAGTGAGCGCCTTCGGGGCGGGCGAACGGCTAGTGCGGCTTACGACGGTGCGCGGCGACCAGCCCGCCTTCGGTGAGGATCGCCATCAGCGACAGACCGAACATCGTCGCCGTCCACTTCATCTCGGCGTCTATCGCGCCGCTCCAGAGAAGACCGACGAGTATGGTCAACGTAACCAGGAATATGTTCTGCATGCCGTTCTCCTTTTCCGTCCCGCGTTTCTACGCCTTGGCCGGGCGATCGCTGCCCTGGACATGGCGGTCGACGGAGAATACGCCGCGCACGCTCTCCAGCTTGCTGAAGAGGCGCGTGAGCTGGTCGACGCCGGTGGTCAGGAGGGTGATGTAGACGCTAACAGTGCGGTCGCTGTGCTCCTGGGTGCCGCACGGCCTGCATGTTCACTTTCTCCTCGGCGACGATGTTGCCGATGTCCCGCAGAAGCCCGACGCGGTCCCACGCCTCCATGCGAATGGCTACGGGATAGAGCTCGCCGCTGCGGCCCCACTCGACATCGACAAGGCGGTCTACTTCGTCCTCGTGGATGATGTTGGGGCAATCGCGGCGGTGGACGGTGACGCCGCGGCTGCGGGTCACGTAGCCGATCACGGCGTCGCCGGGGACGGGATTGCAGCAGCGGGCGATCTGGGTCAGAAGGTCGCCGGTGCCCAAGACTTCGATGTTGGAGGTGTAGACAGGGGCCTGGGGCGCCTCGACGGCCGGCGGCGTGAGGTCTTGCTGTTCCTTGATGAGAGGCGCCAACCGGCTCGCTATCTGGTGGAGGCTAACACCGCCGTAACCGATCGCGGCGAGGAAGTCATCCAGATCCTCATACTTGAACGACTGGACGAGCTGGTCCTGAACGTCGGCCGGGCTGAGTCCCATCCGGCGCAGCTCCTTCTGGAGAATGTCGCGGCCACGCTCCACGTTCGTCGCCCGCTCCTGGAGCTTGAACCAGGCGCGGATCTTCTCCCGCGAGTGGTTGGTCATGACGTAGCCCAGGTTCGGGTTGAGCCAGTCGCGGGAAGGGCCACGAGGGGCCTTGCTGGTCATGATCTCGACGACGTCGCCGTTTTGGAGTTCGTAGTTGAGGGCGACGAGACGGCCGTTGACGCGGGCGCCGATGCAGCGGTGGCCGACGTCGGTGTGGATGCGGTAGGCGAAGTCGACGGGCGTGGCGCCGACGGGGAGGTCTTTCATCTCGCCCTTGGGGGTGTAGACGAAGACCTGGTCGTGGAAGATGTCGGTCTTAACGATCTCCACGAAGTCGTCGGCGGCAGCGAGGTCGCGCTGCCACTCCAGGAGCTGCCGGAGCCAGGAGACCTGCTCTTCGAAACGGAGGTCGCCCTTGCCGCCTTCTTTGTAGCGCCAGTGGGCGGCCACGCCGTACTCGGCCAGCCGGTGCATCTCCTGCGTGCGTATCTGCACCTCCAGCGCCTGCGCCCCCAGGCAGAGAACGGTGGTATGGAGAGACCGGTAGACACCCTCGCGGGGAGTGGCGATGTAGTCGTCGAACTGGCCGGGGATAGGACGCCAGAGGTTGTGGACGACACCGAGCGCTCGATAGCAGTCGGCTTCCGTGTCGACGAGGACGCGCAGGGCCAGCAGGTCGTAGATCTCGTTGAAGGTCTTGCCCTGGGCAGAATACTTTTCCATCTTGCGGTAGATGCTGTAGAGGTGCTTGGCGCGGCCCTGAACCTCGGCCTTGATGCCGTTCTTCTCCAACTCCTTGCGGAGGATGCTTTCCACCTGAGCAACGTACTTCTCGCGGGCCGCGCGGCTGGAGGCGAGCAGGCCGGCGACGACGCGGTAGCGCTCGGGGTCCAGATAGCGGAAGGCAAGGTCTTCAAGCTCTCTGCTTATCTGCCAGATGCCGAGACGGCTGGCCAGGGGGGCGTAGATCTCCATCGTCTCCTGGGCCACGCGCTGCTGCTTCTCCGGTGAGAGGGCGTCGAGGGTGCGCATGTTGTGCAGACGGTCGGCGAGCTTGATGATGACGACACGCACGTCCTTCGCCATGGCGAGGAACATCTTGCGCAGGTTCTCGGCCTGGGCGGCCTTGTCCCGCACGCGCTCATCGGGGGCCTTCCAGGCGATCTTCTCCAGCTTGGTGGCGCCGTCGACGAGGCGGGCGACATCCTTGCCGAAGCGCTTGACCAGCTCGGCGTTGGGGATACCGCAGTCCTCTTGCACGTCGTGCACGAGCGCGGCGGCGACGGCAGTGGCGTCGAGCTGGAGGTTGGCTACGGTCCAGGCGGCATCCAGGGGGTGGGTGATGAAGGGGTCGCCGGTCTTGCGAAGCTGGTCGTGGTGGCACTCCTCAGCGAAGCGATACGCCTCCTCGATGAGGGGTATCTTGTCGTCGGGGATATATTCCCGCGTCTTTTCGAGGAGTTCGTTGATATCAGCAACCATCAGATCAGCAGATTCAGCGCCAACTTGATACTAATTTAACACATCGGGCAGCATTGGTGATCGATGGTCTGAGACTCAGCGGGATAGCAGCGCTTTACAAGTCCGGCATCGCTTCGGTATGCTGAACCCGGTCTGGAAGCCCAGCATATCCCTAGAGATCGGAGTCAAGCTTGTTCACTGCCCCTCGCGGCACAGCCGACATCCTGCCCGCCGAACAGCCCTACTGGCAGCGCGTCTTCAAAGAGGCGGAGGAGCTGTGCCGGCTGTTCGGCTATGCGCGCATCGACACGCCCATCTTCGAGGAGGCGGCGCTGTTCGAGCGCGGCGTGGGGTCGGCGACGGATATCATCCAGAAGGAGATGTACGTCTTCGAGGACCGCAGCGGCGAGAAGATGGCACTGCGACCGGAGGGGACGGCGAACGTCTGCCGCGCTTATCTCCAGCACGGGATGCAGAACCTGCCCCAGCCGGTGCGGCTGTACTACGTGTCCCCCACCTTTCGCTACGAGCGGCCGCAGGCAGGACGTCGCCGCCAGCACATGCAACTCGGCTGCGAGGCGATCGGTGAGAGTGACGCCGCCGTCGACGGGGAGCTGATCGAGCTGGTCTGGCGGCTCTACGAGAACCTGGGGCTGAAAGACCTCGTCCTCCTCCTCAACACCATCGGCGACCACAAGTGCCGTCCCGCCTATCTGAAAGCGCTGAAGGCGTACTACAAGGGGCACGTGGACGACCTCTGCCGGGACTGTCGCGACCGCTACGAACGCAACCCGCTCCGTCTCCTCGACTGCAAGCAGGAGAGCTGCCAGCCGGTGATCGCAGCGGCGCCGAAGATGAGCGATCACCTGTGCGACGAGTGCCGCGACCACTTCGACGCGCTCTGCCGCTACCTGGATGCACTGTCCATCCCCTACAAGATCGACCCTCACCTGGTGCGGGGGCTCGACTACTACACGCGCACGGTGTTCGAGGTGCAGCCGCGGGGCGGCGGCCAGCAGAGCACGATCGGGGCCGGCGGCAGGTACGACGGGCTGATCGAGGAGCTGGGCGGCAAGCCGACGCCCGGCATCGGCTTCGCGACGGGCATCGAGCGGATAGTGCTGAACATGAAGAAGCACAAAGCCACCGTGCCGCCGCCAACGGCGCCGGCAGGTTTACGTGGCCTATCAGAACGCGAAGGCGCGGGCGGAGGCGGTGCGGCTGGCCAGCCGGCTGCGTCGAGAGGGGATAGCGGCGACGATGGCGATGGGAGACCGCAGTCTGAAGTCGCAGATGCGGCAGGCGAACGCAACCGGCGCGTCTTTCGTGCTCATACTGGGTGAAGAGGAGATGGCCGCCGGGACGGTGCAGGTGCGGAAGATGGCGGACGGCAGCCAGCAGCAGATTGCGTCGGGAGTGATTGCGGGTTTCCTCCGCAGCGCTCTCAGCGGGTGATCGGCGCAGCGCCTTTAGAAGCGCCCTTGCCTGTGCTATAATCAACGCAGCTAAGAAGTCGGGACCCCGATGCGTCGGGGTTTCAATCTGTGTGGACGGAATAGGATGCTGGACAGACTGCAATCGCTCGCCGACCGCTACGAAGAGGTGACAGCCCAGATGGGTCAGCCCGACGTGGCCGCGGACTACGAGCGGCTCCAGGAACTGGCAAAGGAACGCGCCTCGCTGGAGGATATCGTCTCCCTCTACCGGCGATTCCGCGAGACGGACGTCGAGATCGAGGACGCGCGCAACCTGCTGGAGGAGGCGAGCGACCCGGAGATGGAGTCGCTGGCCAAGGACGAGCTGGAGCAGCTAAACGAGAAGAAGGAGCGGCTGACTCAGGATATCAGGCGCGCCCTCCTGCCGCCGGACCCGCGCGACGAGAAGAGCGTGATCGTCGAGGTACGCGCCGGCACGGGCGGCGACGAGGCAGGGCTGTTCGCCGCCGATCTCTTCCGCATGTACTCGCGCTACGCCGATAACCGCGGCTGGGGGGTCGAAGTCCTCTCCAGCAGCGAGAGCGGGATCGGCGGCTTCAAGGAGATCATCTTCGAGGTGAAGGGAAAGGGCGCCTATTCGCGGCTGAAGTACGAGAGCGGCGTCCACCGCGTGCAACGGGTGCCGGAGACGGAGGCGCAGGGGCGCATCCACACCTCGACGGCGACGGTGGCGGTGCTGCCGGAGGCGGAGGAGGTCGACGTGAAGATCAGCGAGGATGACCTGCGCGTCGATATCTTCCACAGCAGCGGGCACGGCGGCCAGAACGTCCAGAAGGTCGCCACAGCCGTCCGGCTCACGCACATCCCCACCGGCATCGTCGTCACCTGCCAGGACGAGCGCTCGCAGTGGAAGAACCGCGTCAAGGCGATGGCGGTGCTGCGGGCCCGCGTCTTCGACATGGAGCAGAGCAAGCAGGCGCAGGAGATAACGGAGACGCGCCGCTCGCAGGTGGGCACGGGCGAGCGGGCGGAGAAGATACGCACCTACAACTTCCCTCAAGACCGCATCACCGATCACCGCATCGGCCTCAACTTCCACAATCTGCCGGGGATACTCGCCGGCGAGATCGACCCCCTTATCGACGCCGTCTCCACGAGCGAGCAGGCGCGGCTGCTGGAGGAACAGCTCGGGTGAAGCCGGCGGAGGCGCTCCACGCCGCCCGACGGAGCCTGACTGAGGCCGGCATCGAAGAGCCCGGCCTGGAGGCGGAAGTCCTCCTGAGACACGTCCTCCACTGGGAGCGCCACGAGCTTTACGCCCGCCTCCAAGAAGAGATCAGCCCAGCCCAACAAGCGGAGTTCCAGGCTCTCATCGAGCGACGCCGGGCCCACGAGCCAACCGCCTACATCGTCGGCCGCAAGGAGTTCTACGGCCTGGAGCTGGAGACGACGCCCGCCGCTCTAATCCCCCGCCCGGAGACGGAGCTGCTGGTGGAAGAAGCGCTGCGCAGTAGCGCGAAGCACGGGGACGAGCCCACTCATCATCGCCGACGTGGGCTGCGGCTGCGGCGCGATAGCCATCGCGCTGGCGCATCATCTGGCGGACGCCGCCGTCTACGCGCTCGACGCATCGGATGAAGCGCTGGCGCTGGCTGACGCGCAACGCGGAGAGGCTGGGAGTGAGCGGGCGCATCCGCTTCCTCCAGGGCGACCTGCTCGATCCCCTACCGGAGCCGGTCGACATCATCGCCGCCAACTTGCCTTATGTAAAGACCGCCGATTGGGAGACACTGCCGCCGGAGATACGGGAGCACGAGCCACGGGCGGCCCTCGACGCGGGGCCCACGGGCACGGAGGTCATCGAGAGGCTGCTGCGACAGCAGCTGCCGCCGCTACCTGCGGCCTCGCGGCGCGCTGCTGGCGGAGATCGGCTGGGACGAGGGGGAACGCGTGCGGGAGATAGCGCGGGAGTGCTTCCCGGGAGCACGCATCGACGTCAAGAAGGACCTAGCAGGGCTGGACCGGCTGCTGGTGGTGGAGTCGTAGACGAGGCCCGATCAGGATGAGGCGAAGGAGCGGCCCTCGGTCTTGATCGCGGGGGCGATCATCAACTGCACCTGCTGGAACTCGCGGATGTTGCCGGCGCCGCAGACGCCCAGAGCAGTGCGGAGAACGGTGGCCAAGTTCTCGGTGCCGTCGCTGCGCGAGGTCGGGCCGTGGAGTATCTTCTTGAGGGTGCTGCGCCTGCCCACTTTGACCCGGGTGCCGCGGGGCAACTCGGGATGGAACGAGGACATCCCCCAGTGATAGCCACGGCCGGGCGCCTCCTCGGCGGAAGCGAGGAGCGTCCCCAGCATGACCGCGTCGGCCCCGGCGGCGAACGCCTTGCAGAGGTCGCCACCGGCATGGATTCCACCGTCGGTGATTATGGGCACGTAACGCCCCTTCTCGCGGAAGTACTGGTCGCGGGCGGCGGCGCAATCGATGGTGGCGGTGACCTGGGGCACGCCGACACCCAACACCTCGCGCGTGGTGCAGATGCAGCTCGGGCCGACGCCGACGAGGATGCCGGACACCCCAGCCTCCATCAGTTCCTTGCAGGGGTTGTAGGTGACGGTGTTGCCGACGATGACGGGCACGGGCAACTGCTGGCAAAGCTTCTCGAATCGCAGACCCTCAAGGCTGCGGGAGATGTGGCGGGCGGTGGTAACGGTGGACTGGACAACGAAGACATCGACACCGGCCTCGACGGCCAGAGGAGCGAACTTCTTGGCATTGGTGGGGGTGCAGGAGACGGCGCAGAGGGCGCCCTGTCGCTTGATCTCGCTGACCCTCTCGCCGACGAGCTCGGCGCGGATGGGCTGAGAGTATACTTTCTGGAGGACAGTGCCGACCTTGTCCATGTCGACGGTCGTGATCTCCTCCAGAACGCTGTCGGGGTTGTCGTAGCGCGCCTGTATCCCTTCCAGGTTCAGGACAGCCAGGCCACCGAGCTCGCTGAAGACGGCCGCCGACCGGGTATCGACGATGGCATCCATTGAGGCGGCGATGAAGGGCAAAGACAGCTTGACGTTGCCGACGGTGAAGGAGATGTCGGTCAGTTCGGGGTTCATGGTGACGTCGCCGGGGACGATGGCGACTTCGTCGAAGCCGTAGGCGCGGCGCATCTGCTTGGCTCCAGCAGGCGCCAGAGTATCCTCTTCTCGGACAATAGCCGATGCCAGCGAAGCGGGGACCCGCGCGGGACCGTCGTGCCAACCAGCGTCCCTCATTGGTGCTTCCTCCCTTCCCGCGCAGGATATAGTAGTCCGTGTCGATAGGTGGTAAGTGGGGGATACTTTTTGTTAGTTTAGCAAAGATCGAGGGGGCTGGTCAACGGTAAACAGGCTTCATGCGCTATACTTCTAGAACGTGACTACACAAATAAGCGGCGCTTCGGGACAGGTATCTCCTGCCCCTTCGGGGTTTTCTGTTTGGGCTGATCTTCGTTGTCGCTCATGATGTGAAGTATACACTCATGCACGACTCGATGGCCCATCTTCTGCAGGTCGGACGACCAACGAGCTCGGAGGACATGCTCCCCGATACTGGGCAGCCGAAGTCTTCTCGCAGAGCTAAACCGCCGCCATCTAGTCCAGACAAGAGTTGTGAGGCGAACGACGCTGCGGGCAAGGCACCTGCTGCCGACGTATGGACTCAAGCAGTCGCCTGATGTCAGCGAAGGGCGCTACCTCGGAGAATTGCGCTACGAACCTCCGCGTCGGCAAACATCGACTGCAACTCGGCGGCTGGATGTGCTGGCAGTCGAGAATGCAGGACAAAGCACCAGATTGCTGCGATGATTCAAGAGTCAGACCCGAGTCATGCTTCGATGCAGCGAAGGCCAAGGATGATAGCGTGACGTTGGCTGGCGCCTGAAGCAGCCATCAAGTCGTTCCAGCCATATCAGCGCCGAGCAGGCCAGATGACACCCCCTGATGGACTTGCATGACCTCGACAACACCGACAAGCAGCGGCACCGTCAGAGGTTGGCAAATGTACGGATGGGCCAGCTATCGACGGAGGCCGACATGAAGTTCGGTGGCGACCACTCCCGTTGGACACTCACCGATCGATCATTGGACTACTACCCTTCGCGCTTGAAGCGACCGGCGTTCTTGTTACCGCTCAATTGGGCCATTTCGTCGGGCAAGTCTTGGGGATCAGAGCAGAAACGTGGGCTACGCCACGTTCGGCGGTTCATCCAAATCTGGCCCCAGCGATCGCTTCGGCAAGTAGTGCAAGCCGTGACGAATATCGCAGCGGTATCGTGGCCGCCCGACAGATTGGCTTGACGACTCGGATTTGACAGAAGTTTCGCGTCGTGATCCGGCTGAGCCTAAGACGTGAATCTATCGGCGTTCGTATCGCGTCTCACTCTAGTCATGAGACGCCTCTACAGTAAAGGGATAGGTACCCTACCTAAATGCCTACGCTTTACCTAGTGGCAACCCCCATCGGCAATTTGGAGGATATCACCCTCCGCGCCCTGCGCATCCTGCGAGAGGTCACCCTGATCGCGGCCGAGGACACGCGCACGACGCGCAAGCTGCTGTCGCACTATGACATCCACACTCCCCTGACCAGCTACAATGACCGGAACAAGCGGACCAAGACGTCCCATATCGTCGAGCAACTGGAGCGCGGCGACGTGGCGCTGGTATCGGAGGCAGGGACTCCCGCGATCAGCGACCCGGGGCAGGACTTGGTGACCGCCGCCTACGCGATGGGGGCGCAGGTTGTGCCCGTGCCGGGGCCATCGGTGGTGACGGCGGCGCTGGCAGCATCGGGGCTGCCGACGCGCAGCTTCACCTATCTGGGGTTCCTGCCACGTCAGCCGGGGGCACGGCGGCGGCTCCTGCGGTCAGTGGCCACGCGGCCGGATACTCTGGTCGCGTTCGAGGCGCCGCATCGAATTCGTGACTCTCTCGTCGACATGCAGCAGGAACTGGGCGAGCGCTTTGTCGCCGTCTGCCGCGAACTGACGAAGCTGCACGAGGAGATCTTCCGGGGCTCTATCACGGAGGCGCTGGCGTATTTCTCGGAGCCACGGGGAGAGTTTACGCTGGTCATTGCCGGGGCCGAGCCGTCGAAGCGAACCAACAGCGACACCGATGTCGAAGCGAGCGTGCGGGAGGAGATGCGCCGTTTGAAAAAGCGGGGCGCCGGCGCTCAGGAAGCCATCAGCAGTCTGTCCCGCCAATACGGCCTCTCACGGCGGCGTCTTTATCAGCTTTGGCTAAGCTTGGAGTAACGCCCCAGGCGGAACAAGGACTCCAGCCGAACCGCTTTAGGGAATCCGTGTGCAAGACCTAATCGTCACTCTCATCCTGGGGCTGATCGTCGGCCTTCTCTCCGGCGTCTTCGGCGTCGGCGGAAGCAGCATCACCACGCCGCTGTTGCGCATCTTCCTCGGCACGTCCCCTTTGATCGCCCTTGCTTCACCGCTTCCCGTGGCAATTCCCGTGGCGCTCTCGGGAACGCTAGTCTACCGACAGCACGGGCTCATCAACCTACGGGTAGTCGCCTGGACTCTGATCGGTGGCTTCCCGACGATGATTTTGGGCTCCGTTCTGACCAGATGGGTACCGGGGCACTGGCTCATGTTGCTGGTGGCTGTCTCTATGTTGGTGGCGGGCTGGCGGCTGATCCGTTCCTCTTCTCCGACCGACAGATGGAACGCACCTGCGAGGCAACAACGCCACCTGGCAACACCCACCGGTCGCCGCCCTCCTCTCTGTGGCCGCTATCGTCGGCCTGCTATCGGGGTTGCTGGCCAGCGGGGGTGGCCTGTTTCTCATCCCAGTCTACGTCCTCTTCTTCGGCGCCAGGCTGCGAGAGGCGGCGGCCACCTCGCTGCTCTGCGTGGCTTTCCTCGCCATCCCAGGAACGGTGACTCACGCGCTTCTCGGTCACATCGACTGGTGGCTCGCCCTGCAACTGGGCATCACCGTGGTCCCCGCGACTTACCTGGGTGCACGCTTATCGGTAAGTCTCGCCCACATACGCTTGCGCCGGCCGTTCGGCGTTTTCCTCTCGGTCTTTGCCGTGTACTTCTTCATACGCGAGCTGCTGAAGGCGCTGTGATGAGCAGTCATTGCTCCCATGTCTCCCACATCTGACGTGTGGTAGAATCAGGTCGCAGTCTATCCTTTGGAGATACTCGATGTCTGAGAAGATATTCATCGGTGTGGCCTGGCCGTATGCCAACGGCTCCCTGCATTTGGGACAGATCGCCGGCGCCTACCTACCACCGGACATCTTCGCCCGCTACCACCGTCTCAAGGGGAACACCGTGCTCATGGTCTCGGGCAGCGACCAGCACGGCACGCCGATTACCGTCCGCGCGGCCGATGAGGGAGTCACACCGGCGGAGATAGCCTTCCGCTTTCATCAGGAGTTCCTCGATTCCTGGGAACGTCTGGGCATCGGCTTCGATCTTTACACGACGACGGGCACGGAGAACCATGCGAGCGTTGTGCAGGATATCTTCCTCCGCCTCCACGAGAAGGGTGACATCTATAAGGACTCAATGAAGCTCCCCTATTGCACCGTCGAGCAGCGCTTCCTGCCTGACCGCTACGTGGAGGGCATCTGCCCGCTGTGCGGCGCCGAGGGAGCGCGCGGCGACCAGTGCGACAACTGCGGTAAGCCCCTCGACGCCACGGAGCTGCTATCGCCCCGCTGCAAGATCTGCGGCTCGGAGCCGGAGGTGCGGGAGTCGGAGCACTTCTTCCTCAAGCTAAGCGCCTTCAACGAGCCGCTCAAGGAGTGGCTCTCCCAGGGCAAAGAGCACTGGCGCAAGAACGTCCTCAACTTCACGCTGGGCCTGCTCAACGAAGGGCTGCGCGACCGGGCGATCACCCGCGACATCGATTGGGGGATAGCGGTCCCTCTGCCCGGCTTCGAGGGCAAACGCATCTACGTCTGGTTCGAGGCAGTCATCGGCTACCTT
Organism: uncultured Chloroflexia bacterium; assembly: GCA_963763495.1. Lineage (GTDB taxonomy): Bacteria > Chloroflexota > Dehalococcoidia > DSTF01 > JALHUB01 > DAOUEO01. The sequence goes on from CAVXOY010000001.1 coordinate 44,867, forward strand.
TCGGCGGCCAAGGAATGGGCGCAGCGCCACGGCCAACCGGATGCTTGGCGCGACTTCTGGCAGGATCCGGAGTGCAAGAGCTACTACTTCATCGGCAAGGACAACTTACCGTTCCACACCATCATTTGGCCGGCCATGCTGATGGGCTACGGCGATCTCAATCTCCCCTACGACGTGCCCGCCAACCAGTACGTGAACTTCGGCGGCGCCAAGGCTTCGACGAGCCGCGGTACGGCCCCCTTCCTCCCCGCCTATCTGGAGAAATACGATCCCGATGCTCTCCGTTACCATCTCGCCGCCATCATGCCGGAGAGCGCCGACTCCGAGTTCAGCGAGGCCGACCTCATCCGGCGCAACAATGACGAGCTCGTGGCCACGTGGGGGAATCTCGCTCACCGCGTCCTGACCTTCACCTACCGTCGCTTTGAGGGACGAATCCCCCAGCCGGGGGAGCTCGACGAGCAAAGCCGGGAATTGCTGGCTCATGCGGAAGTGGCCCTGGAGGAGACAGGCAATCAGATCGCTTCCTGTCACTTCCGAGCCGGGCTGGCAGCGGCGATGGGCCTAGCTCAGGAGGTAAACCGCTATCTCGACGACAAGGCGCCCTGGAAGACGTTCAGCGAGGATCGCGAGGCGGCAGCGACGGCGCTGCACACGGCTCTGAGCGTCATCAACACCCTGAAGGTCGCCCTGTACCCATACCTGCCCTTCACATGCCAGCGGCTGCACGGCTATCTGGGGTACGATGGCGAGATCACTGATGGAGGCTGGCGAGGGGAACACCTGCCCGCCGGACAGGCCCTGTCGGGAGCCGTCGGCGCTGTTCAAGAAGCTGGAACCCTTAGCGCTGGATGAGGAGACGCAGCCGGCCTGATGGAGGCGCTGTTCGATTCTCACACTCATCTCCAGTTGCCTGCTTTCGCCAAAGACAGAGCCGCAGTGCTCGGCAGGGCAAGAGCAGCAGGAGTGACGGACATGGTCGTGGTGGGCATGGACAGCGCAGACGACCAGGAGGCTCTCATTCTGGCTGCCCAACGCGAGGAGATTCACGCTGCAATCGGTTTTCATCCCCACGAAGCCAAGCATCTCAACGGAGAAGCGTTGCGCATGCTCCGGGAGCTCGCGGCGTCGCCGGAGGTGGTCGCCGTGGGAGAGATCGGCCTCGATTTCTACCGCAACCTCTCACCGAGGGCGGACCAGGTGCGGGCTTTCCGCGAGCAACTGGAACTGGCGGCAGAGCTGAAGCTGCCGGTGATCATCCATTCACGGGAGGCTCAGGCAGAGACTTACGCCATCCTGCGGGACTGGACAGAAAGCGCCGGCAGGAATACATTGCCTAGACCCCGTGGGAGTCATGCACTGCTTCAGCGGCGACCTCGAATTGGCGCAGCGGTATGTTGAGATGGGGTTCTTGATCTCGGTCGCCGGCAATGTGACCTATCCCAATGCTATGCGACTGCAATCGGTCGCGTCGGCGCTGCCGTTGGAGTATCTTCTCGTAGAGACGGACTGTCCGTTCTTGCCACCGCAGAGCCACCGCGGCGCCCGCTGCGAGCCGTCATATCTGAGCGAGACGGTAGACCAGATAGCAGCGCTGCGAAACGTCAGCCGGCAAGCCGTCGCCGCCGCAACGACGGAGAACGCCCGCCGTCTCTACCGTCTCGACCGGGAGGGTCAAGCAAACACCGTAGGGGATCGAGAATGACGAGGATCGCCACCATCTACGAGCCCATCCGCGAAGACCTGGCAGCCGTTGAGGAGACGCTGGGATCGGTGGCAAGGGCAGATGCACCCTGGCTCACCGAGATGCTGGCCACCGTTCTTTTCGCCGGCGGGAAGCGGATGCGACCGGCCATCGCTCTGCTGGCAGGCAAGTTCGGGGATTATCAAAGGGAGAGGTCGGTGCCGCTCGCCACTTCGCTCGAGCTTCTGCACACGGCAAGCCTGGTGCACGACGACATCATCGACAGCGCCGGTACGCGGCGGGGCCGGCCCACGGCGAGCAGTCTCTTCGACAATCATGCGGCTGTGGTCCTCGGTGACTACATCTTCGCCCAGGCGGCGGTGCTCGTGGCGCAAACCGGCAACACGGAGGTGACCCGTCTCTTCGCTGAGACGATGATAGTCATGGCAGAAGCGGAACTGGCGGAGGATAGGACGGCCTTCGACTATCATCAGAGCATCGACAACTATCTTCGGAGAATCAAAGGGAAGACAGCTTCTCTCTTTGCCACAGCGGCTCAAGGCGGGGCGCTCGTAGCGAACGCCTCCCGCGACCAGGCGGATGCCCTGCAAAGCTACGGCGAGAATCTGGGGATGGCCTTCCAGATCGTGGACGACATCCTTGACTTCAGCGGCGACGAGCAGGAGATGGGGAAGCCGGTAGGGAGTGACTTGATGCAAGGAACCCTGACGTTGCCCTCTCTGCTGCTGCTGGAGAGCCGTCCCAACGATAACCCTGTCGAGGCGCTGTTCCGGGAGCGAAACAGCCCCGACCTCCTCGCGCAGGCCATCACGATGGTTCGGGAGTCGGACATACTGGAGAGGTCATACCAGAGAGCGCGTGATTTCGGCGACAGGGCTTGCGCCGCCCTCTCGATACTACCGGCAACAGCGGCGCGAACGTCCCTGGAAGAGATCACGGATTACGTCTTGGAGCGACGGACCTAAGAAACCGTAGAGATAACACGCAGGGCCGCGGGACCAGCGCGACGATCAATGCAGGCTGGGGTTTACGCCAGAGTCGCGCATCTTCTTCACTTCCTTCTGACGTAGGCGTGCCTTGTCCCTCTCCACCTCGATTTCGCCCTTGCTCGGACGCCGCGGCGGCACCCGCTTGTTGATCTCCGGATGCTCGCCGGGGCGGACGGGACCGGTAATGGGACGCTTGACCTCCTTGCCCAGGTGCCAGTAGGTACCCTTGTCCGGTATGCGGCGGGGATAGCCGTCGCGGAAGGTGAAAGCGTTGAAGGACGTGGGCATGATCCGCCGCCCGTCGCGGTCGCAGACGGGGCAGGGGACGGGATCGGACGCCTCACGTATGGGTCGCAGGGCTTCGAAGATGCCATCGCAGGTCTCGCAATAGTACTCGTACAGGGGCACGCAAAACACCTCCCAGAGTCTGACGGAAGGCCAACGGCCTTTCACTCCCATTATATGGCGTCTTCGCCTACGGTCTAACCCTGACCGTTTGCGGATTTGAGAGCCGCTCCGCTGCGGCGCAGGGTATCGAGAAAACGAGTGGAGCGAACGTCCCTCTCCAGGGTATAGAACAGGTACTGCCGGAGGTGGCGTTCCAGCTCCGTTTCTAGGGCCGGCACCGTCCTGACGCGAGCACAATCGGCGTAGCTGCCTTTCTGAAGCAACCGCATCATCTTGAGCGCATTCAGGGAGATGGTTTGGGACATCGGTAGGTTGCGGGCGCAGGCAGGACAGACGACACCGCCGCTCTCGGCGCTCCAGTTGTTGGCGACCGCCTCCAGTGGCTTCCTACAGGCCACGCATTCCTCCAACTGAGGCCGGTAGCCTAGGGTTTCGAGAAGGCGCATCTCGAAGAAACGGAGGGCGATATCGAGCCGGCTGCCCGTCGCCAGCCGTTGCAGCGTCTCCAGCAACAAACGAAAGACCGGGAAGCTCTCCTGCCGCTCCGGTGTCAGCCGGTCGACAAGCTCTGCCACGTAGAAAGCGCGGCTGGTGCGCTCCAGTTCCTCCCTCAAGGGCAGGAAGGCTTCCAGGGCCTGGGCCTGGGTAACAACGTCAAGTTCGCGGCCCTTGGCGATGAGGAAGGTCGTGTAGGTCAGCGGCTCGACATGGCCGGCGAGCTTGCTTTTGGGACGGCGCACTCCCTTGGCAACAGCGTCCAGCTTGCCGAGATTGGGCGTGAAGAGGGTAAGGATCTTGTCGGCCTCACCGAGCTTGCGCTGGCGCAAAACGACGGCGGTGGTCTTGTAGAGCTTGGGAGCGGTCATCGTCGGGCAGACTTGTCGTAGCCGCAGGGCAGGAGACCGGCGTGCACCTAGACCTCCTGTCGGCCCTCCAGGGCGCGGGCGAGGGTGACGTTGTCGGCATACTCCAGGTCGGCGCCCATGGGCAGGCCGCGGGCGAGGCGCGTCACCTTCAAGCCCAGCGGCGAGATCAAACGGGTAAGGTACATCGAGGTCGCTTCGCCCTCCAGGTTGGGGTTGGTGGCCATTATGACCTCTCGGACTTCGTCGGACTTGAGGCGGGCGAGCAGCTCGCGGACTTTGAGATCGTCGGGGCCGATGCCGTCCATAGGCGAGATGACGCCGTGGAGCACGTGGTACATCCCTCTGTAGCTGCCCGTCCGCTCCAGGGCGAGTATGTCCAGGGGCTCTTCCACCACGCAGATGATCCCCCGGTCGCGCTGGTCATTGTTGCAGATGGCGCAAGGGTCGGAGTCGGTGATGTTCTGGCAGACAGAGCAGAGGATGATCTTCTCTTTGACCTCGAGGATCGCCTGGGCCAGGGCCTGGGCATCTTCCTGAGAGGCGCGGAGGAGGTAGTAGGTGAGCCGCTGGGCGCTCTTGGGGCCGACGCCGGGCAGCTTGCTGAACTCTTCGATTAGACGGCTCACCGGCATTGCCGTCGAGGGAAGGGACTCGGACATCGCTACCTCGTCATCTTGCTGTCGGAAGGAAAGAACGGCGCCTAGGGCATGCCCGGCAGGCGAAGCCCGGCGGTCAGGCTGGACATATGCTCCGTCTGAAGGGCCTGTCCCTTCTGCAAGGCTTCGGTGAGGGCAGCGGTCACCAGGTCTTCCAGCATCTCAACGTCATCGGGATCGACTACCTCGGGCGCTATCTTCACCGACTGAATCTCAAGCTTGCCGTTGATGGTGACTGTGACGGCACCCCCGCCGGCGCTGCCCTCGACGGTCTTGCTTTCGAGTTCTTCCTGGGCTTTCGCCAGCTTTGACTGCATTTGCTGGACCTGCCGCATCATGTCACGGTTCATCTTCATAGACGTCTCCTCACTCTCCCTCGCCGACAAGCCGCGCTCCCAGCTCGCGGGCGGCCTGCACCAGATGCCCGCCCGCCGACCCAGCAGTAGCGCGGGGCGTACTCGCCCGGTCATCAAAGACGCAGCGGACGTCGTATTCAGAACCCAGGACTTGCTGCACCGCCTCGCGGAGGGCCTGCAGATAGGCACCGCCGTCGCCGGAGTTCATCTTCTCGGCCAGCGGCTCATGTCGCAGACCAAAGACGATAGTGCCGTTCTCCAGCCCGACGATAGCGCAACCGCTGTTGAGCAAGGCACCGGCCTTGAAGTTGATCTTGCGAGTCAACTGGTAGATGTCTTGCCAGCGAGCCTGAATAGGGGCTAGGTCGGCGGAAGACAAGCCAACCGGAATCTCCGTCTCCTCAGCGCCTGCCGCTGCCTCCTCCTTTTCGACCGCCGGCCGTGGTTCTTCGGCTACTGGGGGCGCTTCGCCTTCGCTGACAGCGACCTCTTCTTTCTTCCGGCGAGAGGCCGGCCGAGGGGGCGGACTCACGTCCTCTTCCGCTGAGGGAGCAGGAGCCGGCGGAGGAATATCCGGCTGTCTCTGCGGGGGAGGTGCTATGACCGGCGCCGGCCGTCGCGCCGGCTCGGCATCGCGGGCGAGGGCGCATTCGGCCAGGGCCAGCTCCAGCGGCAACGACGACAGGGGATCGCCGCGGAGGTCGGCCTGCCCAAAGGCACGCAGCGCCTGCACAAGGGCTTCCCTGGTCACTCCCTCCAGCAGTTTCTTCATCTCCTTCGCCTGCTCTTTGGTCAGGCTGAGGGTGTTTTCCGCTCCCGTCTGGACGAGCAGCAACTGCCGGAGATGGGAAACCACCTCACGCTGGAACTGACGGAGGTCGAGGCCGTCGTCGCGCACGGAGGCGATGAGGGCCAAGCCGCCGCCGAGATCGCCGGTGAGGGCAAGCCGGGCAAGCTCGACGCTCCGGGCATCGCCGGTGAGTCCCAAGCCGCTGCGAACAGCCTCCAGCGTGAGCTCGTGACCGTGATAGTCCATCACCTGCTCGAGGAGGTTGATGCCGTCGCGCAGGCTACCGGTGGCAGTCCGGGCTATCAGTTCGAGCGCCTCGCGGGGGCAGGATATGCCTTCCTGTTTGCAGATGTAGTCCAGCCGGTCGACCGTGGCGTCGACGGGAATGCGCCGGAAGTCGAAGCGCTGGCAACGGGAGGCGATGGTCGCCGGAACTTTGTGGGGCTCAGTCGTCGCCAGGACGAAGATGACGTGCGGTGGCGGCTCCTCCAGAGTCTTAAGGAGGGCGTTGAACGCTGGATCAGTGAGCATGTGGGCTTCGTCTATTATGTAAACTTTGAATTCGGCGGTGGCGGGAGCGAAACCCACCTTCTCGCGCAGGCTGCGGATCTCGTCGATGCCGCGGTTGCTGGCGGCGTCCAGCTCGATGAGGTCCATAGCCCGGCCCTCGACAAAGGCGCGACAGGAGTCGCACTTGTTGCAGGGCTCGCCGTCCTGGGGATCAGTGCAGTTGGCGGCTTTCGCCAGCAGACGGCCGCTGCTCGTCTTGCCGGTGCCCCGGGGCCCGCTGAAGAGGTAGGCATGGGCAACCTTGCGAGCAGCCACAGCGTTCTTCAAGGTGCGCGCGATGGGTTCCTGACCGGCAAGCTCGCCGAAGGTCTGGGGACGGTACTTGCGATAGAGGACTTCCACAGCCATTTGCTATCTCACGCTGGATTATATCATCCCAGGGCGGCGAGAAGGGCCTCTTCACGCGCCCTCATTGCCCGTTCTTCTTCCTTTTGCGCATGGTCGTAGCCTAAGAGATGGAGGATACCGTGGATGAGGAGGTGCGCCACTTCTTGCTCGATCGGATGACCCGACTGCTCGGCCTGCCGCCGCGCCGTGGGACAGGAGATGACGACCTCACCCAACCGGCTGACGCCATCCGGCGGCAAGACGAAGTCCTGCGCATTCTCCGTCAGGGCGAAGGAGAGGACATCCGTGGGCGCGTCCTCGCCGCGGTAGTCACGGTTCAGCGTTTGCAGCGCACGGTCGCCGGTTATCACGATGCCGATCTCAGCGGAGGTGACACCCTCAGCAGCGAGGACGCGCCCGGCGATCAGCCGCAGCCAATCCTCAGCGATCCGTTTGCGGAAGGGGGCATCTATCCTGACATGCACGTGATACGATTCTGCCATCGGGCTTATCTCCATCGCTCGCTCGGTCATACTATCATGGATCGCGCTTCCGCCGTCGGCAAGGGTTTGCGTGCTTGCGCGTTCGTGATATAGATTGCGAGGACGAGGCGGTGACAGATGACAACTGAGCCGGAAGCCCGACAGGTCGTAACGTGCTTCCTCCGTCGCAAGGACGCAAAGGGCAAGGATGAGATCCTCATCCTGCGGCGGAGCGGGCGTGTCGGCTCGTATCAAGGCCGCTGGGCCGGAGTGAGCGGCTATCTTGAGGGCGATGAGCCGTTGGCGCGGGCGCTCGTCGAGATCGAGGAGGAGACAGGGCTGTCGGCCGCTGAGGTGCGACTGGTCCGGACCGGCGAGCCTCTTCCTGTCGACGACGAGGAGCGAGGACTCCGCTGGCTGGTGCATCCCTTCCTCTTCGACGTCGCGACGGAGAGGCCTCTAACGCTGGACTGGGAGAACACAGAGGCCCGCTGGATTGCGCCCGCGGAACTGGTAGAATATGAGACGGTGCCGCTTCTAAAGGAAGCGCTAGAACGCGTCTACGTCAGGCCCGACCGGGCATAAGTCTGCTTTTTCCGGCCGGACGCTAGTCAGCAAGGGGAAAGGGGTCACAATGGTTGTGCGAACTGTAGTCGCGTTGACGATCGTGGCAGCGCTGCTGACGGGTTGTGGGGGCGGAGACTCTCCCGAGCCCACCACAACCGCAAGGGCGACCAGCAGCACCGCCAAGACCCGCACACCTGCCGCGTCGCCCAAACCCGTCACGTCCACCCCCCGTCCGGCTGCTATTCCCGCAAAGCCGGCAACGTTCGAGGAGTACGCAGAGACGATCGCCGCCTACTTGAGCGCCGCGGGCGACTCCGCGCTCGGTGAGTCCTGCCTCAAGGATCTCTTCGACGCTTGGCAACTGCCGGCGCCCGGCGGCGACACAGGGCTCTGCCTCGCGGCGGACACCGACGGAGACCCGGATGAGGAGGTCGCGGTCCTTCTCGGCGACAGCAGCCAGGCGACGGCCGATCCCATGGCAGGCATTACCTGGCAGGTCATCGTTTTCGACATGCAGGGCGGTGCCTACGAGGTAGCGTTCGCGTCGACCCCGATGATGGCGGACGCCATTACACCGGCAAAGCCCGCCTTGCTGGCGCTGGACGATATCAACAAGGACGGCAGCGGAGAGTTGGTGTACTCGGAGACCCAGTGCGGCGCCCACACCTGTACCGTTACTGTCCACATCCTGAGAGCCGGCCCCACCGGCTACGTGAGCATCTCCGGTGAAGGATTCAGCATGGCAACCGCCGACGTCACTCTGGAGGACAGGGACGGGGACGGAGTGCTGGAGCTTGTCATGAGCGGCGGGACCATCGGCTCCATCGGAGCAGGGCCACAGCGCGAGCGGACGGAGGTCTACGCCTGGGACGGCACGGCTTACGGCCTGACAGAGACGACCCTCGCCCCGACCAACATCCTTTACCTGCGCGTGACCGAGGCAGATGCGCTGTTCAGCGCCGGTCTCTATGATCAGGCCCTCGCGGTCTACCAGGAAGCCCTCAGCGACCCAACTCTCCAGACGTGGAAGCAGCCTGAGGAAATGGTGGCGCCCGAGCGCATCGAGCTCAACGCTTACATCCTCTTCCGCATGGGGCTCTCATCCATCGGCGTGAGTGGGCCGAATGACCAAGCGATCGGGTATATTCAGCAGGCGGTCGCCGAGTACGGCGGCAATCTCCACGGCGACCTGGCGAACGCTTTCCTCACCAGCTACCTCGCCAAGAACGATGTATCGCTTGCTTGCGCCGCCGCCGAGGGTTTCATCGCGTCGCACCTGAGTCTCTTCGAGGCGTTCTGGGACTACGGCTACGCCAACCCCATCTTCAACGCCGAAGCCGTCTGCCCGTTCTAGAAGCATGTCCTCTCGCCGCAGCCGTCTCCACGGCTTAAGATAGTAGAAGAGACATGCGACGAGCCGTGGATCATGAAAATGGATAGCCCCACCAAACGACCACTGCTAGAGGTCGACTTCAACCTTACGCCCTTCACGGTCGCCTGGGAGATAACCCGCGCCTGCGCCCTCGCCTGCGTACACTGCCGGGCAGAGGCGCAGCCCAAGCGCGACCCCCGCGAGCTCACGACCGATGAGGGCTTCCGGCTTATCGACCAACTGGTTGAGGTAGGCAGACCTATCGTGGTAGTCACCGGCGGCGACCCCCTGATGCGCCCCGACCTCCTCGACCTCATCCGCTACGCAAGCCAGAAAGGGCTGCGCGTCGCGCTGTCGCCTACCGCCACCGCGCTCGCCACGAGGGAGCGACTGCAAGCGGCGCGGGAGGCCGGTGTCGCCCGTATGCAGATCAGCCTGGACGGGTCGAAGCCGGATATCCAGGACACGTTCCGGGGCAGAAAGGGGTCGTTCCAGCGCACGACCGAGATTCTGGAGACGATACAGGACCTGGGCGTGTCGCTCCAGGTGGGGACGACTGTCAGCCGCTTCAATCTGGACGACTTGGACGGGATCGCGGCGCTGGTGGCGCGATACGGGGCCGTAATGTGGAGCCTGTTCTTCCTCGTGCCGACGGGACGGGGCAGGACTGAGGATATGATCTCCGCCGAGGAGCACGAGCGGGTGTTCAACTGGCTGTACGATCTCTCTAGGAGCGCCCCCTTCGACGTGCGGACGACAGCAGCCCAGCACTATCGGCGAGTGGTGATCCAGCGACGCCGCCAAGAAGCAGCCACGAACGACGACGCCGACAAAGCGCTGACGGTCACCGGCGCCGGTTACAGCTTCGCCGATGGACTGGGTCAGTCGGGCAAGGGCGTCAACGACGGCAACGGGTTCGCCTTCGTGAGCCATATCGGCGATGTCTGCCCCAGCGGCTTCCTGCCTCTCTCAGCGGGCAACGTGCGCGAGCAGTCGTTCGTCGAGATCTACCGTCACTCTCAACTGTTCCAAGAGCTGCGAGACTACAGCTTGCTGAAAGGCAAGTGCGGCCTCTGCGACTTCCGCGAGGTGTGCGGCGGGTCACGGGCACGCGCTTTCGCGGTGACTGGGGACTACCTGGAGTCGGACCCCTATTGCGCATACATACCGCCGGCGGCACGGCAGGCACAGACGGCGAATTGAGGCACTCCTTCATGCCACTTGAGTTGGACAGGAATGACAGGCGCATCCTGAACCGAGTCCAGAGCGACTTCCCTATCGCATCGCGTCCGTTTCTGGAGGTGGGCCGCGAACTGGGGATGACCGAAGAAGAGGTGATCTCGCGGGTGCAGCGGCTGCTCGAGACAGGAGCGATTAACCGCCTCGGGCCGGTGCTGAACCCCGCCACACTGGGTGGGGAACGTACACTAGCGGCGATGCACGTTCCACCGGAGCGGCTGGATGAGATAGCAGCAGCTGGTAAACGGATTCGCTATCGTATCCCACAACTACGAGCGCGAGCACCACTACAATCTCTGGTTCGTCCTATCGTCCGAGAACCCAGGCGAGATCGATAAGGTGCTGGCTGCCATCGAGCAGCAGGTCGGGCATAGCGGTGATGAACCTGCCGACGCTGGAGGAGTATTTCCTGGGGGTACGATTCCAGCTTTCCCCGGACTAGACGGATGATGCTGACAGACGAAGAACGCGCGCTGATCCTCGCTATCCAGGATGGGTTGCCCATCGTGCCGGAGCCGTATCGGGCGGTGGCAGAGCAGGTAGGCACGACGGAGGAGCGCGTGTTGGAAATCCTGCGAGCGCTGGCAGCGAGAGGCGTGATCAAGCGGCTGGGCGCGGTCCCGAACCACCTGGCGCTGGGGTTCACCGCCAACGGCATGGCCGTCTGGGACGTCCCCGACGACCGGGTGAGTCAGGCGGGAAGAAAGGTGGGCAGTTTCTCTGAGGTAAGTCACTGCTATCTGAGGCCCCGACAGCCTCCCGACTGGCCGTACAATCTCTTCGCCATGGTGCATGGGCAGTCTCGCCGGGAGGTGCTGGCGACAGTGGGACGAATCGCGCAGGAAGCAGACATTGCCGACCGGCCTCATGCGGTGCTGTTCAGCACACGCCAGTTCCGGAAGCGGGGCACCCGGCTCCGAGAGGCAAGTCCCGGAGAAGACAGCAGAAGAGGCAATCAAGGCCCCGAATAGATACCGACACGGCTTCCCCAACAGCGACGCGGAATTGATCCTAGACGCAATTGCGCGTTGACAGCCTCGATAGGCTGCTCTACCATTGAAGAAGAACCCTCATTTTCGTACTACGTTGTCACGTCACTCTAGACGGCAAGGAGCAGCGTAATGTACGGCACACTGGCACCAACCGCAAAGCGGATTGAAGACTACGTCCCCCTAGCCGGCAGAGAGCTGATCGACGGACTGAAACGGCTGGCCAAGCCATTCAAAGGGCTGCGCGTGCTGAACCTTAGTGTGACTGCTTTCGGCACCGGCGTCGCTGAACTGCTGCGATCCTCTGTACCCCTCCTCTCCGATCTGGGACTGGACTGCCAGTGGCAGGTCGTGCACATCGACGAGGAGTCGGCCCGCGTCAACAAGCAGATGTACCGAGCGCTCGCCGGTGGGAGGGCCGACTGGGATGAGAGGATGGTCAGGACTTGGCAGCACTACACTGCGATGAACGCGGACTTGCTCCGAGACCACTTCGACGTGGTGGTTATCCATGACCTTCAGCCAGCGGCGTTGCGCACTCACATCGAAAAGGGAAGGCACCAGCGGTCGCGGTGGATCATGTACAGCCACATCGATCTGTCATCTGCACAGGATGACGTTTGGTCCCTAGTACGCCGTCACATTCAAGACTACGACGCGTTGGTCTTCGAAGATGAGACGTTTCTGGGGGTGGGAATCGAGGGCGTGCCTGTCCGCATCATCCCTCCCGCCATCGACCCCTCAGGGCCGCGAAACATGCCGTTGTCCCAGAATGCGATAGCAGGGGTCCTCGACCAGTACGGCATCAACAGAAGGCGCCCACTAGTTGCGCAAGTGGCACCGTGCAGCAAGGACTGCGACGCATTGGGAGCGATTGAGGTGTTTCGATTGGCGCAGGAGCGGGTGCCCGGCCTGCAGTTGGTCTTGATGGTCACATCGCTCCCCGAGGATCCCTTTGAACTCACCTACTTCGAGACGGTCGCAGCGGAAGCGGCACGCCATCCAGAAGACATACACTTCCTCTCCAACCCAGGTGACGTGGGAAACGTGGAGGTAAACGTGGTGCAGCGGGCGGCGAAGGTGGTCATGCAGCGGGCATTGCGCAAGGGCTTTGGCATCTGGCTGTCGGACGCGCTGTGGAAAGAGAAGCCGGTGGTGGCAGCGCCGATGGGTGGTATCCCAAAGCAGGTGATCCACGGCAAGACGGGCTATCTCGCTAACACAACCGAGGAATTTGCCGGCCACATCGTCAATCTCGTAGGGGACAGCGAGACTGCACAGGAACTGGGGGCTGCTGGACATCAGCATGTGACCGACAATTTCCTTGTAAGCCGCTATTTATGCGACTATCTGCACCTTCTTGAAGGGATCGTCTAGGGTTGTTGTTCAAGGCTCTCCGCCAGTCCGCCATTGCACAGCGCTGCAGAGCAATGGGCTACAATAACTAGGATCAAGGCATGCTCAGTTCTATCCCCACCACCCCAAAGGCTCTGGAAAACTACCGGTCACTGATTGGCGATGACCGAATAGAGGAGATTTTGAGCCTCGCGGCGCCTCTAAAAGGGGCCCGTGTGCTGCACGTGAATGCCACACCGTTTGGAGGTGGCGTAGCCGAGATCCTCAACTCGTTGGTCCCGCTAATGGTGAACATCGGTCTAGAGGCCGATTGGCAGGTGATAAGGGCCGGCGACGACTTCTTCCGTGTCACCAAGGGGATGCACAACAGCCTCCAAGGGATGCTCATCGACTGGACGCCTCAGATGTGGGAGGTGTGGCTGGAATACAACAGGGCCAACGGTGAGATGTTCGATGAGGAGTACGACTTCGTCGTGATCCATGACCCCCAGCCGGCAGCCATGCTGAGCATTCTCACCGAGACGAACCAGTGCCGTCCCGCCGGCAAGTGGGTATGGCGGTGCCACATCGACCTCACCGACGCCCAAGTGCAGGTCTGGGACATGTTGCGGCCCTACGTCTCCGCCTATGACGGAGCAATCTTCACGCACCGCGACTATATGAAGGACGACCTTCGTGGCCCGATCCCGTTCATCGTGCCGCCGTCCATCGACCCGCTCGCGGCCAAGAACGCCGACATACCAGAGGATACCGTCGAGAGCATTCTTCGCCACCACGAGATCGACCCGCAAAGGCCGCTCATCGCCCAGGTGTCCCGCTTCGACCCCTGGAAGGACCCTCTGGGAGTCATCGACGTCTACCGGTCTTTGAAGCGCAAGGTGCCGGATCTGCAACTAGTGCTCGTGGCCTCGATGGCCTACGACGACCCGGAAGGCTGGGCCTGGTACGAACGAACGGTGCGCCGGGCCGGCGAAGACATGGACATCAAGATCCGCACCAACCTGAACGGCGTGGGAAACGTCGAGGTCAACGCTTTCCAGCGGGCCGCGCAGGTGATCATTCAAAAGTCGGTGCGGGAGGGTTTTGGGCTAACGGTGACGGAGGGACTCTGGAAGGGCCGGCCGGTAGTAGCGGGGAACGTCGGCGGTATCCCTCTCCAGATCGTCAACGGGGAAACCGGCTACCTGGTCAACACTGTAGAGGAGTGCGCCGACCGTGTGCTCTCTCTGATGGAGAACCCCGGTCTGGCAAGAAACATGGGGCAGGCAGGCCGTGAGCGCGTGCGGGACAACTTCCTCATTACCCGCAACCTTAGAGACTACCTCCACATCTTCCGGATTCTAGCAGGCCTAGAGCCGGCAGGCGAGGGAAGGGCGATAGCCAAGTTTGCCCAGACCCGGAATTAGGGCCCCTTTCCGGTTCTCTCCCGAAGAGACTCCTACTCGCATTTCTCAGCCCAATGGGAATCAGGTCAGCCCAGCCGCGGCCCGACCAACCTGTTGACACAAAGAGACCATACAGTGTTTCATCAGAGGTTACGACCATCGGAAGGATGGGGCGCTAGAAGCCAAGCTACCGGCAGTCCAACGGCACAACTTCGACGCCGAGTTTGAGAACCGTAGCCACTGCGCAGCCATCGATTCTCTGAACCGGCAGATCCAGAAATCGGCGACCCAATGAGGAGATCTCTATGCGAGAGCTAGCAGTCCGGGCACTTGACACCGCCGGCAGCCAAGGAGCGAGTTACGCCGACGCGCGGGTGGTGGCAAGGAAGAGCGAATCGATCACGGTGCGCAACCAGAACGTTGAGGCGCTCACAGCGGACGAGAGCCTCGGCTTCGGCGTACGGGTCATCGTGGACGGCTATTGGGGATTCGCCAGCAGCCAGCGCATGACGCTGGAGGAGGCGGACCGCGTCGCGGCGCAGGCAGTGCGCATCGCCCGGGCCTCAGCGCGAGCGGGAGGGCCAAAGGCGGACATCGGCCCACAGGAGGTCCACAAAGACACCTACCGTACAGCGATCGTGAAAGACCCCTTCGCCATATCGCTCGACGACAAAATAGCGCTCCTCCTGCGGGCGAACGAGGCGATGAACAAGGTGAAGGGCATCGTCATGGCCGAATCGAACGTCTACTGCCAGCGGGAGAACAAGCTCTTCGCCAGCAGCGAAGGCAGCTTCATCGAGCAGGAGTTGGTGGAGACGGGCTGCGGACTGGAAGCGACGGCGGTAGGCGAGGGAGAAGTGCAGCGCCGCTCCTATCCCAACAGCGTGGGACGCCACCAAGGCACGGAGGGATGGGAATTCATAGAGCGTTACGATCTGCCGGGAAACGCGGGGCGGGTCGCCGAGGAGGCGGCAGCGCTGCTCTTCGCAAAGCCCTGCCCGCCCGGGACGACGACTATCATCCTGGATGGGAGTCAACTGGCGCTCCAGATCCACGAGAGCTGCGGCCACGCAATCGAACTCGACCGTGTCCTGGGTACGGAGGCGGCCTTCGCCGGCACGAGCTTCCTGACCACCGACAAGCTGGGCACGTTCCGCTATGGCTCAGACGTGGTCAACCTCACAATGGACGCGATCACACCGGGCGGACTGGGCACGTTCGGCTACGACGACGAGGGCGTGCCCGCCCAGTCGATGCCGGCGGTACGCAACGGGATATTCGTCGGCTATCTCATGTCGCGAGAGACAGCGGCGGGGCTGGGGCTACGGAGCAACGGCGCGATGCGCGCCTCCGACTGGAACCGCATCCCCCTGATCCGCATGACGAACGTGAGCCTGGAGCCGGGGGAGTGGACGCTGGAAGAGCTCATCGCCGACACCAAAGACGGGATCTATATGGAGACGAACCGGAGCTGGAGCATCGACGACCGGCGGCTCAACTTCCAGTTCGGCACTGAGGTGGCCCGCGAGATCAAGAACGGCAAGCTGGGCGACTTGATGAAGAACGCTACATACACAGGCATGACGCCTCAGTTCTGGGCGAGCTGTGACGCCATCTGCAACCGCGACCATTGGGTCGTCTGGGGAACGCCCAACTGCGGCAAGGGCCAGCCGGAGCAGGTGGCACACACGGGCCACGGCGCCGCACCCGCCCGTTTCCGCAACATCCGCGTGGGGCTCTAGGAAAAGAAGAAGCATCGAAGAGTGAGAAGATTATATGCCGCTAGGTGAGTCCGACCTCAAGAGCATCGCCGACCGCATCCTGGGAGCCAGCACAGCCGACCAAACGGAGGTGCTGGTCTTCACTAACGACTCCGCCCTCACCCGATTCGCCAACAGCTATATCCACCAGAACGTCGAGCTGACGAGCGTCGATATCAGCGTCCGCGCCGTCATCGGCAAGAAGATCGGCGTGGCCGCGACGAACATCCTCTCCGATGAGTCGCTGCGCGGCGTGGCCGAACGGGCGGTGACTCTGGCCCGCCATCAGAAGGAGAACGATGACTTCCAGTCGCTGCCGGCGCCGGCGCCGATCCGCCAGGCGGCTGCTTTCTCGGAGCGGACGGCCAAATACACGCCTGAAGAGCGGGCAGACGTAGTCGCCGCCATTTGCGACGCCGCCCGCCGGGCCAACGTAACGGCAGCCGGAGCATTCAAGACATCGACAGGCGAGATGGCGGTGGCGAACTCGCTAGGGGTATTCGCCTACCATCAGGAGACAACGGCGGATATCAGCACAACCATGATGGTGGATAGCGGCAGCGGCTACGCCGACCGCATCGCGGTTGACGTAGGCGACATCGACGGCAAGGCGCTGGCAACCGAGGCGATAGACAAGTGCCTGCGCAGCGCCAACCCGATTGCCCTCGAACCGGGGCAGTATGATGTGATACTGGAGGAGTACGCAGTCGCGGATATCCTCGATTTCTTAGCCTATCTGTCATTCGGGGCGCAGGCCTTCCAAGAGCAGCGCAGCTTCCTCTCCGGCCATCTGGGCGAGAAGGTCATGGGGGAGAACATCAGCATTTGGGACGACGGCCTGGCCCATGATACGATTGCCAACCCGTTCGACTTCGAGGGGGTACCGAAGCAGCGGGTGGAGTTCATCACCGACGGCGTGGCCAAAGGGGTGGTCTACGACACCTACTACGCCGGCAAAGAGGATAAGACCTCCACCGGGCACGGCCTACCGGCAGGAATGACGTTCGGGCCGATCCCCAGCAATATGTTCCTCAAGGCGGGCACTGCGACGAAAGAGGAGATGCTCGCTTCAGTCGAGCGCGGGATCTGGGTGAGCCGCTTCTGGTATACGCGGCCGGTGCATCCCCTGAAAGTCCTGGTAACCGGCATGACCCGCGACGGCACCTTCCTCATCGAGAAGGGGAAGATCACTGCCCCCATAAAGAACCTGCGCTTCACACAGAGCTACCTGGAGGCGCTGAATCAGGTAGAGATGATCGGCAAGGAGACCAGCCTCCACTCGGCGATCATCGGTGTGAGCCGGGTGCCCGCTCTCAAGATCAAGTCCTGGAACTTCAGCGGCGCGACGGAGTTCTAGTCCTCTTCTTTCCCGAAGCAGCAACCCTTGACATTTCGTCTCCGCTGAGCCATGCTGTCGCCGCTGATTGACCGACAGCCGGACTCAAGAGGTGAAGCGATGATCCTAGTGATTGGGGGAACAGGGTTCATCGGCAGGCATCTCGTCGCGCGGCTGGCCGAGAGCGGCGAGAGGGTGCGGGTCGCCGCGCGGGGCAGCCGTCAGGGACGCGCTTCCCGACGGCGTCGAGCAGGTGCACGCCGACGTCGTGACAGGCGAGGGGCTGGCCGAGGCGATGGCGGGGGTCGACAGGGTCGCGCATCTCGTCGCCATCATCATCGAGAAGGGCAGCCAGCGCTTCGACGGGGTGATCCGGGGCGGGACGGAGGGCGTGGTCAGAGAGGCGGAGAAGGCCGGCGTCAAGAAGCTGGTCTACGTCAGCGCGATCGGAGCGGCGCCGGACCCGAAGTTCCCCTACTGGCATGCCAAGTGGGCAGCGGAGCAGATAGTCTCCGGAAGCAGCCTCAACTACACGATCCTAAGGCCGTCGCTGGTATTCGGGCCGGAGGACGACTTCTTCAACCGCTTGGCGGACATGGTGAGGCGAAGCCCGCTGGTACCGATTGCCGGAAACGGGAAGACGCAGGTTTCAGCCGCTGGGGGTGGACGACCTCGTCACCTGCATCGCCGCCTGTTTGGCGGAAGGCACGCACGATCGCCAGACCGTCGAGGTCGGAGGGCCGGAGTACTTCACCTACAACGAGTTGATCGATGTCATCAGCGCCGCCCTGGGCAAGCGACGGCCGCGCGTCCACATACCACTCTGGCTGATGCGGCCGGCGGCCCGGATGCTCCAGACCGTGCTGTCGAGCCCGCCTGTGACGACGGACCAGCTCGCGATGCTGGCGAAGGACAACGTCACGGAGCTGGACGCGGTACCCAGGCAGTTCGGCTTCGCACCCGGCAGGCTGGGGGATGGACTGGGGCACCTGCGCAGCCGCTAGCCGTCTGACACCAGCCGGCCAGATCGTGCCTTCGGTTTTCCGGCGGCAACCTGCGTATACCTCTTTTCACAAGCGTCAAACGTGGTAAACTAGGGGCTGTAGGTCTCTCCATTGAGCTCAGGGAGGGTAGATTTTCATATGGATGTCAGTCTTCTGAGGGTAGCTGACGAGACGGTGACTCTGGCCGACGGGAGCGCTCCTGCTACCCGAGTATTGTGCGAAGCGATAGAACTCGACACCAGCGAGGCGCTGGAGTTCATCGACATCACGGAGACGGTCGCGGCGATTGTGGCGAGGTCGGGAATCCGGTTCGGCCAGGTAACCGTCTATTCCACCCACACCACCGCCGCCATCAAGATTAACGAAGCCGAGCCTTTGCTGCTGGAAGACCTCAAGGAGATGCTGCGAAGGCTGGCGCCCTGCGACGACGACTACGGCCACAACGATTTCCGGCGCCGCACCGTGAACATGAACGAGGAGGAGTGCGCCAACGGCCATTCCCACTGCCAGCACCTCTTCCTCAGCAGCAGCGAGACGATCCCGATAGTGGAGGGACGGCTGACGCTGGGGCAGTGGCAGTGCGTCTTCCTCGTGGAGCTGGACCACCCACGCCACCGCCGCCTACTGGTGAACGTCGTCGGCATCTAGGGGCGGAAGAACAAGCCTCACGCCCATCTCCCCTGTTCCGAATGCCGCTCAGGCCGGCTGATCCTATTCCTAGAGACCAGCCGCGTCCTCTACAATGGGCGGCAGAATGGAGCCTATCTTCACCATCGCTCACCGCGCCGGGAACAGCCGCGCCTTGTTGAAAGAGGCGCTGGCCGCCGGCGTTGACGCGGTGGAGGCGGACATACGTCTGGACGGTCGACGACTGGTGTCACGCCACCAGCGCCGGTTTCCCCTGCTGCCTCTGTTCTACGACCGGTGGTATGCGTACTGGAGCCGCGAGCCGCAGGTCAGCCTCGATGAGATCCTGGACCAGATCAAGGGCAGAGCCTCGCTCTTCGTCGACATCAAGAGCACGAGCACGAAGGCGCTCGCCATGCTGTTGGCGACCCTGCGCCATCGAGAGGTGATCGCGGAGACTCGCGTGTCGGGCACCTACTGGCATCTCCTGCGGCAGCTCCGCTCGGAGGAGCCGGGGCTGCGCGTCTATCACTCAATAGGGGATATGGATGGCCTAGCCAGCTTCTGGCAGCTCCAGGAGGGTGGAGAGAAGGCGCCGGGGGTCTCCATCCATGAGGCGCTGGTGGATGAGGAGTCGGCGGCGCGTTTCCGGGCCGGCGGCGTGGAGATCGTGGCCTATCACGTCGACCAGCTATCGAGGGCGCGGCAGCTTGCGGGCTGGGGAGCAAGCGGTATCACCAGCGGCGATCTCGGTATCCTGCGGGCCCTCAAAGATCCCGGTGTATCTCACGATCAGTCGCCTGCTTAACTAGGAGAAGCCTTCTCTCTGGGTATGAGGTGGACGGCGTGCGCCTTGAACGCGGCGGCGATCTGCTGGCCCGTCTGAAGATCGAGGTCTTCCAGCGACTGTTTGGTGATCAGGGCAACTAGCGGGAAGCCGCAGTCGATGGCGACTCGGATCTGATTCCCGACAGGAGTGATGCGGACGATGGAGCCCCGCAGCCGGTTGCGAGCGCTGCTGGGCGGCGAGTCATCTTCGGCCCTGGAGAGAGTAACGTCTTCGGGGCGAAGGACAACGAGAACGTCTTCAGAGACAGCGCCATCCACCACCGCCTGGACGACCTGCGTGCCTACCTGAACATCGACCAACCCCTCCCGAACAGCGACCCTCCTCCCGGGCACCACCGTCTCCGCCCCAACAAGAGATGCCACGTCCCCGTCGGCAGGGGCGGCAAAGACTTGCTCAGCCGAGCCGATCTGACGTAGCTGCCCACCGACAAGGACCGCGACACGGCTTCCGAGCCGGAGGGCTTCATTACGATCATGGGTCACGAATACGGTGGTCAGGCCTGTCTCACTGAGGACGGTGGCCAGCTCCTCGATCAGATCCTCGCGGGTGGGCTGGTCGAGAGCGCTGAAGGGCTCATCGAGAAGCATGACTTCCGGTTCCAAGGCGAAGGCACGGGCCAGGCTGACGCGATGCGCCTCACCGCCGGATAGCTTGCGGGCAGAGCGCTCGGCGAGATCGGCAACGCCGAACCGCTCCAACCAGCGCTTCGTCCGAAGCCGGCGTTCGCTTCCCGGCACTCCCCGCAGCCTAAGGCCCGTCTCGACGTTCTCGGCGACAGAGCGGCGCAGGAGGAGCGGCTCCTGCATCATCACGGCCATCCGGCGGCGGAGGGCGAGCTGGCGTCCGCGCACGGATTCTCCCTCGAACTTGACTTCCCCTTTCGCTGGTTTCTCAAGGAGGGCAAGCACCTGGAGAAGAGTGGTTTTGCCGGCGCCATTGGGCCCGATGACGGCAAGGACTTCACCCTCGACAACGTCTAGGTGCGGGACATGCAGGATATCCGTCCCACGGCGCCGCACCGTTATGTCATGCAGGGAGAGTTTTGAGGGCTGCACTATGTCTTCTCTTGTTGTTGGACTGTGGTCAGGACCACGTTGACCAAGAAGATGAGCACCAGCAGGATGATGGAGAGGGCGATGGCAGGCGCGAAGTTGCCACGGCTCACCTCCAGCATCACGGCCGTCGTCAGGACACGCGTCTCGCCCGCCAGGTTGCCGCCCACCATCATCGATGCGCCGACCTCCGATATCGCGCCGCCGAAGCCGGCCATGACTGCTGCCATCAGGGGCAGTTTCGTCTCCCAAAGGATGATCCAGAGCATCTGCAGCCGTGATGCGCCCAGCGCGTAGACCTGCATCCGAAGCCGCGGGTCGAGGTGGCGGAGCGCCGCCGCCGTGAAGCCGGTAACGATGGGCGCAGCGATCACAGTCTGAGCCACGACCATCGCCGCCGGCGTGTAGATAAGCCGGAAATGGCCGAGGGGGCCGCTCCGCCAGAAGAAGATCGCGACGAGGAGGCCGACGACCACCGGCGGCAATCCCATGCCCGTGTTGACGAGGCTGAATACGAGATTGCGGCCGCGAAAGTCATTGAAGGCGATGGCCGCACCAACGCTTATGCCGATGAAGAGGCTGAGCACGACTGCGCTCCCTGATATGAACAGGGAGCGCAGTGTGATTTCCCAAAGAGAGTAGTCGCCGCTACGGATGATGTGGATGGATTCCCGCAGGCCATCCCAGATCAGATCCACATCTACCTCCGGTCAGAGTCAGCCTATCCGAACGGCGTTTTCAGCCCCAGCTCTTCGTAGGTCTTCTCCGCGTCAGGGATGAACAGCGACTGGCCGAACTCCTCGACGCCGAACTCGCCGATCATCTGCTGGGTCGCCTCTGAGACCATGAAGTCGGCAAAGGCCTTGCCGCCAGCGCCGTTCACCATGCTGAACTTGTCGGGGTTTACTTCCATCACAGAGTACACGTTGAGCAGAAGGGGATCACCTTCCAGCAGCAGCTTCAGCGAGAGACTCGCGCTCTGAGCAAGATAGGTCGCGCGGTCACAGACAATATAGGAATCGCGCTGATTAGCGATCTGGAGCGTCGCCCCCATTCCCTGGCCGCTCTCTTCATACCAGGACTTGCCCTTGGGGTCTAGCTCGGCCTTTTTCCACAGGCTCTTTTCCAGTTTGTCAGTCCCGGAATCGTCACCACGGCTGACAAAAGAAGAACTGGAATCGAATATCTTCTTGAAGGCGTCCACAGCGGCCGTCATTCCCTTGATCCCAGCCGGGTCTTTCTCGGGTCCAAGAATGATGAAGTCGTTGTGCATGACAAGGCGGCGGTTGATGGCAGCGCCGCTGTCGACGAGCTTCTTCTCCGAGGCGGGAGCATGCACAAGAAGAACGTCGGCGTCGCCGCGCTCTCCCATCGCCAGGGCTTGGCCGGTGCCGACAGCGATGACCTTGACGTTGTAGTCCGTCGCCTTCTCGAACTCGGGCACCAGGATATCGAGGAGTCCGCTATCCTGAGTGCTGGTCGTGGTCGCCAAGATGACCTCTTTGGGACCGCTGCGGACGACGGCAGTTGGCGTCGCTGCCGCCTGCGGCGTACCTGTTGTCGCTGCCTTGGGTGTACCTGTAGCCTCTACCTTGGGCGTACCAGTTGCCGCTGCTTGGGGCGTGGCGGTTTCTTTGGAGTCACCATTGTCTCCGCAGGCAACCAAACCGATGGCCGTCAGCAGCACCACCAGGAGCGCCGTTACTCCGAAGAGCTTCTTCACCAGTGCACCTCCATGTGTAGTAGTTATGCTGACTCTAGCATAGCGCCGCCCAAAAAGAAAGCTACCCCCTATTGCCAAATATCTCATCGAAGCGATGCCTAACGTCGGCGCCAGCGGCAGCCTCGAACCGGGGATAGAGAGACACCAACCGCTCACCCTCTGGGGTCAGACTCGTTCTGCCTCCCCCTGCGCCGCCGACCTCGCTTTCGACAAGGCGCACCCCCAGGTTCGTCTCCATCTCCCTGATCTTCCCCCAGGCGCGCCTGTAGGAGAGGCCCATGCGACGCGCGGCCTCGGCCAGCGAGCCGGTCTCAGCAATGTGATTGAGCAGGCGGATCCGGTAGCCGCTGAGCGCTACTCCACCGTTCTTCTCTATCCACAGCTTGAGTCTGGGCTCCATTGAAGCACTCCTCAGACGCCGTCAACTGCCATTCTGCCCACCATTAGCAGCAACGTCAACCACGCAAGGAAGCCGGAGCGGGGTGTGCTGAGAGAGACGGTTAGACCCGACAGGAAATAAGACTATTCGCTTTGGGTCGTACGGACCTCGAAGTGTTCCCGGGGCGAATCCGGCGAAGAGGTTCCACCGCGCGGGAGGAGAGGACTCCCAGCGAGGCCGATGATGCGAAGATGCGAGAGGTCGGCATGGCGGGAGATGAGTTTCTGGAGGGCAGTGCCGACGAATGGCGCAAGCACATTCGCCACCATGACGGCCAAGACAACGTTCAATAGATTAAGGCTGTCCGTGCCCAGCAGAACGCCGAGAAAGACCACAGCGCCTAGAACCCCGGCCGTGACAATGGCAGTAACGCAACGGCGGTGAATCGCGAGACGGCGCTCACCAGCGCGCAGCCGTCGCAACCCTTCCAAAGCCGCAGCGAGGATGACATCGGGCGGCGCGACGCCGTCGAGGGTAAAGCCGCGCTTCAGGGCAATGCCGTTCAGCCCGCTGGGCCCGAATTGTTCCTCGATGACGTTCATCGTGGCGTGCTTGAGAGCCTCGTTACGGCGAACCGACTCGTTGGTAAACACGGATGCGACCTGACCAGGGATGAGGAGAAGGCTAGAAAGCGCTCTCACCGTGAAGCCGAAAACGATCAGCATCAGCAGGAGAATCAGCGTGACGACCAAGAGACCGAAGAAAAGGAGTATCATGGGCTCCCTCTGCTGCCGCGCGGCTCGAGTATCCGGCTAAAAGTATACACCCGCTGTCTATGATCGCCAACGGCTGCGGGCCAGTCAATCGGTGCTGCACCTGATCTAACGACCGTCGGCCGAGGTTATCGCCGCAGGTCGTATCGATCCCAGCATCTGGCAACTACGGCGCCGAAGCGCGTTCAGCAGCAGGATAAGGGTTGAGGCTGCGAGATGTTCTATTCGCCCTGAGCGAGTTCATTCGATAGCCACTGCCATAGCAGATAGGCGGCCCCGGCGGTTACCCATAGTCCCATGATCACAGCGCTTAGCATCTTGTTCCCCTTCTTCAAACTCGCACAGACGTTCTGATAGGCCCACTATAGAACGCATGTACTAGCCTTGTCAAGCCCTCGGCGCGAGAAAAGCGGAACTTGATCCAGAAACGGCCGCGTGCTAGGAATTGACTCGTTAGCGGGGCCCAGGCCGTTGCTTGGCTTTCCGCTGCCCAAGAGATCGCGCCACGCGAGAGCGATCGCGAGCGAAAGGAGGTACCCCTTGACTCAGGCGACCGATGTCGAGCCAAAAGAGAAACAGCAGAAACCTATCGTGCCCTACTTGCGGCTGCCCGAAAAACCGGGCGACAAGCCATACTTGTGGGGAAGCAGGTGCCGATCCTGCGGAGCGGCCTACCTCGGCCCTCGCTTGGCCTGCGCCAAATGCTTCGCCGTCGACGACCTCGAGGAAATCCGGTTCAGCGACCACGGCATTCTCCACACATTCTCGATTGTCTATCAGTCCCTGCCGGGCGTGGAGGTCCCTTTTGTCGCCGCCATCATCGATCTGCCGGAAGGCACAGCCGTTCGCGCCAACCTCGGCGGGATCGAGCCCGACCCGGACAAGCTCGTGCCCCTGCTCGGCACGAAGGTTGAAATGTACACGGAGAAGGCACGGGTGGACAAAGAGGGGAATGACGTCATTGTCTACAAGTACCGGCCCATCAAGGGCTGACGCCGAGAGGAGGTAGATCTGTGAAACCAGCGCGAGACGTCTACATAGTCGGCGTGGGGATGGTCAAGTACGGCCGGTACCCTGAGAAGACGGTGATCGACTTGGCCACAGAGGCAGTCGTCACCGCCCTCAAAGACGCGAACATGACGATGAAGGACATCCAGTCGGTGGCGAGCGGCAATCTGTCGGCGCCTGTCGGCCAGGCGATCCTGCGCAGTGTCGGGCAGACCGGCGTCCCCGTCGTAAACGTGGCCAACGCCTGCGCTACCGGGTCCACGGCCTGTCGCGAGGCCTACTTCGCGGTGGCATCCGGCGCCTTCGACGTGGCAATGGGCATCGGCTCGGAGCAGATGGGCAAGGCGGGGCTCCTGGGAGCGGGACGGCTTATGGCAGCCACCGACCCCGCCTACATACCGGAGGGGGTGCTCGGATCGCAGATGATGCCTCCGGTCTTCTCGCAGTGGGGAGTCGACCACATGCGGAAGTACGGCACCACCTTCGAGGACTTCGCTCGGGTGGCCTACAAGAACCACAAGAACTCGGTGCACAACCCGTACGCCCAGTACCGGCAGGAGTTCCCGCTGGAGGAGATCATGAGCGCCCGGATGGTCTCTTGGCCCAACACCCTCTATATGTGCTGCCCAACGGGTGACGGCGCCGGCGCCATTATCTACGCCAGCGGCGACAAGGCCCGCCAGTACGGCTCCAAGGCGATCAAGGCGGCGGCTTCCATTCTCACCAGCGACCCTTGGACAGAGACGGGGAACGCGATCCTGGACATCAACGAGTGCACGCGCCTCGCCGCTAGGGAGGCATGGGAGACGGCAGGGATCGGGCCGGAGGAGATGGACGTCGTGGAACTGCACGACTGTTTTGCGACCGCGGAGATGGTGCACTATGAGAACTTAGGCCTTGCTCCAGATGGCGAGGGCCCGCGCTACCTGAGAGAGGGTCGGTTCGATATCGGCGGTAAGGTGGCTGTCAACGCCAGTGGCGGCCTTCTCTCTCGAGGTCATCCCCTCGGCGCGACCGGCGCCTGCGGTATCGCCGAAATAGTGTGGCAGTTGCGAGGCCAATCAGGCGGCCGCCAGCAGCCAGGCGCGAAGGCAGGGCTCGCCCATGTGATCGGCCTCACCTCCGCCTGCACGATCAACGTCATGGTCGCTTAGGCGGTGCCTGGGAGATCGACAGTTAAGCCGCCTTTGCCTAAAGGCCGGCGCGGGTTGTTTTGTGCCTTCTGCCGCCTCGTTCCTCAGCTCTAGGCGATCAAGCCTTCCGTTCTGACCGGCAGTCCTGTGTATAATGAATCCGGAGAGTCGGACCCGAACGGCGATCCTGACGGCCCCGACAAGGCCGGCCGCTGAGGGAACCCCAAAGGGAGATGCTTCATGGGTAAGACCGCTTCACCGCCGCTGGAACTCACCTTCTTGGGATCGGGCAACGCGTTTGCCGGTGACCGCTATTGGAGTTCGTTCATTCTCAACCGGCGCTACCTCTTCGATGCGCCGCCGACGACGCTTGCTCACTTGAACAAGCTGGCTATTCCCCCGGCTGATATTGCCGCTGTCTTCATAACCCATTTTCACGCGGACCATTTCTTCGGATTGCCATTCCTGTTCTTGGACTACGCATACACAGCCAAGAGGACGGAGGACTTGGTCATAGTCGGCCCGCGCGGGGAGCAAGAGATAGTCGAGAAGCTCACGGAACTCGGCTTCGCCGGCCTGACCAGGATCGATATGAGATACCGCCGCATCTACTTAGAGATCGCCGAGGGAATGGATCAGGTCGCCGCTGACCTCCCGTTTCGCGCCATTCCGGTGAAACAGTCGATGTCGACGGACTGCTTCGGCTACCGGGTGAACGTGGGAGGACGCATCCTCAGCTACACAGGCGACACAGTGATGTGCGAAGGCGTGCGCCAGTTGGCGCAGGGCGCAGATGTTGTGGTGGTCGACTGCTCTTGCTGGGATGACCCCTGCGATCACCACATGAGCTTGCCCGACATCCAGCGATTGCGGAAGGATACTCCGCCGGAAACGACGTTCATCCTGACACATCTTGACGTCGGCCGCCCGCCCGTCAACATCGACGGGGTGCTCGTGGCGGAAGATTTCGCTACCTTCCGGCTCTAACCCTACCCAATGGGTAGGCCGAGAAGATCGGGCTCGGGGATTCACGTCACGTCGTTATGTCTATTGCGGAATTGCAGTGCCTCTTGAACTATGGGATAATAGATTGTGCACGATAGTGAAAACCCGCCAACACAACTCAGTCCCCACTTGCGCTCCACCGGTTGCAGACAGCGCCAACATTAGTATACTTGTTTCCTATTCAGCCGCATTCAGACTAGTTTCGAGGACTAATCATGGCTAAGAATCAGAACGCGAAGGACTTCCCCTATCCGGGCACCCCATCGACAAGCGACGGCACGGGCATGATCGTGTGGGTGGAGACGCACATCAGTCAGGGCGCCTGCGTCTACCCGATCACGCCTTCCACCGGCATGGGCGAAGGCTACGCCGACGAGGTCTCAAATGGGCGGCAGAACCTTTGGGGAGAGCCGCTCACTTTGCTGGAACCGGAGTCGGAGCACAGTTCCGCTTCCGCCTGCGAGGGCTACGCCGCCGCCGGAGGACGCGTCTCGAACTTCACCTGCGGACAGGGCCTGATCCTGATGAAGGAGGTCCTGTACACAATCGCAGGAAAGCGCCTGCCGGCTGTCTTCAACATCGGCGCGCGAGCTCTGACGTCACAGTCGCTCAACATTCACTCCGGGCACGACGACGTCATGGGTGTTGCCGATGCGGGCTGGGGGATCCTGTTCGCCCGCAACGCGCAGGAGGCCGGCGACCTGTCGCTCATCGCCCGCCGGACGGCGGAGGACACGTCCACGCCGTTCCTCAATTGCCAGGACGGCTTCCTGACGACCCACACCGTCGAGACCGTCCTCATGCCCGAGCCGGAGCTGATGGAGCGCTTCGTCGGCCCTCCCAGCGCCAAGCTGAGCAGCATCATCGATCCCCACCGGCCGGTGATGAGCGGTGTCGTCCAGGACATGGACAGCTACATGATGGGGAAGATCGGCCAGCGCGAGTTCTACGACAAGGTGCCGGCCGCCCTGCAGCAGGCGATGGACGAGTACTACGAGCTGACCGGCCGCCGCTACGACATGGTCATGCCCTACCGGCTGGAGGACGCGGAGTACGCGATCGTCGGCATGGGCTCGGCGATGGATACCGCCGTCGCGACGGTGGACTACCTGCGGGAGAAGAAGGGCCTGCCGGTCGGCCTGCTGGCTGTGGCGGCGTTCCGCCCCTTCCCAGGGCCGCAGATCGTGAAGGCGCTCGCCGCACCTGAAGGCGTTCAGCGTCCTCGAGAAGCTGGACGTGCCGCTGGGGCAGTCCAACCCGCTGACGGCCGAGATAAAGGCCTCCTTCGCGGACGCGATGAGCGGCCACCCCGACTACCCGAAGATCGACCGCATACCCACCATCTACTCCGGCTGCGGCGGGCTTGGGAAGCCGCGACGTGCGTCCCGGGCATCATCATCGCCATCGCCGAGAACATGCACGAAGGAGGACGGCAAGCGCTTCTTCACACTGAACGTAAACCACCCGACGGCGCTGCCCCGTGTGGAAGACCCCGACGTGCGGCCGCACGGGCTCGTTCTCGATGCGCGGACACTCGGTCGGGGGCTTCGGCGTCGATCACCACGAACAAGATCATCGCCTCCATCTCCTCGGACCTCTTCGGGCTGAACGCGCAGGCCTACCCCCGCTACGGCGCTGAAAAGAAGGGGCTGCCCACCAGCTACTACCTGACTCTGGCCAAGGATGTCATCCGGCCCCACTGCGAGCAGAAGTTCGTGGAGTTCGTGCCCTCAACGACGTGAACGCCTTCCGCATCGGGCAATCCCGCTGGCGGGGCTCGCCGCAGGCGGCACGGTGTTCATCCAGACAGAGAAGACGGAACCGGACGAGGTATGGGCAGCTATACCGGCGAACGCCAGAGCCACGATCCGGGAGAAGAAGATAGAGGTACTGGCGCTCGACACGACCAAGATCGCCGCCGAGGTGGCATCGAAGCCCGACCTCGTGCAGAGGATGCAGGGTATCGTGCTGCTGGGGGTCTTCCTGCGCTACACCCCGTTCCTGAAGGAAGCGAGAATAGGCAACGTCGAGCTATTCGAGCGGATAGAGAAGTCGCTGCGCAAGTACTTCGGCGGGCGCGGCGAAGGTGTAATCAAGGACAACCTGGAGTGCGTACGCCGCGGGTTCAATGAAGTCTTTGAGATACCACCAAAAGTCATCGAGAAAGAGCCGGCGGCAATCGCAGCCAGCGGCCAGAGATCGTGAGAGGGACTGACATGAGTAAGGCGCCAGCAAAGCAAGGCAAGACAAGTACGAGCATCCCTGACGGAAATGAGTTCAGGGAGAAGGTGATAGGAGCCTACCGCCACGGCGCGGGCGCCGACGATCTGCCCGCGGATGAGGCGGCGGCTCGCAGTCTCATCCCACCGGGCACAGCCGGCCTGCGCGATTTCAGCTACATCGCGCCCGATTTCCCCGTGTTCTACAGGGAAAAGTGCGTCGGTTGTATGGAGTGCGTCACCAAGTGTCCCGACACCGCCATCTTGGCGAAGGTGATCGGCAAGTCGGACCTGAAGAAGGAGTTGTCGCAGGTCAAGGACGACCCCAGAGCGGGAACGGCTGGAGAAGCGGTTCGCCGAGACAACAAAGTACTACGGCGCCATCGAGAAGAAGGGCGAGGAAGGCGGACTCTTCGGTATTTTCGTCGACCCGACGAAGTGCAAGGGGTGTGGCGAGTGCGTGGAGGTGTGCGGCGTCCACGAGGCGCTGTCGATGGTGCGCAAGACGCCGGAGGAGGTCGAAGCCTACAAGAGCGAGATGGCCTTCTTCCGCAAGCTGCCCGACACGCCGGCCCGTTTCATCAACGAAAAGGTGCTGGCGGACCTGATGCTGGCTGAGCGTTCGCTGCTCTACGTGGGCGGCGCCGGCTCCTGCATGGGCTGCGGCGAGGCGACGGCCATCCGCATGATGCTGGCAGCGACGGGCTTCGTGTACGGGCCGGAGAGCATGGCCATCGTGGCGGCCACCGGCTGCAACACGGTCTACGGCTCGAGCTATCCCTACAACCCCTTCCTAGTGCCGTGGACGAACTCGCTGTTCGAGAACGCGGCCTCCGACGCCATGGGCGTCCGCCTGCGCTGGGACCAGATAGGGTGGCAGGACAAGAAACTGTGGGCAATGGGCGGCGACGGGGCGATCCTCGACATCGGCTTCGGCGCCCTTTCGCGGCTTCTCGCATCGGACATGGATATCAAGGTGCTCGTTCTCGACACGCAGGTGTACTCCAACACCGGCGGCCAGGCCTCAACGGCGACGTACACCGGCCAGGACGCGGAGATGGCGCCATTCGGGTCGGCGATACGGGGCAAGCAGGAGAGACGCAAGGAGTTGGGTGTTATCGCCATGATGCACTCCAACGTGTTCGTGGCCCAGACCATCACGGCGGACATCAACCACTTCTACCGGTCGATCATGGCGGCGAACGAGTTCAAGGGACCGGCCGTGGTGAGCGTCTACTGCACCTGCCAGCCCGAGCATCAGGTCACGGACAACATGTCATCGCACCAAGCGCGGCTGGCGAAGGACTCGCGGACGTTCCCGATATTCACCTATGACCCCCGACTGGGCTCCAGCATCAAGGAGCGGCTGAGCCTCCAGGGGAACCCGTCGGTGAAAGAGGACTGGTACACGAACCCGAAGACGGAGGAGCCGGTAGACTTCATCCACTTCGCCCGGACAGAAGGACGGTTCGCCAAGCAATTCGACAAGGATGGCAACCCGAGCGAGACGCTGCTGGCGGCACAAAGGGACAGGCTGGAGTACTGGCACCTGCTGCAAGAGCTTGCGGGAATCCGCTAATTCATGTAAGATAGTGACATAGGAATCTCGCTTGGCGGGCAAAAAGCATCCTCCTGCTGCAGCGGCGCGATTTTTCCTCGCCACCAGCATCGCGCCGAGGCTGCCCACCGAGCAGACCGGGGCGGTTTGGTCGTCACCCTAGCGGTGACAGCGGAATAACGTCCCGTCGGGGTGCGCTTCTGCGAAGGGGCGCACCCCTTTATTCACCTCATTCCACTCAAACCGAAGACGGCACGTGAGATCGCCCTAGGAAACGGTTCCCAACCCGAGGGCAGCGAGTACGGCCCGCCAGTCCGAGAGATCGGGGAAGAGGAGATCGGCGCCGGCGGCATACAGGCGGTCGGCGGGCGTGCGGCCGGTGGTGACGGCAACCGCGACCGCGCCGTTGGCCTTAGCAGCCTCGACGTCATAGACCGTGTCGCCGATCACGTAGAACGTAGGCGCTATTCCGGCCATCTCGGTCGTCGCCCATCCGTTTGATGGCGGCGGCGACCAGCGGGGCCCGCTCCTCGGAATCCTCGCCGAAAGCACCACCGCTGAAGAAATGCCAGAGGCCGTAGTGGGAAAGCTTCAGCTCCGCACCCTCACGGAAGTTGCCTGTCGCCAGGCCCAAGCGGACACCGGGCAGCGGCTGAAGCGCGTTGAGCAGATCGCGGACGCCGGGCAGGACGTGGCCACCGGTCACTTCCCGTAGGGTGTCGGCGAGATGGCGGCGATAGGCAGCACGAAAGCGGCGCACCTGATCGGGGAAGTCGGCGGTGGAGATGGCGTTCTTGTCGAGGGCATTGCGCAGGATCGCCGTGTCGCTACGTCCCGCCATTTCCACACCGTCGAGGCCGTCAGCGACGCCGAAGATCTCGGTGAAGGCGCGGGACATGCCCTGAACGCCGGCGCCGCCGGTCAGGACCAGCGTACCGTCAATGTCGAAAAGAAGCACCTTGTCCATGCCCAACCTCAGGCAGTGATTTGAACTTGTCCGGGACTATTGTAGTGTCGAGGCGAGTTCGAGGGCCAGCGCCGAACGAGGCAAACGTTGACCGGCCTTATCGCGGGGTGCGAAACTGGAATGGAGGTCTTTGGCGATATTGGTTGAGCTACTAGCGATATTCGGCGGCTCTTTCCTGATCAGCCTCTCCGGGGCGCTCATGCCCGGCCCTCTCTTCACGCTGTCGGTGCGGGAGACGCTGCGCCGCGGCTTCTGGGTCGGCCCGCTGGTGGCGACGGGCCACGCGATCATCGAGCTGGCGCTGGTCATCGGGCTGGCGCTGGGGCTGAGCGAGTTCCTGGAGGAGGGCGCCGGGACAGCCGTCATCGCTATCGTCGGGGGTCTGTTCCTGCTGTGGATGGGATATCAGATGGTGCGCACGGCGCCGCGACAGGAGCTGAACCTCGCGAGTGAGCCGGCGCAGGAGAACCCCGGCGGCGCCCAGGCCGATCCTCCCGATCCCCAGATGGCGCGCAGCTACCGGCAGCGGCTGATGGGAGCGATGAGCGGCACCGATACCGTCGCGACGAGCAAGCCCTTGCCCATGCTGAGCCTCTTCGTGCCGGCGGGCATCCTGGTAAGCGTCGCCAATCCCTACTGGATCATCTGGTGGGCGAGCATCGGGATGGCCTACATGAGCGAGTCGCTGGAGCATGGGGCCGCCGGTGTGGGCTCCTTCTTCACAGCGCACATCCTCTCCGACTTCCTCTGGCTGTCGTTCGTGGGGTTCGTCATGGCTTCGGGGCGGCACATCCTGAGCCGGAGGGGATATCAGATGATTCTCCTAATGTGCGGCCTCTTCCTGCTGGCGCTGGGGGCACGGTTCATCTACTCCGGCGTCTCCTTCATCAGCTAGCCATCACATCCAAGCGCTGCTCCGGCAAAACAAAAGGCCCCGACGGTTGGGAAACCATCAGGGCCTTTCGGGCGGGGCTTCAATCTGCTGTCGGACTATGTACAAGCGTTCGTTACTATGTTTATAGTAGTTAAACACCTACTAAATGTCAATAACCCTGGACAGCCATTTCCCCTACTGTGAACACAATCACACTGACGCGATGTTGACGAGCGCTTTCGAGTGAGCTAGAGTTCTGCCAGTTCATGTCGGCGCTAATGAGCCACGAAAGGAGTCGACAATGGCGGAGATGGTGAAGGACCCCGTTTGCGGCATGGAGATCGACCCGGAGACGGCGGCGGGAAGCTCGGAGTACGAGGGCGTGACCTACTACTTCTGCGCCGAGGCGTGCAAGACGGAGTTTGACGCGGAGCCGTCGAAGTACGTGGGAGCGGCAGCAGCGCCGGAGCCGATGGCGGAGATGCCGGCGCCAATGGCAGAAGCGCCCGCCGCGCCCAAGGCGGCAAAGAAGTGGTGGGAGTTCTGGAAGTAGGCATTCGGACCGCGAAATGAGATCAGAGGACGGCCATGGAAGGTCATTGCCGTCATGCGGCGGTAGTTGCAGTTGTGTTCAATGAAGCCCAGTGCTACGGGGGGCGCCGCACCCGTTGGCGAACAACGTTTAACGGCGGTCAAGATCCACGCGATAAAGCGTGACCAGAGCATCGCCATGGAGGTGCCGCGCCTGCAAGAGGGTGAGCGGGCAGGATCATACTTCGATCGTACGAGGCACGCAATCCAGGCAGTGTCTGCGGATGCAGAACGCCATGAGCGACGAGGACGCGCAACTAGGAAGACGCGACGCAAGGCATTACGACCAGACGTTAGAGGCGCGGCGCAGACGCAGCAGCTGGCAACGCTAGTAGCTGCCTGGGGCAATTGCGGCGGGCGCGCCAAAGCTGCCAGACGCTGAGATGCGAGCAACGCCTGCTGCGGGCAGCGCTAGGCTGCCAAGCATCACTGCTCGAGCGCAGGTGATGCACTTCACGCGAGGCAACGCCAGCTACAGGCGGGGGACTACCCGCATGCGCCTGGACCAGCAACAACCGTGCTCTTCGAACTCAGGCCGGACGACCCCGATGGCCCTCAACTAACCGCGGCGCCAAGCCCATGACGAGTTGAACGCTATCGACCGGACGCGCTCAGAGGATTAGGCCTCGCCCTGAAACCTGGCGTCGCCGGGCGCACCTCGACACGACGATGAACCGCCGCGTGGTCAACGGCTTACCGCGGATGGGCCGCCGATGAGGACGCCCTCAAGGACTTCAACCGCGCACTAGACAAGTGAGCCGGATCACCAGTTACCTTGGCCAGCGCGACTCCCCCTGCGAATCAGCGGGGACCGTATCGAGAGGCCCTCAACGACGCGCCGCGGCCCGGACGACTTGACGGCGACCACGGAGATCGCCCCTGATACACAGAGCCTGCGATGTACGCGCTGACGCGTCCGACTCAAGGAGGGTTGCGACCCTTAGCTGCAGCGATAAGGACGACGAGAGGTACCGCGGATGGCTCGGGCATGGACGACGGATTTCGAGAAGTCATGCGGAACGATGCCGGAGAAGCCCTCGGCTACACGAGATGGTCAAGAGGTGGTACCCGTGGCGAAACCTAAGGTCTTCGTGACGCGACAACTTCCGGGAAACCCCGTCCCGCTGCTTGAGGCGGTGGCGGATGTCTTCGTGTGGCCGGAGGAGTCGCCGCCGCCGCATGATGAGATCGTGCGCCGGGCCGCCGACGCCGACGCCCTTCTGACGATGCTCAGCGACCGCATCGACGTGGCGGTGCTGGACGCCGGCTGTCAGTTGCGGGTCGTGGCCAACATGGCGGTCGGCTATGACAACATCGACGTCGAAGCGGCGACGGCGCGGGGGATACTGGTCACGAACACGCCGGGCGTCCTCACGGAGACGACGGCGGACATGGCGTTCACCCTGCTGCTGGCGGCGGCGCGACGGGTGGCGGAGGGGGACCGGCTGGTGCGGGCAGGCGGCTGGAAGACGTGGCATCCCTCGTTCCTGCTGGGACGCGACGTACATGGGGCAACACTGGGCATCGTCGGGCTGGGGCAGATCGGGCTGGCGGTAGCACGGCGGGCGCGCGGCTTCGGCATGCGCGTGCTCTACCATGACGTAGCCCGCAAGGCGCAGGCGGAGTCGGAATTGGGGCTGGAGTTCGCCGACCTGGAGCGGTTGCTGAGGGAGTCGGACTTCGTCACTCTGCACGTCTTCCTCAGCCCCCAGACGCGCCACCTCATCGGCGAGCGGGAGCTGGCGCTGATGAAGCCGACAGCGATCCTGGTGAACACGGCGCGGGGGCCGGTGGTCGATCAGAAGGCGCTCTACACGGCTTTGAAGGGCGGGCAAATCGCCGCCGCGGGCCTAGACGTCACGGAAGAGGAGCCGATCCCGCCGGATGACCCCCTGCTGACGCTGGACAACGTCACTATCACACCCCACGTCGCCAGCGCGACCGTCGCGACGCGGGAGAAGATGGCGGCGATGGCGGTGGAGAACGTCCTGGCCACTCTACGAGGGGAACTGCCGCCCAACTGCGTCAACCCGGAGGCTCGCCGGCCACGGCCATAGAACAAGAGCGCCGCAAACCGGGGACATCGCCGCCGTTTTCTGCTATCATCAGGCCCAAACTGGAAGGGAGGCCGCTGACATGAAGATCAAATGGCTGGGACACGCCTGCTTTCTGCTTGCATCTGATGCCGGATTGAGGATCGTGACCGACCCCTACACGCCCGGTGGATTCGGTCTGCAGTATCGCCCCCCTGCGGAGAAAGCGGACATCGTCACCGTCAGCCACGAGCACGCTGATCACAACAACGTGGGTGACGTGAAGGGAACCCCCCAGGTCGTGCGCGACGCCGGTGTCCATCAGGTCAAGGGGATCGAGATCAAAGGGGTCAGCACCAGCCACGACGAGATGTCGGGCTCGCAGCGCGGCTCCAACACGGTTTTCTGCTTCACTCTCGATGGCGTGCGCGTTTGCCACCTAGGCGACCTCGGGCACGACCTGACCGCTGGCTCACTAGCGGAAATAGGCGGAGTTGACGTGCTTCTGATACCGGTCGGCGGCAGCTTCACCATCGACGCAAGCGTTGCCAGCCGCGTTGCCGATCGCCTCGCCGCCAAGGTCGTCATCCCGATGCACTTCAAGAACGAGAGGTGCCCCGACTTCCCCGTCGCCGGCGTGGCAGACTTCCAGAAGAAGCGCCAACGCGTCCGCACGGTCGACGGCAGCGAAGTGGAGATCAAGAAGGATGGGTTGCCTCTGGAGACAGAGACGGTTGTGCTGAAGCCCGCCTGCTAGCGGTTGAAGCGGTTCATCGCCGCCTCTAACCCTTCCGTCATCATACAGGTCACGGCGTCAATCGCCTGCGCGACCGCGTCGTCCAGCGCTCGTCGCTCCTCCGGCGGCGGGTCGCTGAGCACATATCCCGCGATGACCTCCGGGTCCCACGACGGCTCGCCGCCCACCACCGGTCGCCCGATGCCGATGCGGATGCGAGGGAATTCGTTCACTCCCAATCGCTGGATGATTGACTGCAGCCCCTTGTGGCCGCCGTGGCTACCCTGTGCCCGCACTCGCATGGCGCCGACCGGCATGTCGAGGCTATCGCAGATCACCAGCAACTCCCCGGGTGATACCTTGTAGCGGCGGACCAGCGCTGCCACGGCCTCACCGCTACGGTTGACATAGGTGCGCGGTTTCGCCAGGATCACTTTGTTATCCTCAACAAGCCCCTCTCCCATCGTCACCAGCGACGTGTGTGTCTTGAGAGAGATGCCGTGACGCCGGGCCAATCGGTTGACGCACCAGAAGCCGACGTTATGGCGGGTGTGGGCGTGCTCTCTGCCAGGATTCCCTACCCCGACGATCAGCCGTATGTTAGGGGGAGTCTGGGGCATGACCTGCTCGCTTGTCTTGGCCGAACGGTCGGAGAACAGGGAGCGGAGAAAAGAAGGTGGAGTCATGTGTGGGACTGACCCTTCAGCACTTTCGCACGCTACCTTCCTGAGACATCTAATCGATTCCTGCCCGAAAGCGATGATAATCGATTACCTTGCGTAGCGCTCGCGCTCCCTGCTCGAATCCGGCGAAAACAGGTATGCCAAGCTCGATCAGCTTGACACGTTCCTCTGCCGCGTGTGCCTCCAGATGACCGGGGTTTAGAATGGTCGCGAATGCCTTGGGCGATCGCTCTTTGTGGGCGGTTAGAGTACGGGGAAGCCAGTCGGTTGAGGGGCCGCCCGCTCCCAGCGCCATGCGAATCAAGTACCGTGACGTTATCTCCAAGACGATGGCGTCCACATTATCATCCTCGTCCAGTATCGTGAGCATTCGCTCCAGGTTCTCCGGCGCCGCGCCGAAGCCGAGCGTACCCCCGACATC
This sequence comes from uncultured Chloroflexia bacterium, assembly GCA_963763495.1. Taxonomy (GTDB): domain Bacteria; phylum Chloroflexota; class Dehalococcoidia; order DSTF01; family JALHUB01; genus DAOUEO01. The sequence continues at coordinate 81,656 of CAVXOY010000001.1, forward strand.
GAGCGGGTTGCGGTAGCTGCCGCCGATGATGTTGAAGAACGCGCTCAATTTCTCGTATGAGCGATCGCTCAGCAAGGGTATCTCTAGCCTTTCCCGCGCGAAGGTGTCGGTTATCACCACCGACTGGCCGCCGGTCAACGCCATCAGTCCCATGCGATAGCCGGTGCAAGGCCTCGTGTAGAGCAGCGCCTTGATGACGTCCACTGTCTCGTCCAGGCTATCGGTCGTTATCACCCCACACTGCTTCACCATCGCCTGCCACACCGATGACGGCGTCGCCAGCGCTGCCGTGTGCGAGTACATCGCCCGTTGTCCTGCCTCCGAAGTGCCGCCTTTCCATACCACCACCGGCTTGAGTTGTGTCGTCTTCTTCAAGACCTCAAAAAAGCGCCGGCTGTCCTGGATCCCCTCCAGATACATGCCGATGACCGTCGTCTCCTCGTCTCCGGCCAAGTACTCTAGGTAGTCCGCTGGACTTACTACTACCGAGTTCCCGGCGCTCACCGACTTGCTGACCTTGACGCCGTGCACCGCTCCCAGCAGGCTGAAGCTGATGGCGTGAGTGCCGCTGTGGGAGATGAACCCGACCGATCCTTCGTCGCCGGTTGGCTGGTCCATTGCCTGCCGTACGCCCAGCCGTCGGTTATAGATGCCCATGCAGTTCGGGCCTATCAATACGAGGTCACCCTCGCGCGCGATGTCTGCTATCTGCTGCTGGAGTCGCGTGCCCTCCGCCTCGCCCGTCTCCGCAAAGCCGGAGGTGAACAGCGATACCCCGCCCACCTTCTTCGCGACGCAGTCGGTCACGATGCGCGGCGCCACCGGCCGCGGCACGGCGCAGACCACGTAGTCGATCTCGTCGGGGATATCGAGGAGGCTTGGGTAGTTGGGGACGCCCAACTCTTGGATGCCGGGAATCTCATTGGGGTCGATCTGTACGGAGTACACCTTCCCCTTGAAGGTGCTCATGTTGCGCAGCCAGAAGTAGCCCAGGGCCCGCTTGTCGCCGACCACCGCTACTGTGCGTGGGTTGAAGGCGCGCTCCAGCCGCTTTGCCATGTCACTCAAGCGGGTACGCCTCCGATCCAGGGGTCGTTGGGTAGCGTGTCCCTGAAGCTGACTGTGGTCTCGAGGGTGGTCGACTCTCGACCCATCCGCGCCCTGTCGAGATGAGGCTAGCCCAGGACGATACGGGCGTCCACGGCCAGCGCCCCGTCCTTGTAGGCGAAGACGGGGTTCAGGTCGAGTTCCTTGATCTCGGGATGCTTCTCCACGAATCCCGACAGGCGGAGCAGTAGCTGCTCCAGCGCCTCGATATCTGCCGGCTCCTGCCCGCGATAGCCTTCCAGCAGGGGGAAACCCTTTATCTCCCGCACCATCTGACGGGCGTCGCGAGGCTCCAGCGGCACCAGCCGGAACGATACGTCTTTCAGCACCTCGACCAGTATGCCGCCCAGGCCGAACATCAGCACCGGCCCGAACTGCGGGTCCTGGCTCATCCCGACGATCACTTCGATGCCGGGACGCGCCATCTTCTGCACCGATACCCCCTCGATCCGAGCCTTGGGCTGCGCTTTCTTGGCAGCGGCCATGATCTCCTCGAAGGCGGCAGCCACCGCCTCCGGAGTCTCAAGGTTGAGCTTGACACCTCCCACGTCACTCTTGTGGGCGATGTCCGGCGATACGATCTTCAGGACAGCCGGGAGCCCCGTTTCCTTGGTGGCGGCGACTGCCTCCTGGGCGGTCGTGGCCAATCGTGCCCGTGCGGTGGGTATGCCCGCTTCCTCGAGGATCTCCTTCGACTCGACTTCGGAGAGGAGGGCCTGTTCCTCAGCCTTGGCCTTGTCGACGATGCTGGCAATGCTCATAGTGACACGCTTCCATTTCTTAGTGATCACGACGCATCAGCATATTAAGAAGGTAGGGCGGTTTGCAGTCAATGAAATGTGCCCGCTTACCGTTAACCTTCTGACCGCTCTGTGCGTTATATCTGTTACGAAGACCTCGCAGGTGG
>CAVXOY010000002.1:0-36124 GCA_963763495.1 uncultured Chloroflexia bacterium
GGTCGCGGGAGCTCCATTCCATCTGAAGTACATCTCATTAGACGGCGACTCGGTCGGAAGTCGGGACAATCAAATCCAGGTGGCAGGGCTCTGCCCTCTACCACCCACCGCGACGCCAACCAGCACGTTCACGCCAACTGCCACCAACACGGCAACACGGACACCGACGAACACCGCCACATCTACGCCGACACCCACCAGCACCTTCACACCCACGCCGACGAAGACCTACACACCCACGCCGACCAACACGTTCACACCGACACCGACAAACACCTACACGCCCACGCCGACGAAGACCTACACACCCACGCCCACCAACACGTTCACGCCGACGCCGACTAACACCTACACACCCACGCCGCTTCCGCCGACACCGACGTTCACGCCGACGCCGACCAACACCTACACACCCACGCCGACACCGACACTACGTTCACGCCGACACCGACTAACACCTACACACCTACGCCGACTTCCGCCGACACCGACGTTCACACCGACACCCACCAACACCTACACACCCACGCCGACTTCCGACCGACACCGACGTTCACACCGACACCGACCAACACCTACACACCCACGCCGACTATACACGCCGACACCGACGTTCACGCCGACACCGACCAACACCTACACACCTACGCCACCCGACCGACACGACGTTCACACCGACACCCACCAACACCTACACACCCACGCCACTTCCGCCGACACCGACGTTCACACCGACACCCACCAACACCTACACACCCACGCCGACCAATACGTTCACGCCGACACCCACCAACACCTACACACCGACGCCACTTCACGCCGACGCCGACGTTCACGCCGACACCCACCAACACCTACACACCCACGCCGACGCCACTTCCGCCGACGCCGACCCTCACGCCTACGCCGACCGGAACGTTCACACCACCTCCTACCGACACGCCTGTGCCGCCAACGCCGACCCCCGTCTCGACGCCGACGCCGACGCGAACGCCTTCGCCGACGGCCACTTCTACGCCGGCGACGCCCGACCCGACGGCAACACCATCAGGAACGCCTACACCAACCCCAGAGGGCGTCAGGATGGAGAAGGACGCCAACGTCCTCGAACCCGGCGTCCAGACCACCAACAACCTCTGGATCATGGCCGGCGGCTGCATCAATCCCGAAGAGGGCAAGGGCTGCCTGGTAATCGAAAAGTGGGTCTTTAACGCCTACGACTCCGACTCACCCAATGACCTCGACACGGAACCCGAAGGCCTCGGCGCTTGGGAAGAGCGGATTGCCTACGAGCACAAGATCCTCGGCGTCACCCCTGTCCCCGATGTCACCTGGATCGAGAGCGGCGGCCGTGTCGCCAACTGCACCGCCACCGTCCTCACTGAGAACTGGATACTCTCCAGTTGCGTCACCAAGGACGACCCGGCCGTGCCCGGAATCCAGCCCGGCCCCAACGGCGACGGCATCATCGAAAAGATCTACATCGTCCCCAAGGTCAGCGACCTCATCTACCGTGACCTGTTCCGGCCCACCAAGGACAACGGCGTCGTCACCGACATCATCGACGAGAACTGTGAGGTCACCGACACCCTGGCCGAGGCGATCCCCGGTACTCTCCCCGGCGGCCTCACCCAGACCTGCGGCGACGTCCACATAACCGTCCGCATGCTCCAGGGTGACCTCGACATCGACTGCGACGTCGATGTGGTGGACGAGCAGCGCATGGCCTTCCGCTACGGCAGCTCCCTCGGCCTCCAGCTCTACGACCAGTGGTACGACCTGGAGCCCAAGTACACTGACGGCGATATCGATATCAAGGACATCCAGTTCATATTCGGCCGCCATAACAGCACCTGCCAGGCGCCGATACCGGACGACCAGTCCCTGCCTGTCCCGCCGCCACAGTAGCCCACGCCAGGCGTTCTCTCTCCCTTCCCAACGGTCGAGACCCCAACATCGCTCTGCGCCCAAACGGGCCTTGCCCCTCCCGTGAAGGCGAAGGCCGGCGACGACGGTCTCTATATCCTCAGCGGGGAATCCGCCGCCATGCGAAGTGCCCCAACGGCCCTCCCCTTTCGCGTTTCTGGAGAGGTCAGCGCATCAGAAGAGCCGGCGGGAAAGTGGGGTCTTGCAGCGAGAGCTGGGAATTGAGGCGAAGCGAGAGATCTCAGGGATCGCTCGACCACGTCTGATGGTCAGGGCTCTCTCGCCCTCACGAAGAGCAGCGGGCAGGGCGACTGCTCCAGGAGCATGTGTACGACCTTCGCCCGCCCCTCAGAGATCCTCCCGCTCCAGGCGGCAACGATCAGGTCACAATCAGCTTCAGTCGCAAAACCTATGATCTCTCGGTCGGGCTCCCCGAACCGGAGCGCAACGGATGTCATGACCTCCTGGGAACGGCGAGCCACCGCAAAACTACTGCGCACGAACTCCTCCTGCCAGACTTCCAGCTGATAGGAGGACTGATCGGAGTACGTCAGCAGCGAGGACGCCGCACCTACTTCCGGCCGGTCGTTTATGACGTGTAGCATAAAGAGCCGCGCGTTGGCCTGCTGCGCCAGTGCGCTGCCCACCCTTACCGACCAGATGGCCTCAGCGCTGCCATCGAGGGGAACGCAGACCCGGCGCAGGTGCCGCAGGCGTCGCGCTTGGGCCTTCAAGTTGAGGGCGGAGCGCACGACCAGCACGGGACAGGGCGGGTCCTGCAATACCTGAAGGGTAACGTGCCCCGCCAGAGACCTCATATCGCCGGTCCGCCCATGCGACGACATGAGTATGACATCCGCCTCGATGTCACGTGCGACGCGGCAGATGCCCTCGGCCGGCTCCCCTACGGTGTTGAGCAACGTGACGCGGGGCAGCCACTCCTTGGGCACACTAAGAGCCTCTGCCACCTGCTCCTCCCCCAGGGGCTCGGCAGAGACCAGCAGGACCGCGATATCATCTCCCCTAAGGTAGGCTACCGCCTGCGCCACCTCCAGCGGCTGCGAGGCATCGAGCGAACCGTCCAGTGGGACAAGCAAGGGGGCCTTTCTCTCTTCAGTCATCGGCGTCACCCTCCCCTCCTCTGGCCGACCAGTAAGTAGCGGCTGAGTCGAACTGGAAGGGCTCGTAGCGCCCCGGCTTGACGACACGCCGCTCTTGGTTCACGCGGATTTCACAAGGCGGGCCCTTGACTTTGATGTCAACGGTCTGCCTATCGCTGATCCGAACGTCGACACGACGCCCCCGCCAACCTACCGCGAACGATAGCCCTCGCACTGAGGCGGGCAAGAAGGGGTCGAACTCCAGCCGTTCCGCCGAGAACTTCAACCCGCCCAGCCCGAACACCACGGCCTGCCACAGACCGCCGAGGGCGCCGGTATGCACACCGCTCGCCGCCCGCCGGTAAGAATCGCCGAGATCGATGTCAATCGTCTGGTCCAGGTACGCCTGACAGAGAGCGTCATCTCTCAGCCAGGCGGCGAGCAACGCGTGAACGGGCGGGCTCAACGAGCTTGTGTGCGCCGTCAGCGGCTCATAGTAGGCCATGTTCCGTCGCGCGGCGGCCTCGCTCCACATCTCCGGCGCCAGACACAACGCCATCAGCACGTCCGCCTGCTTTACGACACGCATGCGTTGCACCGCCTCGTGGCCGACAGCGATATCAAGAGGGATTCCCGCCCGCCGGTACGACGCAACATCGACCTCCTCCAGACCGAAGAAGCCGTCAAACTGCTCCACGACCTCGTCTTCCTGGAACGAGCTGCGGCAGATGCTCTCCGCCACCTGCCGCCACTCGTGGGGTTCGCCAAGCTTGATACCCAGCCGCCGCAGAAGGGCTTTGGCGCCCTCGGGGTTCTTTCGTTCCATCTCCTTCACGTAGGCCCAGGCCTGCATCAGCGTCCAGCGTGCCATTGCGTTCGTGTAGGCGTTGTTGTCCACACTCTCATGGTATTCGTTCGGCCCGATGACCCGCCGGATGGAGCAGCATCCCTGATCCGCGGGCGACACCCGGCTGCACCAGAAGCGGGCGCACTCAAACAAGATCTCCGCTCCATACCGGAGCATGAAGGCGTCATCCCCTGTCGCCCTCCAATACTGAATCACGGCGTAAGGGACATCGGCCGAGATGTGGTTCTCTTGCTCGCCGTTGAGTATGCGAACAGCGGAACCGTTGGGGAGGAACACGTATTCGGGGGTCCGTTCCTCACCGGTGTCCGTCGACTCCCAGGCATAGAGCGCACCCTCATACCCATAGGACCGCGCTCGATGCCGGGCGGCATTGAGCGTGCGGTGGCGATACAAAAGGCAGGCACGCGCCGCTCTCGGCCACACGAGCGAGAGGAACGGGAGAATGAATATCTCCGTATCCCAGAAGATGTGGCCGTGATAGCCACTGCCGGAGAGGTTACGAGGTCCAATCGACGCCCGGCCTTCGCTCACAGCGGCCGAAGAGATCAGGTGATAGGCGGCAAAGCGTACCGCCTGTTCCAGACGGGGGTTGCCGTCGACCTGCAAATCCGCAACCTTCCACCGCTCCTTCCACGTCCGCTTGTGGTCAACGAAAAGCCTCTCGAATCTACACTCCTCTTTCTCCTCGTTGCCGTCCGATCCCATTATGCGGCTCACCGAGTTCATTGTGAGCGGCCTGCCGGGCTCGACTAGGGCTGTTATCGACCCATCCACGATATTGGTCTGGCCGGCATGAACGAGCGCCATAGCCCTGAGGAGTTGTGGCGTGCGCGCATCCCTTGCTACCAGCATCTGGGTCTCATGATCCCGTCTCCCGCTCGTCAGGACGGCGCCTCGCGGCAACGACAGCACCACCTTGACCGGCGCGTCTCCCTCCTCCAAGGCGAGGCGAAGTTGATAGAAGTAGCACTCCTTCTGGGTCGCGGATGCCGCTCGAAGAGACTCCCAGCGCCAGGAACGCCCTTCCCCATCAACGAAAGACCAGGTGCGCATCGACGTACCGCGGCGAAGGTCGATCTGCCGAACGTGCTCGACGGTACGCACGCTCGACATCTGGAGAGGCCGGCCGTCTACCGTCACTTCGAAGGATGACGGATCGGGCAGCTCGAGCAGCGTCTGTTGCGCCGGCGACTTAGTGGGCACATAGACGCCGGCAACAACGACCATGGGATTCGACGCGGGGTTCCCCTCCTCCAAGGCGGCGCGGACACCAAAGTAGCCGTTGGAAACCGACAGCACCGCCTCAGCGCCACGTTCCGTGAGAGGGTCGAATCCCTCAACAACGACCGCCCACGTCGTCTCTCCGGCAGCTCTCAGTTCGTGCGAAACTTCAGCAGTCACCTTGCTTCCATTCTAGCAGCCACAGGCACCACACGAGCGGCGCCGATGTTTCCACAAAGGGCTCATCTTCCTCATCTAGCTCATTATCGGCAGGCATTCTCGACACCGTCTTTCAGCCTGTCAAGGCAGAATTTCAGTACAGCGGACAGTTGCTACAGCCGCCGCCCAGCGCAGACGCTTTCATCAGCCAGCCGCCGTCCGCGAAGCCCGCCTCTGCCGTCGGACACAGCAGCGAGGCGTCTCCAGAACGCCCGACCGTGTAATGGAGATGCGGCGCCTCACTGTAGCCGCTGTCACCGCTGAAGCCGATAACATCGCCGGAATTCACCGCCCACTGCGCTATCGCTGTCGACACGCGGAAGTCCCGCAATGGAGCGAATACACCGGCATAGTCATAGTCGGGCGAATAGCCGGAGAGGAATACACTCGCCGGAAGAGGCGCGACTGTCCGGGCAACGTCCAGATGCGCGTACTCAGTGACATAGCCCTCGTTCTCGACGCGGACAAAGACGCCCTTGCCACCGCCGGGACCGGGGAAGGGCGACAGAGGCGCGCGCGTCCGGTCGGGGTTGCCGATGTAAGGTTCGCGGGCAACGCCGTAGTAGTCGAAGGCGTTGGTGACGGTGACGACGTAGAGCGTCGCCGTGCCCGCCATCGTCGCCCGGATGGGGGTGCCTACCGGCACGTACCAGTCGACTGCCGGCTGGCCCTCATACTCGACGTGGACGCGGCAATCCCAGCCGGAGCGGTTCGCCCGCTCAGGGTCATCTGAGGGCTGATCATCGCGGCTATAGGCCATTGCCTCCGGCCCAGCGCCCCACTGGATCGCGCGGCTGCCGGCTGTTCCCATCACCAGCCCAAGCTTCTGAGCGGGAGCGATGGGGAAGCCGACCGGCTCCTCCCCCAGGTTGGACGGAGTAGGCGACAGAGTCGGGAGTCAGAACGGCAGTAGGTGGTATCGTCGTCGAAGTCGGCAGTAGACCGGCTGTTCCTGCGGGCGTCAAACCGCTGGCAGGGCCGTCGTCGCCGCCAGAACAACCGCACAACGTAAGAGCCAACAGCAGAGGTCCGGCGGCTACGTGGAGAATCTTCGGCACCATTGCGCCCCCAACTCTCTACCCGGGGAAAGGATCACTCCTTTCCCCAAAGAATACCACTTCCAGCGAGTTTCCAGCAGGGAAAAGGGGGTAGTGAAAAGGATTCACACGTCCGAATATCTATCCAGAGGATGATATGAACAGTAGAGCGCAGCGCCGAGCCAGAACCGTCGCACCTATCCGCCTAGCCGACAGAAGGCCCATTCGGATAGTCGACACGCCGCCCGCAAGAGAGGCTACGCGCAACTCCCTGGAGGATTTCCTAGCCGCCGTCGCCAACCGCTGGCGGGGCCACGAGGCCGAGATCGCTATCCTGGGGACGGCAACGCTTATCATCGCTATCGCCGCCGTCGCTGCCGGGGCCGACGTTCTCTTCACCATCCTCATCTCGCTGGTCGCCGTGATCACCATCTGGTCTCCCTGGCACCAACCCAAGTAGCGCGACCGAGCCCTCAACGCCCTCGACGATCTCCACCGCAGTTGACCTCGCCCAGTCGCCTGTAGCTCCTGTTCCCTAGGAACACCCATGAGGCAAGCCCGATGCCCAGGCTGACACGACGAGATTTCTTGAGGCTGGGGGCCGGGCAGCGATCGCCGCCGGCGCACCAGCGATCTTGACCGGCTGCAAAGACGATCAAACATCGACTGAGCCAACCGCCAAAGTCGCCGCCGTCCAGGGCGACGATCTCCCCACAATGACCAGAGACGCTCTAGCGGCCGTGGGCGGGATCGCGGCTATCATCCAGCCGGGGGAGACAGTCTTCATAAAGCCGAACCTGGTCACCATCGGCTGGGCGCGCTTCAATCGCAACCCCTTCCCCCTCGGCGAGTGCGCCAAGGTGGAGGTTATCACCGCCGTCACCGAAGAATGCTTGAAGGCCGGGGCCACTGAGGTCATCATCGGCGACGCTGCCCAGATGTCCACCTTCTCCTGGGAGTACGCGACGACCCTGGACGGCGCCACGAACCTCGTCGCCGAGGCGAAGCGTCTGAGCTCAGAATACCAGGGCAAAGTCACCCTCGCCTGCCTCGACGCCGACTCGCCGGAGTGGGTGGATGTCCCTTCCCGCAGCAGCCTGGGCACGATCGCCGTCTCCAGCTTGGCTGCCCGCGCCGACCGCGTGATCTCCATCCCCGTGCTCAAGACACATCAGTGGACGCGGCTCACCGCCTCCCTCAAGAACTTCGTCGGCGTCACCCCTCTCGTCCGTTACGGCGCCAGGACTGATGGCGGAGCCGCCCGAATGAAGCTTCACACAATCCCCGAAGGGATCGAGCAGGTATTCCTCGACATAGTCGCCGCGCTCAAGCCGGACCTCGCGATAATCGACGCCTCTATTTGCGTCGAGGGCAGCGGCCCGCAGGCAGGGGGCAATCAGGGCATTACGGTCGACATGCGGGAGCGGCTGGGCTCGTGGCTGATCCTTGCGCAGCACCGACCTCGTGGCCGCTGACGCCACGGCGGCGCGCATCATCAGCCAAGACCTGTCCACGATCCCTCACCTCAAGATGGCCTACGACCAGGGGTTGGGAGAGATGCGCGAGAAGGCCATCGAGATCGTGGGTGCGCGACTCAAAGACCTGCGCGTCGATTGGGCACCGGCGAAGCCCCTCGGCGTCGAAGGCGCTCTGGGGAAGCCCACCGGACATGACGTCTACATGTGCTGATGCCGGAGTAGGCGCACAAGCACCAGCCCTTCCCCCTAACCCCTTGGTCACCGATACTGGCAAGTGCCGGCCAGGCAACGCGTCTAGGCGAAACGGGCTTGCGGAGACGGCTTAACCGCCGTCTTTCGGCGCGCGGCTTCTGCCTTAGGGAAAGGAACGATCGTGAAGCGCCTGGAATACAAGTGGATCGTCGCTGTCACCTTCGCCTTCGGCATGTTCATGAGCCTGCTGGACACGACGGTCGTGAATGTCGCGATCCCCACCTTTGCCCAGGAGTTCAAAGCAGACACGACGACCGTCCAGTGGGTGGTAACGGCCTACCTCCTGAGCCTGGCCATCTTTATTCCCGTCAGCGGCTGGGCAGGCGACCGCTTCGGCACCAAGCGGACGTTCATGTTCGCGCTGGCCGTCTTCACGCTGGGGTCGCTCCTCTGCGCCTTAGCCTGGAACATCAACGCCCTGATTGCCGCCCGCGTGCTGCAGGGGGTCGGCGGCGGGATGCTCACACCCGTGGGCATGGCGATGATGTTCCGGGCGTTCGCCCCCTCTGAGCGTGCCCAGGCCGGCGCCGTCATCTCGATACCGGCAGCGGTTGCGCCGGCGACCGGCCCGGTTCTCGGCGGCTACCTGGTGGAATATCAGTCCTGGCACTGGATATTCCTCGCCAACATCCCCATCGGTATCATCGCCCTGGTTGTCGCGGGGCTCTTCTTGCGCGAGGAGAAGCAGGCAGCGCCGGGCCGCTTGGACGTGCCGGGATTCCTCCTCTCCGCTTCGGGCCTGGCGATCCTGCTTTACGCCCTGGCCGAAGCCGGCAGACGTCACCTGGATGACCCCAGGGTCGTCGTCCTTTCCCTTGTCGGCATCGCCCTGCTCGTCCTCTTCGCGGTCGTCGAGCTGCGCACGAGAGAGCCGCTTGATCGACATGCGGCTCTTCCGGGACAAGCTGTTTCGGGCGGTGAATATCATGTGGCTGCCGGGACAGGCCGCGTTCATCGGTGTGCTCTTTCTCCTGCCGCTTCTCCTCCAGGCAGAGATGGGCCTCACCCCACTCGAATCCGGCCTCACCACCTTTCCGATGGCGATCGGCGTCGGCCTCATGGCTCAGCCATCGGGGCGTATCTACCGCTTTGTGGGACCGCGCCCGTTGGTGGCCATCGGCATGACCGGCATGCTACTGACGACGGCTTCCTTCCTGCTGGTCGACCTGGAGACGAACCTGTGGTGGATCAGGCTGATCATGTTCGCCCGCGGCTGCTCCTTCGGATTCATAATGGTCCCCGCCCAGGCCGCTGCGTACGTCACGATCCAGCCCAAGGACACGGGACGAGCAACCGCCATAGGCAGCGCCGTGCCGCAGGTCGCCGCCAGCTTCGGCGTCGCCCTAATCGCCACTGTGTTGAGCGACCGTCTTACGCACCACGGCGCCGCCATCATAGGCACGCCCACCCGCGCCCTGCCCGCGTTCCACGACGCCTTCCTCGCCGCCTGCATCTTCCCCGTTCTGGCGTTCGTGGCCATTTTCTTTATCAGCAACAAAGCAGCGCTCGCCGCCGTCCGCCGGACTTCTCCCTCCTTCAGCGCCCTGCCCGCTTCCGATCCCCCTGGCGACAGCAGCAGCTAGGGGAAACCTTGGCGCATGATTCGCGTATATGAAGCAGAAGGACGCGCGGCAAATAGGGGCTTCAGGGGACAGGCGGCTAACTAGCCGTGGATAGAAAGCAACCTTATGAAGTTGGTGCCGCCGGCGGGCACCTCCGGCGCCGCTCCTATCACGATTACCACTCCACCCTCAGGAACCAGCTTCCGAGACCGCATCTCACGCGCGATCTGGGCCACCGGGTCTTCTTTGTCATGCCCTTTCGTCACTACCAGCGGAACGACTCCCCGCCAGAGGGCGAGCTGGCGGGCGATGGCCCCTCGCTCGGTGAGAGCGAATATGGAGGCGCGAGGGTGCAGCTTGGAGAGGATAGCAGCGGTCCGTCCGGAGCGTGTATGCGCGGCCAGCGCCTCGGCCTTGATCTCTGTCGCCAGCGCCACGGCGGCATGACAGACAGCATGGGCGCGCGTCCGCCGGTGCACCCCACCGGTGATGCCCGTCATGGGCAGGGTCTCCGCCTCTCGGATTATCCTGTCCATCGCCTCCACCGCCGCGACCGGGTATTCGCCCACAGCCGTCTCTCCGCTGAGCATGACAGCGTCGGTGCCGTCGAGGACAGCGTTGGCGACATCCGACGCCTCGGCGCGGGTCGGCCGCGGGTTGCGGGTCATGGAATCGAGCATCTGAGTGGCAATGATCACCGGCTTGCCGATGGAGTTCGCCCTCTCGACGATCCACTTCTGCACGATCGGCACCCTTTCCGCCGACAGCTCTATCGCCAGGTCGCCGCGGGCCACCATCACGCCATCAAACACGTTCAGGACTTCCTCCATATGCTCGAGCGCCTCCGGCAGTTCTATCTTCGCCAGTAGGGGCACCCTTTGCCCGGACTCCTTTATGATCCGCCGCGCCGCCAACGAGTCCTCCGGCCGCCGCACGAAGCTAAGGGCGACGATGTCCACTCCTTGGGCTAGGCCGAAGCGAAGGTCTTCTTGGTCTTTCTCCGTCAGGGCGGGAGCGGTCAGTCTGACCCTGGGCAGATTCAGCCCCTTGTGCTCGGACAGCATGCCACCATGGACGACCACCGACTTGACCTCCTCAGCGGAGACGGCGGTGACCTTGAGCTCGATAAGGCCGTCGTCCATAAGGATAGGATCGCCGGGATGAACCTGCTGGGGGAGATCCCTATAGTCCGTGGAGACGCATTTCTCAGTCCCCTCCACCTCCCGCGTGGTAATGGCCAAGGACGCGCCGGGCTTGAGCTCGACCGAGCCACCGACCAGCTTGCCGATGCGGATCTTCGGCCCCTGGAGGTCCTGCATGACAGCGACGACGCGGCCCGCCTCACGGGCGATCTGCCTCACCGCCGCAATCCGGCGGGCGTGAGCGTCTTCGTCGTCGTGAGAGAAATTGAGCCGTACCACGTCGACGCCGGCCTCGATGATCTGGCGGAGCACCGCCTCGTCGTCAGTCGCCGGGCCCAGGGTGGCGATTATCTTCGTCCTGCGGAAAGTGGACATCCAATACCTCATTCTTCAAAGTGTGTGCGCAAAGGGCTCTCTAATCCGTGCGCTCAATAACAGCGGCGATGCCCTGCCCGCCGCCGATACACATCGTCTCCAGCGCGAGATGAGCATCCCGCCGCTCCATTTCATGCAGCAGCGTCGCCATGATGCGGACGCCGGTGGCGCCCACGGGATGCCCAATGGAGATGCCGGAGCCGTTGACGTTCATCCTCTCGAAATCGCTCTCCTTGAACCCCCACTCCCTGGTACAGGCCAGTACCTGGGCTGCAAACGCCTCGTTGAGCTCGATTAGGTCCATGTCCTTCAGGGTCATACCCAGGCGTTCCAGCGCTTTCTTGGAGGCAGACACCGGCCCCAGTCCCATGTAGGCGGGATGAACACCGGCCGCTGCCCAGGTCAGTAGCTTGCCCATCGGCTTCAGCCCCAGCTCTTTCGCCTTCTCAGGCGAGGTGACGATACAGCAGGCGGCGGCATCATTCTCACCGCTGGCGTTGCCCGCCGTCACGGTCGCCTCCGGGTCCTGCTTGATGCGCAGGGGCCGCAGCGTCGCCAGCTTCTCCAGGGTCGTATCGGCGCGGGGGTGCTCGTCGCGCGTCACCAGCGTCGTCTCGCCCTTCTTGGAGGTCACAGGCACCGGCACCGTCTCGGCGTCGAACCTGCCTGCGTCCCAAGCCGCGACGGCCCGCTGGTGGGAGCGGAGGGCGTACTCGTCCTGCTCCTCGCGGGGGATCTTGTACTCGCGGCGAAGGTTCTCCGCCGTCTCCACCATTCCACCCTCGACAGGATAGAGGGCGCTCCCCGCCGTCACGCGGCCGCGGTCCAGGCGATCCAAGAGCGTCATGTTCCCTCGATTGGGGCCCCAGCGAGCGGAGGCGATGTAGAACTCGGCGTTGCTCATGCTCTCCACGCCGCCGGCCAGCACGACGTCAGCCACGCCGGTCTGCACCTCCATCGCCGCCAGGCAGATCGCCTGCAGGCCGGAGCCGCAGCGCCGGTCGATCTGAAATCCGGGAACCTCCACAGGCAGGCCCGCCCGCAGCGCCGCCAGCCGACCTACCGCCGGTGTCTCGCCGTTGGGATAGCAGTGGCCGAAGATGCAGTCGTCGATGGCCTTCGGGTCGAGCTTGCTTCTCTCCAGAACAGCCGTCACGACCGTCGACGCCAGCGTCTCCACGTCCACGTCCCGCAGAGCGCCGCCGTAGCGGCCCACGGGTGTACGCACAGGGCTACAGATAACCACGTCTCTCATGGTGCTCACCCCCGGTTTCCGTCAGAACTGTCACTCCTGCTATTCCTGTCCCGCTTCTTGCCGGAGCCGGTACTCCTCTCCGCACTCAAGCGGCTCTCCCCGCACACCGAACCCGAAGCACTTGTTGCAGCTAAGGCACTTGGCGGGCGACCTATCGCCGCCTTGCCAGCGGGCGATAAGGTCATTCTCCCGAATAAGGGGCCGGCTCAGCGACACCATGTCCGCATCACCGTCAAGGATCGATTCTACGGTGGACAGGGAACGGATGCCGCCCACGAGCATGATCGGGATATCAACCGTCCGTTTCGCGGCAGCAGCGTCTTCGCGGAAGTAAACGTGCTCCTGGTCTTCCGGCCGGGCAGTAACCGTCGCGCTGCCGGTGCCAATACTGATCTCGGCGGCGGACAGCCCCTCACCGGCCATGGCTTTCAGCGTCTCCAGGCCCTCGGCGAGCGTCATCCCTCCCTCTCTGCTGTCCCGCAGACCCAGCTTGATCATGACCGGATAGTCGTCGCCGACCGCCTGCCGCACCGCCCGCAGCACTGCAAGATGGAAGCGCTGCCGTTTCTGCGGCGACCCACCCCATTCATCCGTCCGGTGGTTGGTTAGCGGCGAGAGGAACTGCGTCATCAAATAGCCATGAGCGCCGTGCAACTGAACAGCGTCGAACCCGGCTCTCTTGGCGCGGACAGCGGCAGCGGCGAAACTATGCACCGTCGCCTCCACCTCTTCCGGCGTCATAGCCCGGTGCTCCCAGGGATGCCCTTCAATATGAGAGGGACCGAGGGCTTGACCATCGCGCCTGAGCAGCATTCGGGTGTTGATGCCGCCGTGGGCGATCTGTGCCGCTATCTTGGCGCCGTGGTCGTGCGCCGCCTTCACCAGACGCCGCAACCCCTCGACGTGGCGGTCATCGGAGATGCCGTACTGACGGATGGCCGCCTTCCCTTCCTCCGAGACGTAGGCGTAGCCGGTGACGATGAGGCCCACGCCGCCGCGGGCCAGCCCCTCGATTATCCGAACCGAGATGTCGGTCACCTCACCATCGTCGGTCGCGCTGCTGTCCCACGTGGCCGAACGCATGAAGCGGTTACGAATCTCCATGCCGGCGATAG
The DNA here is from genome assembly GCA_963763495.1 of uncultured Chloroflexia bacterium. Lineage (GTDB taxonomy): Bacteria > Chloroflexota > Dehalococcoidia > DSTF01 > JALHUB01 > DAOUEO01. The sequence goes on from CAVXOY010000002.1 coordinate 13,551, forward strand.
TGATCGGTGAAAAAGGGTTGGCCATCAGCTATCTCCTACCCAGACGACCTCGTTGTCCGCCCGACTTTGTCCTTTGCGGAGAGTCGTCGCACTCCAGATCAGCTTACCTGGGCAGCCACGTTGGTGTCCAATCAGGCCGAGCATGATGAACGACAGCGCCAGACTGGCGATCACCGTGGGCCACTCCTCCCTCATCCGCTTGCCGGCGTCCTCCAGCAGAACATCCCGCTTCGTCTCGGAGACAAGGGTGAAGGCGACGGTGCCCCGAAGGGGGACGCCGTTCAGATCCGCCGAGGCAAGGACAGACGTCGGCGGAACTTCGGCCATCTCCACCTCAAAGGGACGCATCGGGGTCAAGGAGACGCGGAAGAGCGTTCGATAAGCGTCCTCCACATACCCCAGGTCTATCCGGTTCGTGCCGCCCTCGATAGAGACGACCCGCGGCGGCAGCAAGACACCGTCGGAGCCGCCTTCCACCGAGAGCTCGCCATCGTGTCACCCTCTGAGAACTGTGAACTCAATCGCCCGCACGTCGTCGCGGCCGGAGAAGAACGAAAAAGCAAACTCGCCGCCCGCCGGCACTACCTGGGGAGGCGCCGGCGTCGAATACGGGGATACCGCCACCTCGCCATGGACAAGGAACACCGCGACGAGGTACGCGACAAGAGAGCCCAGGAGTGCGGGCGTCAGCAAAGGCGCCGGCTCGTAGGTCGGCCTATTCTCCGCCCGCGTTCGCCAGAACAGGGCTAGCGCTCCCACCCAGGCAGCAGCGCCAAGCCAGAAGAAGACTGTCCTCAAGGGCTCATACGGGATCACCGTATCGAGAGGTGGAATGTTGAAGACGCGTCCGGTCAACGGCGCAAACAGTCCCGTCCCCAAGTCATTGCCGTGGTCGAGAGTCAGAACGATCGCATAGACCGTCACGATCAGATAGGGGACCAGGAAGCCTCTGCGCACCGGCACAGCGAGAGCCAGTGCGCCCAGCATCAGGATAGAGCGCTGCGGGTTCCATTCCGGCAGAAAGTAGATAAGCGCGTGGGCAGCGAGGAACGAGAATAACAGCAGCGGGCCCCGCTCCTCGTCCTCACGCGACCGCCGCAGCCAGAGAAAGGCCAGGAATGCGACGTAAAGACGGCGAGCGTGGCGTTCCCCGCCGGCGATGCCTTGCCCGCCTGAGTGCCGAAGAGCCCGTGGTCCCAGAAGTAGGGAGTCCAAAGGAACGGCGCCACCAGCACTGCGAAGGCGCCGAGGCCAGCCCCGGCCAGCAGCGCCTTCTCGCGATAGCTGCGACCGAGCACCATCGCAAACGGTATGACCAGCAGGATCGGCGTGATCTTGATAGCAGCGCCCACCGCCAGAGCGATCATCGCCAGCAGCCGCAGCGGTACCTCCCGCCCGCCGATCCGCAGCCCTTCGCCTTCCAGGGCGCGCATCGCCAGGGCGAGTCCCACGGTCGAGGCGAGGAAAGCCCAGCCGTCGTTCTGCCCCATCAGCAGGCCGTACAGGATTACGGCCGGGTTGACGAGCCAGAGCACGGCGGCGATCTCCCCACGGCGGCCTCGCAGCGTCTTCGTGAGAACAAACGCGACGAGGAGGTAGACGGCAAGATAAGGTAGCTTCAGAAGAAAAGTGACCGGCAGATCACGAAGTATGGAGTCGAAGGTGTCGGACTGCCAGCCCTGCACGTTAACGAGATGCGCCGTGTCCAGCGCCTGGAGCCAGAGCGCCGTCGGATAATAGAACAGCGGCCCGTAGGGAGCGCCGGACAGCCCATTCGGCAAAACGCCGCTCGGCTCGTCGGCGACAGCGTGATAGACGTTCGGGTGATCGGTGAGGATGAGAGAGCTGTTGTAGGTGCTGAGGTACATGTCCCCATGTCCCGACACCGGCACAAGGAGGCCGAGAAGAAGCGGAAGGAGGACTAGGATAGTGAGCCGGCGAACCGTCATGAGCTGATGATAGCGCGCCGGCGGGTTCCTGTCAGGGGTTCACCACTTGTCTCGGGCTTCGTCTTTCCCTAGACTTTATAGACAGAGTGTAGCCACAACTCGCCGAAAGGGAGACAAATGGGTCTGGACAAGCCGACTGACGAAGACCGCGCGCAGGCATCGCCGGAGAACGTCGAGAAGATGTGGCAGTTCGTCGAGAGGTTCGCCGTGAAGAGCGGCAGCTACCTCCATCCCCAGCGCGAGATCACCGAGTACTTGGTCATCGGGCTGGCGAAGCACATCGACGAGGTCGGCCGGCCGCTCTGCCCCTGCAACTTCTACGAAGACATAGTGGCGGAGGCCAAGCTCGAGTCGCTGGTCCTGCCCCTGCGAGGAGATGCAGCGGTTCAAGTACTGCCACTGAATGCTGTTCTGTAATTCGGAAGGTCTTCCGATAACAGAGTACCTGCCGGAAGGGCATGAAGGACGCGAGGCCTACGGCGTCGTCAAAGACCCTCACCCCGACAAGGGTCGCGCCCTCGGCCGCCTCGAAGAGAAGCGGGGTCACGAGCTAAGAAAGAACAGCCACGAAACCCCTCTAGCGATCGCCTTTCCCCCGGCGCGCTAGATCTCGCCGTCAAACTCCAGATAGAGCCGCCTGATAGTGAACAGCGCCCGCTCCGGCTCGTTCCAGTCCGCATACTCGCCGAGACGAAGCCCTTGCGCTGCCTCCTCAGCCGTCAGGCCGCGGGTATGGGCCCGGCGCGCCTGCCGTCGCAGCAGCGTTAGGTACCCCCGCACGAGCTGGAGGTCCTGGAAGGCGCCGACGGGCCCGTGGCCGGGGACAACGACATCTACGTCCATCTTCGCCAGCCGGTCGAGCGACCGTATCCAGCCGCTCACATGTCCATCGAAGGTAACCGGCGTCACCCGGAAGAAGGCGAGGTCTCCGGCGAAGAGCACCTTCACCTGGGGCAGATAGACCACCAGGTCGCTGACGCTGTGCCCCGGCGGAAAGCTGATAATCTGCGCGCGGTGAGTCCCGAGATGGAACTCCAGCACCCCCTCGAAAGTGACGTCGGGCAGGCGGATCGGCAGATCCTGGAAATCGGCGGCCCAGTGAGGAAGCAACGTGGTCAATATCTCGGGAATCCCCGTGAGTTCCTGCTCGACCCGCCCCCTGTGATGGGCGATGACGCGCGCCTCCGGGAAGAGACCGTTCCCCAGCGTGTGATCGACGTGGTGGTGAGTGTTGATGAGGCGGCTCACCGGCTTGGAAGTGACGCGACGTATCTGGGCCTGGAACTCGCGGTTCATCGAGCGGGTAAACAGCGAGTCCACGATCACGACGTCGTTTTCGCCGACGATGAAGCCGGCGTTGCTCACGCAGAGCCCGCCCGTCGCCTGGACGTAGGCGAAGACGCCGTCCGCCACCTCCACAAGCTCAGTCGGCCATTCAGTGGATGCGCTCATCCCTCGCCCTCTCTTTCCTGAGTCTCTTTCAGCACCATGAGTCGGGCCGGTCATCCCCGCAGCAACATCCCCCCATCTACCACCAGCGTCTGCCCGGTCACCAGGTCCGCCTCGATGAAGTCGAGCACGGACTGAGATACTTCCTCAGGAGTGCAAATCCGCCCCAGCGGCGTGATCGAGGCGATGGCCGCCTTGAACGCCTCGTAGTCCGCCACCTCCTTTCGGGCCAGGTGCCAGCGGGTATCGATAAAGCCGGGGGCAACGCAGTTCACCCGCACCTCCGGCGCAAACGACCGCGCAAATGACACCGTCATGTTGATGACTGCCGCCTTGGAGGCGCAGTAGGCGATTGAGCTGCCCACGGCGCGGACACCGGCAATCGAGGAGATGTTGACGATGCACCCCTTGCCCTGCCGCTTCATGTGGGGTATGACAGCCCGCGAGCAGAAGAAGACACCCTTCACGTTCACCGCCAGAATGTGGTCCCACATCTCCTCGGTCAGACCTTCGAGGTCGTCGAAATCGACGAAATAGGTTATGCCGGCGTTGTTGACAAGTATGTCCACCGCCCCGAAGCGATCCACCGTCTCCTTGACCATCTCTCGCACCTGGTCATCCTTGGATACGTCGGCCCGCACCAGCAGCGCCTTGGCGCCCAGAGCCTCCACGTCGGCGAGCGTCCGGCGCGCCTCGTCCTCAGAGCGCGAGTAGTTGATGACGACGTTGGCGCCGCGCTTGGCGAGATCGAGCGCAATGGCCCGCCCTACGCCTGCCGCCGAGCCAGTGACGATAGCTGTCTTCTCCGAGACCTCCATGGTTTCCTCCTTGCTCTCAGTCTTCCTCATGAGCAGGAACGCGCTACAACCGTTATTCTACCTCGCGGGGCGCGTTAGACGCTTGCCGCGGCGTGGTCGACGTTGACCGCAGTCGCGCCTTCATGTGACACTGGCGCCACGTTCGGCTCTTGCACTAGGAAGGAGGCACGTCATGGGCTCTGTACTCGACCTTGCGGAGAAGCTGTGGAACGGCGAGATCACCACCTACGAGCAGCACCCCTGGACTGCCGTCGGGGACATCGAGGAGATCGCCGAAAAGACGGTATTCTATCGCTCGTTCGCCAACGTCACCGCATTCGAGACGGATGACGGGCTGGTGATGGTGGACACCGGCGCATTCTTCAACCAGGCCCAGACCTTCCAGACGATCCGTGACTGGTCTAAGGCGCGCCTGGACTCGGCGGTCTTCACCCACGGCCACATCGACCACGTGTTCGGGGTGCCGCCTTTCGCGGAAGAGGCAAAGGAGCGCGGCTGGCGATCACCCCGCGTCATCGGCCACAAGGACATGGCCGCCCGCTTCGACCGCTACATCCTTACGGCGGGCTACAACTCCATCATCAACCAGCGACAGTTCAGCGCGCGGGTCGAGTGGCCCACGTCCTACACCTACCCGGACACGACCTACGACGAGGCGCTGGCCCTCTCAGTAGGAGGAACACGCTTTGAGCTGTACCACGCCCGCGGTGAGACCGACGACCACACCTGGGTATGGATTCCAGAGCGAGAGGTGCTCTGTCCCGGCGATCTCATCATCTGGGCAGTGCCTAACGCCGGAAACCCGCAGAAGGTGCAGCGCTATTGCGCCGAATGGGCGGTCGCGTTGCGAAAGATGGCATCGTTGAATGCGAAAGTCCTCTCGCCCGGCCACGGCATCATTGTCGTCGGTGAAGAGCGCGTGCGGCAGATACTCCTGGACACCGCCGATTTCCTGCAGTCGCTGCACGACCAGACGGTGAAGCTCATGAACGAGGGGGCAACGCTGGATACGATACTGCACACGGTCCGCCCTCCGGAGCACCTCCAGGACCGCCCTTACCTCCAGCCGGTGTACGACGAGCCGCAATTCATCGTCCGGAACGTCTGGCGTCTCTACGGCGGCTGGTACGACGGCAATCCGGCCCACCTCAAGCCCGCCCTGGAGATGGAGCAGGCATCGGAGATCGCGAAGCTCGCTGGAGGTATCCCCGCCCTCGTCGACAGGGCGCGCGCTCTGCTGCAGGAGGGCAACCTGCGCTCTCGCCTGCCACGTCATTGAGTGGGCGCTGGCCGCCGCGCCCAAGGATCGAAAGGTGCACGAGCTGCGGGCGGAGATCTACGGTCGCCGCGCCGACCAAGAGACGGCGACGATGACGATCGGGGTTTTCCGCGCCGCGGAGCGCGAGTCGAAAGCGATCACCGGGGAATAGGTGAGCTTCTCTGTTCCCGCGTGCATGACGCTCGCGGCAGTGTTGAAGCCGGGCGCCTGCCTTACTCCGTAACTCAGAGCAGCATGCCCAGCCTTCGTCGAGGACGCCGCACTCCATTTCAAACGAGTTAGCCCCTATAATGAACCCAATGCTCCCGCTCGACTTGAGGGAACTCTCCGAACACCCGTGCCCGTCAGCAGGGGAAACGAGAGCAGGTACCACCGCCGCCGTGTCGAATACAGAACAGGGACAAGGTGACAAGTGACTCGCACTAACGCCACCACCCAACAACCCGCCGCCGGCGACGACCTGGAGGCGCTCTTCCAGCCCCGAAGCATCGCCGTCGTCGGCGCCTCCGCCAACACGCGGAGCCAGGGCTACGAGTACGTCGAGGGGCTCGTCAAGTTTGGCTTCCCCGGCCCTATATACCCCGTGAACCCCAAGCTGGACGAACTCCTGGGTCTGAAAGCCTACCCCCGGCTGGAGGCGATACCCGGCCCGGTGGACTTCGTCATCTCCGCCGTGCCCGCCACCGCCGTCTTCGACCTCGTCGAGGGAGCAAAGGCAAAAGGGGTGAAACTCATCCATTTCTTCACCGCCCGCTTCAGCGAGACGGGCCGACCCGATGGTGCGGAGGCAGAGCGCGAACTACGCGAGAAGACGAAAGCGGCGGGCATCCGAGTGATCGGCCCTAACTGCATGGGCCTTTACTACCCTAAGAGGCGGATCACGATCGACCCGATCTTCCTGGACGAGCCGGGCAGCGTCGGCTTCCTCACTCAAAGCGGTAGCCACGCCTTCCGCGTCCTTGGAAGGGGAAGGAACCGCGGCCTCCGCTTCAGCAAAGTGATCAGCTACGGGAATGCCATCGATCTGAATGAGGTCGATTTCCTGAACCACTTCGCCGACGACCCCGACACAGAGGTCATCGCCGCCTACATCGAGGGGATACGTGATGGCCAGCGCTTCTTCGAGGCGTTGCGCTACGCGGCAGCCCGCAAGCCGGTGCTCGTTCTAAAGGGCGGACGCACCTCTGCCGGCCACGCCGCTGCCTCCTCTCACACCGCTTCTCTGGCGAGCGAGCAGAACATCTGGAACGTCGCCGTCCGGCAGGCGGGAGCGCTCGAAGTGGGTAGCCTGAACGAGCTCACAGACATGCTGGTAGCATACGAATGCGCCGGACCGGCCCGTGGTCCGCGGGTCGCCGTCCTGGGCGGCGCCGGCGGCGGCACGGTCGAAGCCGCCGATCTCTGTGCCGAGGCCGGCCTGGAGATGCCCCCTATCCCCCAGGCGATTCGAGAATCCTTGCGCGAAAGGCTACCCTACGCCTGGGACTGGATCGGCAACCCCCTCGACGTATCGATCATGATGGGGGAGTCCAACGAAATGGAGATCTTGGAGATGATGGCGGCTCACCCCGTCTACGACGGTATTATGCTCAACTTCCATGTCGAGCGGGCCCTTCATCGCCTGGGAGTCGACAGACTCCCCCCGGAAGCCATCGACCGGATGAAGAGGCTGGGGACAGCCAACGGCAAGGCACTGATGATGATAGTAGAAGAGCCTGAGTCGCGCGACGAATCACGCCTGAGGGGAGTCCTCGCAGCGCGCGACCAGATGGCGGCAGCGGGGATAGCTGTCTACCCCAATATCGAGCGGGCCACCCAAATCATGGGCCGCTACATTCGCTACGAAGCCCAACGGCGGGCGCGAGGATAGGCGTATCCCGCGGCCGACGCCAGTAACCCAAACAGACAGGAGACAGGAAATGAGCGCAGAGACATCCAGACACGGCTACACCTCCCGCGACGGCTGGTTCATCGACCCCCTGGGCCGGCGCACGATCCTCCGCGGCGTGAACCTCAGCGGGAGCACAAAGGTGCCCTACACGCCAAACGGCGCCACCCATCTCCCAATCGACTTCCAGAACTGGGCAGACGTCAGCTTCATCGGGCGGCCCTTCCCCCTCGCGGAAGCCGACGAGCACCTCGGCCGCATCGCCCACTGGGGATTCAACGTCCTGCGCCTCCTCGTCACCTGGGAGGCGATCGAGCACGCCGGCCCCGGCCGGTACGACGAGGCCTATCTCGACTACGTGCGCGAGGTGACGAAAAAGGCGGCCAAGCACGGACTGATGGTGTTCATCGACCCTCACCATGACGTCTGGAGTCGCTGGACCGGCGGCGACGGCGCCCCCTTCTGGTGCTTCGACTGGGCGGGGCTACGGCCGGAGAAGTTCGTCGAAGCGCAGGCAGTGGAACTGAACGCGCTTGACTGGCCCTCCAACTACAACCGCGTCCCTATCGCAACGATGTGGACGCTGTTCTACGGCGGCGATACGTTCTGCCCCGAACTGGCCGGCGTCCAGGACCGTCTGCAGGATCACTACATCCGCGCCGTCTGCGCCCTCGCCGAACGCCTGGCTGACCTCGATAACGTCATCGGCTACGACAGCCTGAACGAGCCCAGTGGAGGATATATCGGGCGGGACGAAGACCTCAAGCAAGGAAGCGCGATATTCGGCGCGCGAGCCGCGCGGCCATTCTCACCTCTCGAATACTTGGCAGCCGCTGACGGGCACACAGTGCGCCACGAAGACGGTGCGGTGATCAACTCAGCCGGAGCGAGCATCTGGAAGAACGGCTGCCCCTGGCGGCGGGCCGGCGTCTGGGACATCGACAAGGAAGGCGAGCCAATCCTCGCTTCACCCTCCTACTTCCGCGAGGTCAAGGGAGAGCCGGTGACAGCCTGGGGCTCCATGGTGCCGTTCATCCTGCGGCTGCGCGAGGCGCTACGCCGGGTCCACCCTGATTGCTTCCTCTTCATCGAGGGGTCGCCTCGGGACATCTACACGACCTGGAACGACCCCGATCCACTCATCTGTAACGCCCGCCACTGGTATGACCTCATCACGCTGGCGACCCGCAAATTCAACCCGGAATCGCAGCCGTCTTTCTCCAACAAGACGCTCTCCGGCGTCCAGGAGATCGCCGAGGAGTTCACCAAGCAGTTGGGAGGGCTCCAGGCCATCTCCCGCGAGCAGATGGGGAACCCGCCCATGCTGCTCGGCGAGTTCGGCATCCTCTATGATATGAATGATCGCGCTGCCTACAAGACCGGCGACTACAGTGTCCCGGAGATAGCGCTCGACGCCAACTACCGCGCCCTGGAAGCGCTGCTCCTCAACTCGACGCAGTGGAACTACACCGCCGACCACTCGCACGCCCACGGCGACCAGTGGAACTACGAAGACCTGTCGATCTTCAGTCGCGATGACCAGAAAGACCCCGCCGATCCCGATTCCGGCGGGCGAGCCGTGCGCGCCTTCTGCCGGCCCTACGTCCGCCACGCGGCGGGACGCCCCACAAGGATGGCGTTCGACCCGAACACGGGCGTCTTCGAGCTTGAGATCGAGAGCGACGCGAAGGTGACGGCGCCGACGCTGGTCTACGTGCCGCGGCTTCACTACCCGAGGGGAGCCGACATCAGCGCATCCAGCGGGACGGCCAGCCACGACCCGGCGACCCAGATCCTGACCTGGAGCGGCCATAATACAGAGGCAACAGCGAAGCTCCGTCTCACGCCACGCTAGCGGCTCTCTTGAGCAGCAAGGCGCGGGTGATATCCAGGACCCCGCGGGCGCTTCACCGCCTACGACGTGCGCGACGCCCGACAGAAGGCGTTACGCTCGACGATTGCCGGTTGTGGGATCACAAGTAGCGCCCATCTGTATTCCCGGCTGCGATCTATCTGAGCGCCGCAGGTTCGACAATCTCTCTCTAGGGCTGTACCATTGATATGAGAGGCTCCTCCTCCCAATGGGCTGCCGTTAGGCTCCCAGGGCTGCGGGAACGGTCATACCGAGAGGAGAAAAGGAAATGCCGGCATCTTTGAGGATCGGGAAGATCGGCGGCATCGAGGTCTTTATCCACTGGAGCTGGCTGCTCATCTTCGTCCTCTTGACCTGGCTGTTTGCCACCGGCATCCTTGACCGCTTCTACCCTGGGTGGTCGGCCGGACAGCGGTGGCTGGCGGGGGCAATCGTCAGCTTCGTCTTCTTTCTGTCCCTTCTCCTGCATGAACTGGCCCACTCCCTCCTCGCCCGCCGCCGGGGAATCGAGGTTCGCGAGATCACCCTGTTCTTCCTGGGCGGCGTCTCCAACCTCAAAGGAGAGCCGCGAACGGCGAAGGATGAGTTTGCCATAGCCATCGTGGGGCCTCTTACCAGCCTCCTCTTGGGAGCGATCTTCGCCGCCGGCTGGGCAATCCTCCGTTACTGGAGCCCCGGCATCGCGGGCATCTCCGCCCAGCTTGCGGTCATAAACGCCACCCTAGCCGCCTTCAACATGCTGCCCGGCTTCCCGCTGGATGGGGGAAGGGTTTTTCGTGCCCTGGTGTGGCGGCGCAACAACAACCTCCTCGCCGCCACCCGCAGCGCCTCCCGTCTCGGCGAGATATCCGCCTACGGGCTGATGGGCATAGGCGTAGTCATGCTGTTCTTTGGCCTGCTCATCGACGGCATCTGGTTCTTCATCATCGGGATGTTTCTGCGCGGCGCCTCGGTGTCCAGCTACCAGCAAATGCTCGTCCAGGTCACCCTCAGCGGGGTCACTGCCGCGGAGGCGGCCAGCAAGGACTGCCAGCCTGTCGCACCCGACATCTCTCTGCAGCAACTGGTGGACAACTACGTCCTCGCCCACAGCGCCCGTTGCTTCCCCGTCCAGACGGGCGGCGAGGAACTCATCGGCCTGATCACACTCGACGACGTCCGCAAGATCCCCCGCGACCAGTGGCCCTCGACCTCCGTCTTCAAGACGATGACCCCCTCTGCGCGGCTCCACACTGTGCCGCCGCATGAGGACCTCCAGCACGTCATGCAGATCATGGGAGAGGCCGATGTGAACCAGGTGCCGGTTGTCGAGGGACGGCAACTCGTCGGCATGGTCTCCCGCGCCGACATTCTCCGCCTGATACAGATACGGCGCGAGCTGGCCGACCATGGCTAGGGGAAGATACAAAAGCGGGGAATGCTAGCGCCCCCGGAGCTAACCCAGCGCCTGACGGATCTCCTTCACAAGCGCATCCACGTCAGGAGACATCTTCTCAATCCCCACGGACACGACGATAGGAGAGCCGGCTAGAACATCCTGCGCCGTCCATCTCTCCGCCTCCGCATCCCACCGGCCGAGGCGCCGGTCAGTGACGACTATGCAGACAGCCCCAGCGCGTTCACTCTCACCCAGCAGCGCGCGATAGGCCGCCTGCACCTCCTCGCCGTCGTATAGCAGCCCGAAGGTCAGCGGCGGCTTAGCCACGCCCTCGTACTCCGGCTGCGTACGGGCATGTAGGCGCGCCTCCTCCTCGTCCGCCTCGCCGCGCAGAGGCAGGACACGGTAGTCTTGCTTCGAGGCGTCACGGATGCGGGCCCAGGCGAGGCGGTGACCCGCGGCGGAAACAGCCTGGCGCACCTCCGTCTGGGGACGGCCTGCCAGCACCGCCACCAACTCGCCCTCGAAAGAGGCGACACGTCCCTCGGCCTCGCTGAGTCGCTCCGCCAAGACACCAACCTCGAACCCGCCCAGGTCGCCGTCGGCGAAGACGCGGATGGCGGCCCCTTGGGCGGCAGACATCCCCTTTGCCGCCTCTTGCAGTTCCTTAGCCGGCACCCGCGGCAGATAGACAGGCCGGGTCGATGTGGGATTCGTCCGTTTCGGTTGTACTGCCATCGTCTCACTCCTCAGAGGGAACGGCGTTCACGTTCCGGCCGCCCGCGGCCAACTCCCGCCCTCGTTCGTCAAAGAGCCCCTCTGACGACCAATCTCCACCGTGGCAGCGGCCCTTCTTGATTGCCGTCACCAACTCCTGCTCGTCCTTTATCTCGTCATCGAAAACAGTGAAGCACCTCGCCACCTCCATGAGGCGATGGGTATCGCTGCCGCCGGTAGTGGGCAGGGCCAGGCGGCGGGCCAGTTCAGCCGCCATCTCGCGCTGTTGCGGCCCCATCCGGCCGTTGTAGACCTCGATCGCGTCCATGAGCCGCCAGCCGTGACGTTCTATCAGCCGTTCCCATCCCTCCTCGCTGTCCTTTTCCAGCAAGACCGCCGCGAACAGGTCCTGAAAGGGGTGTGCCAGAACCATCACGCCTCCCGCCTGTTCGACGGCGGTGCGCAGTTGCTCAACCGTGGGAAGCCGCGACCAGCGCTGCGGTCCGAGGAGACCAAACACGAGCACGTGTCCCCCTTCCGTGTCCACCTCCACACCACCCAGGAAAGGGAACCGGTGTCGCCGCCGCAACATCTCGACCTTCTCCGGGTCCCAGAGCTGGTCGTGATCGGTGACCGCGATTCCGTCGAGTCCCCAGCGGCGAGCCTGTTCGATGAGGTCGGAAGGATCGATATGGCTGTCTCCCGATCCCCAGCCGGTGTGATTGTGGAGGTCGATGAGCATACGCGTCGCGACTAGGCCGGCCTGATGGCGAACTGACAGTGCTCGTCGGCAGGCATCGTCGCGTCCATGCCGACGCTGACGTTGAACCCAAAGCGCTCGAAGGCCAGCCGGCAGGCTCCCAGGCAGGCCTCCCGACAAGGCAGGCCGCGGGCGAACTCATCCCCCATCTCTTCCTTGATCACCTTGTAGAAGCTGCAGAAGGGCATCTTGAAGACAAGCCCTCCGGCGCCGTTCTCGACGATAGGAACCGTATAGATGGGCTGAGTGCTGAGATAAGCGATCTCCACAAAGCGCTCCGGAATGAAGGGAAAGGCAAGCGTCCCCGTCTTCTCCACCGCTGCCTTCAGCACCTCATAGGTACGGTCGTTGTATTGCTCTCCCAACTCCAAGGTGCGCTCCATCCAGCGCTTGCCGAAATCGCCGAAGAATGCCTCGGTGACGCCGGCGCTCCCCACCCTCTTGATCTCGTTTCGCAGCGCCTCCGGCCCGAACTCCTGCTCAAGCCGCTGCACCATCTCTTCGTTAAGGTCGAAGGAATACGTCTCGCTTGAGGTCATGACGACACCTCCGCAGGCATCGACACCGTGATCGCGTCAACGGGGCAGACGTCAACGCACTTCATGCAGGCAGTGCACTTGTCGCGGTACATCGGCAGGACAGCGTAGTTGCCGGGCTCCTTCTTGTCGAGCTCCACGCCCTTCAGCATCTTCGTGGCGATTACGACGAAGACGGCCGGTGGGCAAACCCGCAGGCAGCGCTTGCAGTCAAAGGGGGTGGTGCAACGCTCACGGTTGATGCTGATAATCGGGTTCACAGGGATCATCTTTGCCCTCCTCGCCTACCACACGTTTCGGAGCACGGCATACTCGCGGCGGGGCACGAGCCGGATTGCGCCGCGATTGCAGGCTGTCATGCAGAGGCCGCAGCCGAAGCAGACCATGGGGTCGATGTTCGGCTTGTCGATGGTCGACTCGTACTTGAGGGCGTTGAACTGGCAGCGACCCAGGCACTCGCCGCAGCCGTTGCACTTCTCGTAGTCCACCTCACAGATGTACTCACCCTTCACGAGCTGGTAGTCCAGCCCATAGTCGACGCGCTGGCGGATGGGGACGCAGTCCGGGTAGTCGCAGTTGCAGATGCCGCCGATAAAGTCGCCGCCCTCCTGCATGGCAATGTGGACCATGCCCCGTTTGTCCCAGTACTCGAGGAACTCAGCGGTCTGCCGGGGGCTCAGGAACTCCACGCCGCCGCGGTAGCGCTCCGGCCAGCGTTCCCACTTGAACATGCCGGTGCCCACGCCGAGGCAACTGTACTCGTTGATATTCGTCTCTTCTTCGCCGCGGGCAGTCTTGCGGCAGATGCAGTGCATCGCCGCGAAGGGGGTGCCCATCTCCATCACAAGCTCGATGCAGTCCTTGAGCGGCACGACCTGCGTGCCCGGTTGGGTAGCGTGACGCTCGTTCATCCCCTTGATGATGGAATGAAATGTCTCCAGGTCGCCGTTGGCCTTCGCCTGGATCGCCGCTGGAAGGCCACCCCCCACATTCTGCGGATCGCCGCGAAACTCGCTTTTGGCGTCGGGCTCTCGCAGCTTGTACATACGATTGGCGTAGTTCTTGGGATTCTTGTACCAGATGGTGCCATCACCCAGCCAGTCACACATCCTACACACGGTGTATGGTGCCTCCTTCCCTAGCCGGCCGACGCCCTCGGCGCCGAACTGGGACATAAGTATAGCATGATGCGGCCTTGGCAGACCCCTCCGTTGTCATGCGTTGACAGGAGGCCGAGCGGGGAATTAAGGTAGAATTGTTCGTCGCCGCGATAGCAGCGCACCACCCCCAATGCCGCCGGCCGGACCCGGCAGTTCCCCAGGAGGAGGCCCCAATGGGTGACGATAAGATAGCGGTCTACGGCGCCCCCTGGTGCCCCGACTGCATCCGCACCAAGCGTTTCCTGGACGACCAGCGACTCCCCTACGACTACGTGGACGTGGACAAGAATCCCGGATGCCGCCGCCTTCGTGCGAGAGAAGAACGACGGCAAGCAGATCATCCCGACTATCATCTTCCCCGACGGCTCCTTCCTGGTCGAGCCCTCGAACGACGAACTCGCCGTCAAGCTGGGCCTGCGACTGAAGGCGCAGCGGACATCGTATGACCTCATCATCATCGGTGGCGGGCCGGCCGGCCTGACCGCCGCCATCTACGCCGCCCGCGAGGGAATCGACTGTCTTCTGATCGAGAAGAGCGCCCCCGGCGGCAACGCCGCCAAGCCCGAGCGCATCGACAACTATCCCGGCTTCCCCGACGGAATCAGCGGCGCCGAGCTGGCCGACCGGATGACTGCCCAGGCCCGCCGCTTCGGCGTGGAGATACTCTCAGCCGTCCGCGTCGGCGGCATCCGGCGGGATCGGCAGGGACTCCAGCGTCGCCACAGCGCAGGGAGATGAATACACGGCCCGCGCCGTCCTCATCGCCGCCGGCTCCCGATACCGACGCCTCGGCGTGCCGGGAGAGGAGCAGTATATCGGCGCCGGCATCCATTTCTGCTCCACCTGCGACGGCCCCTTCTACAAGGGGGCTGAAGAACTGGTGGTCATCGGCGGCGGCAACGCCGGAATCGAGGAGGCAATCTCCCTGGCGCGGTTCGCCAAGACCGTGCGCATCATCGAATCTCTACCAAAGCTGAGCGCTTCCCAGATACTGCAGCAAGAGGTGCTCGACCAGCCCCGATTCCTGATTCACACGAACACCGAGGTTACCGAGTTCCAGGGCGACCGCCTGCTCTCCAGCGTCGTCACCAAAGACCGCAGCACCGGCGAGACGCGCACCTTCCATCCCGCCGCCGCCTTCATACTCATCGGCCTGGACCCGAACACCCAGTTCCTCAAGGGAACTCTCGACTTGACCGCAATGGATTCATAGTCACCGGCGCGCTCCTCCCAGACGAGCCTCCCCGGCGTCTTCGCGGCCGGAGATGTGCGCGCCGGCTCCAACAAGCAGGTAAGCGCGGCGGTGGGAGAAGGAGTATCGGCTCTCCTGGCGATCAAAGAATACCTGGGGGACCACGCTCGCTAAGGGAGTGAGGCAGTGACCATCCGCTACGAATGGGAGTGCGGGCTCAGGACTTAGGAAGAGAAAGGAGTTCTCGTCATGGCTGAAGAGAAGGACGGCTTCGAGGCAGTCGCGAGCGAGGACGATATCACGAGAAGGCGAGCTGCTGGGAGTAGACGTCGATGGGCAGCCTGTAGTCCTGGCAAGAGTGGAGGGCCAGGTCTACGCCATGGGCGGCCTCTGCACCCACATGCACGGTCCCCTCGCCGAAGGGATACTGGAAGGAGACATCCTGGAATGTCCCATCCACCGAGGCCACTTCAACATCAGGACCGGCGAGGCCGTCAAGCCGCCGCCAAGGGAGCCCGAGCCGGTCTACGACGTCAAGATAGAAGACGGACGCATCTGGGTCTCGCGCAAGCCGCGGGGATAGGCGTGCGCCATGGCCACCTCACCGAGATACGTCATCCTGGGAGCCAGCCTGACCGGTGGCACGGCCGCCGCGACGCTGCGCAAGGAGGGGTTCGACGGCGAGATCGTCCTCGTCGGCGCTGAGCCTGACCCTCCCTATGAGCGGCCTCCTCTATCCAAGGACTACCTACGACGCGAATCGCCGCGCGACAACGTGTTCTTGAATACTCCCCAATACTATGAAGAACAACAGATCGACCTCCGCCTCGGACAGAAGGCCGCGCGCCTGAACTCGGCGGAGAAGCGTGTCGTGCTGGACTCGGGCGACGAGCTGGCCTACGACAAGCTCCTGATCGCCACCGGCGTCAACCCCCGCGAGTTGGCGGTACCCGGCTCTGACCTGCCGGGCGTCACCTATCTGCGGACCCTGCCCCACGCCGACGCCCTGGGCGAGGCCCTGCAAAAGAAACCCCGCGTCCTCGTCGTCGGCGCCGGCTTCATCGGCTCCGAGGTCGCCGCCTCCGCCCGCTCGCTGGGCTGCGAGGTGACGATGCTCGAGGTTGCACCCGTCCCCCTCGTCCGCGCTCTGGGGGAGGAGCTCGGCGCCGTCTATGCTGACTTCCACCGCGAGCAGGGAGTGGACGTGCGGACAAACACAGGGATCGCCGAGTTTCGCGGCTCCGGGCGGCTGGAGGCGGCCGTCACCAGCACCGGCGACGTCATCCCCTGCGACGTGGCAGTCATCGGCGTGGGTGTCGCCCCCAACACCGCGTTCCTCGAAGGATCAGGCTTGGATCTCCAAAACGGCGTCCTCACGGACGAGTTCTGTCGCACCAACGCTCCCGACGTCTTCGCCGCCGGCGACGTCGCCAACTGGTGGCACCCCACCTGGCAGGAGCGGCTGCGGCTGGAGCACTACGACAACGCCATCAACCAGGGCGCCGCCGTCGCGAAGAACATGCTCGGCAAGGGCGAGCCCTACGCGCCGGTACCCCACTTCTGGTCAGACCAATACGACCTGAACCTTCAATACTTGGGATATGCCAGCCGCTGGGATGAGATCGCTATCCGCGGCAAGCCGTCCGACCATTCCTTCAGCGCCTTCTATCTGGCAGACGGCCGGGTTCGCGCCTGTCTCAGCGTCAACCGTTTTCGCGACCAGAAGGCGGCGCGGCGACTCATCAGCGGCGGAACACCAGTCGACGCCCGGCGGTTATCGGACGAGGCGGTAGACCTGGAGAATAGCCTTCCCGCCCTAGTCCGCGGGAATCGGGAGTTCTACCTATAGACAGACCACGCCGGCGAGCGTACCATCGCCAGTATCGAGTCTCGCTAGGCAGTGCCAAAAGGAGGTGGCCCGTGGCAGCCAACTACCCCGTATCCTTCGCTATCGCCCGGCCGGAGAAGTTCGAACGTCCGCACGTGTTCTTGCGCATCGTCGTCGTGGCGATCCTTGCCTTCTTGGGCGGCGCGTTCGGCTGGATATTCGGCCTCACTTACCTTGTTCTTCCCGCCGCCGCCGCGATATTCATATCGCAGAAAGGCGCGGAGAAGTTCCTCGAAGAGGACGGCCCGCGCCTGACCGGCTGGGTACGCTGGATAGTCGCCCTCTACGCCTATCTGGCCCTCCTCACCGATCGCTTCCCCACCGAGAAGCCGGAAGAGATCGTGCGCCTGGAGATCCAGCCCGGCGGTAGCCCGACGGTCGGCAGCGCCCTCTTGCGGATAATCCTTGCCATACCCAGCGCCTTCGTGCTCGGCCTCCTGGGCATAGTCTCCGGCGTCATCTGGATCATCGCCGCCATCATGGTGCTGATTCAGGAGAACTACCCGGCCGGGATGTTCGACTTCCAGTGCGCCGTTCTTCGCTGGCAGGCGCGACTTCTCGGCTATCAGACGTCGCTCGTCGAGCCCTATCCGCCCTTCGCCGTCGACACCGGGCCGGAGGAGACCGCCGCAGCCTAGCGGCCGGTCAAGCCCAGGGGAATGGCAACAAGGAACTGACCCGCCCGCCTAGCGCGTACGCGGATCCAGCGCGTCCCGCAGCCCGTCGCCCAAGAAGGTGAAGCAGAGCATCAGCAGGGCGATGGCGGCAGCCGGGAAGACGACCACCCAGATGTTGACCTGGATGTACGTATAGCCGTCGGAGACCAGGCGACCTAGGCTGGCCGTTGGCGGCGGCAGCCCAAAGCCGATGAAGCCAAGCGCCGCCTCGGCAAATATGGCTATCGGTATGCCGAACGTGAAGGCGACGATCACAGGGCCCAGCGTGTTGGGCAGCATATGCCGCCCCACAATTCGGAAGTTGCTGGCGCCGAGGGCGCGGGCCGCCATAACGTAGTCACGCTCGGCCAGCGACAGCATCTGACCCCGTATCAGCCGGGCAATCGTCACCCAGTTGACC
The DNA here is from genome assembly GCA_963763495.1 of uncultured Chloroflexia bacterium. Classification (GTDB taxonomy): domain Bacteria; phylum Chloroflexota; class Dehalococcoidia; order DSTF01; family JALHUB01; genus DAOUEO01. The sequence continues at coordinate 31,515 of CAVXOY010000002.1, forward strand.
ATGGCGATCGCCAGCATGATCTGGAGACGGGGGTCGCCGAACAACGGCCAGTCACGCCCGACGAGCACTGACCGCATGAGGATGATAAAGAGGATGTCGGGAAAGGCGTAGGTGATATCGGTCAGTCGCATTAGGATGTTGTCGCTGGCTCGGCCGCCCAGGGCAGCGCCGACTCCCACAACCACACCGATTACCAGGACTATGACCTGCGTGCCCAGCCCGATTTGAAGCGATATCTCGACCCCCGTCAACGTGCGGCTCCAGTTGTCACGCCCCAGGTTGTCCGTGCCGAAGAAGTACTTTGCCGAGGGTCCCTCTTGTAGATGCTCGTAGTCTTGGTCCTGGTAGGGATCATACCGTCGAATTGTGTTGGTGAAGTGCGCGGCAACGGCCAGAGCCGACAACAGCACCAGCAGGACGAGAGCTGCCATGGCGAGCCGGTTGCGCCTCAAACGGCGAAACGCGTCCGACCAAAGACCACGCTCGCGGCTTGGCAACTCCCAATCGACGGGCGGCAACTCTGCGCGTTCTTCTAGTTCCCTCATCTATAGCGGATACGCGGGTCAAAAACGGCGTAAAGAATGTCCACAATCAGATTGGCGGAGACAACCACCGCCGTGTAGAAAAGGGTCGCACCCATGATCATCGCGTAATCGCGGCGGATCACAGCGTCGACAAACGCCCTCCCCACTCCGGGAATGGCGAATGTCTGCTCGATGATGAAAGAGCCGGTAACCAGGACAGCGGCGATCGGCCCCATTATCGTCAGCACCGGGATCATCGCGTTCTTGACGGTGTGCCGCATGATGACTGCGTACTGGGTTAGTCCCTTGGCATGGGCAGTGCGGATATAGTCCTGGTGCATGACCTCCAGCATGCTTGCCCTTGTCACGCGCGCGATGTAGGCGGCGGGCAACGTGCTCACCGAGATCACGGGAAGCACCATCTTCTTGAAATGCCAGGCAGACAGATCGAAGGCATCGCTGAACTGGGTGGGGCCACCCCAGCCCAACACTTGGAACCAGCCCAGCTTGACGGCAAAGATAACGATTAGGAAAGAGGCCAGCACGAAATTGGGGAGGCTGGCGCCCACCGTGGCGAAGAAGACGCCGACGTAGTCAAGAAATCCATTGTGATTCAACGCCGAGACAACACCCAGCGTTAGTCCCACAACCGCGGACACGATGAAGGCAAGAATGCCCAACTGGGCCGTCACGAAGAAGCCATCGCGAATCAGCTCCGAAACGTCCCGGTCACCGCGGAACGACAGGCCGAAATCGAAATGAAGAATATTCCAGAGATAGGTGAGGTACTGCCGCCACACCGGCTCATCCAGATTGTAGCGCCGGTACAGCGCGTCCACGATGGCTTGGGGCAGCTTCTTCTCTTGCGTGAAGGGGCCTCCGGGCACCACGTGCATGAGGATGAACGTGATGGTCGCCACCGCCCAGAGAACGGGGATCAGCCATAGGAGGCGTCGTATGATGTAGGCAGTCATAGATACGAGACAGCATGAGGCCCGCCGGAGCGGGCCTCATGCCCCTCCAAATTTCTGACTATCGATCGCGCAGCTCTACTGCGCCTTTACAAACCAGCACTCGGGACACCAGTTGCCCGGCATCGCCGCGTCGAGAGAACCGTTGGGCCTGACCCCACCGATCTTCGAGTCAACCAAGTACGGCATGGCAGTCTGGTAGAGAGGCGCCGCGCCACAGAGCTTGGTGACAATCAGCGTCTCCGCCTCCTGAAGCAGCTTGATGCGTGCGTCGTTGTCCGTCTCCGTGCCTGCTGCCTTCAGCTTGGCGTCGATGTCGGGGTCGCTGCACTCGTACTGGTTGTTGCCACCACCGGTGTCGAATAGCCCGATAAGCGGGTTCTCCGGGTCAGGGTAGTCGATCTGCCAGCCACCCGGGAACAACTCGAAACTCTTGGAGTTGAAGGTCTGCGACCTGGTCTTGGCGTCGACAGCTTCGATCGACACGTCAATCCCGAGGGTCTCCTTCCAGGCCTTCTGCAGGAACTCCGCCTCTGCCTTGCGGTCCGGCCTGTCGAGGGTGGTGATCTTCAGCCCGGGGAAGCCTTGGCCATCCGGGTAGCCGGCGTCGGCCAGAGCCTTCTTCGCCGCCTCCGGGTCGTAGCCGATGATGTCCTCAAAGGGAGCGTTGCCCTGGTGACCGGGTATGCCCTCCACCAACCAGTAGGTCGCGGGAACATAGGCGTCGTTGTAGACCACCTTGACCAGCGTCGCCCGGTCGATGGCCCGCGAAAGAGCGAGCCGCACGTTGAAGTCCTTTATGACCTCGTTGTTCATCTGCATCTCGACCGACCAGATGCGGCCGGCAGAGACCTTCACGAACTGGCTCTTCAACGCCGCGTCACCGTCGACGGTCGGGATCTCCGCCGCCGGGATCAGGGTCATGTCCAGCTCATCCGTCTGGAAGGCGCGGAACGCGACCTCCGTGTCGTCGATGAACTTGACGGTAATCTCCTGAAGCGCCGGCTTCGGCTCCAGCGCCCAGTTCGGGTTCGGCTGCAGGGTCACGTGGTCCTTGGGCACGAACTCGGTGAGGATGAACGGCCCGTTGCCAACGAAGTTGCCGGGCTCGGTCCACTTGTCACCGAACTCCTCGATGACGTCCTGGCGAGCCGGGAAGGTCGCCCACAGCGACATGATAGTCGTGAAGGTGCTCTTGGGGATCGCCAGAGTGATCTCAAGCGTCAGGTCGTCGATTGCCTTCACTCCCATCGCGTCTCGGAGAGCCGCTTGCTCCTCCGGGGTGCTCTCCGCCGAGTTGAAGTAGTTGTCGCAGCCGACGATGCCCAGGATGGTGTCACCCAGCAGGTACTGGTAGGGGCCGGCGACTTCGGGGCTGCACTCCCGCTTCATGCCGTACTCAAAGTCCTTGGCCGTGAGCGGCTCCCCGTCGGACCACTTGAGGCCGGACTTCAGCTTGACGGTGTAGACATTACCATTGACCGTCGGCTCGCCGTCGGCCATAGCCGGCACCGCCTCCACCTCATCGGCGTCGCTCAGCACGAGCTGATACAGCCCTCTGTAGAGCATGCGCTCAACGGCGATGTCCTGCTCAAAGTTGGAGCGATGGGGGTCGAAGAACTCCGGCTCCCCGCTCTGAACGACTATCTTCTGCTGGTCCGCCGGCGCCACGTCTCCCGCGCCTGTCGTCGCCTTGGGGGTCTCCTTGCCTTCCTCCTCATCATCATCTCCACAACCGACCGTCACCAAGGCCAGTATGGCCACAAGTGCTCCCATGAGCATAAGGAACCATAGTTTTCTGTTCCTCATAGGTCGTCCTCCTTGAACCTGTTTTTCGATTTGTAGTATCGAGCCATCAGAGTTGCTTCGAACGGCCCAACCTCCTTTCGAATGCTGTCACCGATTCCTTCGTTGCATTAATAATGCAAGATTAACCCAATATGAACTGGTTGTCGAGTGGCTACAGGTTGCCGCAAGCCACTCGCTCCCATCTTGGCGCTGTCCAGAATGCAGACCGGCCTACTGCTTCTATTCCGTCTCCTGCTCTGCCACCTGCGCCTTCATCTGGCGGAAGGCTTCGTACGCCTCCTCCACCGAGCCCGCGTCCTCGATGGTGGAGATGTCGCCCGGGTCTTTGCCGACGACCACCGCCTTCAGAACGCGGCGCATGATCTTGCCGCTGCGCGTCTTGGGAAGCATCCCCACGAAGTTCAGGTCGCCGATGACCGCCACCGGGCCGAGCTCCTTGCGCACCGTCTGGATGAGCTCCTGCCGCAACTGCTCCGACGGCTGGTGCCCCTGCTTCAGCACCACGAAGGCCGCTATCACCTCGCCCCGGAGCTCCTCCGGGCGGCCGGTCACGCCGACCTCGGCGACGGCCGGGTGCTGTAGGAAGGCGGTCTCGACCTCGATCGTGCCGATGCGGTGGGCGGCGATCTTGATCACCTCGTCGGCGCGGCCGCTGAACCAGACGTAGCCGTCCTCGTCAATCGAGGCGGCGTCGCCGGTGCAATAGACGTTGACGTTGGGGATGCGCTGCCAGTAGTCGGGGCCGTAGCGCTCCGGCTCGCCCCACAGCGTCGACGTCAGACCGGGGAAGGGCCGCTTGACGACGAACAACCCCTTCTCGTCCGGCGCGCAGGGCTGACCCTCCGGCGTCATGACGGCGGCCTCGATGCCCGGCAGAGGGATGCCCCCGGAGCCAGGCTTGATCGGCAGAAGGCCGATCCCGTAAGGGTTCCCGATTATCGGGCCGCCCGTCTCCGTCGCCCACATGTGGTCGATGACGGGGACCTCGTCCTTGAATACCTCCTTTTGCAGCCACTCCCAGGCGGGGGCGTTGAGCACCTCGCCGGCGCAGAAGACGCGCTCGACGGAGCTAGGTCGAAGCCGCGGGCCACGTCGGCGCCGTAGCGCATCAGGAGACGCACCAGCGTGGGCGACGTGAAGATGCCGGTGACCTGGTTCTCCTGGATGATCTTGTAGAAGGTCTCGGGCCCGGGATGATCGGGCGCCCCTCGTAGGCGATGGTCGTGGCAGCCGAAGAGCAGCGGCGCGTAGACAATGTAGCTGTGCCCGACGATCGAACCGATGTCCGAGGTCGCCCACCAGACGT
>CAVXOY010000003.1:0-18775 GCA_963763495.1 uncultured Chloroflexia bacterium
GGCTCAACTCGCGTCCGCCCCGCCGCGTCCGAGCCAGGCGGAGATGCGCAGCGCCGGTAGGCGGCCGCGAATGATGTCGACCTCTTCGCTGCCTAGTTGAGAGGCTGCGAGAAGAAAAGTGCCGGCACCTACGATACCGCCTCCGACCAAGGCCAGGAAAGCATCGCCCAGGCTGCTCGTGGTTGAGTGCCCCGTCACTTTGAGGAAGATCATGAACAGCCCCACCGTTTCCGCCATCAGTACCGTCGCTGCTATCATGCGGGTCACCGAATTGATGATGTGCCCCTCGTCAAGCCCGAACGTCCTCCGCCGCAGCACTCGAAACAGGAGGTAGAACTCCAGTATCGCGCTTAGGGAAAGGGCCAGGCCGAGTCCGCGCACACCGAAGGGGCCGACGAATATGAGGCAGAGAATTAAGTTGGCTATCATGGAAGTGATGGCAAAGGCCACCGGCGTCCGGGTGTCGCTGAGCGCGTAGAAGCCGCGACTGAGGATCTCGATTCCGCTATGGGCGAACAGCCCTATCGAGTAGAAGAGGAGAGCCGCGACTGTGATATCTGTGGAGGCAGCCGTGAATGCGCCGTGTTCGAAGAGGAAGGTCACGAGTGGCTTCCCCAGGATCATGAGCCCGACGCTGGCCGGCAGCGTGAGAAACAGAATGAGGCGGAGACTCAGGGATAGAGTGTGGCGCAGTTCGTCCCTACGCTCGACTGCGGCCTGCTCGGCGAGAGTGGGGAACACTGCCGTGGAGATGGCCATGCCGAACAGCCCCACGGGCGTCATGATGATGAGCCAGGCGTAGTTGATGCCGGAGATGGCCTCATCGCTCACTAGTGAGGCGAAGAACGTTGTGACCAAGAAGTTGATCTGAACAGCAGCCAGTCCCAGTACCCGCGGCAGCATTAGGCGGCCGACTTCGCGAACCCCTTCGTCCCGCCATTGCGCCACCGGCTTGTAGATCATGCCCACCAGTTGCAGCCCGGGAATCTGGATCAGCAGGTGCAGCGCTGATCCGACGGCGACGGCTATCGCCAGCGCCTCCACCCTATCGGAAACGAGGGCGGCTACTATGATGGACAGGTTATAGGTCCAGGGCGCGAGGGCGGGGAAAAGAAAGTGGTGGCGAGCGTTCAGTATCCCCATGAACATCCCGCCTACCGAGAAGAAGATGGGCGAAATCAGCATTATCCGGGTGAGGTCTGTGGCGAGGGAATGGAGCTCCGCCTGGCGGCCCGTATCCTCGCCCAGCCCGGGCGCGATGAGGGGAATAAACCAGGGTGCGAGGATGAATCCCACGATGGCGAAGGCGATGGTCGCTATGAAAACCAGGTTGAGCACCGAACTGGCGAGACGCCAGGCCTCTTCGCTGCTGCGACGGGTAAAGTAACGTGAGAAGACGGGGATGAAGGCGCTGGCGAGGGTAGCTCCCGCCAGCAATTGGAAGATCATGTCCGGCAGGCGAAAGGCTACCCAGTAGGCGCTCAACTCGGGGCTGGTCCCGAAGCTCTTGGCGATGACGACCGTCCGGAGCAAACCAAGTAGACGGCTGCCCAAGAAGCCGATGGCTACGACGATTGCCGCCGCGGCCAAGCCGGTGCCGACAGAAGGACTCTCTTCTCGTTCCATTCCGCCGTTTCAGTTGAGGACTTGAAGTCGGCCCATTATAGCATGGGGAATGGGGTTGCCCTAGACATGAAGGGGATCACTCGTCTAATATACTCTTAGTCCACATAAGGAGAGCGGCCTTGACACACAGTCCATCCGCTGAAAAGCGGGCGCGGCGCGCGGATCGCGCACGTCTGCGTAATAGATCAGTACGCAGCGCCACCAAGACCCAGATACGGGAAGCCCTTCCTTTGATAGAGAGCCGTCAGGTGGAGGAGGCGGAGCTGGCCGTTCGCAAGGCTGCTGCTGCCCTTGATAAGGCGGCGAAGAAAGGCGTCATCCACCCGAACAACGCCGCCCGACGCAAGTCAAGGCTCATGACTAGGTACAACGCCGCTGTGGCTGCTGCTGTCGCTACCCCGGAAGAAGAGGCCCCGCCAAAGAAGCGGGTCCGTCGGCCCAAGAAAGAAGCTGAGCCGGCACCTGCCCCCAAAGCAAAGGCGGCCCGTCGCCCGCGCAAGACCAAAGAGTAGTATTACTCTTCCCACGCGCAACCCGTTTGTATTGCCGAAGTCCCCTGTGGCTGTTGGGAGATGTCCTCGTTGTCGGCGGTGAGCCCTGGCGTCGCATAACAGGCCCTGAGGACGAGTGGGCCAAGAAGCCACGGGGAACACAAGACCGGGAAACGGAAAAACTCAGAGAGAAGAGAGAATCCCTAGTTGCTGTCCGAAGAACCTAGGCTGGCGATGTTGATGTCGCTGCCTAGGAGGACGAGTATGTCGGCCTCGGTCGTTCGCAGACTCGCGTCGGCGGCAGTGGCCCGCCGGATGCTTGTGGTGGGGACGTTCAGCCATTCCGCCAGCTTTTGCAGGGTGTAGTCATTCTGCTGGCCGCTGAAGTCTATGATAGTTGTCTCGGGGAACACTTCGTCGTTCGGGGCAGCGGCGGCGATCAGCGACTGCTGGGGGAATCCAAGGTTGATTAGTAGGCTGACGGTACTGTCGGCCACGCCTGCCTCGCCGGTGCCGTTCTGGACCTCGACCACCGCCTGCTCGTCCAGTAGCTGTTGATCGGAGAAGAGAGCCTGGACGATCTTCGCTATCCCTTCCGTTGAAGGGAGAAGAACGGCTGGCGCCTTGCGGAGTCATCCAGGGCGTCGTGGCCGGCCCCAGCGAGAGAGCGCTTATCTTTTCCGGAGAAACATCGGCTGCCAGCCTGGCGAAGCCGGCTATCTGGAAGTCGTTTATGTCCGTGTCTATGGTGTCCTTGTATTTGTCCCACAGGTCCAAGGCATTGCCCAGCACGTCTAGACTGAGCGCCTTGTCCATCACAGCGAAGATTATGCGCTGCTGGCGCTGAATGCGGTCTAGGTCATCCGAGTCACGCCGGATGCGGGCGTAGGCTAGGGCGGTCGGGCCGTCCATATGCTGGATACCCGGCTCAAATTCCTGAGGGTTGTAGTCGCCGGGGAGCTCGCTCTCCGAGTAATAAGGGTCAGAGACATAGGTAGGGACATCGATATCGATGCCCCCCAGCGCATCGATGACCTGCTCGAACCCCGTGAAGTCAATGATGATGTAGTGGTGGATCTTGACGCCCAGGTTATGCTCGACGGTGTCGATGGCCAGCTGCTGCCCGCCCCCCTTGTAGCCGTTGACCTCGCCCACAACGAGGGCCGTGTTGACGCGGTCTTCATAGTAGCCGCCGTCTCCGTCGGGAATCTCGACGTACAGATCGCGGGGAATGCCCAGAATGCCGGCGGTCTTTGTCTGGGGATCGATGGTCAGGACGAACATCGTATCGCTGCGGCTCGGCGCTTGGCCTTCGCGGGGGCGGCGGTCCAATCCCATGACTAGGAAGTTTATGCGATCCTTGCCGATGCCGCTGTCACCCGATCCGGTGTCAATGCCCGGCAGGCCGAGCTTCCCGCTCAGACGGAGGCCATTTCCGGGGAAAAGGATATCGTCGACCTGAGTGACTAGAACGAGGGCACCATAGGCGGCGCCGACGGCGAAGATGAGCACGGCGAACGCCAGCAGGATCCGGCGGCTCAAGCGCGCGCTGGAGAAAGCAGAAGGTGGTTGGATTGACGGAGAGCCCCTTGACACTTTGGTGAGCGTATCTCAAAGGGCAACTATCTGTCAAGCTGAGGTCAGCCGGCTGTGCTGCTGCCCGCTGCCCGGTGCTGTCCCCGCCAAGCTGCCTCGATCAAGGCCATCAGACCGCCGGCGACCAAGGAGTGCCCGCCTAGGAGGACAGGGATCGGCGCTTTGACTGCTGCCTCCGTGAATTCACGGAGAAGCGGGTCGCTGATATCCTCATAGCGGCCGAGGTCGGAAAGGAAGCGGTCGGCTCGCGAGGGATGGGTGTTAAGGTGGGCGATGATCACGCGCGTGTCTATGATGGCGGCCTGAGCCATCCCTGCTACCTCCTGGAAAAAGCGCTCGCAGCCCACCTCCAGCAGGTGATAGGCCAGCAAGGAGCGTGACCTGCCCTAGTTGGGCGCGGCCCATGGCCCGCATCCCCCGCTCCTCCGAAAAAAGGCGCGTCCGGCATGCTGTCTCCTGCTCCAGGTATTGCCATACCTGGCTTCCCACGCGGCCCGCGATTAGCACTTCGGCATCGATATCTGTGAAGAAGCGAAGGCATTCCTGATAGCGGGAGACATCCAGGTTCGCCGCGTCTAGCCAGGCCCGCAAGTGAGCGCCCTCTCCCCCGACAAGCTTAAGGGTCAGCAGATCGGCGGGTGAGTCGATATTAAGCTGGGTGGCGGTGCTCCGAGGCAACTCCTGAGTCGCTAGTCCTGCTTGGTCTCGCAGCAGCCTGGCCAGCGTATTGTCGGCGCTGGGCAGAGGCTCGACGTGGAGCAATGCCTCGCCGGGAACGAACGCGACCAGGTCGGCGGAGTGTAGGTTGTTGGTCAGTACCGTGTTCCACACCATGCCCAGGTAGTGACCCAGAGAGAAGAAGTCTTCCGCGGTCATCAGGGGTGCGCCTCCGGCCCCCAGGTATATTAGTCGCTCGAGATTGTAGTGGCCGATGACTCCCGCGAGGCGCTGGCCGAAGTGGAACGGGGCATTGTCAACGTCTACTCTCACATCCGGGGGACAGCGCTGACCTAGCTCCGGCCTATCAGTGACAAGGATTGCCCCGCTGACGGCGTTTGAGGCGACGATCTTCTCGAGGGCATCGAGGGTGTCCTCGGCCAGGGCATCAGCCATCATCTCCTCGACGGGGCTGCCGCCCATGCCGCCATAGAAGATCACCAACTCTGGCAGGGGCATAAGTACCCTCCCAGTTGCTAGCCGCCAGAACCCTCTGACAGCGACCCAAGGCCTCTTCGCCGGGTCATTTCAGTCCTCTCGGGCGAAGGTCACTGCCCAAACGGAAGCGGCGCCACTGTCACGCAGGACGCGCGCACAGGCGTCGATGGTAGCTCCCGTGGTAGCGACATCGTCGACGAGCAATACCGTTTGCCCTTGAAGCCCTTCGCCCCTATAGCGGAAGGCGCCTTTCACGTTGAGCTTCCTCGCCTCGGCGCCGGCGCTCTCCGCCTGAGATGGCGTGTTGCGCTCCCTGGTGAGCGTCTTCTCCTCTACCGGCAGCCCGGTGATGCGGCCCAGCTCTCGCGCCAAGAGAGCCGACTGGTTGTAGCCCCGCACGCGCTCCCTTCGCGGATAGAGAGGCACTGGTATCAGTACGTCTGCCGGAACAGATACCTCGACTAAGTATCGGCTGAGGAGGGAAGCGATCGGTAGGGCAAGCACTGATTGGTGGTTGTATTTGAGCCCATGCACCAACTCTCGAACCGTCTCCCGGAAAATGTAGGGAGACCGTAGCCCTGCGAAGGCCGGCCGTTCCCGGCGGCAGCGAGGGCAAAGATCGGTTCCCTTGTAGGGTTGCCAGCAGACTGGGCAACGAGGCGAGACGGCCGGTGGCAAATCCTCCGTCGCAATGCTGGCACAAGAAGGTACCAAAGCTCCCGCAGCCCACGCAGCGAGGCGGAAACAGCATGTCGATGGCCACGCGGCCGATCTTCGTCAAAGCTGAAACCATCGCCATAGTTTCGCGAAGCCTATCAAACGGAAGTACATAGGCTCAGCAACTGTGTCGGCAGTTTGCGGCTGTCGGCTCTCTAGGAGCCAAGACCGCCTGATGTCTGTCATCTGCCGAGATGACTTATACTATTAGAGAGGAGATTACATCATATCTATCGCTGTTAGGAAGGTACCATGAGGGTTCGAGTTGAGCTATTCGCCGGCCTGCGGGAGGTAATCGGCCAACACGAGATCGAGGTCGATCTGCCCGAGGGGGCGAGCGTCGGCGACCTACGGGAGGGACTTGGCCGTGATTTCCCTAAACTGGCGCCTTTCCTCCCCAGTCTCGTCTGTGCGGTCAACCAGGAGTACAGATCGCAGGAATACCTTCTTCAGGATGGCGATGAAGTAGCCCTAATCCCGCCCATCAGCGGAGGGCGCCATGTTTGAGGTCACCCGCGATCCACTGGAGCCTCAGCCTCTGCTGGACTTCGTCCGCAAGGACGAAAGTGGCGCCATAGTGCTGTTCTACGGTGTCGTGCGAGGGAGCAGCGAGGGCCGCCGCGTGCTCCACCTTGAGTACGACGCCTATGTCCCTATGGCGGTTAAGGAAATGCAGAAGATCGGCGATGATTTGCGTTCCCGCTGGCAGATTACGGAGGTGGCGATGCGTCACCGCATAGGGCGGTTGGAGGTGGGAGAGATCTGCCTCATCGTTGCCGTGTCAGCCCCGCACAGGCAGGACGCCTTCGCTGCCTGTCACTACGCCATCGACCGCATCAAAGAGACTGTGCCGATCTGGAAGAAGGAAGTTTGGGAGGGGGGAGAGGTCTGGGTGCAAGGTTATGCGATCCAAGAGGGGAGTGACTCGGCACACTCCTAGTTCAAAGCGCCGGGGCGCTGTGGTCAAGAATACGTCAGAGCCGAGAGGGTTCCCGTGGCCCCCATTCCGTAACTACTCAGCGGCCGCTCGGTCCTCGCTGGCAGTCGACCGCACCTTCTCGAAGCAGGTGTTGCAGTAGACAGGGCGGTCCAGTCTGGGGACGAAGGGAACGGAGGTCTGGGCGCCACAGGATGCGCAGACCACCGTAGTCATCTGGCGCTGACTATCCGCGCGCTCGCGGCGCCGGGCCGCTCGGCAGGTAGGGCAGCGCTGAGGGTCGTTCAAAAGGCCCTTTTCAAGGTAGAAACCCTGTTCCCCTGCAGTGAAGACGAACTCCTCCCCACAATCCCGACACGCTAGAGTCTTGTCCTGAAGTGCCACCTTAGGATCCTCCTCTTGGCTGGTAGTCGGTCGCGGCGATACACCTACAGGAAGAGTAGGCAAGACCAGGCCACGGGCGAGAGTATAGGCGAGTGATCGGTGTAGATCAACTATAGAAGCGCTAATCTCGGAAAATTGGGTCAATTATGACGGGCAAGGTTCCTTTCTAATGGTGACGGAGGGCGGACGGCGAGACAGTCGCTGCGGACTGCTTAGAGTGCTCTCTTTCGGGAGCGACGCGGTGGCTCTTCGTCCGAAGGCTCGCTCCTGCGAATCGGGGAGCCTTCCCGCGAGGGGACGGATTCCGGCAGGTGTACCTCCGAACAGAAGGCCGGATCACCGAGCAGCGACGCCAGCCGCTCTCCCGTTTCGTCCAGAGAGAGGTTGGCCAGCGTTCGCGAGGTGGTGACGACTGTCGGCAGGCGGCGGTCATAGCGATGGCTTAGGATCTCGTAGAGCTCATCCCAATAGGGGTTGCGCCGGCGGAGGTCGAGGTTGTCCAGGACAAGCAGGGGGATCTCCCGTATCTCCTCCAGCTCCTGGTGGAGAACGAGCGGGCTCCCGGTCTCTCTACTCTGGCGCAAGAAGTGCAGAAGCTCTGTCACCCCCACCAGGTAGGGGATCTCTCCCGCTTGGCGGCGGTAGTTGGTTATCGCCACGGCCAGATGGGTCTTTCCGCTGCCGTGGGGCCCCGTCAGCATCAGCCAACCCTCCGGCTTCTGGGCGAAATCCAAGGCAAAGCGGTAGGCATCCGCGAGTTTCCTCCGTTCTCCCGCCGGCAGGTGGAGGCCCTGCGTGTCGAAGCTCTCGAACGTCATCGCGCGGAAGCGTGGCTGCTCGAACATGTCCAGCCGGCGCCGTCCCGCTCGGGCGCTGGAGGTTGACTCCAGCTCATAGACCCGGCTGAGAGAGGGGTCGCTGAGGCGCGTGTAGAGGCGGTCGTCCAGCTTCTGGAGCGACTGATTGGTCGTGATCACAGTGGGCAGGCGGCCATTGAAGCGGTGGTTGATGATCTGGAAGAGCTTCTCCTGAGCCCAGGCAGTGGAGCTGTGGGCGCCGAAGTCATCGAGAATGAGCACCGGTGCGTTGCGCACGTGGTCGAAGGTCTGATCGTAGCTCTCCTGGCTGTCAGGATGATAGCCGGCGCGAAGGCTGTCCAGCAGGTCGGGCACGATGACGAAGAGGGCCGCCGAGCCCAGCTCCAGGCAGCGGTTGGTGATCGCGGCCGCTAAGTGCGTCTTGCCGCAGCCGCTGGGGCCGGAGAGGACAAGCCACCCTTCGGGAGCCTCCGCGAAGGCCTGCGCATCTTCAACGCAGCGCTGGAACCGCTCCTGGTCGCGGGGGTTGCTGCTGCGTCCCCGGCTGCTCAGATTGGCGAACGTGAGGCGGGTGAGGGGGCCGAGGTTGCTGTATCGCTGGAGGCGGGTCAGGCGCTCTTCTTCTCGCTCGTGGATCACGCAATCGCAGGGGAAGGCCTTGCCGAAATCGGGATGACCGAGGGGGACGTTCCGGCGCACGAAGCCGGCCCCTCCGCACAGAGGGCAGACGCTGCTCTCTGATTCGTCCGGCGGCGGCTCTGCAGGCGCCTCTGATGATGTCGCCGCACCTGCCTGACTCTCGCCAGGTGATACACCCCGGCTTGGGTATAACCTTCTCAGGATATCGTCTATTTTCTCTGCCATGTCGTCACGCGGTTTGATCGTGCCTTCTCGATACCCATCAGGCCTCCAATCCAACAGCGCTGGCCGGCTCTTGCTCTTCGTCGCGGAGGAGCAGGTCCTCGAAGCGGGCGAGCTTCTGCCGGAAGCGTAGGTGGAGGGTCCCCGTCGGCCCGTTCCTGTGCTTGGCGATGATGATCTGAGCGTCGCCGGCGGGATAGGGGCTCCCGTCCGGATGTGTCAGATCCCAGTCTTCCTTGCGGACGTATACATCCTCCCGGTAGATGAATACGACGACGTCGGCGTCCTGCTCAATGCTGCCGCTCTCCCGCAGGTCACTCAGCATCGGTATGTGGGGAGAGCGCATCTCAGGCGCGCGTGAGAGCTGGGATACGGCAAGAACGGGAACATCCAACTCACGCGCCAACCCCTTTAGCGCGCGTGAGATGTAGCTTATCTCTTGAACCCTGTTGTCTCCCCGCTCGGTGCCGGCGATGAGCTGGAGATAGTCGACGATTATCAGATCCAGTCCCTTTTCGCGGTGTAGACGCAGGGCCTTACTGCGTATCTCCGTTACTCGCTGGACGGCGCTGTCGTCGACATAGATGTCGACGCCGGACAGGATACCCAGGGCGTTCATGACCCGCCTTTCCTCCGCCTCGGTGTGTAACCCCAGGCGCAGGCGAGTGGAGTCTACCCCTGACTCGCTGGAAAGAAGACGCTGCACCAGTTGCTCGGCGGCCATCTCCAGGCTGAATATCGCGACCTTTGCGTTCTGGCCGACCGCTGAGTTGCGGGCGATATTCAGAGCGAGGCTCGTCTTGCCAAGGCTGGGTCGTGCCGCCAGTATGACGAGGTCGGAACGCTTTAGACCGCCCAAAAGGGTATCGAGGTCCATGAAACCGGTGCGAATGTTCCCCTGCAGCCCACCCTTGAAAGCCTCCATTCCTGGGCCTTCCCAGTACCCGTCCAGGACATCCTTGATGTGGACGAAGTCACGGAGGCGCTGGTCGGAGGAAATCGAGAGGATCATGTTCTCGGAGCGGGCGAGGGCGCTCTCCAGGTCGGCGCCGCCTATGTAGGCCATCTGATTGATCTTGCCTGCAACCTCGATGAGACGGCGGTAAGTGGCGTCCCGTTTGACGATCCGGGCGTAATGCTCGACACCGATGGGGGTAGGGAGTTCGGTAACGAGACGGCTCAGGTAAGCAAGCCCTCCTACCTGCTCCAGGCGCTCGCGGCGGGCCAGCTCGTGACCGACAGTGACCTCGTTGATGGCCTCGTTGCGGTCCCACAGGGCGAGGCAGACCTCATATGTCCAGGCGTTCTTCTCGCGGAAGAAATCGTCGGGCCGGAGGATTGGCGCCACCTTGTGGATGGCCTCGTCGTCGACGAGGATGGAGGCGATGACCGCCTCTTCCGCTTCTATGTCATGGGGAGGGAGCCTCTCGGACTGCATCGTTATCCTTGGCGTGAATAAGAAAGATGGATGGGTCTCGCCTTAGGTTTCCTCATCGCGCTTGGCATGGCGGCGGGCGATCAAGTCCGTCGCTGGTCGCCCTATGAGAATCCTGCCCAGCGAGCGGTGGCCGAGGGTCAGATAGTACTTCCGCCAGACCTTGCGGATATCGTCGGCTGTCTGAGCCTGCGCCAGTTCCTTTTCAGCTTCCCGTAGAGCGGTTTCGTATTCCTGCGGTGTTGCCATGGCGGCCTCCTGTTACCGCCATCTGAGGCTGCCCCATCCATCGCTGGAGCGGCGAGGTAGCTGCGAGAAGCCGGCTTCTACTCCTTGTCGACTGCCGGCTCTTCCGTTTCCGCTGTCTCTGGTTCTGCTTCTTCCTCGACGGCTCCGCCCTCGGCGACGACCTCCACCAGCACGTTGGGCCGGACGTTGCGCGTCAGTTGGAGGGCGACTTCATGTGTCCCGACCTCCTTGATCGGCTCTGCCAGCAGCACTTGGTGCCGGTCGATTTCCTGCCCCAGGATGGTCGCGATCTCTTGGGCGATGTCCGCCTGGGTCACGGAACCGAAGAGCCGCCCCTTGCGACCTGCCTTTGCGGTGATAGTGACACCGGCGGCCAGCTTGTCAGCCAGCGTCTGGGCCTGCTCATCGAGTTGAGCCTGGCGGCGGGCCTCGGCGGCAGCGGCCGCCTCACCCTTCTTGATGGCGGCAGCCGTGGCGGGCGCGGCTAGCCCTCGGGGCAGAGAGGAAATTGCGAGCGAACCCGTCGGCGACGTTCTTGATCTCGCCCACCTTGCCGGAACCTTCGACGTCTTGCAGAAAAACAACCTTCACAGAAACTCCTCCAGGATTCACGTTTTGGGGAGAGGCGATGCCACCGTCCCCATCATATTGTTGGCAGGCACTCCGTCAACCAAGAATCGGTAAACTGCCTTACGAAATCTTTCCACATACCCAAGCACAAAACTCGGGCCTGTATCTCGCGGTACCGGTTACGCTATTAGCGTAACTAGAACGAATATTCTTGTCAAGGCGGGGGAGCAAGGGGACTAGCGGCCCTGAATGGCCCGCGGCAGCCCCTCTCGATAGCCGCGAGCCAGGTCAGCAACGGGCACGCTCACAGCATCGCCGATCACCAGCCGCTCGCCGCCGGCTCGCCCTAGATACGTGAGGGGAACGTCGAAGCGACGGGCTAGAGCGTCCACCTCATTCCGGCGTTCCGGCGGGCAAGAGACGACGATCCGCGACTGCCCCTCGCCGAACAGGGCGGCATCCAGGCGGCCGCTCATTCTCAGGCCGGAGCCGTCCAGTCCCAGGCCGCCCTCGATGCAGCACTCAGCCAGGGTCACCGCCAGCCCGCCGTGGGAGCAGTCGTGGGCGGAGTGGAGGAGCCCGCCCCGGATCGCCTCCAGGCAAACGCGCTGCACTCTGACCTCGAAGTCGAGGTCGATCTGCGGCCGGCCGGCCACCAGGGTGTGGACCTGTCGCAGGTATTCGCTTCCCGCCAGCGTCGCCACCGGGGTTTCCAGTTCCGCGCCCAGAAGGAAGACCTCGTCCCCTGCCGTCTGGAAAGCCATGGGGCAGCGCTGATCGACGTCCTCCAGCAAGCCGAGCATCCCGATCACGGGCGTCGGTAGCACCGCATCGCCGTTGGTCTCGTTGTAGAGGCTGACGTTGCCGGAGATGACCGGCGTGGCCAGCTTCTCGCAGGCGGCGGCCATGCCCAGTATGGCCTGCTCCATCTGGTAGTAGACCTCCAGTTTTTCGGGGTTGCCGAAGTTCAGGCAGTCGGTCAGGGCGATCGGCTCGGCGCCGGCGCAGACGACGTTGCGCGCCGCCTCCGCCACAGCGATTGCCCCGCCGGCGTAGGGGTCGAGGTAGCAGTAGAGACCGTTGCCGTCATTGGTCAGGGCGATGCCCTTCTTGGTGCCCTTGACGCGCATGACCGCGGCGTCGCTGCCCGGGCCGACCACGGTGTTGGTCAGCACCTGGTGGTCATATTGACGCCAGACCCAGCGCTTGTCGGCGATCTCGGGCGAAGAAATCAGACGGAGCAATGCCGCCGAAGCCCGTGTCGTTCCCGCGCCGGCTTCAACCAGACCGTCGATGGCGGGGTCGGTCAGATCGGGCAAGGAAGCCAGATCGTAGGACTGCAATCGCTTCAGATAAGCAGGTTCCTTGCCGTCACGGCGGTACTCCGGCGGGTTGGTGAACACCGTTACGGGGACCGTCACCACCTCCTGGTCACCGTCCCGCACGTGAGTGTAGCCGTCATCCGTCACCTTGCCGATGATGTCGCAGCGTATCTCCCAGTGCTGGAAGAGCCGCCGGATGTCTTCCTCGTGCTCCGTCTTGACGAAGACCAGCATCCGCTCTTGCGATTCCGAGAGCATGACCTCGAACGGGACCATACCTCGCTCCCGTCGCGGCACGCAGGCGATGTCGATATCGATGCCCGCGCCGCCGCGCTCAGCGGCCTCGACGCTGGAGCTGGTGAGGCCGGCTGCCCCCAGATCCTGGATGCCGACTACCCAATCGGGGTGTTTCTCGGCGATCTCCAGGCAGGCCTCCATGAGCAGCTTTTCCAGGAAGGGGTTGCCGACCTGGACGGTAGGGCGCAACTCGGCGCTGGACTCGTCGAAGCACGCGCGAGGCCAGCACGTTCGCCCCGCCGATGCCGTCGCGGCCGGTATCGGAGCCCACCAGCATCACCAGATTGCCGGGCCCCTTGGCGCAACCGGGCATCAGGTCGTCGATCCGCGCCACGCCGACGCACATGGCGTTGACCAGAGGGTTGGCGGAGTAGGCGTCGGCGAAGCTCACCTCGCCGGCGACGGTAGGGATGCCCAGGCAGTTGCCATAGCCGCCGATGCCACCCACGACGCCGCCGAAAAGATAGCGGTTGCGGCGGTCGGAGAGGGGGCCGAAGCGCAGAGAGTCGAGTATGGCGATGGGCCGCGCCCCCATGGCGAAGATGTCGCGCACGATGCCGCCGACGCCGGTCGCTGCCCCCTGGTAGGGCTCGATGGCCGAGGGGTGGTTGTGCGACTCCACCTTCATCACGATGCAGTAACCGTCGCCGATGTCTACGGCGCCGGCGTTCTCGCCGCCCATGCGGGTGAGAATGCGGGGGCCGCTATTGGGCAGGAGGCGGAGGAGGGGCTTGCTGTTCTTGTAGCCGCAGTGCTCGCTCCATAGGGCGCCGAACATGCCCAATTCCACTTCATTCGGCTCCCGGCCCAGCCGCTCGACGATCAGCCGGTACTCATCCAGAGAGAGCGCGAGTTCCTCTAGTACACGTTCATCAACAGCCATAATTCACTCGAATTCGTAGATTATTCGCTTGCCTTCCATGTAGTGAGAGAGAGTAACGCAGTTCCTCGGGTTGGGTATCCTCTCCGATCTCGAAGAGAATGACCGCTTCTATCAACGTGTCGTCACTGAACTTGACCGGCGTCGGGCGCCCGCCTGCCACCGCCAGCAGTGGGTCGTGCCATTTGCCGTCGCTGTCCTTCAGAGCGAAGTCCGAGTCCCACACCTTGCGGGTATGGCCGCTATCGTTGTCTAGCTCGAACCAGAAGGCGACGAGCCGCTTGTCTTCTTCGGGTATCAGGAGAGAGAAGGAGTCGTCGGCGGGGTCCAAGGCGTTGACCAGGGAGATATCCACGCCCCAGAAATCGACCGAGGTCTCATAGCTGGACACGCGCCCGGCCGTTAGGTCATCGTAGGGGACGGGCACCCGCACCGTCTCTCGGCCAAGAATTGCCGCAGCGATGGTGAGGGCGACAAGACCCGCTCCCAGGAGGCAGCCGATGACCGATGAGACTATGTAGGTGTCGCGACCGGCGGGACCGGCTTCGTCCGAGAGGCTGAACGGTGGGAATTCGTCCCGCAGCGAAATGGTGTAGGCATTCACCCGCGTTTGCCAGCGAAGAACGCCGCCGACGAACCCGTGCAGCCCCTTGGGGAAGCGCCCCACAATGAGGATCGCAAACCATCCGACCACCATGCAGAACAGCGCGGCAAGCCAGAGGAACTGGAGCACGAAGAAGTGGGGGATCGATGTGATGGACTTCCAGATGATCAGCTTCCAGCGCGAGACCCTGTCCGGATACTCGACTTCGAACCGGACGGGATGTTCGCCGTCGAAGGGGGGATAGCTGTCGGTGAGCAGCGCGCCGTAGGAGACGGCCCGGATCGTCCACCGGTGCAGCGCGACCTGCGCGTCAAACATCCAGCGAGGCATACGCCCGCGCACGAGGACGGCGATCCAGGTGACGGCGATTATCGCCCAGAGTCCGTAGGAGAGGATCGCGCCGAAAATGACCAGCGGGATCAGCAGAAAGAGACGCAGGAGCGTCTTCCAGCGCGACTGGCGCTCCGGATAGTCGATGGCAAGGGTTACGGGGTAGGCAGCGCCTGCCTCCATACTAAGCTCCTCCCTCGCTCATGGCCTCACGGGGCCAGACTGAACGGCGGGTACTCGTCGCGCAGCAGGAGAACGTAGGCATTGACGCGCGCCCCCCACCGGTTGAATCCCACTGCGAACCTGAACAAGCCCGCAGGGTAGCGGCCGGTGAACAGAATCGCGAACCAGGCAATGATCAGCGTTACGAAGTACGCGATGCCGACGAACAACAGGACGATGATGTTCGGGATAATCAGCAGCCACTTCACGAATATGAGCAGTCGCGATAGCTTCTCCGGGTACTCGACGTCGAAGGTCACAGGGTACTGACCGGCTGATAGGGAGAACGGTGGGTAATCATCGCGCAAGAAAAGGATGTACGCATTCACATTGTTATCCCAGCGGTAGATGCCGACGACGAAATCGAACATCCCCTTCGGGATAGCGTCCGGTGAAGAGGATGGCGAACCAGGCGATGAACGTCATTATTTCCGCGACGGCCATTAGAGCATACAGGATTATCAGATGAGGTATGACGAGTAGCCACTTGACGAATATCAGCCAGCGGGAAAGCCTCTCCGGGTACTCAACGTCGAAAGCCAGGGGATAGGTGGTCTCAGCGGTACTCATGGTCTCCCTCCTTTGAGAACTCTGCTTGCCACAAGCTTCCTCCGACGCTTTAGCTAGAGAGCGCGCCTACCGCACTCTTCAGGATTGATCGCCAGATGAACAGACCATCCTCGCCGCCCATCAGCGCCTCGCTGGCCCGCTCCGGGTGGGGCATCATGCCCAGCACATTCCCGCGCTTGTTGATGATGCCGGCGATATTGTTCAGAGAGCCGTTGGGATTGGCCTCGGGCGTGATCGCTCCCTCCGGCGTCGCGTAACGGAAGACGACCTGTCCTTTTTCCTCCAGCAGGGCAAGGGTGTCGGCGTCCGCATAGTAGCTTCCTTCGCCGTGCGATATGGGGATGCGGATGACCTGACCGGGCCGGCAGGCGCTGCTGAAGGGCGTTTCCGCATTCTCGACGCGGAGATCGGCGGGCTGGCAGCGGAACTGGAGGCTGTCGTTGCGCATGAGGGCGCCGGGTAGGAGGCCGGACTCACACAAGATCTGGAATCCGTTGCAGCTCCCGAACACCAGACGGCCCGATTTCGGCGTGGCGCACCACTGCCTCCATCACCGGCGAGAAGCGGGCGATGGCGCCTGTGCGGAGATAGTCGCCGTAGGAGAAGCCGCCCGGCAGGACGATGCAATCGTACTTCGAGAGGTCGCGCTCGCGATGCCAGACGTAGTCGACGTCTTGTTCGAGGATGGTGTCCAGGACGTAATGACAGTCCCCGTCACTCCAGGTGCCGGGGAACACTACTACAGCAAAGCGCATGGGAAATCCTTTTCTGTTGTTAGGAGCGGCCACTTCTAATTATACATGAGTGAGATTGTTAGTCCTAGGAGATTCTCCGGCGGGGCAGCAGCGCCGGAAGTGACCGTTGTTGAGCGGTCCAGCCGTCTCTATTGGCGCTTCTTGGAAGGGGTAGTGGGTGAGGGGGAGGGAAAGCGCAGCCGGCGGGATGGCTTCTTTGAGCTGCTCTCGGGGGCGGCCGGGTACTCCAGGCGGGGATGATATACGCCGCGGAGGGTGGACTTGAAGGACTCCGCTGCTATCTTGATCTCGCGCAGCGTGAGGTCTGACTCGTCGAGCTGCCCTTCAGCCAAACGTTCCGCGATGACCTCGTCCACCATTGTGTCGATTCGTTCCGGGGAGCGGTCGCCGCCGGCCCGGATCGTCGCTTCCACCGAGTCGGCGAGCATGACTATCGCCACCTCCCGGCTTTGGGGCTTGGGACCGGGGTAGGTGAACAGCGATGGGTCGACCTTCTCGCCGGCTTCTGTAGCCTTGCGGTAGAAATACGCAGCCTGGCCTGTTCCGTGATGTTGGGTGATGAAGTCCCGCACCTGGGGAGGGAGGCCGTGTTCTCGGGCCAATTCCAGGCCGTCGGCTACGTGGCGGAGAACGATCTGGGCGCTGCGACGGAAATCCAGCTTGTCGTGAGGGTTGCTTCCCGCCATTTGGTTTTCAATGTAGTAGCCAGGCTGCTTCAGCTTGCCCACGTCGTGGAAATAGCAGCCGACACGGACAAGGAGGGAGTCAGCGCCGATGAGGTCGGCCGCCCGCTCGGCAAGGTTGCCCAGAATCACGCTATGATGGAACGTCCCCGGCGCCTCGTCCTGGAGCCGGCGCAGCAGAGGCTGGTTGAGCTGGGCCAGTTCCATGAGCTGGACGCGGGTGGTTATGCCGAAAAGAGATCCCAGGGTCACGAAAGCCCCTGCCGCCAGCATGCCGGATACAGAGCCGCCGATCAGCGCCGCTAGGCCCATCCAAGGGAGATCGATCATCTCGCGGTTGAGGTCCAGGAACCAGGCGGCCGTCAGCATTGCCATCGAGACCAGGGCGGCGACTATGCCGGCCAGCAGATAGCGGTTCAACCGCTCCGCCCGGTGGACGGCTAGGGTACCCGCGACGCCCCCGAAACCATAGACTCCCGTGGCCCGCAGAGTGTCCAAGGGAGCCGAGGTCATGGTCGCTGAGACGCCGGGCAGGTAGACGACGATAAACGTCACCAAGGCTGCCAACGCGGCGGCGGTGACGATCGCCAGCCGGGTCTCCAAGAAGGCTGCCAGCATGATGGGGACGGCTGCCAGCGGCAGAGCGTAGGCCAGGAAATGCCGGTCGTGATCAGGCAAGACGAGGGGAAGATAAAGCTTGGCAGCCAAGGTAGCAAGTGCGGTCGCCACCAATAGAAGGGCAAGACGCCGGAGGTCAACGCTGCCCGCGGATGGGAAGGCGTAGACGTAGGAGCCGAGAAGGCCGCCGGTAACGATGGATACGAGCAGAATCGCCGCCGCGTTGCGCCATCCGAGTTGGGCGGAGAGGAGCCCCGCCTCGCGCATCGCTTCGATGGCCGTGCTATCGATGACGTCGCCGCTGCGCACGATCGTCTGGTTCTTGGCATAGGTCACCAGGACCGGCACGACCGCTGCCCTTGCTTCCTCTTTCTTCTCCTCAGTCTTCGCAGGGTCCACATCCAGATTGGCGACGACGAACGGCTTCACCATCAGGTCCACCAGCGCCGCCTCGTCCGGGGAGAGGGATGAGTCGATGATCTGGGGAACCTGCTCGCCTATCTGGCCTTCCTGACCCCCGGTGACCGCCTCGCTAAGGACCTGCCCCAGCACCCGCTTGGCCTCGCCCGTCACCGTCTGCCACTGATTCGCCGTCATGTCGAGGATGAAGGCTTCATAGCCGGGCGCCAGCAGGTTCTCGGTACCGCGGAGGGCGCTGAGTTTCTGAGAGCGGCTCAAGTCGGTGGAGTCGCGCACCCGTCCGGCGTCGCCGATGAGCTTGTCCAGCTTCTCAGTCTGTTGCGAGCGTACTTCAGAGCTGAAGACGAGAACATCCGGCACCGCTTGCGCCGCATTCTCTCGTTCCTTCTCTGTGAGCACCGCGCTCTCGAAAGAGAAGTCCCGCGGCGCCTGCCAGGTGCGCGAGGCTATGTCGCCCGCGTCCACTTGAAGCGATTGCGGGATCACGGGGAGGAGCGCCAAAGCCAGTGCCGCCGCCAGCGCGGTGCTGAAGATGAGGGCGCCCATGCGGTTCAAGGGCTGAGATGGGCGACGAGAACTCCGCAACGGGTTGGCCTCCTCATCAATGCCGGGGTGTCTGACGCTGCGCGTGCCCTCAGGCTTTGCTGAAGGCGTCTGTAGCCAAGCATCATGATAGCAGAAAGAGAGGCCCTCGGTAACGAAAGGCTACCTGATGCCGTCAAGGGGAGAATCTGCCAGCAGAGGGATTCTAAGCCTATCTCTGGGCCTGCTGCTCGAGCAGAAGCTCGGTCACTTTGGTGAGCGCATCGTAGGCATAAAGGATGTAGTCACGGGGGTGAAGGTCCAGCTTTACCAGCTTCTCGTCGCGCCCTCCTATCGGGTCGAGCATCTGGCGGGACGAGTCTATGCTGATTTCCAGTTCGTAGAGGTCGCCATCGGCGCCCAGAACGACGCAGCCCCGCTCAGGGCTCTCCGCCGCTCCCCCCTCGACTTCGATGCCGTAGGTGAAGAACGAACCGGGGAAGGGTGGGAAGGGGTCGAGTTGGGAGACGGCCTCGTGTAGCAGATCGCTGAGCTGCCGGGCTGCTGTCTCAACGATCAGGTCGGCCTGTGTCTTGCGGGTCATGGGATCGTTGTTCATGGCTGGCCTGATCGGGCCATCTCCTTACTTCCCATCGAGGAGTCTGCTACGATTATAGTGCCCCCTAGGAGACCGCGTCCAGGCGGAGCATGGC
>CAVXOY010000004.1:0-26621 GCA_963763495.1 uncultured Chloroflexia bacterium
GCGATGCAGGGCTCGAACCTGCGACCTTCTGTGTGTAAAGCATCTGAGCCTGAGCGCTGTGCAACAGAATTCCAACACCGCCGAGCGAAAACGCGGAACTTATCAGCTCAAACTCGAGGCCTCTTTTCTAGGCGCAGAGCTGGAAGGCAGCCAGTAGCTTGACGGGCGAAGGGCCCGGGACAATACTGGACGCGTGAAGACGGACTCCGGGTCGAGGTGGAAGACTAGCGGGCCAGCAGGACTCAGCTTAAACATGCAAGAGGAGAGAGGCGGCACCATGGATATCATCCCGGTCGGCGAGATCATGTGGAGTGACCCGGAGCATGCACGGCGCGCCCACGACCCTGCCTACGCTCTCGGTTCGGCCTACGTCATCATTCACTTCTGCCCGCTGACAGAGGCCGCCGTCCCGATTGTCGACTCGGGTTCATGCACGCCGACGCCGTGTACGATGTGGTAAGCGTTAGCCGGGGCGCCTTCTTCCGGCTTGAACGACACCGAGGCGCGCTTTCGCGCGGTCCTTGCCGCGGTGCGGGTGCGCAACCCGTTGGCAGCGACGAGGAGGCCGAGATCCTCCACAAACTAGTTGCGCTCACGGGTCTGCGCGACGCCTATGTCTGGTGGGCGGTGACTCGCGGTCGCCGCCGCTCGGACGCGCGGAGAGATCGACGCGGGAAGTTCGAGAATCGCTTCTTCGCCTTCGTGGTGCCGTTCGTCTTCGTCGCCGACGACGTTCAGCGCAGCCGCGGCTCGATCTCGTGCCGGGAGCGGATTCGCATCTCGCCGCGTGCCGTCGACCCGACTGCCAAGAACTTCCACTGGCTCGACATGCAAATGGCGCTTTTCGAGGCGGGCGATCGCGGGGCCGAGTGGGCAGTGCTCACCGACGAGGCCGGGTGGCTCACCGAAGCGGTCGCCGCGAACATATTCGCGGTGATCGATGGTGTCGTCGTGACTCCGGACTCGGGCTGTCTCGAAGGCATCACGCGGCAGAGTGTCTTCGACCTGTGCGACGAACTCGGTCTTCCGTGGAAAGCTAGGCGGCTGCACGCGGACGAACTCGCCGGCGCGCAGGAGGTCTTCATAACCACCACGGCCGGCAGTGTGATGCCGGTGCGGAGTGTGGACGGAGACCTGGTAGCGGGGCGTGATGGCCCGGGAGAGGTCTCGGTCCGGTTGCACAACGCCTACTGGGAGAAGCGCTGGGCGGGATGGGACGCGACACCTGTCCGCTACGATGTGGTGCCCTGAGAGAGAATAGGGCTGAAGGAGCTCGGTGAGAAGAGAAACCGAGACAGTTATCGTCTCGATCTCGTACCTAGGATTGGTCGTGGTGGGCGATGCAGGGCTCGAACCTGCGACCTTCTGTGTGTAAAGCATCTGAGCCTGAGCGCTGTGCAACAGATTCAACACCCCTGAGCGAAAACGCGGAACTTATCAGCTCTAACTGAACGGCTGGAGCTGGCCTGCGACGGCACATCCTCGAGGGGCCTGGTTGACAGCCGTGATAGAATGAAAATCCCGTTAGCGCCCAATCCTTGGGACATAATTCCTCACATCAATAAGCAAAAGGAGGGAACCCTGATGAGATCGCTTAGAAGAAGTCTCGTCGTGGCTATAACGGCCGCTACCGTCGTCCTGGTTGGGGCTATGACGCTTGGAGGGCGGAGCAGTGGAGCGGTGCCAATCGTCCAATCCGAAAGTTGTCCGGCTTTAGCCACGTGGCCGATCTTCATCCCTGCGACGGGCGCACCTCTTAACGACGTGCATTTCGACAACAATTGCACGCACGTCTACGCCTCTAGCCCTGGCCAGAACCGGATCGAGGTTCTATCGCTGGAGACGCTGTCGCTGGAGACGCCCATTCAGGTTGGTTCCGCTCCAATGGGATTCGATATCACCCCTGATGGAGTCACGATGTATGTGGCAAACTCCGGCGGGACGAACATATCCGTCGTTGATGTGGCAGGAAAGGTGGAACTGCGGAAGATAACAGTTCCGCCCACGACCCTAGATGACACACCATGGTCAATTGCGATCGCCAACAACGGCAAGGCCCTCTTCACGACTCATTATGGCGGTTCAGGCCAAGTCCCCCTCCGGGAGCTGGACTTGGCTAGCGAAGACATGGTGGCGCGAGGGTCAACCACAGAGAGGTCTTGGGTAGTAGCACTTGCTGGTCGGACCAAAGATCGGCATTGTGCAAGCGAATACCTCGGCGGGCCCAGTCAGCCTTTATGATGCTGCCACCGACTCCTTCCCAGAAAGCGGTTCGCTGGGAGCGTATGGCTACAAGGGCTACATCGCCTCGGATGCCTCTGCATCAAAGTTCCTCGTCGCTTCGGGTACTGGGCCGACGTATTTGTTGGACTCACACCTGGATATTCTGGGGACGATTTCGGGAAACGGGTACGGCGTTGCCATGAAGCCGGACGGCAGCTACGGCTATCGAGTGCGCAGCGAAGGAGTCGAGATACTAGACTTGGCGACTCTCCTGCCGAAAGGTGTGATACCGATAGGGGATACTCCCGTCGGTTTCCACCCGGCGAGCTTTCCTGCGCGGATGGCTATGAGCCATGACGGCTCTCTCCTGGCGATTGTGACTAAGCATGGCCTTCTCGATCGTTCCTGCACTCACGGAGATCCCGCCCACGGCAACACCAACACAGACTCCGGTCCACACCGCGACGCCAACTCCTACGGCTACTCCTACCCCGATTGCCCCTACGCCGACAAGCTCGGGAAAACCACAGAATCTGTTTGGCTACAAAGGAAGCGTCCAGTTTTCCGCTGGTCCTGAAGCTGGTGCAACCGTGCGATTTGACCGTCGCCTGCGTTCTGCCAAATATACTGTGCTTCTCACACCCGTACAGCGCCAGTGCCAGCCTGTGGTTACCTCGAAGTCGAC
This sequence comes from uncultured Chloroflexia bacterium, assembly GCA_963763495.1. GTDB lineage: Bacteria > Chloroflexota > Dehalococcoidia > DSTF01 > JALHUB01 > DAOUEO01. The sequence goes on from CAVXOY010000004.1 coordinate 2,909, forward strand.
GGCAGGGTTTGCGTTCTCCTGTTCTGGGAGCGGGGGAAGTGTCGATTGGGTCGTGTTGACGGACCCTGGTGGTTGACTGCGTCGGGCGGACACGCAGGCCCATAACCAGCCGGCGGTGTGGTGGGCGATGCAGGGCTCGACCTGCGACCTTCTGTGTGTAAAGCATCTGAGGCTGAGCGCTGTGCAACAGAATCAGCACCCCTGAGCGAAAACGCAGAACTTATCAGCTCTAACTGAAGGCCCTAAGCCGGTCGTATCCGCAAGAATCGGCCATCGCATCGAGCGGAGCTTCTCTCGCAAGCCCTACCGAGTCCGCCAACGCGTTCTGCAGTCGCCTTCTCTTACTGGTCCGGACATGCAGCCCGGGGTAAAGGTTCAAAGCTGGAATCTCAGTGGATGCTATCCAACCTTCTCTATGATCTGCTTCATCTCCTCCTTGTTGAACGCCCGAAGCGTCTGCGTGGTCGCGTTCCCCACACGTGCGACGCCGAGCAGCGCTGACGTGACGGTCTCGTCGTCCGGAGCTTCGGCCAGGACAAAGCCGTCGAACTGACCAAGTGTCCACATGAAGGCTATGACCTTCCCCCCGCGCCTCTCGATATCGGCCTCAAAGCCCTTAGCGCGTTCGACGGCCCCGTCCGCGTTCTTCGCTCCTTGTTCCGTCCATTTCCAGAGCGTCAAGTAGGTTGGCATCTTGCTCTCCTCCTCGTTAGGCGCTACTCGGCCATGGGGAGCAACTCAACCTCATGTGCCGGCAACGCCTCATGAACACCAACATACTAGGCGCGCCATGTGCAACAATTGTGATCGCGGAGATCAGCAGCATGAAGGCCGCGTGAAGGAATTAAGCCGGAGTGTCAGGCACCGCGAGTCGCCTTGCTTGTAGGAAAGACTATCGGTCTAGCCGCCGTTGCACACGTAGCGATCGCGGGCATGCGTTCACAGCGAAAGGAGTCAGTGCCCAGCGCCAGCGCGCCGTCGCCGCTATCCAGGTGGTGGGCGATGCAGGGCTCGAATCCACGCGGCGGACCTTCGGCCTGCTTGCTTCTCGTGAGGTTGATGGGGATTGGGCGGGTGGGCGATGCAGGGCTCGAACCTGCGACCTTCTGTGTGTAAAACAGACGCTCTAGCCAACTGAGCTAATCGCCCCCGTTGCTCATCCTTCACCTAAGCGAGGCGCTTGGATCGTATCGAAAAGCCTCCTGCCCCGTCAAGACGCCGGCGCTGCGCCCTCGAAATGCCGCCACCCCCTTCCCAAAGCAACGGATAGCACCACAAGCGGCTGCCCCAGGCGCGGCTCTTGACATATAGGTGTATAATTACAGATGGTGGCCTAGTATTACTGCTTGTTCAACGCTCCGCTAGCGAGGGGGAGCTGCGACAGATGGTGGGGCTGTCCATGGCAAGCAATTATTCCTTAGTCCTGTTTGTCCAAAACGAGGCTGACTCCTTGGTCGGCCTTTGCCTTTTCTTGACCCCGTCAACCATTGTTGTGACAAGGGCCCACGAGGCCCCGTAGTGAACGCGCCGCCGGCAACGAGCGGCTCAGAAAGGGGGAGAGCGAGTCTGAGAAAACACCCACAAAGCCCGAACTAGGCACCAACAATTGTACCAACCGTCCCTCGCCAACCTCATTTTGGTCCTTTAAGGAGGATGTCAGATGAAGGTTAGAGTATCCTTAATCGGATTAGTGGCTGTAGCATTAGCGCTCGCCCTGCTTGGGGTATTCAACAGCGCGAGACCTACCAACGCCATTCTACCCCAACCCATCCAGCCCTTTGGCCCCGACGACAAGGGGGGAATCAGCACCACCCAGCTAGGCCAGGGCGTGCTCAACTACACGGTCACCGAGATCATCCAGGGTGAGCGTGTCGGCCTGCCCTGGATCTACAGCGGCGGCGGCTGGGGCATGAACATCGACGCCGACATCGCCGATGGGACCAACGTCGGCACTGTCACCTCCAGTATCGACGCTCTGTGTGACGGCGGCGTGGACATCCTCGCCAAGTCCTGCCAGTCCCCCGACTCCCTATGACCTGGTTCGAGAGGACGACGGCGGTAGGCGGCACCCCTGAAGAGTACCTGATAAAGATCGTGCCGCCGTTCCCCTGGCTGCTCCGCCACCGCGCCGACATCACCAACCTCTGGCTGTTCGGTATCGGTAGCCTACGCCACGATCAACGTTCTGAACACCGTTTACACCAGCGTTCCCTTCTCGCCCGTCGGGGACCTTCGTCGCGACCACCAAGCTCGGTGGCAGCCCGGCCTTCCCCAGCCCGGCCGGTGCGATCTGTCTGGATAGCCCGCAGTCCAGCACCTCCATAACCGGCGTCGCCGGAGACGCCCGTGTACAGCACGCCGCCTCTTGCCGGCGCTGACGTCAGACGCTGACGGCCTGGACGACAACAGCGGCCTCTACCCCCGCTGGACCGCCTTCCAGAACGCCAACCGTCGGCCGGGCGATTCCCGCAAGCCGTACGAGAGCCCGCCCAGCATCGCCTCCGACACCGACTACGTCGAGCGCACAATCGACCTCCAGTGCTACTGGCTCGACGACGACGGCACGCGCGGCACGTGCGACCCCGACAGCCATCGGCTACATCTCCGCAGACGAGAGCCTGCACGACGCCGACATGCCGGCAGGCATTGACGCCGACGGTGACTGCCTGGCCAACGCGGCCGCCGCCCAGCCGGGACAGCCCACTGACGCCGACGATTCGCTGAACGGGACTGCTGTGTCCGGTCCTGCCCTACAGCGAAGCGCCCAACCTGATCCAGTACGACACCGCCGCCGACAAGGACTGCGACGGCCTGGTGGACGGCATCGAGGTGGCCTGGGGCTCCAACCCGACGGTCGCCGACACCGACGGTGACGGCGCCACCGACTTCGTCGAGATGTTCCAGCTTCACCAACCCGACCGTGCAGGACACGGACGGTGACGGTGCTCCTCGACAAGCCGGACGACGACTACATTGCCGCCGCTGCCGGCGCCGCTGAGGCGACGAGGCGGTGAACGCCGACGACAACTGCCCGTCCGTCGCCAACGCCGACCAGGCGAACAACGACGGCAAGCGCCGCGACAACGGCAGCGTTGTCCCCGGCGTCTGGGCCAGCAACCCCAACCAGGACAAGATGGGTGACGCCTGCGACCCGGACGACGACAACGACTTGGCGGTCGACGTCGCTGAGCTGGCGAGGGAAGACCCTCCGGGAACGCCCGATCCCACTAACCCGCTCGTCGCCGACAGCGACGGTGACCGCTGCATTGACGGTGTTGAGGGTTACTTGGGCAAGGACCCGACGAACGCTGCCTCCAAGTGCCCGGCTACCCTGAGCGCGGCAACCAGCTCAAGTTCTTCCGCGCCTGCCGCTGGAACGTGCCGCCGAACGGCTACGACGGCGGGACTGTGGGATGCCGAGTACGACGGCACCGACGACGACGTTGAGTGGGACCCCGACGGTGACGGGGTGGTCTGCCAGACCGGCACCACCGTTACCGACACCGACAACGACAACGGGACGGGCACCGGCGCCCTGGCGCCCGTTGAGATCGCCGACAACGTCGAGATCAAGGGCTACGGCACGATGCCCGCCAACAAGGACACCGACGGTGACGGCTGCCAGGACTGGATCGAGATCGTCGACGTCAACGGCAACCGCTCCGCCGAGATCCTGGACGTTCTGTTCGTCGCCAAGAGGGCGCTGGGAGTGGATCCTGCCCCGGGCTCCGACATTGTCTTGGACATCGACAAGAACGGTTCTGTCACCATCCTCGACGCCTTGGTTGCGGCCAAGAACTCGAGCCTGGTGAAGTCCAACACCTGCACGTCAGAGGGATAGAAGTAGAATCAAGTAGAGGACTGGCCTCTTTGAGGCCGGCCTAAGGGAAGAGCAAAAAGAATACGGTACCGCCCGGCAATCCCCCTCGGGGGTGAGCCGGGCGGTACCTGGGCTGTTCGCGGCTGCCTCTTGTCCTGACAGTCGCGAATCGTGGCCCTTGTGTGGTTTTCGCCGTCATCGACGGCGAGCCGCTTCTGACAGTCGGAGGAATTGCCTTAAGGCGCATGTCGCTGTAGCCTATCGGAAAGCGTTTTCCCCGTTAAGGGCAAGAGTGGAGGCTCGGCCATGATGAGGGGGAACCGGCTGCCGGCGCTATGTGTGGTGCTAGAGTCCTCTTGGGACTCCTCGTCCTCTCTCGTCTTCCTTCCTCCGTTGGACTACCGGGAGCGGCGGATGCGGTCGCGTCCTGAAGAGAGACCGCTGTCAAGCCCTGGTCGTTCCCCGCGCTTATTCTGCTATTCTCCATCCTCAGATCGAGACCGGTCGTCTGGGCCGGCCCTTGCCTTTCCAATCTCCGTTCACCTCCGGGCGACATGCACCCGCCCGGCATGTCTTGCCGTCGAGGCATGGTTGTCATGAGGGTCTTCGAGACCTCGTAGTCAAGGTGCCGCTGGGAAAAAGCGGCTGAGAAAGGGGGAGATTAGGGCTAACGACAAACCATTAGCAGGATTCTAGCTAGGCGCCAAATCGTCCCTCGCCAAACCAAATCTTTACCGTATCAAGGAGGATGCCAAGATGAAGGTTAGACTCTCTCTAACAGGAGTCGTGGCCGTAGCTATGGCATTAGCGCTGTTTGGGGTGCTGAACGGCGTGGATCGCAGCCAGGCCCTCATGCCCCAACCCATCCAGCCGTTCGGGCCCGCCGACGTGGGAGGACTCAGTTCCACCCAGTTGGGCGCGGCGATCATCAACCACTCGGACGCGGAGATCATCAAGGGTGAGCGCAGCGCTCTCCCCTGGAACTTCACGCCGCCGGGCTTCGGCCTTATGGTGGACAAGGAGATAGCGGATGGAACGCCCGTTGGCACGGTGCAGGCCGACATCGATGCCCTGTGCGACGGCGCCGTGGACATCCTTGCCTCGTCCTGCTCTCCCCTCACTCCCTACCTCTGGGTCGAGCGAACGACGGCGGTCGAGGGGACATCTGAAGCCTACGTCAAGGCGATGATGCCGCCGTTCTCCTTCCTGCTGCGCCACCGGGCTGACGGGACCAACATCTGCCTGGGTGGCGCTGGCGGGATAGGCCTTCCGATCGACGAAGTTCTCAACACGGTCTACACCAACGTCCCCTGGTCTCCCAACTCAGCGAGCTTCGCAGCGACCTCGAAGCTTGGTGGTCGCCCGGCCTTCCCAAACCCCGGGGGCGCTGTCTGTCTAGATAGCCCGCAGTCCAGCACTTCCGAAGATGGCAAGGTCTCGCCAGGGGCCGTGGGTGCGCCGGAGGCCGGACCGCAGTGCGCGAACACTGCTGACGACGATGCCGACACCGTGGTGAATGACGGTTGTCCGGCCGTGTACTTCTACAAAGGCCCGACATGTGCGCCGACGCCGCCGTCGACGGCTTCTGGACTCAGAACACGGTCGCCGCTTCCTCTCTGGGGCGCCGGTGGTCGTGCCCGTGACCAAGGTCATGGTGAACAACGGGCCTACGCCCGGCAACTTCATGGAGCACTGGGAGACGGAGGTCAGCCTTCCCGGAGGGCAGCGCGCAGTGTGCCGACGCGATCGACGACGACGGCGACACGTGGTGAACGACGGCTGCCAACAGGCAGGAGTACGCTGAGGCGGGGCTCAGTGCGCGAATGCCATCAACGACGACCCTCGGGACGACCCCTGGTCAACGACGGCTGCCCGGCCACGGCCAACATTCGCTGCTGTCTGGACGGCGTCCGGCACGTCGGTTCTTGACATGCCGATACCTCTCCCGCCCGGAGCCCCGATACCACAGGTCCAGAACCTGCAGATCTCCTGCACCGCCCTGGTGAGGGCCTGGTCGTGCTCAAGAACATCCTCTGGCCCATCAATGGGCCTGATGCCCGGCCTGCCCACCAGGGACACCTACGCCGATGACAACGCCGCTACTTTCGTTGTGCGCGTGGTCTGCGATGGTGTGGAAGGTAGCCCGTTGGTGGACAAGGAGGTCATCTGGCTGAAGCCCGTGGCCGTTGGGCCAACGATGTTCCCATCCACACCCAAGCACCTCCAGTTGATGACCGGCGAGCCGACAATCGTGGTCATCGACGAGCTAAAGGCCAACCACCACACATCGACGGTCACCGGCCAGGAGTGGCTGGTAGCCGAAGTGTCAGACGTCGACGGCGTGCCCGGCCCCGACATCGTGGTGCAATGGGGCGGCCCAATGATCACAACGGATCCGCCGGTACCGGTCACGGTGCCCGTCGACTGCTCGACAGGCCCGCTCAACCAGTGCATGACCTACCAGGTTGACGAGCCGCACGGGCAGGTGGACGTCATCGCCGATCTCCAGGTGATGTGCCCGCCGTATACGCTGCCGGGCCTGTATTCGATCGTCATCAAGGGGATCGATGCGCCACTTCCGCCGTACGGAGAGGCAAAGCCCAGCGACAACGCCAGCCGCAGCGTCATCAAGGTCTGGTGTGGCGTTCCCAACCCTGACGCCGGAATTCCCGACACGATAGATGACGCATCCGGCCTCTACCCCCGCTGGACGATCTTCCAGAGCGAGGGGGATGACCGCAAGTCGTTCAAGAGCCCGCCCAGCATCGCTTCGGACACCGGCTACGTCGAGCGAACAATCGACCTCCAGTGCTTCTGGATGGATGCGAACGGCGCGCCCGACATCAACGGTGACGGCGTCATCTCCGCCCAGGAGAGCCGCGCTGACCCCGACATGCCGCCGGGCATCGACGATGACGGCGACTGTCTCGCCGACTGCTGCCTTCGCTCAACCCAGCCACCCTGTGGACTTCGTCGACACGCCCACGCGGCACCCTGCTGCCCGGTCTCTGCCGTACAGCGAGGAGCCAAACCTCATCCAGTACGACAGGGCCGCTGACATGGACTGCGACGGCCTGGTGGACGGCATCGAGAGGGCCTGGGGCTCCAACCCGCTGGTCCCCGACTCTGACGGTGACGGCGCCACCGACTTCGTCGAGATGTTCCAGTACACTAACCCTCTGAACCCCGACACTGATGGTGACGGCTCTCGACAAGCCGGACGACGACTACGTCGCCAGCGCGGCGACGACAGACGACGACTGCCGACCGCCGTCGACGATGCCGCCAGTGCGCGACCCAGGCGAGCGACGAGGCCGTCAAACGCCGACGACAACGGCGCGTCGTCCCGGCAGTTGGCCAGCAACCCCATGCAGGGCGAATCGACGACGCCTGCGACGCGCACGACGACAACGACCGGCAGACGATGGTCGCCGAGGACATGGCGGCGGTGCCAGCAACTGGCGCCCACCAGGACAAGCTGGGTGACGCCTGTGACCCCGACGACGACAACGACCATGGCGGCAGACGATGTCGCCGAGCTGGCGAGGGAAGACCCTGCCGGGAACCCCCGATCCCACCAACCCCGCTCGTTGCCGACAGCGACGGTGACCGCTGCCTTGACGGTGTTGAGGGATACCTGGGCACCGACCCGACCCTCAAGACCTCGAAGTGCCCGGCCGCCCTGACCGCGGCTGCGCTCCTCTTCTTCCGCGCCTGCCGCTGGAACGAGCCGCCTAACGGCTACGACGGCGGGACTTGTGGGATGCCGAGTACGATGGCCGCGATGACAACGTTGAGTGGGACCCCGACGGTGACGGGTTGAATCTGCCAGACGGGCACCAGCATCACCGACACCGACAACGACGACGGGACGGCACCGGCGCTCTGGCGCCCGTTGAGATCGTCGACAACGTCGAGATCATGGGCTACGGCACGATGCCGGCCAACAAGGACACGCGACGGTGACGGCTGCCAAGACTGGATCGAGATCGTCGACCTCAACGGCAACCGCTCCGCCGAGATCCTGGACGTTCTGTTCGTCGCCAAGAGGGCGCTTGGAGTGGATCCGTCACCAGGCTCCGACGTTGTCTTGGACATCGACAAGAACGGTGCGGTCACCATCCTCGACGCCTTGGTTGCGGCCAAGAACTCGAGCCTGGTGAAGTCCAACCCCTGCACGTCAGAGGGATAGAAGTAGAAACAAGTAGAGGTCTGGTCGCTAGACCGGACCAAAGGGAAGAGCAAATAGAGTACCGCCCGGCGATCCCCTTCGGGGGTGAACCGGGCGGTCTCTTGTCTTTCTGTCGTCCTCTCCCATCGGCGCCATCGCGGATCGAGCCCCGACAGATTCCTACAGATCCGCTCGCTGGCTAGGGCAGCGACGCTCCACGAGCCGGAGGAATTGCCACAAGCCGAATCGTAGTGATAGCATCTGGCTAGGGATGGCGGTTACTCGTACAGGACCCTAACAGCCCAACCCAATGCGCTTCTTCTTCGGCTGGTGGATAGTCTTCGTCATGTCTGCGGTCATGTTCGTGACCACCGGCACCTTCTTCTACGGCTTTGCCACCCTTGTCGACCCCCTTAACGAAGAATTCGGTTGGAGTCATGCCCTTATCGGCGGAGCCTTCTCTCTCCGTTCGGAGATGGGGGGTATTGAGGGCCCGATTGTGGGCTATCTTATCGACCGACTAGGCCCTCGCATCCTACTCGTCACCGGCGTTGCCCTCGTGGGCATCGGCTTCCTATTCCTCAGTCAGGTCCACGCGATCTGGGGACTCTACGCTGCTGTTGTGGTCATAGCGTTGGGAATGGGCGCTACCGGCGGCCCTGTTGCCTACACCGCTATCGCCCACTGGTTCGTCAAGAAGCGCGGGCGTGCTACAGCTCTCGTGACGCTGGGTGGAGGCGCCAGCGGCGTCATGGCGATGGTGCTGGCTGCCCTCATCACCGCGTACGGTTGGCGGACGGCTGTCTTCGTTGTGGGCCTTGCCCAGATGGCGATCTGCATCCCCCTGGCGCTGACCGTCCGCCGTCAGCCGGAGGACATGGGTCTAACACCCGATGGCGAATCGCCGCTGGAGGACCCGCCCCTCGCTGAGAAGGAGTTGGGCGAGGACGGAAGCTCAGCGACGGAAGAAGTGTCAGTCGATCCATCGACAGGGCGCGACAATGGGGCAAGCGCTCCGCCGGAGCAACTTCTGGTTTCTAGGTATCGCCATGGCCTTGGCCGGACTCGGCAGCATGGGGCTCGTTGTCCACCAAATATCCTACCTCAAGAAATCGGTAGGCTTTTCCGCCGAGGGCGCTGCCCAGGTGGCGACGGCCATGACTATAATAAGCCTCGCTGGCAGACTGGGCTTCGGCTATCTGTCCGACTTCGTGGACAAGAGAAAGCTGCTGGCCGTTGCCTATCTCCTGATGGGTCTGGGCATACTCGCCTTCGCGGGCATTCAGAGCGCTTGGCACGTTGTCTTCTATCTCGCCTTGTTCAGCCCTGGTTGGGGTGCCTCCATTACCGTGCGACCTGTCCTCCAGGCGGAGTGCTTTGGCCTTCGCGCCTTCGCTGGCATACAGGGTCTGATGTTCCTCATTTCCAGTGTCGGCAGCGTCGCCGGCCCGATCTTTGTCGGCGCAGTGTACGATGCGTCCGGTGAGTACCGGTTGGCCTTTCTGATTACCGCTGTGGCTGCCCTTGTTGCTGCCCCGACGGTTCTCCTAATGTCCTCGCCCAAACCGGCAGAAGAAGCGAAGGACGCCATAGTGGTCGCCTAAGCGACGGCGATGAAGTATCCTAGGCATTGATCAGGGTCGCTGATCTGCCAGGAAGGCGATTTCCGAATAGGGGCCTCATTAGGGACAAGAATGGAGGCTCGGCCATGATGAGGAATGACCGGTTGCCGGCGCTCTCTGCGATCTGGTCGTCTTCTCTGATTCCCCGTGCTGTCTCGCTTCCCCTCCTCCGCCGGACTGTCGGCAACAGGCGCCGTCACATCCTCGAGAGGGACCGCCGCGAGGCGCAAGCCGCCGCCGGCACTGTCTTTGCCGATGCCCTGGACCAGCCCGTCTTCGTCATCGACGCCTATCGTGGCGGCATCACCTTTTGGGATTGGCTCATCCTGCCCGGCGGAGGTTTCTGGTATGCATTCCTCTGGCCCCTGGTCGGCGAGACAGTGCTCCAGCGGCTCAGAGAAATCCCGCGCCTCCGCGCCGTCTTCGAATTGGACGGGCATACTATTGAAGAAATGGCCGAGATGAGCCCGGCTGCCATCTCCCAGATCAGGGAGGCCATCGCCTCGGGCCAGATGGAAATCGTCAACGGTGCCTATGTCCAGCCTCTCTCTCAGGGCATCAGCGGAGAATCCAATATCCGCCAGTTACACTATGGCATCTCCGCCATCCGCGACGCGCTAGGTGTCAATGTCGAATCGTATCTGGTCGCCGACCCCCAGTTCTTCCCCCAACTGCCCCAGATACTGGCTGGCTTCGGTATCAAGCAAGTCATTCTCTGCCCTCATGAAGGCGCCTTTGGTGGGGGAGCCAGTGAGGATGTCGAACTCGTCCGCTGGCGCGGACCCGATGGGACGGAGTTGCCAGCGGCACCTCGTTATCAGTTCATGGACCGCGGTATTGTTGGGGAGGAGCAGAAAGGGCTGACCAACGGTGGCCTCACCGGCAGTTACTTCGATGCTTGGGATAATCGAGCGTCTGGAGCGATTCCGGAGCGAGGCTGTCCGCAATGGGGATCCGGCATCCCCTGATCAACCGGCTTGTCGATCTTCTGCCTCCCCGGGCTCCCTTTCCCGGCATAGCTGCCGTCGCAGCCAGACGGGATATTCGGTTCGTTACGCCGCGCGAGTACTTCGCCCTCGCTGCCCCCGAAGCGCCGGCGGTTAGCTATAGCGCCGAGCAGTTCCCCAGCGCTGTCCCCTGGGGACTAGGCGGTGGCCGTCTGCAGAGGGATATCGTCGAGGCAGAAGGCGGGCTCTTGCTCGCCGAGAGGCTTGACGCTCTTGCTTACGCGATGGGCCGCAACAGTGAAGAAGAGAAGATAGGAGCCGCCTGGAAAGAGCTGCTCCGCGCGCAAGACCAGGATCTGCACCTCTGTGGCCCCCGGCTTTCTCGACGGCACGGCCGCTCGATGGCTGAGGTTGGTCAAGACATGGCCGTCGCGGCGCGCAAGAAAGCCGCCGAGGTATCGCAGGGGGCCGCGGCTTTCCTTGCCTCCCTGATCGATAGCACTTCTCTTCAGGGGCGGCCTTTCGTCCTCTTCAACCCTTCCTCCTGGACCCGACATGAGTACGTTGAAGTGACCTTGAAGGGCAATGACTTCCGAGTTTCCCGTGGCGGACAAGAAGTGCCGTCCCAGGTAGTGCACCGCGGTGTGGGTGACGTGACCCTTGGCTTCGTTGTCGACGTTCCCGCCCTTGGCTATCAGCTACTGGATATCCTGCCCAGCGAGAGGGCGCCGGAGCCGGGTTCGTTCGATCAAGGCGTCTTGGCCACAGACGGCTCGCCCCAGGCCGACGGCCTATATGTGTTCGATAACTCCTTCTACTCAACCCGATTCGGCCCACAGGGCTCTCTCCGCCTAGATGTTGGTGGCATGACGCTTGTGGACGGCGGCTTCCTGACGGTCTGGAAGAACGGCCGCTATCATGACTCTCGCGAGAGCGCGGGCCGAGTCGAAATGGTCCAGCAAGGCCCCGTCTTTGAGCGGTACCGAACGGATGGCCGGCTCGCTGGGATCCCCTTCTCCCTCTGGTTCACCCTCTACCGAGACCTTCCCCGCATCGACCTCCGCGTCGAGTTCGACTTCGGGTCGGGCTCCACGTTCGGCCCTCAGCTAGCGGACAACTCATCTGCTGCCCCCTACCACATTCAAGACGAAAAGAAGCTCTGCCTCAACTTCCTCTCAACCCTTCGTCGGAGCTTCTCCGATTCCCCCTTCCTCGTCAGCGATGCCGAGGGGGAGCGCATCACGGGGATGAGTCTCCTGGGATTGGATGATGAGCGGGGCACGGGCGTCGCCTTGCTGAACCGGGGGACCCCCGCCTACCACTTTGACCGCGACAAAGGGGAACTTCGCAACGTCCTCGCGTGGGCGCCGGAACGCTGGGTCGATCCTATTGGCAGTACCGTTTCGGGAGAGAAGTCAAACCGTGCGGCTTTGAGAGGAGGCTATGCCTACGAATGCTCCCTTGTCCCCTTCGCCTCTCGCCTGAAAGCCGTACAGGCCGCGATCGACTATCAGCTTCCCTGTCTTGGTGTACTTCTAAGACCTCGTCCCGGACGCCTGCCTGCTGAGGGAAGCTTCCTGAAGGTCGGGACCGAGGAAGTCCTCCTCTCCGCGCTTCTCGTTCAGAAGGGCAAGGTCTACGCTCGCGTCTGGAACGCCTCTTCCCAGAGCCGGCAGGCCAGCCTGGCTAGTGGTGGCCCCATCGCTCTCCACGCCTGCTCTCTCGACCTGACCCCAGAAGCTGCCGCTGGCGATGGTATCGTCCTCCGTCCCTGGGGGATCCAGACACTGCGCCTCGGCGGCCCTCCGGCGCGCTGATCGTCGCCTGCCCAACACGCCTGCTGGTGACCACCACTGACGGCCCCTGTCCTGAGCCTTCTCACTGTCCCTCGGCATGATCATTCTGAGGGAGTAGAGGATATTGCTGATCATGATAGGCCATCCTGCGGGGTTCTTTAGGGGAGACCCTCATAGTTCTCCTATCGGACTATATCAGATAATCGACGCGGGCTAGAAAAAGTGGGTCTGGTCTTCAAGGCCAGATTGGTGGCGGGCGGCGCTGAACCGCTGCCCGTAATCTCGCGGGGCACTGAGGGCATCAACGTTGTGATGTCCTAGGAGGTAAGGCGCCGATGCAACGTATTAGCGTACTTGTAGCTGATCCGGCTGACCTGGCACGCCAGGGTCTAAGTGGTCTTCTTTCCGCTCAGAACGACATGGAAGTCGTCGCCGCTGGCAAGACGGTCGACGAAGTAGTTCAGCAGTCCACCACACTGTCTCCGGATGTAGTCATCTTGGGCTACGGCTTCTCAGAACCAGATCGCCTAGACGCAACCCGCCACATTGCAAGGAACAAACCCTGGACTCCCATTCTTGTCTTGACGGACCGTTTGGAACTCGATTCCTTCCTGGCCGTGGTCCGGGCTGGAGCTCAGGGCTATCTGGGAGGCGACATTGATGGAGCAAGGCTCATCGAGGCTATTCGCATGCTGAGCGCCGGCGGCAGTGTGGTGGACCACAATGTCACCAAAGACCTCTTTGCCTACGTCGGCGCCCGGTCGTCGGGGATCGCGGGCAAACGGTCCTCTTCCCTCGGCAGTTCCCCGTTGAGCAGGCTGACCCCGCGGGAGCAGGAGGTGCTGCGACTGATAGCGCAGGGCCGCGGCAACAAAGAGATAGGAGCTCTCCTGGGAATAAGTGTTGGGACGGCGAAGACGCATGTCCGGCACATCTTTCGCAAGTTGCGAGTATCCGACCGCACCGGCGCTGTCATGACGGCACTCGAGATCGACCCGGCACGAATCATTACCGCCGCCTAGGCGGGGATCACGCCGGCTCTCAGTTTCTATCTTTTGACAGATACTCCCTGCCTTCAGGGGTCGTCTCCGCCTCCGAAGAATACAGTAGGGATGGGCTCCGCCGAAGAAGGCCCTCGCATTTCTATTCTGCGGAGACGGCGGTGGGGAAAGCTCCGGCGGTTCCGAAGAGGTCGTTCACGTGGAAACAAATCGTAAGCCTTCCGGCTCTATCTACAAGAGCTACTTTCGGACCCTGCTATTTGAGCCGGGTCGCTCTGCTCGCCTTTTGGGCCTGCTTCTTCTACTTCGTCGTGTGGGCCATCCCCTGGATACCGGGAGGACTCTCGGTCAGTGATTACTCCTGGGATCTCGTGGCTACCTTGGTCATCGCCGGTTCCTGCATGTTCATCGGGCTGATCGCGACTACGCTGCGCTCCACCGTGCATCGGAAGCGGGAAGCGCTTGTCGCCTGGGCCTTCGTCTACGATGAGACCACCGGTCTCCACAACCGTCGCTACTTCTACGACTGTCTCGCGCTGGAATGCGACCGCTCCCGTCGCCACGGCGCTCCGTTCGCCATCGCCCTGCTTGAGCTACAATTCCCGGGCACCCGGAACGACCGTCACACCGCCCGCGCCAACCGAACCACCCTTCGAGCGGCCGCCGAGCTGGTCAAGGACCTCGCTCGTGCCACCGACCTCGTGGCATTGATCAGCGAGAGAGAGTTCGCGGTGCTGTTTGTGGGTGCCCAACGCGACGTGGCCCGCCAGTTGGCGGAGAGGCTGCGGCAGTTTGTCAACACAGGGCTGCCCGCCCTCGCCGGCTCCCGAGATCCCTGTGCCTTGCCGACCGTAGAAGTGGGGATAGGCGCGTTCGGTGAGGACAGCAACACTCCGGAGTCACTCATCGAGGCTGCCCGATCGGCGCTCAGTGAGAGTGCTTCTGTGACCTCGACCACGACCAAAGCCGCCTAACGCGTAACATCCGCCGCTGTCAGCCCTCCAAGTTGACTGATCCCCTCCCCCTCGCAGCGCAGACGATGTATCTGGGCGCCTCGCCCACCTCACGATGCCTGGGGATGCCGACACCAACTGGTCGCTGGGCAGTGTGACCTTCAAGTGAGGGGAAGGTCAGGGCGGAGGTCGCTCCACTCTCCGGGAAACGCTCCCAGAGTTGCGGACCGACTCCTTGGCAGTCCGCCAGAGGACAGGCATCGCCGGCAGGTCGCGGAAGAGAACGGCCAGCGCTATGAACAGATAGACCGCCCCGTAGCCGATGCGTACAGTCGTGCTGAAGAAGAAGAGCTGAGAAGTGAAGAGGCCCGCCAGAAGCGCTGCTTCCCAGACTGACATGCTCAAGCTCACGAAGATCGCCACCGCGAAGAGCGATTGCCCCGCCGTTAGGAAGACCTCCTCCGCTTGACGTGTATCGAAGTCCAGCGGCGACAGAGTCGTCCCCGATATGGCATAGGCTGCGGGCACGCTTCCGATCAGCAGCGTCCACTGGCTTACCTTTGAGGACAGCAGGATCGTCATGCCTGCTCCCGGCCGGCCGCGCGCCGCCAGCAGCCCTGCCAGCAGAAACTCCGGCGACTCTGAGGCCAGAGGTGCCAGCCATTGCACTAGGACAAACTCTTCGATGCCGAGCTTCTCGCCCATGTGCACCAGGCCGTCCGCGAAAGGCTCTGCGGCGCAAAAGATCACGCTCGCCGCAAACAGGAAGATCACTGCGATTGCTATGCGGCGCCACACAGTGGGTAGCGACTTGATGGCCGCCGCCGGTCCGACGAACACATCCACCTCCCGTGGCGGCATCCGCGACATTAGATACATGTATGACCCAAAGATCAGGAACGTCACTGCCGTATCGATGAGCGATAGATGGCCCCGGAGCGGTATCGATAGACTGTAGAGCGTGGCCGCGCCCAAGAAGATGATGCTCATGCCGTTCTGCGTGCCATCTATCGTCAAAGACCGTTTCCGCGTCTGCATCCAGAAGATGAAGAAGACCATCGGCCAGGCGAATCCGACAAGCAGCCGGTTTGCGCCCGTCATGTTGGCTATCGCGAAGTGGGCGTTGTCCGGGTTGGTGTGGGCGGTCCAGGAGAAGTACAGGTCTACCGCATACTCCGGCAGTACCGCGATGATCGCCAGGACGGCCAGGGCGAGCGTGGCCGACATCTCCGTCTCGGCGACCTCAGATGCCCAGGTCAGAAGAAATGCGGCAGCCAGAATGGAGACACCAAAGGTCGCCACCTCAACGTAAGTGTTCAGCTCGATCCCCAGCACCCTCAAGAGGATCGCCGGCAGGCTGATCCCGGCCAGAATGGCGATCGATAGCCAGTTCCTCATCTAGGCTGCCTTTCGATGAGGGGAAGACATCCGGCAGTTGCGGTGGAGAGCAGGGTATGGCCTTGTCTAGGCGGTGATGTCACGGCTCTATTGAGTCGCCTGTCTTATGACCAGGATCCGTCGTGAATCGACGGTGATCAGGGGCCAGTATAGCATGACCTCAGCGCTTTGCCCAAAGAGCGAGTTCCCAACTGCCCGGAATCTTTGACAGCCTTCGCCGCCTGTTGCTATGATCATCGCTGGCCTGGATGCCACGGGCTTGCGTTCACTCACGTTCCCCGGGCTGAGGGTCGTTGGGACATATGCTTTGTTAGACCTCTGGCCTTCGGCTGACTCTCTTCAGACGGGAAGGTTTTGCCGTAGGTGAACACCTTTCTTGCCCTCGCCATCCTCATCCTTGGCGTGCTGGCGTATGCCCTCGTCAACAGCATTGAGATCGCCATAATCGCCGCCGACCGTATCCGTGTGAAGCACATGGCGGAGCAGGGCAGTCTCCGCGCCCGCTCCCTCGAACGCCTGCGCTCCGACCGTGACCACTTTTTCGCCGGTATCGTCCTCCTCCAGAATCTGTTCGTCGTCCTGGCGTCGGCCATGGCCAGCATCATCTCCATCGAGAGCTTCGGCGGCATCGGCCTCGTCTTTGGCACGGTCTTGATGACGCTCTTACTTGCCGTCGTCGGTGAGGTCACACCCAAAGTCCTCGCCGCACGGGTCACCGAACGATACGCTCTCTTGGTCGCCCCGCCCATAGAGTGGCTCATCTCGGCGCTGAGGCCGCTTGTCTGGGCGATTGCCGCTGCTCCCCGGGGGCTCGGCCGCCTCCTGTTCGGTTCCAGCCTTGGCGCCACGCCCACCGTCACCGAGGCTGAGCTCCGCACGCTCATCGACATCGGCACCAGCGAGAAAGCCTTTGAAGAAGAGACAGGTGAGCTTCTCGAGAGGGTCTTCCAGTTCCGCGACCGACAGGTTCAGGAGATTATGGTACCGCGCACTGAGGTGGTCTTCCTGGAGACCGGAATGAGCGTCGGCGACTTCTATCGTGTGTTCGATGAGACTCCCCATTCCCGTCTTCCCGTATACAAAGACACCATCGACAACGTCGTCGGAGTCGTGGGCATCAAGGATGTTCTGCGCGGCGTCGGCCGCGGCGACATTACCGCTACCAGCCCGATAGAAGAATGCATGCGCCCAACCTACTTTGTGCCCGAGACGAAGCCGGTAGGGGCTCTGTTCTGGGAGATGCAGGCCGGCGCTCAACACATGGCGATCGTGGTCGACGAGTACGGCGGCACCGCCGGCATCGTCACCATCGAGCTTCTGATGGAAGAGATGGTCGGTCCCGTCGCCGAGGAGCTCGCCCGCATGCCGAGAGAGTTCCAGACCATCGACGAAAACACCGTCCAGGTGGACGGCGGGATGAGCGTTTCCGAGGCGAATGAGGAACTCGACCTCAACATACCGGAAGGCCGCTACGAGACAATCGCTGGGTATGCCCTCAGCCGCCTCGGCCACCTTCCCCAAGAAGGCGAGATAGTCCTCGGCGATGGCTTCACGATGGTCGTCGCAGAGATCCACGGCACCAAGATCGAAAGCGTTCTCGTGACGAAGACAGGAGATCGATGAAAGTCCAGCGGCTGCGGATCAGGTTCTCTCGCGGCGAGCAGGTCAAGTTCATCACCCACCTCGACCTCATGCGGCTCTGGGAGCGCGCCCTCCGCCGTGCGAATGTCGACCTTGCCTATTCGGAGGGTTTCACGCCTCATCCCCGTCTCTCGCTGGCTGCCCCTCTGGCGGTCGGCGTCACCAGCTCCGCCGAAATACTCGATCTCTTCCTCAATAGCCGCATCTCCCCCTTAGAGTTCGCGCGGCAGGTAGCGAATCAACTGCCGCCGGGGGTAGAGGTTCTTGAAGTGCAGGAGGTCGGCCTGCGGGCCCCCTCAGTGCAATCAGAGGTGCGGTGGGCGGAATACCAGGTACGGCTCGAATCCTCGCTTTCGGCCGAAAGCGCCCAGGGAGCGGTCGATGCCTTTCCTTGCGGCCGAGAGCATACCCTGGGAACATCAGCGCGATAAGGAGGCCCGCAAGTACGACATCCGTGCCCTCGTCCATGACCTCTGGCTGGAGCAGGGTGAAAGCGGTTTGATGATCGGCATGCGCCTGCGCGCCGATAACAATGGCAGCGGCCGCCCCGAGCAGGTGATATCGGCGCTGGGCTTGCCCGAGCCGGATCGAATCCATCGCAGCAAGCTCATCCTCGCCGAAAGCTCGCCCGCCCACGAGGCCTGGCGCCGCCACGGGAGGTTTACATAACAGCTACCATGCGCCTCATTCTCGCTCGCCACGGTGAAACCGCCGGCAACCGCGACCGCCTCGCTCTTGGCCGTCTCGATATCCCTCTCAACGAGACAGGTCATCTGCAAGCCGAGGCGCTTGCCCGCCGCCTGCAGCTTGCGCCGCTGGTCGCCGTCTATGCCAGCCCTCTCCGCCGTGCCTGTGAGACCGCTCAGGCCGTCGCCGAGATGCACAACCTCCCGGTGGAAGTAGAAGAGGGGCTCTCCGAAATGGACGTCGGCGAAGTCGATGGCCTCTCTATGGAAAAGGTGAGAGAACTCTACCCGGGCTTCCTTCAGCGTTGGCTCGGCCCCGAGGTTGCCACCCTCCCTATGCCCGGCGGCGAAAGCCTCCAGGAGGTGCAGGATCGCGCCTGGGAGGCGGTCCAGCGCATCGCCGGACGTCATCCCGAAGACATCGTCTGCGCCGTTAGCCACAACTTCACCATCCATGTCATCCTCTGTCGTGCCCTCGGCCTGCCCATCACCGAGTTCCGCCGCCTGCGCCACGACCTCGCCGCCGTCAGCGTTCTCGACATAAGCGGCGACCGCGCTGTGCTCGTCCGTCTCAACGACACTTGCCACCTCGAAGAGCAGGGCCTCGCCGAGCGCCGGCCGTATTGACTCTCGTATGCTTGTAAAGCTGTCAAGTATGTGCTACATTTACTTCGGCTTGATTGGCGGGGTAGGAGTTGTCTCAAGGAGGAGCGGCTAGAGTCATGCTCGGCCGATCGGCGCCGCGGATAATCCTGCTGGTGGTCGCAGTAGTCGTTGGCTATCTGCTGTACACCACCGTCAACGCCACCTTGAACTCGTACCGCATCGCCGGTGATGAGCAGGGGGTGCGGCAGGAGATCGCTGAACTGGAGAGCGATCAGGCGAAGCTGGTGGCCCTCCGGGACTACCTCTCCTCCGACGAATACATAGAGAGCG
This sequence comes from uncultured Chloroflexia bacterium, assembly GCA_963763495.1. Classification (GTDB taxonomy): domain Bacteria; phylum Chloroflexota; class Dehalococcoidia; order DSTF01; family JALHUB01; genus DAOUEO01. The sequence goes on from CAVXOY010000004.1 coordinate 21,880, forward strand.
TCGCCCGCCGTATGCTTGGCCTCGTCAAGCCCGGCGAGAAGCTGGTTAGAGTCTCATCGTCGGAAGGAGAAACCGAAAAGCCGGAGGATGGTGCTCAAGGGCAATCCACCGGCCGGGACTGGTGGGAATCCCTGTTCGGCCCCTAGCTCGGTGCGGGTACCGTGCGTTACCTTGAAGGCCAGGCGCTCAAGCCTGGCCCTTTCTGCCTCTTGGGAGCCGACGTGACTGGAATCCCTTTCCATCTTCGAAGGCGATACCCGTGACAGAGAACGCGTCATCGTCAGCCGGTCGAAAAAAGAGGGGCGGTGCACCACTGGGGCCGGCTCTCGAGCGCCGTGTCCACCGCTTCATCCGCAGGCACGATCTCCTTCACGATGGCGATTCCGTCCTCGTCGCCGTCTCCGGCGGCCCCGACTCTACAGCCCTCCTCCTCCTGCTCGCCCATCTTGCTCCCCAACTAAGACTGACGCTGAGTGTTGCCCACTTTGACCACCAGCTCCGGGGAACGGACGAAGCGCGACGGGAGCGCCTCTTTGTGGAAGGCCTGGCTTCGAAGCTGAGCCTGCCCCTGGTAACGAGTGGCGCCGATGTCCGGGGCCACGCCCGCGACCGGCGCATCTCCCTCGAAGAGGCCGCCCGTGAGCAGCGCTACGCCTTCCTTGCCGAGGCAGCCGGTCGCCTCGGCGTGAGCGTCGTCGCCGTCGGCCACACCGCTGCCGACCAAGTGGAGACCGTGCTGATGCACCTCCTCCGGGGCAGCGGCCTCTCCGGCCTGGCCGGCATGCTGCCCCGTTCCCCCTGGCCCCTGAACGTCGAAAGCGCTGCCGGCCTTGCCCTCGTGCGTCCCCTGCTTGAAGTCACGAGGGAAGAGACCCTGGCCTACTGTCGCGAGGCGGGACTGGAGCCGATTGAGGACCCCTCCAATCGCTCACTGGCCTACCGGCGGAACCGGCTGCGCCACGAGATACTCCCCGTTCTGCGCCGCTATAACCCCCGCCTCGACCGTGCCCTCCTTCGCCTCGCGTCCGCCGCCGCCGCCGACCGCGAGGCCATCGAACAGGCCGCCGCTGGTCTCCTGGCTGGCGTTGGCCGTATCGTCGGTGATTCGGTTCATCTCTCGCGTAGTCGCCTCCAGTCCCTTCCCGAAGGGCTTCGCCGCCACGTCCTGCGGGCCGCCGTCGGCCGACTCTTGGGCGACCTTCAGGATATCGAGGCGAAACACCTGGAGACGATGGCTGCCGCCGTCGAGAAACCTACCGGCAGCCGGATCGACCTGCCGCGGGGACTCCGCCTGGAAGTGGAATACGACGAAGTCATCCTCACTCTGAATCCGGAAGAGCCGCCGGTCGCCGCCTTGCCTGAGAGCGACGTGCCTCTGGCCGTCCCTGGGCGCACGCGAGCGGGGCGCTGGCTGTTCGAAGCCCGCATCGTTTCCGCCGGCGCGACTCCGCCGGTCGGCGAAAGCAATGAAGCCTACCTATCCCTGGATGCCCTCGTCGGCGATCTCTTGGTGCGGCGGCGGCGCCCCGGCGACCGCTTCCGTCCCTTCGGCCTGGCGGGCGAGAAGAAACTGCAAGACCTCTTCGTCGATGCCAAAGTGCCGCGCCGCCTGCGCGACGCCGTGCCCATCGTCTGTGACCGTGACGGCATCCTCTGGGTTGTCGGCTATCGTATCGCCGAACGGGCGCGGGTCGGCAGCACTGCAAAGAGGATGTTGCGCCTGCGGGTGCAGCCGGTCCCCTGAGGGTGCCCGCAAGTCATCTTTGGCAGGGGATGGATGTTCCCCACTGTTCTTTACTGTTGGTGACGAGGGACGATCGACTGCCGGAAGTGGAGAGGAAGGAGTGAGAATTGGACCTGGACATTGACGGTGCTCGCGGTGTTCTAGCCGCCCAGTCATTCAGCGTGCTACTTGGGACCAGGCTTACTATCTTCGGCGAGGGGAGATCGGAGCTCGTCGTGCCCGTGAACGATGATCTCAAGCAGCAGCACGGCTTCGTGCATGGTGGAGTCGTAAGCTACCTCGCTGATTTGGGACTGGCGTTCGCCGCCGGATCTGTGCTCGGGGACGTGCTTACAGCGGAGTTCAAGCTGAACCTTATGCGGCCGGCCCGCGGGGACGCGATCGTCGCCCGCGGACACGTGCTTCACGCCGGCAAGCGACAGGCGACCTGTCGCTGTGACGTATTCGCGCGGGATGGTGCGGAGGAGGTGCTGTGCGCAGTGGCGCTCGGCACCGTCGTGAAAGTGGGAGGTGCCGGTGCGGCTTGAAGCCGGACGGCATCCAGCGAGGCGCATCGAGCCTTTCCTGCCGAGAGATTCGAGCAAGTGACCTTCCCAGGCATTGCTGGGCCTCTTGACAAAGGCGGCCACTATCGCTAGTATATTCATGCAAGCGCTGAAGCTTACATACTTTGCATACCAAACACAGCTCTCGCGCTGGCTTGAGAGCAGAGCGTGCGAGATGTGTTGTTTTGTGTAAACAACCTTTGCACCTTAACAACTGGATAGCGGAAGGAAGAGTGTGGGGTCACAACGTCGATTTCCTTTCTCGGGAATTCGTTCCCGAGGAAAGAATAGTACGGAGAGTTTGATCCTGGCTCAGGATTAACGCTGGCGGCGTGCCTTACGCATGCAAGTCGAACGGTCCCGATAGCTTCGGTTGTCGGGATAGTGGCGGACGGGTGAGTAACACGTAGGCAACCTGCCCGAAAGTGGGGGATAACTTCGCGAAAGCGGGGCTAATACCGCATGTGGTCGGTCCCAGCCTGCTGGGACCGATTAAAGCCTTCGGGTGCTTTCGGAGGGGCCTGCGGCCGATTAGCTAGTTGGTGGGGTAACGGCCTACCAAGGTGACGATCGGTAGCTGGTCTGAGAGGACGATCAGCCACACGGGGACTGAGACACGGCCTCGACTCCTACGGGAGGCAGCAGCGAGGAATTTTGCGCAATGGGCGAAAGCCTGACGCAGCAACGCCGCGTGGGCGATGAAGGCCTTCGGGTTGTAAAGCCCTTTTACGGGGGAAGAAGTTCTGACGGTACCCCGCGAAAAAGCCACGGCTAACTACGTGCCAGCAGCCGCGGTAATACGTAGGTGGCAAGCGTTGTCCGGATTTATTGGGCGTAAAGTGCGCGTAGGCGGTTTGTAAAGTCCGAGGTGAAATCTCCTGGCCCAACTGGGAGAAGCCCCCGGATACTGGCAGACTGGAGGGAAGCAGAGGAGAGTGGAATTCCCGGTGTAGTGGTGGAATGCGTAGATATCGGGAGGAACACCAGTGGCGAAGGCGGCTCTCTGGGCTTCACCTGACGCTGAGGCGCGAAAGCGTGGGGAGCAAACCGGATTAGATACCCGGGTAGTCCACGCCGTAAACGTTGGACACTAGGTGTAGGGGGTATCGACCCCCTCTGTGCCGAAGCTAACGCTCTAAGTGTCCCGCCTGGGGAGTACGGCCGCAAGGCTAAAACTCAAAGGAATTGACGGGGGCCCGCACAAGCAGCGGAGCGTGTGGTTTAATTCGACGCAACGCGAAGAACCTTACCAAGGCTTGACATGCCGGTGGTAGCGACGGGAAACCGGAGCGACCCTTCGGGGAGCCGGCACAGGTGATGCATGGCTGTCGTCAGCTCGTGCCGTGAGGTGTTGGGTTAAGTCCCGCAACGAGCGCAACCCCTGTCGTCAGTTGAATTTCTCTGGCGAGACTGCCTCGCGAAACGGGGAGGAAGGTAGGGATGACGTCAAGTCAGCACGTCCCTTACGTCTTGGGCTACTCACACGCTACAATGGACGGTACAATGGGCTGCAAAGGAGCGATCCGGAGCTAATCCGTAAAGCCGTCCCCAGTTCAGATTGGAGGCTGCAATTCGCCTCCATGAAGGTGGAGTTGCTAGTAACCGCCGGTCAGCACACGGCGGTGAATACGTTCCCGGGCCTTGTACACACCGCCCGTCACGTCATGGAAGCCGGCAACACCTGAAGTCGCTGTGCCAACCCCTTGTGGGAGGTAGGTGCCGAGGGTGGGGCTGGTAACTGGGACGAAGTCGTAACAAGGTAGCCGTAGCGGAAGCTGCGGCTGGATCACCTCCTTTCTAGGGAGAACCTCTGGAGCTTCGGCTCCAAGGTCATCCTAGGTCGATCGGTGCGTCCTTCCTCGGAAGGACCATCGTCAGAACCGAAAGCCCTGCCCCACGGGCCTTCCTTCCGCTATCCAGGAGTTAAGGTGTCATTACAAAAGGCGTCTTGAGGGCCATTAGCTCAGCTGGTTAGAGCGCGGTCCTGATAAGACCGAGGTCGGTGGTTCGACTCCACCATGGCCCACCAACAGGCAACACCAAGAGAAGAGAGCCGCCTTCAGGGTTGGTGCCCTTGGCTGGCTCACCCAGGTGGGGCCGTAGCTTAGCTGGGAGAGCGCCGCCTTTGCACGGCGGAGGTCGGGGGTTCGAATCCCCCCGGCTCCACCAACAACACCTAGGCGTTTGTCCCAAATGCTGCGCAGAACCTCTTGCCAAACGACAACACATGGTATAAACTGAAGTGCAGCTTCGTAAGGAGCCACTGAAGAAATAAATGGTTGATGCCCAACTGAAAACCTAATACGTATCTTGGGCTGATGCAGAGACTGAACGTCGGCTTGAGGCATCAGGCCGATTGTTTTGTGAAAAAACAACAGCACCTTTACAACTGAACATGGAAGCGGCGCATCTTTGCGCGTAGACCTTAATGTAGGTCAAGCTACTAAGGGCGC
>CAVXOY010000005.1:0-46202 GCA_963763495.1 uncultured Chloroflexia bacterium
GCGAGACCACGGCGGAGGAGATCTGGCGCGATACCGACGGCAAGGTGGACATGGTGGTGGCCGGCGTCGGCACCGGCGGCACTATTACCGGCATCGCGGAAACCTTAAAGCCGCGAAGGCCGGATTTCAAGGTTATCGCCGTCGAGCCGGTTGATTCGCCCGTGCTTTCCGGCGGCAAGCCCGGCCCGAATAAGATACAGGGCATCGGCGCCGGCTTCGTGCCCGAGGTACTGCGGACCGAACTGCTCGACGAGATCATCCAGGTCAGCAACGAGGACGCCGGCGTGATGGCCCGGCGCCTGGCCAAGGAAGAGGGCATACTGGCGGGCATTTCTTCGGGTGCGGCGACCTGGGCAGCGTTGCAGGTGGCGCGGAGGCCGGAAAACAAGGGAAGCTGATCGTGGTAATTCTGCCGGATACGGGCGAACGGTATCTCACGACCTGGCTGTTCCAGCAGAACGGCTCCGCTGGTCCCTAGACCTGAACCTGTCTGCTATAATACCAGCCAACCATGCCACTGCCGGGGGAGAAGACCCCCGAGAACCGGAGCAGGCTTTGAACGCCGAGATACGTCCCTTCCGCGACGAAGAGATAGAGCAGTACGTCTTCGCCGACTCCTACTCTTTTAACGCCCCCAGAACCGCCCAGGCGCTCGCGGATTCGATTGCCTTCAATCGGGCCGCCTTCCCGCTGGAATGGACGCTCGGTGCGTTCGTCGACGGCCGGCTCGTCGCCGGAATGCACATCCTCCCCTTTTCCATGTGGATCAACGGCGTCGCGCGATCGATGGGTGGAGTCAGCAGCGTCGCCTGTCTGCCCGAACATCGTCGCAAAGGCCACGTGGGCGCTCTCTTGCGCCAAGGCCTGGCGGATATGCGAGACCGCGGCCAAGTGCTGTCTGCGCTATACACGCCCCACCATCCCCTGTACCGGCGCTACGGCTGGGAGATTGCCTCCCGGGCCATCCGCTACTCCTTCGCCCCCAAAGATATTCAACTCGTAAGGCCGCCGCGCGAGGAACGTGTCCGGCGCGTGACGGCGGATGAATGGCAGACCCTGCACGCCATCTATCTTGAGTACGCCCAAGACCGAAACGGCCCCCTGCTTCGCACCGAGGTCTGGTGGCGAGGAGCCGTCTTCAACAGGATGCGGGAGCCCCAGGATGCAGCGCTCTGGGAGAACGCAGCCGGTCAGGGACGGGGATACGTGATTTACCACAACCGCCGCTTCGACCGCCCGGAGCGCATGTTTGGCGAGGATATCCTGCAGGTGTGGGAGCTTGTCGCCCTTGACGCAGATGCCTACGCGGGGCTGCTCGGCTATCTGGCGCGCCACGACGTCAACGAACGCATCGAGTGGAATGCCTCCCCCGACGAGCCGCTGCTGCACGCCGTCGTTGAGCCGTTCCGCGTGCAGATGAGATCGTCGCCGGCCCTGATGCTCCGCATCGTCGACGTGCCGCGCGCCCTGGAGACCCGCGGCTATCTGGGGCAGGCCACGGGGCGACGTCTCGTCATCGGAATACGGGACCAGAGCGCGCCCTGGAACGATGGTGTCTGGAGGCTGGAAGTCGACGAGGGGAATGTCACCGCGCGGGCGGCGTCCGCAGAGGCCGACCTCACTATGGACGTGCGCACACTGGCGGCGCTCTACAACGGTCACCTGTGCCCGTCAGAGGCAGCGAAGGCCGGACTGATCGAGGTGGCGAGACCGTCGGCGCTGGCCGACGCCGCCGCTATCTTCTCCGTGAACTACGCCCCGTTCTGCCTCGACTTCTTCTAGCCGGAGAACCCCCACAGAGACTGGAGGAGTTCCATGTCCGAGATGTTCATCGACTCCCTCAAAGCGCGGATCAAGGCCATGAACAGTCTCTGGGAACAGGCCGCCGGCGACATGACGCTGGAGCAGGTCAACCACCACGAGCGCAAGGGCGTCCTTCCCATTGCCTTCAGCTTCTCCCACTTCATGAAGGTGCAGGACATCGCCGTCAGCGGCACCTTCCTGGGAGAGCGCCCGCTGTGGGCCCAGGGAGGCTGGGCAGAGAAAGTCGGCGTCACCGTCGACGCGCTGGGGAGAGAAGAGACCGTGGAGGAGATGGAGAATCTCCGCTTCGGAGACTTCGAGGCATGGAAGCTGTACCAAGCGGAGGTTATCGCGCGGACGGACCGCGTTCTGCAAACGCTGACTGAAGAGATACTGGCGGAGGTCGCCATGCCGCGCCTGCCGCCGAACATGCAGCACGTCTTCTGCAGCCGCGTCGTCGGCCCCGACGGCCCCGTGCACAAGCTGGATGTCCTCGAGTGCTTCGTCTATCAGCACGGGCTTCGCCACATGGGCGAGATCGAGCACGGGCGAGCGCTGGTCGGGCTGGGCGGCATGACCAGCTAGACGGATGGCCCCCTGCAGAGCAGACACGGAGTTCGACAGAGGAAGATTCTAAATGGCGATCCGGAAAAACGCCCACCTTGTCGGCGTCGACGTCGGCACGGGCAGCGTCCGGGCCGGCGTGTTCGACTGCGGGGACCGCTCCTGGGCTCCGGACCGATAGCGATTCAGGTCTTCCGTCCCCAGGAGGATTATGTCGAGCAGTCTTCGGCGACATCTGGCGGGCGGTAGGAGAGTCGGTGCGCGCAGTCCGACAGGCGGGTTGACGCCTCAAGCATGCCGGCATCGGCTTCGACGCCACCTGCTCGCTCGTCGCCCTCGATCGCGCCGACCAGCCGATCACCGTCTCACCCAGCGGCGACCCCGACCGGAACGTCATCGTCTGGATGGACCACCGCGCTGCCGCCCAGGCCGAGCACATCAACGCCACCGGCCACCCGGTGCTGCGCTACGTCGGCGGCAAGATCTCGCCCGAGCAGGAACCGCCGAAGCTGAAGTGGCTCAAGGAGAACCTGCCGGAGACCTGGGCAAACGCCGGCAAGTTCCTCGACCTGGCCGACTACCTCGTCTTCCAGGCCTGCGGCGACGACGTCCGCAGCCTGTGCACCGTCGTCTGCAAGTGGACGTACCTCGGCCACGAAGGCGAGGGCGGCGCCTGGGACATGTCGTTCTTCCAGCAGATCGGCCTCGATGACCTGTTCGAAGGCGGACGCGCCGGCAGGCGAGTGGCGCCCATGGGCTCGCGCGCCGGAACTCTCACCGCCGCGGCCGCCGCCGACCTGGGGCTCGCCGAAGGAACGGCCGTCGCGTCGGCATCATCGACGCCCACGCCGGTGGCCTCGGCGTCCTCGGCATGCACCCCCACGGCGACAAGGCGCCGACTGGGACGGCTGGACACCAGCTCGCGCTGATCGCCGGCACCTCGTCCTGCCACATGGCGGTGTCGCGCGAGGCGCGCTTCATCCGCGGCGTCTGGGGGCCCTACTTCGGCGCGATGATCCCCGGCATGTGGCTGAACGAAGGCGGCCAGAGCGCGACCGGCGCCCTCATCGACCACGTCATCGAGAACCACGCCGCGTACCTGCTGTCAGCCGCACCGCCGCCGACTCCGGGCGCACCGTCTACCAGGCACTGAACGATGATCTCGCCCAAATGACACCGGCGGAGCTCGACGAGGCGATGTCGGAGCTACACGTCCTGCCCTATTTCCACGGCAACCGCTCGCCCCGCGCCGACAGCCGCGCCCGCGGCATGATCAGCGGCCTGACGCTCGACTCCTCGCCGCGGAACCTCGCCCTTCTCTACCTCGCGACCGTCCAGGCCATCGCCCACGGCACGCGCCACATCATCGACGAGATGAACAAGGCCGGATACGCAATCGAGCGGCTCCATGCCTGCGGCGGCGGCAGCAAGAACCCCGCTCCTCATGCAGGAGCACGCCGACGTGACGGGCTGCGAGATCTATCTTCTCCAGCCACGGAGCCCGTGCTCCTCGGCTCGGCGATGCTCGCGGCCGTAGCGGCCGGCGTGTACCCCTCGGTCGTCGATGCAATCGCTTCGATGAGCCCGGAGGCCGAGGCTGTGAAGCCTAACCGAAGCCGTAAGTCGCTTCTCGATATTCGACACCGCATCTTCCTGCGCATGTACGAGCATCAGCTTGAGTATCGCCAGCTAACTGAGGAGGCTGGGAAATGATAAACGACCGGATTCGCGTCGGCGTCTTCTCACCGAACGATAACCGCGCCTGGGTACGCTCAGACAACCTCGACCTCATGCTCAGGCATGAGGCCCTGCTCATCGAGGCCTTGACCAAGAACGGCGTCGAGGTCGTCAGAGGCGGCGACGGGCTTCCACGCGAGGACCAGATCGCCTGGAACCGCGACCTGGTCATCCGCCAGGCGAGACGGATCGCCGAGGCGAAGCCCGACGCCCTCATCCTCAACCAGGGCTCTTGGACCTTCCCCCGCGACTCGGTGGATGCCGTGGACATCTACGAGTCCACACTGAAGCCGATGCTCGAAGGAGCCAGGAGCGCCGCCTCCCGGCTCCTGCTGTTCGGCTACAAGGACACGCAGGTGCCGGGCCTGGTGGCCCTCATGGCCATCGCCGGCGCGCTCAGGACGATGGGGAGGTCGTTCCAGGTCGCCTACGGCCGCATCGACGAGGACCCGGCGACGCGCCAGGACGTGATGAGCAAGCTGCGCTTCTTCAAGCGGCGGGCGGACGCAGCCAAGAGCGCCGCCGCCGTCATCGGTCGCCTGCCCGAGCAGAAGTACCTCCAGTTCGGCGGCGAGTCTCTGCGCATGCCCACGGCGACCGCCGACCCCAACCTCTGGCAGAAGCTGTTCAAGGTCAGCTACGACCACCTCGACCAGTCGGAGATCGTCAATCGCGCCTTGGCGATGGTGAGGTGGAACGGACAAGCCGGGCGAGAGCGACTACGAGATCGTCGACGACCGGGTGGCAAACGCCGTCGACTACAGACAGAAGACCGGCAACTTCGACTTCAGCCGAGCGAGCCTGCCTTCCATCCACAAGTTCGTCCTTCAAGTGGCGATGTTCTACGCCGCCCGCGACATCATCGAGGAGACGGGCGCTACCTTCTGCGGGATCAAGTGCCAGGACGAGCTCAGCGCCAACCTCTGCACCGCCTGCATCGCCACCTCCTACCTCGGCAACGACGTCGCGCCGGACGGGACGCCGCAGGCGCGCATCTACCCGACCTCCTGCGAGAATGACATGGACACCGCCCTCACCCAGCTCCTCCTGCATCTGCTATCCGGCCAACCCGCCGCATTCGGCGACTTCCGCGACGTCGAGGACGGCAAGCTGGCGATCGTCAACTGCGGCCAGCACCCGACCTACTTCTTCGGCGCACCCGATGAAGCCGGCAAGACAAAGGACCAGAGGGCGGAGTTCCTGGGACAGGAGATATTCTACGCCGGAGGCGGCGCCGCGGTGAGAGGACGCACGCCCGGCGGACTCCAAGTCACCGTCGCCCGCCTGGGCCGGGAGAACATGCGCTACTACCTGGCGGCCACAGTCATCGAGACCGTGGACGTCGACCCCAAAGAGCACGAGCGCTACAGCGTCTCCTGGCCGATCCTGAGGGGGAAGATACCGTTATCAGAGAGAGCGCTGGCGACGATGTGGCCCTCCAACCATCTCGCCTTCACCTTCGGCGACTACACGCCGCATCTCGTGGAGCTGGCGGAGCAGCTCGACATCGGCTACCGGATCGTCGACGGCAACGGGAACGAGCACCTCCGGCCGAGCTAGAAGAGGCGACAAGCGACGGCACGTCGCTGCGGTTCATCAGGAGGAGAGATGGACGCCTAAGGTCATTCCAGGCTGGAGACCAAACTCGGAGCGGAGACGATCGCGCAGTTCTTCTCGAAGCCGCTGGACGCCGATGCTATTCCTCCGGGGTCAGTTCCAGCGCTGGAGCGGTGAAGATGGCGTGCGGCGGTGCATGAGGAGCCAGATCGCCGCGATAGCGCGGGACGACGTGACAGTGCAGATGCGGAATGACGTTGCCAGTATCGGTAGTTTAGCTTCAGGGGTCTGTAGACCGCTGCAACGCTTCGCCACTGCCTCACGTCATCGAAGAACCCGTGGGCGGGTGCAGCTCGAAGGGTTGCTGACGGTCGCCGACATAGACCACGGTGTAGCCGGCGCTCTCTGGTTCCGGCCGACCGCACAGCGGACAGTGGCAGTCGCCCCACGTACAGGCTGACTCGATCGCGGTACTGGCTGCACCTGGAGTTGGGAGCAATCCCTCAACGCCTGCCACTCGTCGAGCGCCATCCAGCCCTTGCGTTCGGTCATATCGCGCAGGCCACGCTGTTGTACTAGAACCGCGCGGCTCTCACCACCAGGCGGTTGCTATAGTTACGCGTCGCCGAGTCGAAGGTGCCGGTGCAGGTCACAATTGTCAGCACCTCCTGCCCCGTCTGCCCTGCGTAAGCGGCGAAGTTCTCCGTGTCATCTATCCACTGAGACCACTGCACGACGTACCTGAGCAGCGTGCCATCCAGCAAATAGACGTCGATCTCATCGCCGGGCACCAACTGGCGCAGGTCCCAGAAGACCGCTGTGTAGTTGGGGTGATAGTCGACGTGACCCGAGAACAGCGCGTTCGAGTTGGGAGTTCCCGGGAAGCCCCCCATGCCACCGAAGGCCGAGAAGTCATACCAGACCGCATCGTCCTTGCCGTTGGGGTTGCCCATGTTCCCGTCAGCACCCAATACCCGCACGTTCACGGGCGCATTCACCCCGATGCGCGGTATGACCATCCGCATCCCTGCCGTCGGAGCCGCGCCACTGCCCGTGCCGCAGGCCGCCGTCGTGAACGTCCCCGTCCAGGAGGTATACCAGACACCGTCTATCAGGGTGTTCACGCGCCAGTGATGCACCGTGTTCGGTGAGAGTCCCGGCCAGGAGAGCGCGTTCTGATTGGAGGGCATCGGCCCGACCCCCAAGAAGAGGCCGGGCGGGAACGTGCTGTAGACGCTCAGGTCAAGATACTGGAGGCCGTTACCCTCAGTCGCCGGTGTCCAGTGGAAGATGACGTCAACCTTGCCGGGATCCGTCGCGCTGCATGCTTGCTCGACCGGGCCGACCCAGGCGACCTTGCAGCCGATGAGAGCGAACGCCCCCAACACCAGACTCCCGACAGTCAACAGCGCTAGCTTCTTTCTCATGATCCCATCCCCCTCCGTCTGCACTGGAAGTTCATGCAAGGTTACGAAAACCCTGCTGCTGCAGTTGCCTACCCGGACTGCCCAAGACCATGATACCCATTACTCGGCCTTGGCCACGCTGCTGGTATCCTACCATGTTCCGTCAACTGCGAAAAGAGATCGGCATAGACGACAGCAAACACCCTTCACCAATCGGACACATTGGCCGATGTTGATTCCAGAAGAGATACTTCCCCATCTTGACAGGCCCCAAACCGGAGCATAGACTGAAGGTGGGCCCGGAGATCAGGGAGCCATTTTCCGAAAGGAGGGTTTCATGGTAAAAGACCGGGTGCTCTGGGGGAAGTGGCAAGTTGACAGGTAACGCCCTGCCAAAGTATGGCAGGGCATCGGAAAGCGATTAGGCCCCGCTTTCCCGGTCGTCACCGCAGCTTGCGGAACCAAGATGACCTTGGGGTATAACCTCCAAAAGGGGCCTTTCGGAAGAACCAATGAGAAGACCGTCCAGTTATGGGCGGTCTTCTCGTTATTACAGACATCCTCGGCCCACCGCCGAAGGCTCACGCCTAGGCCTTTTCGGTCACCCTGTACTCCAACCGCTTTCCCAACATCAAGCGGATCTGCGCGTCCAGCGCGGGCAGGGCCGTGAAGAAGAACGTTATGAAAGCCATGAGGAACCACTGAACATATTGGACCGGCAGGAGCCAGATCGGGAAGTGCTTGGGCCGTTTCGGCCGCATCAGCGTGTCCATCCCCACCATCACGAGAAGCGGCACCATGCAGGGGAACAGGATCTTGCTCGCAATAGGACTGAACCAATCCGGTACCGCCTCGATACCGATCATGAACATGGCAATCGCCGGGACTATCTTTCCGACGGTGATGATCCCGATAGTGATGACGAACCACTGGCTCGACCACAAGACGTGGTTCTCGAAAACACTCCAGGTCCGCCGGAACCGCTGCAACAGCGGGATCTCCGGATGAGCGAACGACTGTCGAATAGCGTACGAAATGTCCACCGCACCCCAACAGTGCCGGCGCGCCTGCTCGTACTGGGCGTAGAAAGTCTTGAAATACCCCTGACTGCGTACGCCATCGTTGCCCACCGGCAGGTAGATCGGCTCCACGTCCACTTCACCCTTCAAGTGGAAGAAGCACTTGAGGAACATGTGCCAGTCCTCAGGGATGACATCCACGTCCCAGTAACTCACCTCGTCCGCCATCTGGAGACTCAAGCTGTAGGTAGACTGAGGGAAGCGGATGCAATACTTGCGGGTGAGACGCACCAAGTGGTTGAGACTACCGAGAGCGTTAGGCAATCGCAGAGGGGCGGGTACATCCCAGATATTGTTGTAGAGGAAGATGGGGGCCTGCCAAAAGCGCCGGTATCTTTGGGGATGAGTAGCGAACTTATAGGTTAGGCAACTGAAGTAGTTCTTGGGGAACTGACTGTCGGCATCGCAACTGGTGACCGTGAGATGGCCGATGTCAAACCCCATCTCATCGACCAGCTTGTGCTTGATGTGGCGGGCGGCCCAGGCTTCGTTTGACGACTTGCCGCGCACCTCGCCAATAATGTCCGGCGGGTGGAACGTTGCATAGAGACCCGCAAAGTGCCCCTCGAACTTCTCTCGAAGGATATCCGCTTTCCCTTCCACCCCCTCCTCCGCCCCCTCGAGAGCCAGAACGACGAACAACTGCTCGCCCCCCAACGACTGCTCGACTAGAGTGTTCAGCGTGAGAGACAGCTTCTCCACCGTCTCCTTGTAGCTGGGAATGATGACGATGTGATGCACGTCTTCCCACTCCAAGTACGCCTTTCCCTGCGCCTTTGCCTCGTCGTAGCTCTGACGCCAGTCAATCTTGGCCTCCCGCTTTAGGACAGACTGCCCGCGCAACACGTGAATAGCGGTGTTGACCGAGCGCCACAGCCAATAGACGTCGAACCCTATCAGGAGGACAGCCAAGGGAACGGGCATCACGAGCGGTCCCCATATCAGGGAGGTGATCACCAGTAGCGCGACAACCGCCGGTAGCATCTCCAACAGCCGCTGCGCGATACGGCCCCGAAGCCTCTCGTCGACCGCGAAACCATATGCACTTGGCCGGGGAATCGCTATCTCGGCAGTGGCAGCAGCGATAGCAGCCGGTGCGATGGCAAACCGCCCGGCAGGCGCCAAGGGCTCTGCAACAGCGACGGCGGGGCGTGCCGACCAGCGCGCTGACGGCTCCGCCGTGACGAATAGAGGATCGCCGGAGGGGACAGCCGTAGCCCCTATCTGGTTCCTGGCCGGGAATGGTGGGGAGCCGGGCGCACCGGCTGGGGAGAGCTGCCCGTCGGCAGACAAGGATGACTTACCTAGATCGGTTGCTCGCATAGCTTGTAGGGTGCCCCTGCCCTCTCCTTTCTCACCGCTTCCTGCGGACGGACGCTGGGCAAAGAAAAAGGCCGTCCTGTCGCAGTCCGACCTTTCACACGCCTACGAGGTTAGCTGACGGGTTAGGGCTGAAAGGCTGCCCCTCCCGGTGTTACCGGGATTAACCCCCCGATCTGGTTCCCCCGTCCGCGATTTCTCGCGGGTTCGGCGTCTAGATTGTGTCTAGCACGTTCCGATTTGCTGTAATACTACGACCCCCCAGAGGACTTGTCAAGAGGGCAAATCCCGTCATCACTTCCCGTTGACCCTCAACACGGCTCCCGTGCTGGCCGAGGTCACGAGGGCAGAGTATCTCACCAGATAGGGCAAGAGACCTTCCTTCACCGGAGGAACCCAATTCCTCAGCCGCCGCTCGATCTCCTCCTGCGGCAGGCGAACGTTGATCGTCTTGGCCGGAATGTCGATCTCTATCATGTCCCCTTCCTCGATGACAGCGAATGGTCCGCCATCCATCGCTTCGGGAGAGACGTGACCGATCGCTGCTCCCTTCGTCGCGCCCGAGAACCGGCCGTCGGTGACGAGGGCCACCTCCCCATCCAACGCCTTGCTCACTATTGCCGACGTGGCCCACAGCATCTCCCTCATACCGGGGCCGCCCTTCGGCCCCTCGTACTTTATGACAACTACGTCGCCGCTCTTGATCTCGCCGCCGAGGATCGCATCCCTAGCCGCTTCCTCCGCGGTAAACACACGGGCTGGCCCTGCATGCCGCATCATCGCCGGCGCCACCGCCGATTGCTTGACCACTGCCCCATCGGGAGCGATGTTCCCATAGAGGATTGCCAGTCCACCCTCCCGGTAGTACGGGTCATCGATAGGCTTAATCACCTCCCTGTCGGTGACCCGCGCCTGTTCAACGATCTCGCCGACGGTGCGACCGCTCAACGTCATCGCATCAAGGTGCAGCAGCCCCTTGCCTGCCAGTTCCTTCATGACACCTTGGATGCCTCCCGCCTCGTACAAGTCCTCGACGAAATGATTCCCCGCCGGGCTCAGATTGCAGAGGCGCGGTGTGTTGCGACTTATGCGGTCGAATGTGGCCAGATCGAGATCGACGTGGGCTTCGTCGGCGATCGCCATGAGGTGCAGGATCGTGTTCGAAGAACCGCCGATCGCCATGTCCACGGTGATCGCGTTCTCAAAGGCATCGCGGGTAAGGACAGAGCGTGGGGCTACGTCCTCCTGAAACAGCTCCATGACCCGCATCCCGCTATACCGAGCAAGCTCCCTTCGCTTCCCATAGACCGCCGGGATGGTGCCATTCCAGGGCAAGGCGAGCCCCAGCGCCTCAGCCATGCAGTTCATGCTGTTCGCGGTGAAAAGGCCGGCGCAGGAGCCACAAGTAGGGGCGCACATCTCCACACCCTCGAACAGCTCTTCCCCCGTCAGTTCCCCTCTCTCCCGTCGAGCGCCCAGATCGGCGATCTTGCTCACGTCGAGGCGCTCGCCCCGGAATCTGCCGGCAAGCATGGGGCCGCCGCTTATGAGAATCGAAGGCACGTTGAGCCTCGCCATAGCCATCATCATCGCCGGCGTGACCTTGTCGCAGTTGCTGATCAGCACCATCGCGTCCAGCGCATGGGCCATCATCATCGCCTCGATTGAGTCGGCGATCAGCTCCCGGCTGGGAAGGGGATAGCACATGCCGGCGTGTCCTTCCGCCCAGCCGTCGCAGATGCCGATGCTGGGAAACTCGAAGGGGGTGCCACCATAAGCGACTACACCGTCCCTTACGGCCCGGGCGAGTTGGTCGAGGTGCTCGTGGCCGGGAACCAGCTCGTTCTGCGAGTTGACGATGCCCACAAACGGCTTCCGTGCCTCCTCCGGCGTTCTCCCCATCGCAACGAAGAAAGGCCGCCGGTATTTGACGATGTCGCTTCGCATCTCCCGTTCTCCTTGAATGCCACCGTCTTCTTCCTCTCAGTGTACCCGAACGCGAGCGTTTCGAGCATGCCATCGCTGGTGTCTGGCTACACCCTTATACTCTTGATACAATTGCTCTATCTGTCGAGAAAGAATGCGCCGCCCAAGCAGAAGGTTTAACGAAAATGACGGACGCTCTTACCGACAACGTCAAGCGGGTAGCGACGCACCTGGGCGCGATCGGGGTTGGCGTCGCCGGCAGAGAGAACCTGGCCGGCCCTCCCGAAGCGGACATGAGCTACGTCATGCCCGATGCCCGCAGCGCCGTCATCTACTACGTCGTCCTCGATGAGGCGCTCATCCGAAAGTACCTCAGCAAGGAGGACCCCTGGCTCTATCGCAATCACTTCTTCGAGAACCTCCAGCGTCTAGGTGACATAGGGCTAGGAGTAGCCGAGGCTCTCCGCGCGAAAGGGTTCAAGGCTGCACCGCAATCGCCGAATGGCGTGTACCGGCCCGGCTCCAACCTCATCCGGGGTCTATTGCCACCCTTCTCGCTTCGCTATGGAGCCGTCGCAGCGGGCCTGGGCAACATCGGTCGCAGCGGGATCGTGCTGAGCCCGGAATATGGGGGGCGTATCCAGCTCGGCGGCGTGATCACGGACGCCCCCCTGGAGCCGGACGCTCCGTCTGACCAAAACATCTGCGACAACTGCAAGATCTGCATCAAGAGCTGCCCAACGGGATTCATGTCCGCGACAGACATGGTGACCTTCACCTTGGGTGGCCGGGAGATCACCCATGCCAAGAAAGCGATGCACGCCCGATGCGCGGTCGCCTGCGGAGGGATGACCGGTCTGTCCTCGAGTGGCCGCTGGTCCACCTGGTCCACTGGTAGGTGGCCGATACCCGCCGACGATGGCGAGTTGTGGGAGAACGTTGTCAAGCCGAGACTCCAGGAGATCGCCGCCGCCGAGGCCGGCCGCGGCTTCACCAGCTTCTCTCGAGTCTTGAAGATAGACGGATACGAGCAGCCCGGCGTCCTTGTCCGGTCACGAGAGGACACGCTCGTCACCTGCGGCAATTGCTCCATCATCTGCTTGGAAACGCCGGAGAAGCGTAAGCAGTTGTGGCGGATGCTCTCCGGGTCAGGCGTGGTCGTTGAGGACGACAACGGCGAGCCGGTGGCGATGTCCCCTACCGAGGCCGAGCGAATACTGGCAGCGCGACAGCGCCAACTGGCTGTCTAGTCACCGCAGCCCGTCAGCGTCTCAACCTGATGGTACTTGGTGAATTACACGAGGTGAATAGGTGATATCACGATTACTGCGCGCACCGGTCATTGTCAGTATCGCGCTCCTCTTGCTTGCTGTCCTATGGGGGGCATGCGGGAAGAGCGACGATCAGTCGTCGCAAACAGCAGACCCCGGTCTACTCGGCCCCTACCCGGTCGGCGTCACCGAGATCACCTTCGAGAGAAACTCTACGACCACCGGCGAGCCGCGCACACTGAAGACCATCATCTGGTACCCGGCTGACGAGAGCGCTCGGATGCAGCCGGACGACCTGATGCTGCACGGCGTCGTGGATGCCAAGGTGGTCCAAGATAACCTGCCGCTCCCGATCATCATGTTCTCTCACGGCAGCGGCGGCATACCCTATCAATCCACCTTCTACACCCGCCATCTCGCCAGCCACGGCTTCGTCGTCGTGGCGCCGCCCCATCCCGGCAACACCACAGTCGACTGCTTCCCTTGCACGGACATGGAAGGCCTTCTGGATTCGTTCCGCAACCGGCCGGATGACATCACCTTCGCCCTTGACTCCCTTCTCGCCCGCAGCCAAGACCCCGCATCCTTGTTCTACAACGCTCTTGACCCCGAGCGGGTGGGAATCAGCGGCCATTCCTTTGGCGGATTCGATACCCTCCGCCTGGCAGGGAGCGACAGCCGGTTCGCAGCGGCTCTGGCGATGGCGCCGCCGGGAGGTCAGGTCACTCTGCTCGCCGACATCGACGTTGAGATCCCCACGATGATCATGGGAGGAGGCCTCGACCAAGCGTGCCCGCTGGAGCAGCAGCAAGACTACTTCAACGCCATCGGCAAGGCCGGCCCGCCTCACTTCCTGCTCGTGTTTCCGCTCGGCGGCCACCTGGCCTACGCTGATATCTGTGTACCAGGGCTTGACACCTGTGGAGAGGATGTCATCGACCAGGACCGCGCCCACGAACTCGTGAACCTCTACGCGACCGCCTTCTTCAAGACGTATCTCGCGGGGGAGTCAGGCTACGAGAGCTATCTTGAGCCGGAAGCGGCCGAGGGGAACTCCGACATCGAGTACACGGCGGTACTGCCCAAGTGACAACCAATGCAACGCAGGGCATCGCCTCCCGAAGGATGGGTGTGACATCACGACTATTGCCCAAGCTGGGACTCTTCGCTTTGGGCTTCCTCTTGTTAGGATGCCTGCTCACGGCCTGCGACAGCAGCGATAAAGAAGCAACTACGGAATCGACCTCGACTCCCGCCGGTGTCCTCGACCCGTCATCGCCCGGCCCCTATCCGGTCGGCGTCACCGAGATCACCTTCGAAAAGACCTCCGTCACTACCGGCGAACCGCGCATACTGAAGACTGTCGTCTGGTATCCAGCGTCCGCGAACGCCAGAAACGCGACACTGGACAAGGAGGTCGGAGGTGTGCGAGATGCGGAACCAGCACACGACGAGGGGCCGCTACCCATAATCGTCTGGTCGCACGGCGCCGGTGGCGGCTATCCCTACGCACCCCTGTACTACGCGTCACACCTCGCCAGCTACGGCTTCGTCGTAATCGCACCGCCGCACCCAGGAAATCTACACGACGAATGCTCTTCTGGTTCCGGCTGCACACAAGAGGGGATGGTTGATTCTTATCTCAACCGCCCTGAGGACCTAACCTTCGCCTTAGAATCAATGCTGAAGCTAAGCGAAAACCCGGATTCGCCTTTCTACCACCTACTGGACGGCAGTCGCGTCGGCATCAGTGGCCACTCCTTCGGTGGGAATGACACAGCGAGATTGGCGGAGACGGAGATGGGCGCACCGTTCTCCGCGGCGCTGGCGATGGCACCCTGCACCGCCGAGTTTGTGGCACCACCGGACAAGGTAACGATGCCTCTGATGATCATGGCCGGGGACAGGGATAAGCGGTGTGTCTCCACCTTCGAGCAGACATTCTTCGATGGCTTAAGCGACAGCCTGCCCCATTTCTTCCTCGTCTTCCCCCGTGGAGGTCACTCCGCCTACGGTGATACTTGTCCCCTTCCCATCCCAGAGCTTGCCTGCGGCCCAGACGACCTGAGCCAAGAGAAGGCACATCAACTCATACTTTTCTACGCGACGGCGTTCTTCAAGACCTATGTGGCACAGGAGGAAGGCTATGCCGCCTTCCTAGATCCCGCCGTCAACTCGGAAGAGCCGGACATCAGATACACGGCGGTGCTGCCGCAGCCTGCCCCCTGAGATCACCCCTCAAGCGGGCGTCGCAATGCTCGATCCGCCTACTGATCGGCCTTGCGACCGAACAACTCCTCTTTCAGCACCTTCTTCTGGACCTTGCCGGTGAGCGTCTTCGGTAGCTCAGTGTGGAACCGCACTTCCCGCGGCAACTTGTAGTCGGCCAGACGCTGCCGGCAGTACTCCTTGACCTCGTCTTCGGTCAACGTTGCCCCCGGCACCGGCACCACCACCGCCAGCACCTCTTCGCCCCAGATCGGGTCCGGCTTGGCGATCACCGTCGCTTCGGCTATTTGAGGGTGGGTGAAAAGCACCTCCTCGATCTCGCGGGGGTAGATGTTCTCGCCGCCGCGGATGATCATGTCCTTCTTCCTGTCGACGATGAAGAAGTAGCCCTCCTCATCGGTGTAGCCCATGTCGCCGGTGCGCAGCCAGCCGTCCACAATCGTCTCGGCTGTGGCCTCCGGGTTGTTGTAGTAGCCGAGCATCACGTTGGGGCCCTTGACCACGATCTCCCCGTATTCGCCGGGTGGCAGGTCATTCATCTGGTCATCGACTATCTTCATCGGCTGGCCTCTGATGGGAAGGCCGATTGACCCGACTTTCCTCACGCCCCAGAAGGGGTTAAGAGCGGAAACGCAGGTGCCCTCGGTGAGGCCGTAGCCCTCGACGATCCGGAGATCGAACTTCTCTTCAAAGCGCTGGAATATCTCCATGGGCAGAGGCGCCGCGCCGCAGATCACGTAGACCAGCGAGCTGAGGTCCAGCCCCTCCTTCACCGGCGACACCAGCAGTATCGACAGCATCGTGGGCACCGCCGAAAAGGTCGTCGGGCGGTAGCGGGCCACGGTCTCCCAGAAATCGCTGGGGCTGAACCGTTCCCACATCACCACAGCGCCGCCGGTCAGGAACTGCGTGAGACTGGTGACCTGCGCGTTCACATGAAATAGCGGCAGGATCAGGCCAAGGCGGCCTTCGCCCGGCTGGAGCGGAGAGGCGTCGCTCGCCGCCATCGTGTTCCAGACCATGTTCCAGTGGGATATCATTGCCCCTTTCGGCTTGCCGGTGGTGCCTGAGGTATAGACTATCGACGCCAAGTCGTTGCGGTCGATCTCCACGGGCTCCAGATCCTCGGGTTGATCGATCAACGAGGCGTAGGCCGTCGCACCCGGCCGCTCGCCCTCTAAGCAGACCACGTGCCGCAGAGCCGGGCAGCCGTCACGGATGGCATTGATCGTGTCGAGTAGGCTCTCGCTCGTTATCAGCGCCACGGCCCCCGAATCGCTCAACACGTGGCGTACCTCGTCACCCTTGAACAGCGCATTGACCGGCCCGAAGACCGCGCCCAGCTTCAGGATGCCGAACCAGACATAGTAGTAGTCGGGGCAGTTGGGCAGGTAGACAGAGACCACGTCGCCCTTTCTCACCCCCAGTGCCCTAAGCCCGTTCGCCACACGGTTGGCCCGCTGGTTCAACTGGCGGTAGGTCACCTCCTCATCCTGCCAGAAAACGCACGTCTGATCCGCGCGCTTGTCCTGCCACCACTCGACCAACTCTCTCAGATTCTGGGGAATCTCTGCCGGCATGATCATCCCTCCTTTGACTGCCTTCGACCTCCGCGTGCGCCGTAGTCTATCAATTCCCGCGATCCTCGTCCATATGCATGCGGGCCGATGGCCATACCCTCGCCACAGGAGCCGTCGTTTGCTAGACTTCGGGAAACCATATCAATGCAGGAATAGCTCCGAATGCCCGACTTACTGAAAGCAGCGATACTCGGCATTGTTCAGGGGCTTACGGAGTTCCTGCCGGTCTCCTCAACCGGCCACCTTGTTCTCCTCGAAGAAGGGCTGGACGTATCCCAGGAGAAGTTCGGCCTCGCCTTCGACGCCGCCATCCACCTCGGCACCCTGCTCGCTATCCTGGTCTACTTCTGGACGACGATCATCCGGCTGCTGTCGGCCTGGTTCGGCAGCATTCGCGCCCGTCGCTGGGATATTGACGTCGACTCGCGCCTCGCCTGGCTGATAATCATCGGCACCCTGCCGGCGGCACTGATCGGCTTCTTCCTCGAAGATACCGTAGAGGATAGGCTGCGCGATCCCGTCGTGGTAGCGACGATGCTCATCGTCTTCAGCGGCGCGCTTGTCCTGGCGGAGCTGTGGGGCAAACGCAAACTTGAGGCATCACAACTCAGCATGCCGGGGGCGATTCTTGTGGGGCTGGCGCAGAGCATCGCCTTGATACCAGGCGTATCCCGCTCCGGTATCACCATATCTGCCGGGTTGCTCGCAAAGCTGGAGCGGCAGCAGGCGGCTACATTCGCCTTTCTGCTCTCCGGCCCCATCATTGCCGGCGCGGGCGCAAAGAAGCTTTACGATATCGCAAAGGAGTTCCAGGATGGCCGGCTCGGCAGGGATGACCTCGGTTTTTTCGCCGTCGGGTTCGTCCTAGCCGCCATAACCGGCTACCTGACGATCCGCTTCCTCCTCGCCTTCCTCCGCGACCACAGCCTCTACCCGTTCGTCGTCTATCGCGTCGCTGCGGGCGTCCTCCTTCTAGCGATCGCACTCGCTACCTAGGACAACGTCCCCTTCCCATCCGTCCCCATAGTTGATCTAATCCGCCCGCACTTGCGGACCAGCCATCATTGTGCGACCATGCGCCCATAATCACGCGAATGCTCAAAGGAGTGGCCAATGTACCTGGAGCTAGACACCCAACTCACTCCCACCGAAGTCACGCTGAAGGAGCAGTTCCACCGACTTGCCGCTGAAGTAGTGAGACCGGCCAGCATCGTGCTCGACAAGCTCGCCGACCCAGAAGACGTGATCAGGGAAGGCTCCGTTCTCTGGGATGTCTTCCGCAAGTACCACGAGCTCGGGCACCATGTCGCCGCGATGCCAGAGGAATTCGGCGGCGCCAATCTGCGTGGGCTGTCGGCTCACATCATGGCCGAGGAAACGGGCTGGGGCGCCGGTGACCTCGCTATCTCTCTGGGTGCGTCCGGCATGCCATTCTCGATGGCCCTGATGTCCGCCGCGCTGACCGGCAACCAGCGACTAATGGACGATATTGTCACACCCTACATCAAGGACAAGGAGGGAAAGCACATCGGCTGCTGGGCAATCACCGAGCCGCAACATGGCTCAGATTGCCTGTCCTTCGGGACTGAGCAGTTCGACAACCCCGGCACAGCTTTCGATACGACTGGGGAGACGCGACGGGGACGACTGGATACTCAACGGCGCCAAGGCTGCCTGGGTCTCCAACGGCACGATCGCCACGCACGCGATGATACACTTCGCCGTCGACAGGTCGAAGGGAATGGTCTCCAGCGCTATCGCAATCGTTCCTCTCAGTCTTCCCGGCGTATCAAGGGGGAAGCCCCTCAACAAGTTGGGGCAGCGCGCCCTCAACCAGGGAGAGGTCTTCTTCGACGACGTGCGCATTCCCAAGGACTACGTCATCGTAGAGCCGGAGCTGTACGCACTTGCCGGGGATATTATCCTTGCCACCGCCAACGGCGGCATGGGATCAGTGTTCACCGGCGTCGCCCGCGCTGCCTTCGAAGAGGCGATGACCTACTGCAAGCAGCGGGTCCAGGGTGGCAAGCTCCTGTGCGAGCACCAGCTGGTGCAGCGGAAGCTGTTCGACATGTTCACCAAGGTGGAGTCGGCCAGAGCCTTGTCACGAGCGGTGGCGGCATACAACTCGGTCACAATCCCGCCGCTTTCGAGGCTGGGCATCGCCTCCAAGGTGTACTCTACTCAGGTCGCCTTTGAGGTGGCGAGTGACGCCGTGCAGCTCTTCGGCGGCTACGGGCTATCCAAGGAGTTTCTGATTGAGAAGCTGTTCCGGGATGCCCGGGCCTCAATGATCGAGGACGGCTCCAACGACGTGCTGGCCCTCGCAGCCGCCCGTTCGATATTGGACAACTGGGTCTAACATATTCTCCGACTGCGGAGAGGGCGAGAGTCGTTAGACAAGCTCGTCAATTGTCGGCCAGAAGTCGAACCACGGGTGCTCGCTGCTTGTCGATCTTCAGTTCGGAGAAGGGCGTAAGCTCGGATATCGCGTCCCCGCTCGCCCACGAGGCAGTTACCATTCCCGTCAGACCAAGGCACCGACCGCGGCAATGCCGAGCCTTGTTGCCAGCACCCGATCGGCTGCCGTAGGCGATCCTCCCCGCTGAATATGCCCCAGTATCGTCACGCGAGACTCCCGATGCAGGAGCGGCTGCACCTGCTTGGCTATGGCGAATGCCCCACCCGCCACCTCGCCTTCCGCGACCACGACTATCAGGCTACGCGAATGGCGGGCGATTGCCTTGTTCAGGTGTTCGAGTAGGCTTCCCCTGTCGGTGTCAACCTCTGGTATAAGAATCGCATCGGCGCCGCCGGCGATCCCCACGTCCAGAGCAAGAGCGCCGGATTCCCTACCCATGACCTCAACGAAGAAGACTCGCTCCGTTGCTTCCGCCGTATCCCGTATTCGGTCTACGGCCTCAAGGGCAGTGTTCACGGCAGTGTCGAAACCGATCGCCATATCCGTTCCCGGCGCGTCATTGTCGATTGTACAGGGAACGACGACGACCGGCGTCCCCCATTCTTTGTTCAACGCCATCGCGCCTCTCAGGGTGCCATCGCCGCCGAGAGCGACCAGCCCGCCGACCGCGTGTTCGCGCAACACCTCTGCCGCCTTGGCCCGCCCCTCCGGCGTCCTGAACTCCTCGGAGCGGGCCGTGCCCAGGAAGATGCCCCCCCGCTGTATGATGTTGCTCACGTCGCGCCTGCTCAGCAGATGAAGATCACCAGCGATCAGACCTGCATAGCCATCCTGCACTCCCATGACTTCTAGGTCCCGATGTACGGCAGCGCGGACGACGGCCCGAACACAAGCATTCATCCCCGGAGCATCGCCCCCACTCCCTAGAACAGCAATACGCTTCATTCCCACTCCTCATCCTCCGTAGTTCTCTATGTCGTATCTATCCCTGCCAAAGCTCTCTACAACAGACATAACCCTGAGCAGCATCCTAAAGGCTCGCCAGCAGCCGAAGCTCATCGGCCAGCAGGCGAGGCATCAGGAACCGCTCCCTCACCCTTTCCTGACCGGCGCGACCCATCGCCGCCGCCTCCTTGGGATGACGCAGCAGGTAGAGAATTCGGTCTACCGCCTGCTCTGTGTCGTCCACTAGGAAACCACCCACCCCGTCTCCCATCTGCAGAGGTATGCCACCGGCGCGGTTGGCGACTACCGGCGTCCCCTTCCACAAGCTCTCCGAGATCACCAGGCCGAACCCTTCCCGAATGGACTTCTGCATGATGACCTGAGACATCCGCTGGAACGCATTCACCTCGACATCACTCACACCGACGAGGTTGGTCCGGACGTGGATATCGTCGTCTCCCTTCGTCTCCTCCGTCACCTGCTTATGGATCTCCCAGCCTTCCGGGTCGTCGAGCGCCATAGACGCGATCATCGCCAGTTGCAGCCCCGGGACTTCGCGGCGCACGCGGCGATACACCTCGATCACCCCCATCGGGTCCTTCCAGGGGTCAAAGCGGGACACCTGTGTGAGCAGGGGCTGCCGCGGGTTAACGCCCAGCCAGGTTAGGATATGGCGGCAGATGTTCTCCGCCAATTCCATGTTCTTCGGGCTGATCGGATCGATGGCAGGAGGGATGATTGCCAGCTTCGGGTGCTCCAGCGCCGGCGGCACGAACTGATCCATTGTGAAGACGACAGCATCGTACTCCGCAAAATAGCGAAGAAGAAACGAGAGAACCTCTTTGTTGGGATGAGACGTGTCGATGTGGCAGCGCCAGACCCACTTAGCGTTGCCGCCGCCCTTGAAGTGGCGGATGGCCAGCGGCTGCGGGTCGTGGATGATAAGGAAATCGTACTCTTCGTCGAGGAGGTCGGCGTTCAGCTTGTTGTACATCAGGTACGTCTCGCCGGCCAGGCTCGTAAGTTCCTCAGGCGCTCCCTGAAGCGCATTATGAAAGGACTTGGTGACGCTGAAGAAACTGGGGTCGCCGGAGATCACTTTCCAGTCGGCCTTTATTCCCAGTCCCTTGTACATCGGGACAAGCGACCGCAACAGCTCAGAGACGCCACCCCCATAGGGCGTGGCATTGACCTGCGCAACACGGGCCCCTTTCAGTTCGCGGGCCAGAGAACGTATCTCCTGGGAAAGCGCAGCGCTGACATATGGCTCGTATGACCGAAAATCAACAACGCCAACATCAACATGGTCAAGCATCCTCTTGCCCCCTCCTGCCGGTTCGCTAACAACTCAATGAGCTGTGTTGCCCGGCAAGATGTTTACCTCCTTATATTAGCAGAGTGCTAACGCTGTCAAGGACGAATCCCTTGCTGCCGCCTTATCCGCCAAAGCCGGTATAATAGCAGGTGACTGGATGCACCTAACCGAGAACTTGATTCCTCTGTGAAGGAGTAGACATATGGAAGAACTACCACGTATCCGAGTTGCCCAAGAATATGAACTTGACGTGCTCCTCAAGGACGGCTCGACCGTTCACCTCCGTCCCATCAAGCCGGAAGACGAAGACCTGCTCATTGCCTTCATCGGCCGTCTCAGCCCCCGCACAATCTTCCTCCGCTTTCACCACGTCATCAAGGAACTGACGAGAGCGGAGGCCCAGCGCTACACAAACGTCGACTACAAAGACACCTATGCTCTGGTGGCGATTGTAGGAGAGGCGCACAACGAGCGGATTATCGCCGTGGGACGCTATGCCCGCCTGGCCAACTCGGACCGCGCGGAGGTGGCCTTCGTAGTAGAGGACACTCATCAGGGCCGAGGGATAAGCACCCACCTCTTGCACCAGATTGCGATGGTGGCGCAGAGCTTCGGCATCCGCGTGTTCGAGGCTGAAGTCCTGAGCGAGAACACGCTGATGATGGAGGTGTTCCGTGATAGCGGCTTCCCTCTCCATACCACGCTGGAGGACGGGACTTACCACGTCGTCTTCCCCATCGAGACAACGGACATAGTGGAGGAGAGGGTGGATTTCCGCGAGCAGGTGGCAGTAACCGCCTCCATTCGGGCGTTCTTCCACCCCAAGAGCGTGGCCGTGATCGGGGCATCCCGCCGAAGGATGACGATAGGCGGCGAGTTGTTCCACAACATCCTGGATGAAGGCTTCCAAGGAGTCGTCTATCCCGTCAACCCCCAGTCGCCGGTGGTGGGAGCGGTCCGCGCCTATCCGTCCATCCTCGACGTGCCCGACGACGTTGACCTGGCGATCGTGGCTGTGCCCGCAGAGCAAGTCGTCGACGTAGCCAGCCAATGCGCCCACAAAGGGGTGCGCGCGATGGTGGTAATATCGGCCGGCTTCCGCGAGACCGACGCTGAGGGTTTGGAGCGAGAGAAGGCGTTGGTGGCAAAGATCCGTAGCTACGGCATGCGCCTCATTGGGCCAAACTGCATGGGCATCATCAACACCGACCCTGCCGTCAGACTAAACGCGACCTTCTCACCCATCTTCCCACCCCGCGGCAACGTCGCCCTCCTATCCCAGAGTGGCGCCCTCGGCTTGGCCTTGCTCGACTACGCAGAGAAGCTGAACATCGGGCTTTCCACCTTCGTCAGCATCGGCAACCGGGCGGATGTCTCCGCCAACGACCTCATCCAGTATTGGGAGCAGGACCCGGATACCGATGTCATCTTGCTCTACCTGGAGTCATTCGGAAACCCGCGGCGGTTCGCACGTGTCGCCCGCCGGGTCTCGTCAGAGAAGCCGGTAATCGCGGTGAAGAGCGGCCGCACATCGGCCGGCTCTCGGGCAGCGTCCTCCCACACCGGCGCCCTGGCGAGCCTCGACATAGCCTCAGACGCGCTCTTCCGCCAGGCCGGTGTCATACGCGTCGACACGTTGCAGGAGCTCTTCGACGTGGCCAACCTCCTCGCTCACCAGCCGACTCCCAAGGGGAAGCGGGTGGCAATC
The DNA here is from genome assembly GCA_963763495.1 of uncultured Chloroflexia bacterium. Classification (GTDB taxonomy): domain Bacteria; phylum Chloroflexota; class Dehalococcoidia; order DSTF01; family JALHUB01; genus DAOUEO01. The sequence goes on from CAVXOY010000005.1 coordinate 22,863, forward strand.
CTGACCAACGGCGGCGGACCCGGGATCCTGGCAGCCGATGCCTGCGAAGGCTTCGGGCTTCATGTGCCTGCTCTGCGCGAGGAGGTCCAGAAGGCCCTTCGTGAGTTCTTGCCACCACTGGCAGGCGTCTCAAACCCCATCGACATGCTCGCCGCGGCAAACGCCGACGACTATGCCCGCGTCCTGCGTATCCTCTTTCAGGAAGAGGGCATCGACTCAATCATGATGCTCTACATTCCGCCCTTGGTGACAGTGGCGGAGGCGGTAGCAGCCGGCGTGCAGGACGTCGCCCGTGAGTTTTGGGGACAGAAGACACTGCTCGCCTGTTTCATGAGCTCCGGCGGCGCCCCCGCCGAGCTCGCCATCAACGAGAAACAGATCATCCCGTCCTTTACCTTCCCCGAGGCCGCAGCCACGGCGCTGGCGAGGGCGAGCGAGTATGCCGACTGGCGCGCCCAACCCAAGGGGATCGTCCCCAAGTTGCCCGATGTGCGCCCCGAAGAGGCACGCCAGATCGTCGAGAAGGTTCTCGCCGGAAAGGATTCCCCAGTGTGGCTGCCCCTGGCAGAGAGTGCCCAACTGCTTGAGGCATATGGCATCCGCTCGGCCGGGATCGCCATGGCGCGCTCGTCAGAAGAGGCAGCCGCGGCTGCGAAGGCGCTAGGATTCCCCGTCGCCGCCAAGCTGGCCTCCTCCACGATTACCCACAAGAGCGACGTCGGCGGCGTAGTCCTCAACCTGCAGTCAGAAGGCGAGGTCGAGAGGGCATTCACCGACATGCGCGATCGCCTTCAGTCTGTCGGCAAACTGGCGGAGATGGACGGTATGGTTGTACAGCAGATGGTGCCGACCGGCATCGAGGCTATCATCGGTGTGACCCAAGACCCTTCCTTCGGCCCGCTCATCATGTTCGGTCTGGGGGGCATATACGTCGAGATGCTCAAGGACGTGATCTTCCGGATCCACCCGCTCACCGACCTTGACGCCAAGGAGATGATACACTCCATCAAAGGCTTCCCTCTTCTGACCGGTTGGCGGGGAGCGGATCCCGGCGATTTGGAGGCACTGAAGGACCTGCTGCTTCGCGTCTCGGCCATGGTGGAAGACCTACCCGAAATCTCAGAGATGGACTTCAACCCGGTGAAGGTGCTGCCTCCTGGACAAGGTTGCATCGTGGTAGATACCCGTATACTGCTCCGGCAACCTTAGGTAGGGACGGCTCATCACCGCTCTAAACCTTCGGCACTTGACGTGACGATGGTTCACCCCTACAATCCTCGTAGTCCGGCCGCTTGGGCGGGCTCTCGGGTAGCTGCGCGTTTGTATGTGCGTCCAACGACGGGCGCCCCCAAAACGGCACGAATCAGAAAAGGAGGTCTAGAGAAAGCATGCGTCATAATCCCACAAAAGGAAGCAGAACGACCCGTTTCTGGCTCATCCTGCTCACCTTAGTCGCGGCGCTGGCTATGATGGCGCTGGCGTGCGGCGACGATGAGGACAAGGATGAGAAAGAAACCCCTGCCGCCAAGACGGTCACGGCGCAAACACCGGTGGCCGGGAAGACCGCCACGACAGGAGACACCCTAAAGATCGGCGTCCTCTTGGACTTCACCGGTGACCTGGCTGAGTTCGGGCCCAACATGGAGAACGGCGCCAAGCTCGCAGCCAAGAACATCAACGATGCCGGCGGCGTGCTCGGTCAGGACATCGAACTCAAGCGCGCTGACTCGCAGACAAACCCCACCGCCGCTGTCGAGGGAGCACGGCAACTAGTCGACGTCGAGAAGGTATCCGCCATCGTCGGTTCCCTCTCCAGTGGTGTTACCCTGGCGGTCGCCGAGGCCGTGACAATCCCCGACAAGATCATCCAAATCTCCCCCGCATCGACATCACCAGCCTTGACTGCGGTGGAGGACGACGACTTCCTGTTCCGGACGACGCTCTCCGACGCTGCCCAGGGTCTCATACTGGCGAAGCTCGCCGATGAACTGGGCTACAAGAGCGTCTCCACCATATACGTCAACAATGCCTACGGCCAGGGCCTGTCCGAGAACTTCGCCGCCGCTTTCGAAGCCCTCGGCGGCACCGTGCCGGCTCAGGTTCCAAGCGAGCAGGAACAGACGACATACCTAGCGGAATTGCGGAAGGCCACTGAAGGCAGCCCCGACGCCCTGGCTGCGCTCAGTTACCCGCAGAGTGGTACCGTCTACATCAAAGAGGCGATCGAGAATAACCTAGTCAAAACGTTCCTCTTCTGTGACGGTACCAAGTCGCAAGACATCATAGACGCTGTGGGTGCGGAGAACCTCGAAGGGATGGATGGGCACCGTTTCCGCTGCCGCCGAGATTCCCGCTGCCTGGCGGGCTGACTTCGAGGCCGAGTACACAGAGCTACCACCTCTACCCTACATCGCCGAGACGTACGACGCGGTGATCATGATCGCGCTCGCCGCCGAGAAGGCGGGGTCTACCGACCCAGCCGCCATCCGCGACGCGATGCGCACGCTCAACGACCCTAAGGGCGAGAAGATAGACCCCGGGGCCGCCGGAATCAAGAAGGCCCTGGAACTCATCCGCGAGGGCAAGGCCATCAACTACGTGGGCGCCTCCGGCTTCGACGGTTGGGACGACGCTGGCGACGTGCCGTCCGGCTTCATCGAGATCTGGAAGTACGAGGGCGGCAAGATAGTAACCGTCAGGACTGAGCCCGTCACCCTGGAGTAACCACTCCCCGATCAAGCAAGATACGGCCCGGGCTTTACACCCGGGCCGTATTCATTTCTCTTTTCGCGGGCAGACGTCAACCGGATCCTTCCGCCCCCGGCGGACCGGTAGGGGCCGCCGATTCTTTCTCCGATTCCTTGCCAACGTACAACGACACTCGCTTCTCCTCGCCCAGAATTCCCTTGGGACGAACGAGCAGAACACCAACGATGAGCAACCCAATGAGCAGGTTGCGGATGTAGAAGATCCGCGTCTCCAGGCCTCCCGGAGAATGATTGATGATCCAGTCAGTTCCGGTCCAGATCCCCCAGACCACGAATGCCCCCAGGACCGCCCCCTTGCTGTTGCCACTACCGCCAACAACCAACATCACCCAGATGAAAAAGGTACCGAAGAATGGCGCGAACGTATCCGGCGTAATCGCCTTCACATAGTGTCCATACATGGCACCGCCGATACCCATGATCACCGCCCCCAAGACAAACGCCTGCATCTTGAAGGCGAAGACGCTCTTGCCGCTGGCGGCCGCCGTCATCTCATCCTCGCGGATCGCCCGCAACACGCGCCCCCACGGGGATCGTATGCCCCTCTCTATGGCAACGTAGACGATGACGAGGATGATCAGAACTATGACCAGGTAGATGTACTTGTAGTCGGAGGGGTCGACAAGGCCGTGCAAGGGTTGAGGAATGCCGATCATGCCCCGCGTTCCGTTGGCGAGCCAGCGCTCGTTGATGAACACGCGCCGCAGCGTCTCTGCCACCCCTATGGTCGCGATGGCCAGGTAGTCCTCACGCAGGCTCAGCGTCGGAATCCCAATGATTAGTGCCAGGATGCCACACGCAGCCCCCGCCCCCAACAAACCCACAACGTAGGGAAGCCCGAGGCCTCCGACATACTCCACATACTGACCGGTTGACGGCTCCTTGGTCAGGATAGCTGTCGTATAGGCGCCCACCGCGAAGAAGCCGGCCACACCGAAGTTGAAGATACCCGTGTACCCCCAGTGGACATTGAGCCCCAACGAAAAAACGGCGTAGATGCCCACAAGAATGAGGAATGAGGCAATGTAAGACGGGTTGAGTAGGCTTTCCATCAGGTCTTCGCTCCAAACAACCCCTGTGGCCGCACCAGCAGAATCGCAAAGAGGAGCATGAACGCTACCGCCGGCTTGTACCCCGGAGAGATCCACTCCGTCGAGACCTCCTGCGATATGCCCACGATCATCGCGCCCACCAGAGCCCCCTGGGGCTGCCGACGCCACCCAAGATCGCCGCCGCGAACAGCGGAAGAAGCAATATGAATCCCATCTCCGGCATCAGATGCGACTGAATGCCCAGAAGAATCCCCGACAGTCCTGCCAGCGCACCGCCTATCGCCCACGTCCAGGAAATGATGCGTTCCGTATCTATCCCCGAGATGCGCGCCAGTTCCACGTTGTCAGAGGTGGCGCGCATCGCCTTCCCCAACCTCGTGCGATAGAGCAACAGATACACGAATATCATGACGACTAACGCTGTCCCGCCGATGAACATCTGATCGGGTTTGAGCATGATGCCGAAGGGCAACTCCCTCGCCCTCTGAATGCCAAGAACGTAGAATCTCTGGTCAGGCCCCCAAATTATGTACACTAGGCTACGCACCACCATCGCCATGCCGAGCGAAGATATCGCCAGGATCACCAGACCCGCCTTACGCTTGCGCAGCGGCCGGTAGACCAACCAGTCTATCGCCACCGCAAGTACCGCTACCGCGATCACTGCCACCAGGATCGCCAATATCATCCCGTAGCCGAAGGACAAGGGACCGATGTGCCCGCCACCGAACAGGGCAAAGAAGGCGATGTACGCCCCCGACGTCATTAGATCACCGTGGCCGAAGTTGGCAAACTTGACAACGCCGTAGACAAGAGTGAGGCCTATGGCGCCCAGGGCAATAACGCTGCCCACAATCATCCCTATGACCACAAGTTGAGCCATTGGCGAAGTTGATTATCCTCCCAAGTAGAGTCTGCCCACATCCTCACTCTGAAGCAGGCTCTCGCCGGTCCCTTCCAGCGCATTCTTCCCCATCACAAGGACGTAGCCTCGGTGACAGAGATTCAGCGCCTCGCGGGCATTCTGCTCCACGATGAGTATGGCAACGCCGGTACGGTTGATATCGCGGATCTTCGCGAGTATGTCACCCACCATCAAAGGGGATAGACTCGCGGTCGGCTCATCGAGGAGAAGCAGATGCGGGTCGAGCATGAGAGCCCGCCCGAGGGCCAGCATCTGGCGCTGACCGCCGGAAAGCTTCCCCGCCCGCAGGTGGGGCCTCTCCGCTAAGACGGGGAACATCTCATAAACTTCATCCAACCGTTTCTTGTGGTCATCCTTGCGGATGAACGCCCCCATCTCTAGATTCTCCTGTATGGTAAGCGAGGGGAACACGTTCTCACTCTGGGGAACGTAGCACACACCCTTCCGAACCATATGCTGGGGGGCCAGATTAGTGATCTCTGCCCCATTCAAGAGGATCTTGCCCTTCTTGATCTTGAGCAGCCCAAACACAGCCTTCATCAGAGTCGACTTGCCGGCGCCGTTGGGGCCGATCACAGCGACGATCTCGCCGTGGTCAACCATGACAGAGACCCCATGCAGGATATCCACCTCACCGTACCCGGTGACTACGCCCTCCGCCTCCAGCACCGTCATCGGTATTGTCCTCCCAGATAGGCCTCCAGGACCCGCTCATCGCGCACCACTTCTTCCGGCGATCCCTCGGCAATCTTCTCGCCGCTGCTCATCACAATGACGGGATTGCACAGCCTCGCCACCAGGTCCATGTCGTGCTCGATGAGGAAGAAAGTTATGCCGTCTTCGTCGCGCAGGCGCTCGATCAGATTCACCAGGCTCTTCATCAGAGTGGGGTTGACTCCTGCCCCAGGCTCATCGAGCAGGATCATCTTCGGACTGCCCATCAGCGTGCGGGCAAGCTCCAGCAGCTTCTTCTGTCCTGAGGAGATATTGGAGGCGTATTCGTGACGGAGGTGCCAGAGATTCACGAACTCCAGCACCTGGAGCGCCCTATCGCGGATCTCACGCTCCTGCCGACCTACCCGAAACGGCAAGAACCACGAGTTCCAGAGCCTCTCACCCGACTGCTGCGCCGGTACGAGCATCAGGTTCTCAAGGACGGTCATTAGCTTGAGTTCCCGCGGGACCTGGAATGTCCTGACCATCCCCTTGTCGAATACCCTGTGGGGAGGAAGGCCGCCGATCCGTTCGCCGGCGAATAGGATCTCTCCCGCGGTCGGCTTGAGGAAGCCCGTCACGAGATTGAATAGGGTAGTCTTCCCGGCTCCGTTCGGCCCGATAAGGCCGGTGATGGTCCCTTTGCCCACCTGAAAGGTGCATTCATTGACGGCCCTAAGCCCTTCAAAGGACTTAGTCAACGCCCGAACCTCCAGCAATACGTTGTTCGTATCTCGCATGCAAGCCCGCTCTAGTGAACACACGAAACCTGGAAATCGCGTCCCTAATATACAGGAACAGGGAATTGGCCGCCATACCACCCTCATCCGACCCCGCCTCGGCGTGCATACATCCCTCTGCTCTATAATGATTAGCAGCAGACCGTGCCCGCAAGTGAAGGGGGATCACCATCACAGGGTTGAAGGCAAGAAGACTGGGAAGGACAGACCTGCTGGTCAGCGAGCTCGGTTTCGGCGGGTCAAACGTCGGCGCGGTCGAGGAAGGGGAGGAGGCGCTGGTCACGGCCTTCTCCCAGGGAATCACCTTCGTAGAGACGGGACGAGCCTACCAGGGGAGCGAGCTCGCTATCGGCAACGCCCTGAAACGGCTGGGAGCCAGGGCAGACGCCGTGCACGTGGCCAGCAAGACCCTGGGACGTTCTCGCGACGCCGCCCTCCGCGACTTGGAGCAGAGCCTGCACTACCTGGGGCGCCAACCCCTCGACATCTACCAGTTGGCCAGCGTCGGCGACGAAGACTGGGAGCGCGTCATGGCCACGGGGGGAGCCTGGGAAGGCTTGCAGGAGGCACGGGAGAACGGCCTTATCCGGTTCATAGGCATCTCCAGCCACTCTCTCGACGTTCTGCGCAAGGCGATCAAGTGCGACCGGTTCGATACGGTGCAGCTCAAGTACAGCGCCTTCGACAGCAGAAGCGCTTCCCTCATCCGGCTCGCTCACAAGCATGACATCGGAACCATCGGCATGAAGCCATTCGGCGGCTTCGGCATGCTGGGTTCCCTCAAGCACTCGCCCTACGAGGCAACACTCAGCGCACCGACCCTCCTCCGCTATGTTCTCTCCAACCCCCTTATCTCCGTCTCCATTCCGGGAATGCGCTTCCCTCGACGAGGTGGAGGAGAACGTGCAAAGCGCCGAAACGTATGATCTTATGACAACCGCGGCGCGGATACGGCTCCAGAACCAGGCTAAGCGCTTCCTCAGCGGCGTTCCTCGCCCAGTCGCGCGAGAGCCGCACGAGAGAAATGCGTAGTTCTACTCACGCCCCCGCCGCAGACTTCGCCCGTCACCCCCAAAATCTATCCTGCGGCAGATAAATACCACCCCTTCCCCTTCCGACCATAACAGGGTAAGTCTCTGCACACTGCAGATGGCATGTCCGAGTATACACAAAGAGAGGTCGTCCATCGCACCCTCGATATCCGTGTAACACCGGCAGGATCCGGCCGCCATACGCCGGAGAACGATGTTCAAGATAAGATCCGCTCGAAGGCAAGCCCTCCTGGCAGGCCTAGTGCTGCTGGTGCTCCTGAGCGCCACGGTGGCAGTGGCGGTGTGGCGTGCCCAAAACGACCAAGACCGGCAGGCCGCAGTGGACCAGAGAATCACCGTAGCCACGGCCCTGGGCGATGCCCGAGCTCAATTCTTCATCGGCGCCACGCAGCTCCTGATAGCAGCATTCGCGGATGACCCCGTTCCTTTCATCGATTCCTACCGTACGACCGTGCCCCCCGTAGACGACGACCTGCGTCAAGCCCGCGAAGCGCTGGTCGCGTTGAACGAGCCCGACGGCGTGGCCCTGCTCGACGAGACAGCGACGGACATTGAACAGATACAGCAGGCCATAGAGGGGTTTCTCCCAACCAACCTCACTGACGACCGAGAGACACGACTGGGGCTGGTCATTCAGTACGTCCCCCAGATGTGGCCCGATGTCCAGACCATGATGGGAAACTTGGAGCAACTGGCCAATGGGGAGCGGAGCAAGCTGACAGCCGAGCGGGCGGCAGCCGACCAGTCCTCGCAAACCACCCTCGCACTGTTGATCGGGCTTAGCACGCTTGCCTTTCTGGTGGCGTTTGGCGATACTGGCAATCTTCATCGTATCGTTGCTGCGCCCCCTCTCTTCGCTTCAGGCAAGCGTCAAAGCAATCACATCGGGGAACTGGAGTGTGCGGGCCAAGGTGTTCGGCCTCGAGGAAACGGCTTCCCTGGCCCACGACTTCAACGAGATGACGGACACGCTGGTTGAGAGATCGGCGCAGCTTCAGGAATCAGAGCAGCGCTTCCGCAACGTCCTTGACGTGTCCCGCGACTTCATATACAACCTCAACCTTCAGACCCGCACCTACGACTACGTAAGTCCATCGGTGCTTCAACTGTCCGGATTTACCCCCGAGGAGTTCGCCGCCATGGGCTTCGAGGGAGCTGCTGAGAGAGATTCCATCCCGAGGACAGGGAGACGGCTCAGGGTTGATAGAGAGATTCCTAGAGCAACCTCACGCTGGATAGACGACGAAGGTCAAAAGAGCGCAACGTCCGAATACCGCTGGAAACGAAAGGACGGCGAGTACTACTGGCTCAGTGACAACTTCTGTGCTGATCCGTGACCCAAAGGGAAATCCCATTGCTTTAGTGGGCAGTGCCCGAGATATCACCGCCCAGAAGCAGGCAGACGAGGTGCTAAGGGAGAGCGAGACCCGCTACCGCGAGCTGTTCAACGGGATCAACAGCGGTGTGGCCGTGTACGAAGCGATCGCGGACGGCGAGGATTTCCTGATCAGGGATTTCGGCCAGGCTGCAGAGCGGATTGAAGAGATAACAAAAGAAGAGATCCTGGGGCGAAAGGTCACCGAGGTCTTCCCGGGTGTACGCGAGATGGGGCTGCTGGATGTCTTGCGCCGCGTGTGGCGCACTGGGACGCCGGAACACCATCCCATCTCCGTTTACCGCGACGACCGGATTGCCGGGTGGCGGGAGAACTATGTCTACAAGCTGCCATCAGGCGAGATTGTGGCGCTGTATGAGGACGTGACCGAGCAGCGCCAGGCGCAGGAGGCGCTGCGCGAAAGCGAGCAGCGCTTCCGCCAGGTGCTCGAAGTCTCATCCGACGTGATCTACTGGCTGAACCTGGAGTCTAACACCTACGAATACGTCAGCCCATCCGTGCTTCCACTGTCCGGCTTCACCCCGGAAGAGTTCGCCGCCTGGGGATCCGGGGCATCCGTCGTAGGGTTCATCCTGATGACTGGCCCCAGTACAAGCAAGAACTGGATGAGCTGCTTGGCCAGAGCAGTCAGCTTCGGGAGTGTCTCGGTGGGGGTTCCGCTGGCGACGCAAGGACGGCGAGTACCGCTGGTTCAGCGAAAGCCGCGCCCTCGTCCGCGACGAGGATGGCCGGCCGCTGGCGATGGTCGGCACCATCCGTGATGTCACCGAGCGCAGGCAAGCGGAAGAGGCGCTGCGCGAGAGCGAGGAGCGCTTCCGCACCCTGGCTGCTTCTGCCCCTATCGGCATCATGATGATCGACAGTGAGAAGGGGCTTGTCTACTGCAATGAGCGCTTCCTGTCCATTTTCGGGTTGCCCTGGGAGGAAGCTCATGGGATTTGGCTGGGCCAAGAGCCTTCACCCTGATGACCGGGAAGCGTTCCTGGCCGAGCGGTCCAAGGCCATGGCCGAACGGCGGGAGTTCGTCCGCGAATTCCGTATTGTCACTCCTCAGGGAGAGACGCGCTGGGTACGTGTACAAACGACGCCGTTCTTGTCCCAGGAGGGAGCATCAAACACCCGCGTCGGTACCGTAGAGGACATCACCGAGCGCAAGATGGCGGAGGAGACGCTGCGCGAGAGCGAAGAGCGGTTCCGCCAGCGTCCTCGATGTCTGCTCCGACCTGCATCTACAAGCTGAACCTGCAAACCCGCAGCTACGACTACATCAGCCCATCCGTGCGCCAGCTAGTCGGGTTCGCACCTCGAAGAGATCGTCGCCATGGGCCTCGAAGGGGTTAGAGAGAGGTTCCATCCTGACGACAGAGAGGGATTCAGAACACACCGAAGCCGCCTGCCCGATGACGCTGTTGAAGGTCACGAGGCTCCAGCAATTGAGTACCGCTGGCAATGCAAGGACGGAGAAGTACCGCTGGCTCAGCGACGGAATCGCGCCTTTGTTCTCGATGAAGATGGGAGGACGCTGGCCTAGTAGGCACCGTCTGAAGACATCACCGAACGCGAATGGCGGCAGAAGACCAGAAGCAGAAGGCATTCGAAAGCGTAATGATGCTCCTCGCCACGGCCGCCGAAGCCCGCGATCCCTACACGGAACGTCACCTGCTGCGAATAAAGGGCTACTCAGAAGCAATAGCACGTGAGCTGGGCCTTCCGCCGGAGGAAGTCAGAGATATCGGCTTGGCCTCACTCCTCCACGACCTCGGCAAGATGCTGGTCCCCGATTCTATTCTCACCAAACCAGGCCCTCTGTCAGCCGAGGAGTGGGAGATCATAAGGCAACACCCCGTCTGGGGAGCGGAGTTGCTGTCAACACATCCCTGGCTGGAGACAGCGCGCCAGATCGCCCACTGCCACCACGAGAGGTGGGACGGCAGCCGGCTATCCTGACGGTCTCCGCGGCGAGGACATCCCGTTGAGCGCCGCCATCGTCGCCGTTGCCGACGGCTTCGACGCTATGACCAGCGACAGACCTTACAAGAAGGCATGGCCATCCCGACAGGCTGTCAAGGAGATCCAAGCGCAGAAGGGCGGCGCGTACTCTCCTGAAGTGGTAGAAGCGTTCAACCGCGCCCTGCGCACGGGGGAGATCAAGCGGGCTGCTACCAGCGCCGACTCAGGCCCGTTGTCCGATCTGTCCGAAGCAGCCTAGCTTCCCTCAAACGTTCGTCTTTCCCCATCTGCCGGCCCGCCTCTACGCCGCACACACACGGTGTTTCACCAGCCGCCCGCTCAAGACCATACCCAACTATCTGGAAGGGACCGCCGATCAGCATCGGACGGGAAAGAAAGCGCAGGCCTCACCCATTAGCGAGTGAAAGCCTGCGCGCGACAAACCATTCTTGAAGCCGGTCAGCTAGACGAGTTCCTCGTATCCTCCAGCGATGACTCCGCCTGGACGCCGTTCGCCTACCAAGGCGACGGGATCAGATCACCCCAACTATCGTACTCGACGGCCATGTCGTCGATCGCCACCCAGGAACCGTCATTGTACTGCTCCACGCAGGATCCAGGCCTCCGCTTCCGAGAAGGTCAGACCTACCAGGTACAATCGCTCCACGCCGCGGTCCTCATACAGTTGAGAACAGTACTTGCCGACGTCCCTGTTCAGATCAGCCACCGAGCAATCACCGACATAGTCAAGACCGTAATCCGCCAGGTAAGGCTGAATCGCCAATTCCGGCGTAAAGTAGCCCTGTGGCGCCGCCGGCGTCGGCTGTGACAACGGAGACCCCGGGGTCGGAACGCGCAACGGCGCCAACCCCAGTTCCGACGTTATCAAGTTGCTCTCAATAGCGGCCAGATAGCCCAGCCCCTCATACGACATAGCATCTTCTAGGGTCAGAGCACCCACAACGACAAGCACGTTGCCCTGCCGGAACCCGATGAAGGCAAGGAGCAGGGGCGGCTCGCCCGACGATCCGACGATCTCTTCAGCCGAGAACGCGCAGCCTTCATCGCCCAACATGGGATCCGAGATGTACTCCGGCTCGTAGAACTCGAACCCGAGAGTGCTCACGAACTCCCACATCGTGTCGACGAATTCCTGACACTCATTGGCAGCGCCGGCAGCACCCTCTTCCGTCTCGTAGGCATCGAGTTGAGCAACGATGAAGACCGGCGTTTCCCCGTTCACGTCAGCGGCATCGACGTTGTCGAAGATGCGACGGACGCCACCCAGCCGGCCATAGCTCTCGTAGTAGTCAACCGCTTCGTCCGGGTTCTCGTACCAGACAGCTCTGTCCTCGTTAGTCAGATAGCTCTCATCGCTGAGTACAAAATCCGGCCCGATGTCGTAGGCGGTCAACAAGGGCATCTCGCCCTCGTAGAATCCCTCCGGCGTCTCCCCCGGGCTGGGGATGACAACCTCCGTCGTCGCTTTCGCCTCGTCAAGGAGGTCCAACATCAGATCGATGGGACGTATCCTGCCTGAGCCCTCAGCGGCGAACTCATCGACGTAGTAGACCGCGCTGGGCACGCCGACCAGGTTACCTTTTTCATCGAACGCGCCGCCGCCGCTGTTGCCGGCGGCAATACGGGCGTCCGTCTTTATCCAGGACTGCTTGCGCCCCTCCGACGCGACAAACCCGCTCACGGTACCCTTGGTGAGCTCAAGAGAACCCTCACCCACCGCCGGGTAACCGAGCACGCTCAGGTTGTCACCGATATCCAGGTCATCCAAGTCGCCTAACTTCACGATCTTGAGGTCCAGCGCCTCAGGATCGATGTCGATCCCGTTGCGGTTGCTCGTGATGCGAATGATGGCGAGGTCGAGTTCCTCATCCCAGGCGGCAAGCCCTCCAAAGTAGGTGAGATCGGGGGTCTCCTTGGGATCATCAGACACGTAGATACCGATATCGTCGTAAGCGCCGACATTGTCGGGATCCACAACGTGGAAGTTGGTTAGGATCAGGCCGCTTTCGTCGATGATCGTGCCGGAGCCCGTTGCTACAGGCTCGAAATCGCGCCCCGAACGAACGCCCGGCGCCACCATTACGACTGACTGAGCGAGCCGCTCCACGCTGAACTCGCCCGCCGTCTCAACGGTCGACTGCGGCGGCTTCGGCGACTCTGTCGCTTTCCCTTTTCCATCTGAACCGCCACAGGCCGTCGACAACGAAACCACTGCGGCAATAACAGCCGGATAGACAACTATGTTTCCAGATCTGCATCTTGCTAACCCCCATCCCGCAACTATGATTAGCCCGTGACGAACCCGCCTGCAAGAACATCAGCGATATCCGTCACCGGCCATCCTACAGGATTCCCATGTCTATCGTAATTCTCGGTCATTAGACACTGGACAACATCTACCCACAGACATAGAAAGTGAATCTGCCATCCAACCCAACAGCGAGATTATCCAGCCGCACTCTCCGCGCTTGGCGGAGATAGGGGACACATCACCCGTTCTTCCGACATTGATTGATACCTGACAGTCGGCTAGACTCTGGCATGAACATCGCCTGGAGTACCCAAGAGAGGAGCGAAGCATGGAGGAGGTTGTCCTCGTCAGCGGAGCGCGCACCGCCATCGGCCGGATGGGCGGTATCTTCCAGAACGTCCCGGCATCGGACCTTGCGGCCGCTGTTTTCAAGGCAGCCGTGGATCGCGCAGGTCTCCGGCCGGAGCAGATCGACCAGGTGATCCTGGGTTGTGTGGGCCAGGTCATGGAGGACGCTTACATCTCGCGCCACGCCGCCATCAAGGCCGGACTGCCCATCGAGGTGCCCGCCTACAACGTGAACCGCATCTGCGGCAGTGGCCTGGAGGCGATCAACACTGCCTCCCGCTGGATCGAATGCGGCGATGCGGACGTCGTCCTCGCCGGCGGCACCGAGAACATGAGCATGCTCCCCTACTACGTGCGCCAGGGCGCGCTACGGCTACCGGCTCGGCGACGGCGTGCTCGAGGATGGCATTCAGCTAGTTTTGGGCGATCCATTTGACAAGGTACACATGGGTGTGACCGCCGAAAACCTAGCCGAAAAGTACAACATCTCCCGTGAAGCGCAGGATGAGGTAGCCCTCCGCAGCCAGCAGAGAGCGATCGCCGCCATATCGGCTGGCAAGTTCAAAGACGAGATCGTCCCCATCGAGGTGAAAGTCGGCAAAGAGACGAAACTGGCGGACACTGACGAAGGGCCTCGCGCCGACGCCAGCATGGAAGCGCTGGCCCGGCTGCGTCCCGCTTTCAAAGAGGGCGGAAAGGTCACTGCCGGCAACTCCAGCGGCATCAACGATGGTGCGGCAGCCGTGGTCGTGACAAGCCGGCGTAAGGCTGACGAACTGGGCCTCCGCCCTCGCCTGCGTCTCATCGCACGCGCGGAGGCGGGTGTCGAGCCATCCCTAATGGGCAGCGGCCCCATCCTGATGGGCAGCGGCCCCATCCCAGCCGTCAAGAAAGCTCTGAAGAAGGCGGGGTTGAGCCTCGAACAGATGGACGTCATCGAGTTGAATGAGGCCTTCGCCGCCGTGGCCGCCACCTGTTCCAACGAGCTGGGCCTCAACCCAGAAAAGACGAACCCCAACGGCGGCGCCGTCGCCCTGGGGCATCCTCTCGGCGCGACCGGCGCTATCCTCGTCGTCAAGCTGATGTACGAGATGGAGAGGCAACAGGCCCGCTACGGCCTCGTCAGCCTGTGCATCGGCGGCGGACAGGGTATCGCCAGCATCTTCGAACGCGTATCATAGAGAGAGAAGCGCCACTCCCCGGGGAAGGCTCTCACCCGCGCCAGCCTCGGTATGTAGGGCATCCACGGATGAGCCTACCACCGGAATAGCCGACAATTCCCGTAATAGAATTACTAGCTAGGATGGTAACCATGATCTATCAGTCTGCCGACGAGCTTCAACGAGACCTCAGCAGCGTGCTGCAGTTCAAGAACGGTCACGTGGAGAAGGTGCTCGATGCCTCCAAGCTTCGACAAGAAGGAATCGACAGCCTCATCAACACCGCCGTCTTCGCCGATAGCAGCGAACTGCGCGGAGAAGCGCGAGAGGCGATCCGCGAGAGCGCTCGTCTCTTGGGCATCCGTCCGGCATCGATCCAGGGGCTGTACGACGCTATGGGCCGCGGCGAGGTGTCCGGCTTCAGCGTCCCTGCCCTCAATCTCCGAATCCTGACCTATGACACGGCCCAGGCGGTATTCCGAGCGATGAAGCGCCTCAACATCGGGCCGGTTATCTTTGAGATCGCACGGTCTGAGATCGGCTACACCGAGATGCAGCCCGCAGAATACGCCGCCAATGTCGAAGCGGCAGCGATCAAGGAGGGTTACGTAGGCCCGCTGTTCATCCAGGGCGATCACTTCCAGGTGAACGCCTCGCGCTATGCCAAGAACCCTGACGAGGAACTCAAGGCCCTCCGCGACCTGACAGCGGACGCGATCCAGCACGACTTCCTGAACATCGACGTGGACAGCTCCACCCTGGTCGACCTCACCCAACCGACTGTGAAGGAACAACAGCGACCCAACTTCGAGGTCGCCGCCGAGATCATCCGCTTCATCCGCTCGCACGAGCGCGACGGGGTGCGGATATCCGTCGGCGTCGAGATCGGCGAGGTGGGTGGCAAGAATAGCACACCGGAAGAGCTTCGCGTCTTCATGGACGGCCTGAACGAGGTCCTTGGCGACGTACCCGGTCCGAGCAAGATCAGCGTTCAGACGGGCAGCAGCCACGGCGGCGTGGTCCTGCCCGACGGTTCAATCGCCAAGGTGGCCATCGCCTTCGACACGCTGGAGGAGATGTCTCGCCTCGCTCGCAAGGAGTACGGCATGGCCGGAGCCGTCCAGCACGGCGCCTCGACGCTGCCGGACGAGCTCTTCCACCGCTTCCGTGAGGTCGAGACGGCGGAGATCCACCTGGCCACCAGCTTCCAAAACATGATCTACGACAGTCCTCTCTTCCCGGAAAGCCTCCGCCAAGAGATCCAGAACTACCTCAAAGAGAAGCACGGCGGCGAATGGAAGTCCGGCCAGACCGAGGCCCAGTTCATATACAGCAACCGCAAGCGGGCGATCGGCCCCTTCAAGCGTCAGGTATGGAGCCTCCCCGACGACGTTCGCTCCAACCTCCGCCAGCAGCTCGAGGACCGCTTCGCGTTCCTGTTCGACAAGCTGGGCGTCGCCGATACGCACGGACTTCTCGCTCGCTACATCAAGTAGAGCCCATCGAGCACCGGCCATTTGCTATCTAGGCTGCGGAACCTCCCCGCAGCCTAGGCTTTTCTGTCCCCAGACCATCGGCCAATGGGTTTAGGGGTTTCCTTGAGGACTGTTCAGGGTTTCCCCGAAGGGCGCCAAGCCGCGTTCGCAAGGCACAATTGACGGCGACACGACCGGCAAAGGGGGTAGATGCTTGCGACTCACTCGGCCCTCGACAACGGTTCAGCGCCGCTTCTTTCGTAGCGCTCTCATGCTCGCAGAGGCTCTTGTAGCGCTGCTTATAGCTCAGTCCCCGTCGCTCTCGGCAGCATCCGAGCCACCGCCGGTCAGCCCATTCTGTGAGACAGTTCCCACGCTGCAGTCGCACGTCACAAACTGGACCGCATCACCCTTGGTGCGCATGACCCCTACGGCGGCGCCAGCAACGCCACCTGCGCCGGCAGTCGCGCCGCCGGAACCAACGCCGTCCCCTATCCCTCAGCCATTGCCACCGCTAGATGCGCCTACCCAGACCGTCGGCTCTCTCTCGGGAGAACCGGCGCCGCCTACGGCCATACTGCCAGCAGCGACTTCAACGCCCGTCCCGACGGAGCCGCCGGCCGTCCCACCACCGGCTACGAGCATCTGCGGGCAACGGCTGATCCCGATCATCAACCGGGCGCGGAGCGACAGCGGCCTCCCTCCGCTGGTCGAAAACCCCCTTCTGACTGCTGCCGCCCAGCAGTTCGCCGAGTTCATCGCTCTGCACGGGGTATTCAGCCACACCGCTGACGGCCGCACGCTCGACGCAAGGGTAGAGGCGGCCGGCTATTCCTCGTGGAGAGCGCTTGGTGAAAACCTTGCCGAGGGATACGCAACTCCGGAGGAGGCGGTAGCGGCCTGGCTTGCCAGCGACGGCCACCGCGCCAACATCCTCAACCCGTCCTTCACTGAGACAGGGGTCGGCTGCGCCTCAAACGCCGCCAGCCCTTACGGCTATTTCTGGGTGCAGGAGTTCGGGTCACGCTAGGCGACAAGGATTCTTAAGGCTGATGAAATGTATTGACACCGCCTCTCAATCAGGTGATCATATAATGCGAATCTCGCTCTCTTTAGTGGCGGCCCCGGCCCTAACCGGAATACCCTTCTCTCAGGGACCCGATGGTCGCCGTTATGCCCCAGTGAAGAATCACGGCTAAGTCCGATGCCGCTGGAAGGAGACAGCGGCAAAAAAGCTTGAAGGAGGTATGTAAGCTTGCGTATTGGTGTACTTACAGGTGGAGGTGACTGTCCCGGTCTGAACGCCGCCATTCGCGGGGTGGCCCAGCGCGCCTGGGCTCTGAAAGACGAAGTCTACGGGATCAGAGGCGGGTGGGCAGGCCTCATGGGAGAAGGCGATGTCTATCCCCTCGTCATGGAGGACGTTCTCGGCATCATCAACTTGAGCGGGACGATACTGGGAACCTCCCGAACGAACCCCGCAAAGATCGAGGGCGGCTTCGAGCAGGCGCTGGCCACGCTGGCGCGCAACGGCATGGATGGCCTCGTCGCCATTGGCGGCGACGACACGCTAGGCGTCAGCGCCAAGCTCTTCGAGAAGGGCTTCAAGGTAGTGGGAGTGCCCAAGACAATCGACAATGACCTCCCGCTCACCGACTTCTGCATAGGCTTCGACACGGCCTCCAACATCGTGGCCGAAGCCCTCGACCGCCTGCAAGGCACAGCGCGCTCCCACATGCGCATCATGGTGGTCGAGGTGATGGGCCGCGAGGCGGGATGGCTCTCCATCGTCGGCGGCATGGCCGGCGGCGCGGACCACATCGCCATCCCTGAAGTCCCCGTGCACATCGACGAGTTAGTAGCGCACGCCGAGCAGCGCGCCAAGACGCGTCGCTTCGGCGTCATGGTGATCGCCGAGGGGACAGAGGTCCACGGGCTGAGCGCCCCCGAAGACGATCTGACACAGGTCGACCAGTTTGGACACGTCCGGCTCGCTGACCGAGGTATCGCCCAACGAGTCGCCGATGAGATAGAGCGACGCACCGGCATCGAGACAAGAGTCACCGTCCTCGGTCACGTCCAGAGGGGCGGCACGCCCACAGTCCGCGACCGCTACCAGAGCATGCTGGTCGGCTCCGCCGCTGTGGACTTCCTCCACCGCGACCTGGCGGGAAACATGGCCGCCGTCAGAGGTCAGGATATCGTGCCCGTGCCGCTGTCAGAGGTGGCAGGGAAGAACAACCTCGTTCCCCCAGAACTCTATGCCATGGGGCGTGAGTTCTTCCGCACGTGGACGTGGGTATAGAAAACGTCGACCCCGTGGGCAGCGCCTTTGGGGCAACGAAGTCAGGCGACATCTGCCTTAACCAGGTGGTTGTAATCCGATCAGGTGAAGATTAGAATGTGGGCCAAAGGAGGTGGACCATGCTCAAAGGAAGGACCCGTCTACACCCTCTGCCGGTCATCGCGATTGTCCTAAGTACCGTAGTTCTGGCATTCCTGCTGTCCGGCTGCCTTTGGGGCGTCGTCAAAGACGCCAGCACGGACGCACCCATAGCGGGAGCAAGTGTCACCTATACCGATTCCGAAGGCAACACGGAGACCACAACGACTGACGCCAACGGCATCTACTCCTTCGACATAGCGAACGGAAAGAATCCCGCCGCCGGAGCGGTCAGCTTCGACATAACCGCCAGCGGCTATGAACCGAAGTCGGCGGCACGCCTTGTTCAGTACAACGACAACGCAAACGCCACCGGCGCTGATCTGTCCAGCTTCTGGGAGATCCAGGGCTTCACGCTGCAGCCCACCGCTGCGGAGCCGGCGCAGATCGCGTTCACCAGCGCCCGAGACGGCAACAACGAGATCTACGTGATGGACGCCGATGGCGGCGGCCAGACGCGACTCACCAACAACCCAGCACTTGATGACTTCCCCAGCTGGTCGCCGGACAGGAGCCAGATCGCCTTCCACAGCAACCGGGACGGCAACTACGAGGTCTACGTGATGGACGCCGATGGCGGCGGCCTGACGCGGCTCACCACCGACCCAGCGGACGATGGCCAGCCCACCTGGTCGCCCGACGGCTCCAAGATCGCCTTCACGAGCAACCGGGACGGCAACTACGAGATCTACGTGATGAACGCAGATGGCACCGGGCAGACGCGGCTCACCAACAACGCAGCGTACGATGCCGACCCCGCCTGGTCGCCCAACGGCTCCAAGATCGCCTTCACGAGCGACCGGGACGGCAACTTCGAGGTCTACGTGATGAACACCAACGGCAGCGGCCAGACGAACCTGACCGGCAGTGCGGGCGAGGATTCCCTGCCCGCCTGGTCACCGGATGGGTCGCAGATCGCCTTCACGAGCGGCCGCGACGGCAACAACGAGATCTACGTGATGGACGACAGCGGCGGCGGTCAGACGAACCTGACCAACCGCCCGGCGCAAGAGCGCCATCCCACCTGGTCGCCGGATGGATCCCTGATCGCGTTCAACAGCTCCCGGGACGGCAACTTGGAGATCTACGTGATGGAGGACGACGGGAGCGACCAGACGAGGCTGACGCATAATGGCGCGGCCGACTATGCTGCTGACTGGTAGCTGCCGGTCAGCGTGAAGCAGAGGTAGCCGGAGCCCGAAGCCAGCAGAGCGCCGATCTCAGCGCCCGGCTGGCGGCGCCGGAGAGACGCTCGGGCTCCCGCTGAGCCCACAAGCGACAAGAATCTGTTGACAACAGAGGCAGGGGTCTCATATAGGCCCCTGCCTCGCCATTTCCAATCATGTGTCGCTTGTGCGGCGGGAAATCTGGAGCGGGGGACGGGATTCGAACCCGCGACGTCCTGCTTGGAAGGCAGGAGCTCTACCGCTGAGCTACCCCCGCGCCGCATTCAAGTATACTCGGCCCACCCTGCCTCGGCAATGCAAAGCGGCCGGCGGCGCCCTGATGGAGCAGCCCTCCCTCGGCTACCCTCAAGGGCCGCTATCGGCGGCAGCGACGGCAAGCTGTGGCACCAACCATTCAGCCACGATGTACGAGCTGTTGGGCGTGAAGTGGATGCCGTCTTCTCTCATTTTGACGCCGTTGATGACAAGATCTGTGAACTTGCCTTCAGGACACGCAAAGCTGTTCAGATCGATTAGGACGACCTCGTCGGGATGCTGCTCCGCGAATTCCCGATAGAGCTTGTTCAGTTCGGTAACGCCCACAAAATCATCTTGCTCCCGCTCGTCGGCGTCAGGCAGAAGCGAATACTGTGTCGGTCTGGAATAAGGGAAGGTCATCAAGACCAACTTTCCGCCTTGCGACGTGAGAACGTCCATTTGAGTCTCCAGTCCGCTCATGACATAGGTGTGCCACTCAAGGGTGCCGGGCTCCAGCGTGTGGCCGTCCACCAAATAGTCCTCGCGGGCCGGCCCCCCAAACAGCATGATAACGAGGTCTGGACGGAAGGCGTCCACATCTAGTTTCCACGTCTTATGCCATTCATTGCACCCGTCCGCCCATTTCTTGGAGAGCTTCCACTCGTTGTTCGTCGCCTTGTCGACATGAAGGAAGCTGCACCCAAGGCTGGACATATCCCATACAGCAAGATTCCAGTCTTTTCCCACCTGCTCGAGCCCCGGTTCCAGCGACAACGCAACTGAATCACCCAGCACCATGACGCGTATCGGCTGCGGGTTCGCCGTCGCATCGATCTGAGGCATTGGGCTCACAGAGCGAAATGCCGTGGGAGAGATGGCACCCCGGGTTACAAGAACCAGGACGACGGCAAGGCTGACGGCACCCGCCGGCGCCAGCGTCCAAGACAGCTTCCACGGACGGAAGGCGCCGCGACGTATCGGCATCTCGATCAGGAAATAGGAGGCTGTCGCGATCGCCAGGGTTGCCAGTACACGCACAGCAAACAACCAATAGCCTTCCCATCCGGTTCGGCCGGGCGTGAGGATGAGATAGACCGGCCAGTGCCACAGGTACACGCCGTAGGAGATGAGGCCGAGGGCGCGCAGCGGTGGGAGGGAGAGCACTCTGCCGATAGGACCGACCTTCGGCTGCACGGCGGCGGCGATGACTATGGCAACGGCGACCGCCAGGAAGAAGAACCCGCCGCGATAGAGCAGGGTGTTGTTCTCCGACGTGGTGCACCAGAGAAAGCCGATGAAAAAGGCGCACTGAACGGCGGCTATCTGGAGTACCGGGCCCGTCAATTCACCGCGCAGCGGCCCGAGCCGGAAAAGCAGCATCGCAAGTACGGCCCCAACTAGGATGGACTGCGCTCGGGTGTCCG
The DNA here is from genome assembly GCA_963763495.1 of uncultured Chloroflexia bacterium. Lineage (GTDB taxonomy): Bacteria > Chloroflexota > Dehalococcoidia > DSTF01 > JALHUB01 > DAOUEO01. The sequence continues at coordinate 44,006 of CAVXOY010000005.1, forward strand.
TGCCGTAGTAGACGCGGGAAGGGTCGCTGTCCGGCTGGAACAACACCCCCATGAGAATCGCCGAAGCAGCCAGCAGAACCAGCGACAGCGTGAGCAGAGTGTTCAGCGGCAACCGGCGCACACGCAAAACAATCAGGACCAGCAGCGGCCAGACAACGTAGTACTGCTCCTCAATGCCCAGTGACCAGGTGTGGCGCAGGGGAGAAGGTATAGAGTACCGGTCGAAGTAGGACTGTCCCTCGAATATCGGCCGCCAGTTGGCGACATAGCCAATAGTCGCGAGGGCATCGCCGCGGATCCTCTCTAGCTCCAGCGGCCCAGCAAAGAACACGGCGTATAGGGCAACCCCAATTAGCATCAGGAACAGCGCCGGCAGGAGGCGTCGCGCTCGTCGCGCCCAGAACGCGAGAGGAGCGATGCTACCGTGCCCTCGCCACTCCACGAGGAGTAGGCTCGTGATTAGGTAGCCGCTGAGAACGAAGAAGGCGTCAACACCGAGGAAGCCGCCACCAGCCCACGACATATCGGCATGATAGGCGAGGACAGCAGCAACGGCCAAGGCGCGAATGCCATCGAGCGCTGGCTGGTAAGGAAGGCGATGATTACTGCTATCTTGGAGAGTCTCTGCGGACAGGGGGCCACCTCAACCTAGGATTCTACTCGAGAGCGTTGTCGTTGAGAACTAGGACCAGACCGTCCCCAACACCGGCGATCCTATCAGAATAACGAATCTATCGCTGTACTCATTACACGTACGGTGCGGGCCGGGGCTCGCCACCACACCCCTGCTGACCCACTCGCTGATCCGGGAACACCGGGAGGAAGCCCAGACAGGGAGAAACGACGGGATCTCACATCACCCAACGATACAACTTCCCTCGTCTTATGTGAAGAGCGGCGAGTCGAGATTGAAGTGAAAGCATCGAGTGATGCTAGCGGGAGCCGCTAAGGGGGCGAAAGAGTTGCTCCAGCATTCCGAGACAGAGGAGAAACAGTAGCGGGTCAAGGGCGCGCGAAGCGTGTGGCGAAGCCATCGAAGACCCTTGATGCGCGGTTATCGGCACCTAAGATAGGGACTGCGGGCCGGAGCGATTCTTCGCGACGGCCCCTGATTGAGTACGCCCGTTGGGAAGTTGTTGCTTAGGGCTGAGAGGCGAGCCCTTTGAGGTCCAGCCAGCCTGTTTCAACGCCGTTACCCAGTCATATATCAATCTTACCGTTGCCTTAATCAAAGCTCGCGTTTGCTCGGCATCGAAAGGTGGGGCTTCGCGAGCTCGGGCGGCGGCTTTCACGGCACTGAGTTTGTCGTTGAGGCTCTTCGCTTGGGTAGCCCTATCCATGAGGCGTCCTGTTTGAGAGCATCGTCGAAATGTAATGTTCGCGCTGCCGTCCCAACGTCGTGAGTGTTCGCCTTCGGCGGTCTTCCATTGGAGTCCGGCGTCACAACTTCTGGAGTTTCGTCGATAGTTTCACGGGCAGGGATCGCTGCCGAAAAAGGATGGACGGCGGCGCCGATGTTGACAGCGTCTTCGACGTTTTGCCCGAGGTCGGAATCCCATTGACGGATGACTTCGACCAACGGGCGGATCTGGTGGGAGATCCCAAGCGAGTAGAAGTTGTGTGGTCTCAGCTGGAACGGAAGTGGTGGTTCCAGTTGATATGGCGGTAGTGGCGGCGATGGTGATTGCAGATCCGGCTATTGCCGCAAAGCGAGTCACGCCCCCATCTGTGTGCTCTTGGGACAATTCGAGGTCGCTCAGGACGTCTGACATCCGCAAATAGACGTTGGCGGTGCCGCCTGATTCGATAGGATCCACGCGAGAGGCGTCGGGAAGCCCATCCTGAGCATAAGCATCGAGCGCCTCAAGTGTTGGAAGGAGATCGCCAAGGCCAGCGGCATTTCGCATGTGGGCGAGTCTCAGCGTTCTTGCCCTATCCGCAAGAGGACGTTGTCGCGCGATTGTCTCCGCATTCAGAAAGAGCCGTTGGAGCTTGTCGTCTGAAGTAGACACAATAGACCCAGTAAATAGCTGATAACTGACGCTAGTTTGGCAAGCTCGGCGGAATCTGGCGGTCAGCGGTGAGGGCGGACTGTTTGGAAGGCAGGATCTCTACCGCTGAGCTACCCCCGCGCCGCATTCAAGTATAGCGAGGCCCTACCACCACCGCAATGCGCTGCCGGCCCGCCGCATCATGC
>CAVXOY010000006.1:0-35043 GCA_963763495.1 uncultured Chloroflexia bacterium
TTGGCCCAGGCGACTGTTTAACAAAAACACAGGTCTCTGCCAACCCGTAAGGGGAAGTATAGGGACTGACGCCTGCCCAGTGCTGGAAGGTTAAGGGGAGGGCTTATACGGCTCGAACCGAAGCCCCAGTGAACGGCGGCCGTAACTATAACGGTCCTAAGGTAGCGAAATTCCTTGTCGGGTAAGTTCCGACCCGCACGAATGGCGTAACGATCTGGGCGCTGTCTCAACGAGGGACTCGGTGAAATTGAAATACCCGTGAAGATGCGGGTTACCCGCGCCAGGACAAATAGACCCCGTGGAGCTTTACTGCAGCTTGGCACTGGAAGTGGGCTTGGGATGCGTAGGATAGGTGGGAGGCTGTGAGCCCAGGCTTTCGGGTCTGGAGGAGCCAACGTTGAAATACCACTCTTCTCTGGTTTGCTTTCTAACCTCTGATCAAGCAGAGGGACAGTGCCTGGTGGGCAGTTTGACTGGGGCGGTCGCCTCCCAAAGAGTAACGGAGGCGTCCAAAGGTCCCCTCAGGGTGGATGGAAATCACCCAGCGAGTGCATTGGCATAAGGGGGCTTGACTGTGAGGCCTACAAGCCGAGCAGGGACGAAAGTCGGGCAAAGTGATCCTACGGTTCTGTGTGGAAGGGCCGTGGCTTAACGGATAAAAGCTACCCCGGGGATAACAGGCTTATCTTGCCCAAGAGTTCACATCGACGGCAAGGTTTGGCACCTCGATGTCGGCTCATCGCATCCTGGGGCCGGAGTAGGTCCCAAGGGTTCGGCTGTTCGCCGATTAAAGCGGTACGTGAGCTGGGTTCAGAACGTCGTGAGACAGTTCGGTCTCTATCCGGCGTGGGCGCAGGAGGCTTGAGGGAAGCTGTCCCTAGTACGAGAGGACCGGGATGGACAGACCGCTGGTGTGCCGGCTGTTCCGCCAGGAGCATCGCCGGGTAGCCAAGTCTGGCAGGGATAAGCGCTGAAAGCATCTAAGTGCGAAGCCCCTCCCAAGATGAGGCCTCCCATCCTTCTTCGGAAGGAGTAAGACCACGGGTAGACTACCCGTTGGATAGGCGGCAGGTGTAAGCACGGCAACGTGTTTAGCTAAGCCGTACTAATGGTCGAGGGCTTGACCTACATTAAACTCTGCGCACAATTCGTCGCTTCCTGTTCAACTTAGGTTTCGTCGCGGGATGGAGCAGCGGCAGCTCGTCGGGCTCATAACCCGAAGGTCGGAGGTTCGAATCCTCCTCCCGCTACCAAAGAATCAACCGGCCTCGGCCCGCTTTTTCGGGCCCCCGCCGGAGAAACATCCACAGTCCGTTTAACCAAGTGATTTGGCGTCTTGGTGGTTAGAGCGAGGTGGCTCCACCCGTTCCCATCCCGAACACGGAAGTGAAACGCCTCAGCGCTGACGATACTCGAGGGGCAACTCTCCCGGGAAAATAGGCCACTGCCAGGACGCATTTAGAGTCCTTCTTCGGAAGGACTCTTTCCTTTTGCCCGTCGCCGTTCTCGCCCTTACACTCTCATTTCGTCTCCCGGCGGTCCTCCCTCTTGCCTCGTCGCCCCCCTTGCATTCTACCGGCCCTTTCACTTACATAGACCCTATGCTAGAATTATGCCACTAGGCGACATCTCCATACCACGCCGCCAAATACAATCGAGGAGCATCGGGCTTGACAAGCGATTCGGCGCCTGAACCAGAAACCACAGAATCCCGTCGGTGGCGAAAGCTACCAGGACATGGCCAGCCTAATGGAAGCGGAGTCTGTCCCTTATAGGACCCTCCACCGCGGCGATATCATGGAAGGGGTCGTCGTTGGCGCTGAACGTGATGGCATAGTGGTCGACGTCGGCACCAAGTCCGAAGGCATCATTCCCAGCCACGAGATGCAGTCCCTGGGACCCGACCCCAAAGAACGGCCCGTGCCTGGCGACCGCATCCTCGTCTACGTCCTCCAACCCGAGACGCAGGAAGGCCAAGTCCTCCTCTCCCTCGATAGAGCCCGCGGCGAAAAGGGCTGGCGCGTCCTCCAACAGCGATTCGACGAAGGGGACAGCTTCCAAGTCCAAGTCGGCGGCCACAACAAAGGCGGCCTCCTCGTGAACGTAGAAGGAGTCCATGCCTTCATCCCCTTCTCCCAGGCCATCAGCGCTCAGCCGCCGGCAGAAGAAGAGGAAGGCGGCGAGAAACAGGAAGGGCCTCCTCCCGACACTTTGATTGGCCAGACCCTCCTCGTGAAAGTCATCGAGATAAACCGCGCCCGAAACCGCGTCATCCTCTCCGAGCGAGCCGCCATCCAAGACTGGCGCGCCATCCAGAAAGACCGTCTCCTCGAAGAGCTCCACGAGGGTGAGATCCGGAAAGGCCGCGTTAGCAGCATCCGCAGCTTCGGCGTATTCGTCGACCTTGGAGGGGCCGATGGCCTGGCCCACCTCTCCGAGCTGTCCTGGGAGCGCGACAGAACTCCCGAAGAGCTCTTCCGCGTTGGCCAGGAAGTCGACGTTTACATAATGAAAGTGGACGCCGAAGCCAAGAAGATAGCCCTCAGCATTCGGCGTGCCCAGCCTGAACAGTGGGAACAGATTGTCGATAAGTACAGCGTGGGCCAAGTAGTGACCGGCACCATCACCAAACTGGTCACCTTTGGCGCCTTCGCCCGCATCGAGGGCCCGGTCGAGGGACTCATCCACGTATCGGAGCTAGTGAACCGGCGCATCACCCACCCGCGGGAAGTCGTCAAAGAGGGTGACGTGGTGCCGCTCAAGATAGTAAGAGTCGAACGCGACCGCCAGCGTCTCGGCCTCAGCCTCCGCCAGGCCCGTGAAGAGGCCGAGGAGATGGGCTTCGTCTTCGGCAAGGACGGTCAGATCGTCGACGTCCCCGAGGGGATGCCGAAGCCGTCAGCAGCAGTCGAAGCTGAAGAAGAGGCCGCTGTAGCCGAGGCCGAAGCGCCGGTCGTCGAAGAGGCCGTAGAAGAAGAGACCGCCGTAGCCGAAGCCGAAGCGCCGGTCGTCGAAGAGGCCGTAGAGGAAGAGACCGCTGTAGCCGAGGCCGAAGCGCCGGTCGTCGAAGAGGCTGTAGAGGAAGAGACCGCTGTAGCCGAAGCCGAAGCGCCGGCCGTCGAAGAGGCTGTAGAGGAAGAGACCGCCGTAGCCGAAGCCGAAGCGCCGGCCGTCGAAGAGGCCGTAGAAGAAGAGACCGCTGTAGCCGAGGCCGAAGCGCCGGTCGTCGAAGAGGCCGTAGAAGAAGAGGCCGCTGTAGCCGAAGCCGAAGCGCCGGTCGTCGAAGAGGCCGTAGAAGAAGAGACCGCTGTAGCCGAGGCCGAAGCGCCGGTCGTCGAAGAGGCCGTAGAAGAAGAGACCGCTGTAGCCGAAGCCGAAGCGCCGGTCGTCGAAGAGGCCGTAGAAGAAGAGGCCGTCGTAGCCGAAGCCGAAGCGCCGGTCGTCGAAGAGGCTGTAGAAGAAGAGGCCGCTGTAGCCGAAGCCGAGGCGCCGGTCGTCGAAGAGGCCGCGGAAGAAGGAACTGCCGAGGAGGAGAAGTAGAAGTTAAGGAGTAACTGCCATAGAGCCCCTGGACTAGACCGCACCCGGTATGCTAACTTGGATATGGAAGGCGGTAAGAAGAGCGGTATGGCAGACAGATTCGATAAGTTCACCGAGCGGGCGCGCCGCGTCCTTACCCTTGCCCAGGAAGAGGCTCAGCGCTTCAACCACAACTATATCGGTACTGAGCATCTCTTGCTGGGCTTGGTGCGTGAAGGCGACGGCGTAGCCGCGAAAGTCCTCGCCAACCTCGGCGTCGAGCTCAACAAAGTCCGCTCCGCAGTAGAGTTCATAATCGGTCGCGGCGACCGCTCCACAATGGGCGAGATCGGCCTCACGCCTCGGGCCAAGAAGGTCATCGAACTGGCCGTCGACGAAGCCCGCCGCCTCAATCATCACTACATCGGCACCGAGCACCTTCTCCTGGGCCTTGTCCGTGAGGGTGAAGGCATCGCTGCCGGCGTGCTGGAGAGCCTCGGCGTCAACCTTGAGCGCGTTCGCGCCGAGACGACGCGTATCCTCTCTCAGAGCGTGCCCCAGGGCGCCCCGGCCACCGGCCGCGCCCCCACGCGCACGCCCACCGTCGATCAGTTGGGTATGGACCTCACCGCCGCCTCGCGTGCCGGCAAGCTCGACCCTGTCATCGGCCGTCACCGCGAGATCGAAAGGGTCATCCAGATCCTTTCCCGGCGCACTAAGAACAACCCCATCCTCATAGGCGAGCCCGGCGTTGGCAAGACGGCTATCGTCGAAGGCTTGGCGCACCGCATCGTCGCCGGGAACGTCCCCGAGACCCTGCAGGGACGGCGCCTCCTAACCCTCGACATCGGCTCCCTCGTCGCCGGCACCAAGTATCGCGGCGAGTTCGAGGAGCGGCTGAAGAAGGTAATCGAGGAGATCAAGGTCGCCGGCAACTGCATCCTCTTTATCGATGAGATGCACATGCTCGTCGGCGCCGGTGCCGCTGAAGGCGCCGTCGACGCCGCCAACATCCTCAAACCCTCCCTGGCCCGCGGTGAGCTCCAATGCGTCGGCGCGACCACCCTCGATGACTATCGCAAGCACATCGAGCGCGACGCCGCCCTTGAGCGCCGTCTCCAGCCCGTCGTCGTCGAAGAGCCCACCGTCGAGGAAACCATCGAAATCCTCATGGGCATTAAGGAGCGCTACGAGGAGCACCACAAGCTGATAATCACCGAGGAGGCCGTAAGGGCCGCATCGCAACTGGCCGCCCGCTTCGTCTCCGATCGCTTTCTACCTGACAAGGCTATCGACCTTGTGGACGAGGCGGCCTCCCGCGTCCGCATCACCCGCTCCGGCGCTCCGCCCTCCCTCAAGGAGGCGATGCACGGCCTAGACGGTCTGCGTCGCGAGAAAGAAGCCGCTATCTCCTCCCAGCAGTACGAATACGCTGCTGAGTTGCGCGACCGTGAGGTCAAGCTTCAACAGAAACTGGAGGAGATGGAAGAGGGATGGGAGAACGAGCGCGAGCTCAGCAAACCCGCCGTCATGGAGGAGGACATTGCTGAGGTCGTCAGCATGTGGACCGGCATCCCCGTCTCCCGCATCGCCAGCGAAGAGTCGGCGCGCCTGCTTCAGATGGAAGATACCCTCCACGATCGTGTCATCGGCCAAGACGAGGCCATCACGGCCGTCGCCAAAGCCGTCCGTCGCGCCCGCGCCGGCCTCAAAGACCCGCGGCGTCCCATCGGCGTCTTCATCTTCCTCGGTCCCACTGGTGTCGGTAAGACGCACCTCGCCCGCGTCCTCTCCGAGTTCATGTTTGGCAGCGAAGACGCCATGATCAAGCTCGACATGTCCGAGTTCATGGAGAGGCACACCGTCTCCCGTCTCGTCGGAGCGCCTCCCGGCTACGTCGGCTACGACGACGCCGGCCAGCTCACCGACACGGTGCGGCGCAAGTCCTACTGCCTCATTCTTTTCGACGAGATCGAGAAGGCCCACCCTGAGGTCTTCAACATGCTCCTCCAGATATTCGACGACGGCCACCTTACCGACGCCAAGGGCCGCAAGGTGGACTTCCGTAACACCATACTAATAATGACCAGCAACGTCGGCTCTGACCTCATCCGTCGCGAGACCGCCATCGGCTTCACTACCAAGACCGAAGAGGCCAAGACCTCTGAGCAGCGCTACGATAAGATGCGGGAAAAGGTGCTCAACGAGTTGAAAAACACCTTCCGGCCTGAGTTCCTCAACCGCGTCGACAGCACAGTCGTCTTCCATGCCCTCTCCCGCGAGCATATCCGGGACATAGTCGACCTCATGCTGCGGGATGTGGACGCGCAGCTATCCTTCAAGGGCGTTACCCTCGAAGTCACCGACGCCGCGAAAGAATGGCTGGGCCAGCGCGGCTACGACGAGATGTTCGGCGCCCGCCCCCTGCGTCGGCTCATCCAGAATGAGATCGAAGACCGGCTCTCGGAAGCCCTCCTCGAAGGCCAGTTCGGCCCCGGCGACAAGGTGGTGATCGACTGCGCGGACGATGAGCTTACCCTCAACTGCGTCCCCCAGCCGGTTTTGACATAACATTCTCCAGGACACGATAACCCAGGGCAGAGCGAACAGGCTCTGCCCTTTTCGCGCGATCCCGATGCCACCGCTCCTCTCCGCTCTCCCGTTGTCGCAGGGCGGATTCCCTCGCCGGCCCCATCTCCTGTATAATTCTCCAAGTTGTCGTATCTCTTGCCGGCACGGGGCGCTGCCTTCATCCAACCGACTGGGCCTCCGAGTTCGTCGCCCTTTCCCAAGCGGACGCCTGTCGGAGCAACCGCTGCAGACTAGCCCGGTGATACCGTTTCCAAGTCATAGACAAACGAGCTTTAGGGATAGCCGTTGAGCCCGAAACCATCTGTAGGCAAGGAGCGTCTCACCTTATCGGGGTTGCCCGGCCTGCTCCACAAGTATTGGGCCGATCCTCGGTACCGCTGGCTGATCTTTCTATTCGCCTTGGCCTTCGCGGTGAGACTCGCTTGGATTCTCTACTCTCACCGGGCGCCCATTGGTCTTCACGACCCCGTAGCCTATGACGCCCTCGCCCAGAACATCCTCGACGGGAAAGGCTACGCCCAACCCGCGACCGGCGTGACCACAGCCGCCGACTATTTTCGGCAGGGGCCCACCGTCCCCACTGCCTACTTTCCTCCCGGCTACCCCGCTGCTCTCGCCGCCGTCTACTTCTTCTTTGGACGCAGCGTCTTCTGGGGAGAGATGTTTAACGTCCTCCTGGGCGCGGCTACCGTAGTCATCACCTACGAGCTGGCGCGTCGTCTCCTTGGTCTCTCCGTTGCCCGCATTGCCGGCCTGCTTCTCGCCTTCTTCCCCAATCAGGTGTTCTACACCGGCGGCCTCATGTCGGAGGTGCTCTTCACCTTCCTCCTCATGAGCGGCCTCCTGATCTTGATGGCCCAGCCCTGGCCCAAGGATGGTATCAGCCTGAAGCGCCTGGCTCTTGCCGGGCTGCTCTTGGGGGCTGCGGCGATGGTGCGCCCCATCGTCCTGGTCGTGCCTATCGTGCTGTTTCTCTATTGGCTGTGGGTCTTTCCCAACCGGGCCCGCGTCCTGGCGCAGGCGGGCGTGATCCTCCTCGTGTTCGCGGCGATAATCGTCCCCTGGTCAATCCGCAACGTAATCAGTATGCATGCCTTCGTCCTCGTCTCCACCAACAGCGGCGATGATTTCTGTATCGGCAACCACGAAGGGGCCACGGGTCAGTTCGTCTTCGCCGGCCCCTGTTATGAGGGCTTCGACGACACCAATGACCGTCGCGAGCTGGAGATTGATGGCTACCGGGAGGGTATCCGGCGCGGCTTTGAATTCATCCTGAAACACCCGGCCGATGAGCTTGGCCTTATCTTCGAGAAGGCCTACTACCTGGTGTACAGGGATGACGAGGGCCTCATTGTCAACGAGTCCTATGGCGACAGGTTTTTCATCGAGAAGGAGATGCGTGCAGTACCTGTCGACGGCCGCCAACGCCTACTACTTCGTGGCTATCGGCTGGGCTGCCCTGGGCCTCCTTTCCTGGTTCCGGCGGCCCGATCCCCGTCGGACGTTTCTTCGTCATAATGCTGGGATGCCTTCTCGCTGTTCCTCTCGCCTTCTTCGGTGATGTCCGCTTCCACTTCCCTGCGATTCCCCTCCTCTGCATCCTGGCCGCGACCGGTGTCATGGCGGCCTGGCGGGCGAGAGGTCTCCTGTCGCCGAACGGAGGATCTGGATACGGCTTGACAGTGGCTGACGGATAGAGGGGAATGAACATACAATCGGCGAACTGGCCGGAGTAGTGGCAATTGTATCCTTGCCACCTCACTCCTCTCTCGTCGATGCGATTGTGAGATTGGAAGGGGAAGACGAGAACTCCCGCTGTGTCTGACTATCCTGACAATGCAGATGCCGAGAACGGCCACCTGGACGCCGCTGGTACGTCTCGGTCTCGGTTCCCGCCCTGGATGACGCTATCTCCGCCGAAACCCCCACCTTCTCTGGTTGGCTGCCATTGCCGTCCTCGGCGATGGCCCTGCGCCTCGCCTGGATCGCCTATGCCGATCCCAGCCCCTACGACGGCCGCTTTGACGACTCCCTGTTCTTCGATCACGCGGCCCGCTGGCTGGCGGCTGGCAAGGGCTATATCAATTTCCTGGGCTATCAGACTGCGCAGTGGCCCCCCGGCTACCCGCTGCTTCTCGCTGCTGTCTACAAGGTGCTTGGTCATGACATCATGCTGGCCAAGCTCCTCAACGTCTTTGCCGGAGGAGCCGCCTGTGTCCTCATCTATCTCGTCGCCGCGAAGGTATTCAACCGGCGGGTAGGGTTGCTTGCGGCGCTCCTCCTCGCCCTGTTCCCCGGCTCCGATCTACTTCTCTACCCTGTTGATGACCGAGTCCGTCTTTACCGCCATGGTCGCCCTCCTGATCCTGCTTTTCCTGATGTGGGCTCTGGAGCGAAAAGACGTTCCCTTTGTTCGAACGTTTCTGCTGGGAGTGCTGTTCGGTGCCGCCGCGCTCTTTCGGGCCGAAGCGCCGGTGCTTCTGCTTGTCGTTCTCTTTGTCTGGAGGCTTGCTGTGCCGTCTTGGCGGGCATTCCTGCGCCCGGCGGCTCTCTTGACAGCGGGAGCAGTGCTTGCCGTCACTCCTTGGACCATCCGCAACGCCATCACTATGGACAAGTTCATTCCCATCTCGACCGGGGCCGGTCACACCCTCCTTGCTGGCCATCAGAATGACCCCTACGACAGCCGCAGCGACTTCCCGGAAGCAGATCTCCGTGAGAAGTATGAGAACCTGCCCTTCCCTGAGCGCGAGACCAGGGTCGAAGATGAAGCCATGGAGGAAGCGATCGACTTCATGTTCTCACACAAGAGATACGAAGTCCGCCTTGTCTTCGAGAAGCTCTGGCATCTCTACGAGGACGACGACGACGCCTTGCGCTGGATACGCGGCCCCGCCGCGCCCCTGGGTGCGGGATGGCAGGTCGATAGCGGTGAAGGCTCGTCACGACACATTGAATACCCGGTTCTCTACATGTCCTCTTCTGCTGAGGAGTGGTGGTCTCGTCTTGCCGACGGTTATTACTACGCTGTCATGGGCGCCGTCATCCTCGGGCTCCCGCTCTGGTTCTCGCTACGAGACAAAAAGAAGTTCCTCCTGGTGATGTTCGTTGTTGGTTGGACGCTTGCCCATCTGCTGTTCATGCCGCGCCCCCGTTATCATGCTCCCCTGTTGCCGGTGTTCGCGCTTTGGGCTTCGGTGACCCTTGTCGCGATTTGGGATCTCTTAGCCTGGGTATCAGGGAGAAGGCCAGTTTTGTTAGAATCTGACCGTACGACACCTTGGGGAGCGAAGTCCGTGATGCTTCAGAGAATAGGCCGGGACCTAATGTCAGCGCTCGTCGCTGCGCATGGCACGGCCGATACGCCTCGTGTCTATCATGACCGTCGCTGGCTGGTGCGCGAGCTCTTCTGGCGCAGTCACGAGAAGATGCTGTCCCTCTCCCAAAACGTCCCCCGCCGGCGGGTTCTCGACTTCGGCGGCGGCAACGGCGTTCTTCTTCCTACTCTGGCCCGAATGTATGACGAGGTGGTCTGCGTCGACCTCAACACCGACGTCGCGGCAGAGGTCGTCCGGCTATATGGCCTTACCAATGTTGAGGTCATCAGCGGTGACATCTTCCAGCTTTCCTTTCCCGATGGCCACTTCGACACGGTCGTCGCCGCCTCCGTTCTCGAGCACATCGAAGATCTGGAGCCGACGGCCAGGGAGATCGCTCGCGTGCTTGCAGTGGATGGTGATCTGCTTGTCAACGTTCCTTCGGAAAACCGCTTCTACGAACTGGGACGGCGCGTCTTCGGCTATACCAAGCCGGCCGATCACCATCACGCCGGCGGATTCGCCATCCATGTCGTGAGCGCTCACCTAACGCTGCGGGACAAGAAGCACTTCCCCTTCAACTGGACGCCTCTATCCGTTTTCAACCTGCTGCGCTTTGTTAAGGAAAGGCCGCTACTGCTGAGAGAAAAGGCAGAGACGGATATCGCCGAGGGGCTGCTCATCTTGCCTGCCTACAACGAGGAAGGCTCTCTGCGCCTCGTCCTGTCGGAGTTGCGCGCAATAGCCCCCCAGTTCGATGTCGTCGTCGTCAACGATGGCTCCACAGACAGTACTCCCGCCATCGCCCGCGAGATGGGTTACCCCGTGCTCGACCTCTGCTTCAACGTGGGGATCGGTGGGGCCATGCAGACCGGTTTCCGCTACGCTTTGGAGAAGGGCTACCGGGTCGCCCTCCAGGTGGACAGCGACGGTCAGTTCCCCCCTGATCAAATAGGCAGGCTCGCCGGGCTCGTCCTGGAGCAAGGCTGGGACATGGTCATCGGCTCCCGCTTCCTAGGCAAGACGACATACCGGGGGAGCCGATCGCGACGGATCGGGAACTTCATCCTGTCCCGGCTTTGCACGCTCCTCAGTGGCCAGAAGATAACCGACTGCACATCCGGCTTCCGTGCCTACAGCGCCAGGACCCTGGAATACCTGCTTTCCTGACTATTCTGCGGACTATCCGGAGCCGGAGGCCATCGTCTTCCTATCTCGCCACGGCCTCCGCATCCGCGAAGAGCCCGTGAACATGAGGCAGCGGCAGGCTGGCTCCTCCTCCATCGGAGGACTCAGGCCTCTCTACTACATGGTCAAGGTCAGCCTTGCCCTGATCCTCAACACGTTCAAAGAGAAACCCCGGCCGGTAGACGAAGGGAGGGGAGAAGAATGAGACCCATCAGCGTTTTCGTGATCGTCGTCGCCGTTGTCATAGCGGTGGTCGTCCTCGGCTACATCCGCAAGTGGCGGCTCCGCGAGGAGTACTCCATCCTCTGGCTCCTGCTTGTGGCTGCGATGGTCGTGCTCGCTTCCTTCGAGCAGATAACGGTCTGGGTCGCCGACCGGCTGGACGTTGAGTACGCGCCTTCCATACTGTTCTTCATCGGCCTCGCCTTCGTCGCGACGATGCTCTTCCACTACTCCCTGGAGATATCTCGCCTCTCCGACCAGAGCCGGCGTTTGGCCCAAGAAGTCAGCCTGTTGCGCTCCCGGCTTGAGCATGAGAAGCCGCCGGTTCCCTCTGGCGATAACACCGGACCGCAGGAGTTGAGGAGGGAAGGCGCTGATAGCTGATACGCTATGCTCACCAGCGCGAGACTTGGTGGACGCGGATGCTCTGGAGGATTCCCAGCGCTATGAACAGCGTGATCAGCGAGCTGCCCCCCTGGCTGATGAACGGTAGCGGGATGCCCGTGACCGGCAGCAGCCGGATGTTCACGCCGATGTTGATGAACACCTGAAACAGGATGAAGGTGACGACACCTATCGCCAGTAACCTTCCGAACGGGTCCGGGCAGCTCTTGGCTGTCTGGAGGCCCCGCAGCAGGAGCAGCACAAACAAAGCGAAGAGGACAACCGCCCCCACAAATCCCAACTCCTCCCCCAGCACGCTGAAGATGTAGTCTGTCGTCTGCGTCCTCAAGTAGTCCAACTGCGTCTGTGTCCCTTGGGTCAGCCCCTTGCCGAACAGACCACCCGAGCCGATGCCGATCTCCGCCTGCAGCGTGTTGAAACCCGCGCCGAGGGGGTCTTTCGCCGGGTCCAGGAACGTCGCGATCCGCTCCCGCTGGTATTCGTTGATCAGACCTATCAGCGCGAAAGGCATCGCGATGGCGAAGGATGAGGCGAGCCCCAGCACGTGCGTCGAGCGGGCCCCTGCGATAATAATCATCGCCACCCAGATCGCCACAAAGATCACCGCCGATCCCAGGTCCGGCTCGGCGAATACTAGGGCGGTAGGTACCAGTGCTATCCCCAGCGACGCCAGGAAAGTCTTTAGTTGCCCGATCTGCTCCTGCCGGTCGGTCAGATACTTGGCCAGCGCTATGATAAGGACCAGCTTTGCTATCTCTGAGGGTTGGACCGGCGTCCCCGCTATCTCGATCCAGCGGCGGGAGCCGTACACCTCGGAGGAGACTACTAGCACAAGCACAAGCGCGCCCAGTGCCGCTACGTAGAGGCCGCTCGCTGCGTAGCCCAGCAGATGGTAATCGGTGTAAGTGATCGCTAGCATTATCGCGACGCCGGCCAGCGCGAAGAGGATCTGCCGCACCACGGGGTGAGAAAGATCCAGCCCCACGTCTTTGTAGTTGGTGAGGCTGCCGCTGTATATGAGGATGACCCCGTAGACGACCAGCAGCAGGCTGGTCAAGAACAGGACGAAGTCGAATTTCCTCAAGTAGCGTACGTACATCGGCTCTCAGCGGTTGAAATAATAGTCGAAAATGCGGCCGGCCACCGGCGCGGCGTCCTTGGCCCCGTTACCCTTCTGCAGGAACACCACCACTGCTATCTGGGGATCATCCGCCGGCGCGAAGCCTGCGAACCAGCCGTGGCTATCATAGTGGCCACCGCCCAGGTCCGGGCCGAACTCGGCTGTGCCTGTCTTGCCGGCCACGCTCACGCCGTCGATGGCCGCGCTCGTCGCTGTGCCGTAGGACGCCGAAACCGCCTGGCGCATCGCTTCCCGCATGATCGCCAGGTTGTCATCGCTGATCCCTACGTTGCGCGCCACCTTCGGCTCGAAGGGTCTGACTACCCGTCCCGCAGAGTCGATGACATCGCGCACGACCCGCGGCACCATGACGTTGCCGCCGTTGGCGACGGTCGCCGTCGCCAGCAGCATCTGGAGAGGAGTCGTTGCCACATAGCCCTGCCCGATGCTGAAGTTGTAGGTGTCGCCGATAGTCCAGATCTCGCCCCAGTTCTCTTCCTTCCACGTTGGGTCGGGCACCACACCAGTTGCCTCTCCAGGCAAATCGATGCCCGTCAGCGCGCCCAGGCCGTACCGTCGCGTGTACTCAGAGAGTCTGGAGATCCCTAGCCCGCGGAACAGTTCCACTCCTTCCTCGTAGTAGCCGCCCCCCAGATAGTAGAAGTAGACGTCGGAGGAACGGGCCACGCCGCCGTAGAAGTCCATCGTCCCGTGCGCTGCCCAGTCCCGAAAGATGTAGACAATGTTGGGATCGTACTCGTTCTTCACGGTGATCGAACCAAGACTCGTGATCGTCGTGCCTGCGTTTGCCACTCCCTCCTGGAGCGCCGCCGTTCCCGTGATCTGCTTGAATATGCTACCGGGAGCGTAGTTCTCCGATATGCAGTGGTCGACCAGAGGCTTCGCCGGGTCTTCGAGCAGTGCCCTCCACTGCTCCTCGCTGATATCGGCGAAGACGTTGTCGTCGTAGTTGGGGAGCGACACCATAGCCAGTATCTCGCCCGTGTGCACGTCCATCACCATGGCGGCCGCATTCAAGGAGGACCCCATGCCGTCTTGGAGGAATCCGGCTGTCTTCTCCTGCAGTCTCATGTCGAGGGAAAGGATGAGGCTGTTGCCGGGCTGCGCTGGCTTCGAATCTAGCGTCTGTATCTCTCGGCCGGTGGCATCCACTTCCACCTCTTTGCGGCCGGGTGTGCCCCGCAGCACATCCTCGTATTGAAGCTCCACGCCGGAATAGCCGACGTGGTCGTTCATGTAGTAGCCCTTCTCCTGTAGCTCCGCGAGCCTATCATCTGGCACCGCTCCGACATAGCCTAGGATATGGGAGAAGATGGGCTGCCCCCGTAGCTCCGCATCGGCTCCACCAGCACCTTGACCCCCGATAGCTGCGCCTCTGCCTCCCGCAGGGTGAACGCCTGCTCCGGCGTTAGCCCTGACTTGACGATCACCGGCGTGAAGGGGTCGTTGCTCTCCCGCCGCCTATCGACGTCCCTCGCCATTTCACGCGCCGGCACGCCCAGGAGGGTCTCTAGTCGGGACAGAACTGCCGCCTCTTTGTCACGTGGCAGATCGGCGGGGACGATGCCGGCCGAAAACCGGGGTACGTTCTCGACCAGGGGGATGCCGCTGCGGTCGAAGATCAGAGCCGCGCGAGGGCATTATCGGCACGATGCGAAGGCGGTTGTTCTCCGCCCGTTCCTGGTAGGCTTCTCCCTGGAACACCTGGAGGCGCACGAGTTGGAGCGTAAGGACGGCGAACAGCGTCACTACGAGGAGACGGAAGTAGAAGAACTTGCCCCGTAACGTTTCCGGCTCACTCGTCTCTTCTCGTTTCGGCGAGCGCCAGCGTCTTCGTTGCTCTTGGAAGAGCCGCATCACCACCCCCCGTTCTGCCTGCGGGAACCCCGCTCAGTCTGTCACAAGCTATGGGCTCTTCGGAATCTTGTGCTTCCCCACCACACCAGCCAGTACAGTGGCAGCGTGAAGAGAGAATTGATGATAGCTGTCGGCAAAATGACCCTTGAAAAGCTGCCCCACCACTGGACGCTTTCTCCCATTACCTGCAAGATTACCAAAAAGACCGTCTCGTAGACCAGGCTGGAGGCCAACACCAGCGCTATCGCCAGGAGAAGCTCGCTCTGTGTGAGTCGCGCCTCTCGCAGCTCCGCCAGCAGGACCACCGGCGCCGCCGCCAGCAGCGCCACGCCCACCGGCTGGCTGCTGACCAACCCCAGGCACAGGCCGCCTATGGGGACGACCACCATCCCCTCCCGCTGCCCTCGCACCACTGTCCAGCACACCACCAGCACCAGCACCAGGTTTGGGTACGCCCCCAGGACGGGGAAAGACGGCATCACCGCCGCTTGGATCAGGGCGGCTGCCAGCAACAGCGGCGCTGCCAGATAGTAGCTCACGGCGCCTCCAGACTCAAAGGGACAAAGCTCGTCAACACCAGCACCGTCTCCAGACGGGCCAGGCTGGCCAGCGGCTCGACCGATACCTTCTTGAACAGCTCTTGGGGAGTGCTCTGCACCGCAGTGACCCGGCCCATCACCAGGCCCGGCGGATAGTGCCCCCCGATCGCGGAAGTGATGACCACGTCGCCTTCCTTGACCGCGGCCCCCTGGGCGACGAACTCGATGGAAAGCTGCCGGCTATAGCTGCCGGTCACCACCCCTTGAGCGCGCGACTCCTGCACCATCGCCGAGACCGCGCTGTTCGGGTCGGTGATGAGAGTGACCCAGGAGTAGTCGTCGAGAACGCTGGTGACGGTGCCGACGAGGCTGTGGCCCTCCGTGACGACCACCATCCCCTCGCGCACGCCGTCACCCTTCCCCCGGTCGATGGCGATGACCTCTTTCAGGTTGCTGGGGTCTTTCGCCAGGACGCTTGCTGCCAGGAACTCCTGGTCCGGGTAGGCCTGTTCGACCTGCAGTAGCTTCTCAAGTTCTTGCAGCCTGGACTCGTTCTCCCTTAGCCGGGCTACTTCCCCTTTGAGCCTCTCGTTCTCTGCCCGCAGTTCCTTGTTCTCGCTCGACAGGTCGTTCAACTCACCCAGGTTCGTCAGCCACTCCGCGACCGGGTCGGAGGCGTTGCGCAGCCCCTTCTCCACCGGTGAGATGACCGTGAGGACGGCGTTCTCCAACGGGCCGAGGGCGCCCGCCTTGGACATAGCGATGAGCGCGATGCCGACGACGACCACCGCCGCTGTCCAAATCGCGACCCGGGAGTTCAAAGTAGCGCCTCCCTTGCACTTGCAGTGCTGCGCATAGTAAGGCAGTTTGGGGGAACCCGCAACCGGAACACAGCTAAGTCGGCTCCTGCTGTGCGGTCGCGGCTGATAACGCTAACGGGGAAGCTTGCGCGCTCCCAGATTGGACTGCACCTTGGCGAGCAACAACGTCTCTTCCAGGACCTCGCCGGTGCCGCGGACCACGCAGCTTAGAGGGTCTTCCGCAACGTACACCGGGAACTTGGTGTCCTGGGCGAGACGTCTGTCCAGCCCGCTCAACAACGCTCCTCCGCCGGCCAGCGCGATCCCCCTGTACATCAAGTCCGACACCAGCTCCGGCGGCGTGATCTCGATGGTCGAGCGCACGGCGTCCACAATGGCGCCTATCGACCCCGATAGCGCGTCCCGTATCTCCACGGTGCTGACCTCCACCGACTTCGGCAAGCCCGTCGCCAGGTCGCGGCCGCGGAGGACTCACCGTACTCTCCTCGTCGAGAGGGAAGGCGGAACCCGCCTCTATCTTGATCTCCTCGGCGGTGCGCTCGCCGATGAGCAGGTTATGCACCTGGCGGGCGTACGCCATGATCTCCTGGTCCATCTCGTCGCCGGCCGTGCGCACCGACGTGGCGACCACGATCCCGCCCAGCGCGATCACCGCCACCTCAGTCGTGCCGCCGCCGATGTCCACGATCATGCAGCCGTGGGGCTCCATGATCGGCAGGCCCGCTCCGATAGCCGCCGCCATCGGCTCCTCCACCAGGTAGCACGCGCGGGCGCCCGCGTTAAGGGTGGCGTCGTGCACCGCTCGCTTCTCCACCTCCGTCACGCCGCTGGGTATGCCGACGACCACCCGTGGCCGCGGGATGCCGAAGCCGAACCGCTCGTGCACCGACCGGATGAAGTACTGGAGCATCTTCTCCGTCACCTGGAAGTCGGAGATGACGCCGTCCCGCATCGGCCGCACCGCGACGATGTTCGCCGGTGTCCGGCCGACCATGCGCTTCGCCTCAGCGCCGATCGCCAGGATCTTCTTGCTTATCTTGTCGATGGCGACCACCGACGGCTCGTCGATGACGATGCCCCGTCCCTTGACCATGACCAGGGTGTTGGCCGTCCCCAGGTCGATACCGATGTCGTGAGAAAACAGCCCCAGCAGGGCCGAGATGGGATTTATCAATGACCTCTCCTTAAGGTGTGCGACGTGCGGCATTCTGACCGAGCCGCTTCAGGCATGCGGACGGCATTATAACCTATTAGAGTGGCGTGAGAAAAGGGTACTACTTGGAGAAAATGTTTACCGCTTCGATATGGGCATAAACCCTAATCGAAACAGCGACGGCAATACCGGTGTTCCTGAGGTCAGACCGCCCCGTGCTGACGCAGCAGCGCCAGGAACTCCTCCTCCGACAGCATCTTCGTGCCGTACTGCTGCCCCTTCTGGAGCTTGGAGCCCGGGTTCTCGCCCACGACCAGATAGTCCGTCTTCTTCGTGACGCTGGAGCCGGCGCTCCCTCCCAGGCTTCGCACCCTCTCCTCCGCCTCGCTCCGGCTGAACGCCGCCAGCGTCCCCGTGATGACAAACTGCAGCCCCTGGAGCGGCCCCTCGGCCGGCCTCGCCGCCCCTGCCGTCTCCAGCCGCACGCCTGCCTGCCGCAGCTTATCGATCATCCGCCGGTTGGCCTCCGTCTCGAAGTAGGCGCGCACGCTCTCCGCGATCTTCGGCCCGACAGCGGGTATCGATTGCAGCTCCTCGACGCTCGCCCCGGCGAGGGCGTCCAGGCTGGGGAAGTTCGCCGCCAGCACCTCCGCCATCTCGCCTCCCGACGTGCCGGATCCCCAGCGCGAAGATCACCCGACTCAGCGGCCGCTCCTTGCTGGCGGCGATCTCGTCCAGGATGTTCTGCGCGCTCTTCTCCGCCATCCTGCTCCAGAGCTCACTAGTTGCTCCTTGGTGAGGGTGTAGAGATCGCCCGGGTCCTTCACGAGTCCGGCCCGCATCAGGCTGGCGGCCAGCGACTCCCCGATCCCGTCGATATCCATCGCCCCCCGCGAGACGAAGTGCTCGAGCTGACGGTACGCCTGCGCCGGACAAGCGACGTTCGAGCAGTAGCTCATCGCCTCCCCCTCCGGCCGGTGGACCGGCGCCCCGCAGGCCGGACATCGCTCCGGCGTCTGGTACTCTCGTTCCTCGCCCGTGCGCAGGCTGACCACCGGCCCCACCACCTGCGGGATGACGTCGCCCGCCCGCTGGACGATCACCGTGTCGCCGACGCGGATATCCTTGCGCCGGATGTCGTCCTCGTTGTGCAGCGTTGCCAGCTTCACCGTCGCCCCGCCGACGCGCACCGGCTCCAGCACGGCGTAGGGATTGAGGCTGCCCGTGCGGCCCACGTTCACGCGGATGTCCAGCAGCTTCGTCGTCGCCTGGATCGGCGGGAACTTGTAGGCGATCGCCCAGCGCGGCTCGCGGCCGACTATCCCCAGCCTGCCTTGGAGCGCCAGATCATCGATCTTCACGACCAGCCCGTCGATCTCGTACTCCAGCCTCTCCCGCTTCTCCTGCCACTCCTCGCACATCCGCGCGGCGGCCTCGATGTCCGGTACGCGCGCGTTGTTCGGATTGACGCGGAACCCCAGCGATCCCAGCCACTCCATCACTCCCCAGTGCGTCGGCGGCGTCTCCCCTTCCGCCCAGCCCAGCGCGTAGATGAAGATGTCCAGCGGCCGCCGCGCCGTCACCCGCGAGTCGAGCTGCCGCACCGAGCCGGCGGCGGCGTTGCGTGGGTTGGCGAAGAGGGGCTGCCCCTCGCGGGCCCGCTCCTCGTTCAGCCGCTCGAACCCCTTCTTGTTCATGTACACCTCGCCCCGCACCTCGAAGCGGACGGGTGCCCCCTCCTTCACCGTCAGCGGGATGCTGCGGATCGTCCGCAGGTTCTCCGTGATGTTCTCGCCCCGCATGCCGTCGCCGCGTGTCGCCCCCTGGACGAAGCGGCCGTTCTCGTAGACCAGCGCCACCGCCAGGCCGTCCATCTTCGGCTCGCAGACCAGCGGGAAATCGTCCCGTCCGGCCAGGTTCGCCGCCCGCCGCTGCCATGCCCGAAGCTCATCGCCGCTGAAGGCGTTGCCCAGGCTGAGCAGAGGCAGCCGGTGCTCGACGATGCCGAACGCCTCCACCGGCTGGCCGCTCACCCGTTGGGTCGGCGAGTCGGGCGTGATGAGCTGGGGGTACTGCTCCTCCAGTTGGCGCAGCTCCCGCATCAGCTCGTCGTACTCGGCGTCGCTGATCTCGGGGCTGTCGAGGACGTAGTAGCGGTAGTCGTGGTGAGCGATGATCGCCCGTAGCTCTTCGACTCGCAGCTTCGCGGCCTGGACCTCGCGGTCGACGCTCATGACGCTCCCTCGTCGTCGAAGTGGGATAGGGGATTCTGACGGCACCAGTATAGCACAGCCTCAAACGGTACGACTGGCTTGCTGGTGGCAAGCAGGAAGCCATGCGCCGTCCGAATCAAGCAAGAGTGTTGTTTCCTAGGCAAGAGTACTGTATCCGCGCTCTGCTCCCGACGCACCGCGACATAGAGCCCCACCCCGCGCTCTGCTCCCTCCGCGCCACCACATCGAGCCCCACCCTCGCGAAGGGACCCGCCCGCCCGCCCCAGAGGGGGATACCCCCTCTGGACTCCCCCAGGGCAGGGAGCGAATGATCACCTATGCTAGAATGGGCTCGGAGGTCATTCATGCGCATCGTCGTCGTCGATTATGGAGCGGGCAACCTGCGCAGCGTCGTTCGCGCCGCCGCCCACGCGGGCTACGACGCCCAGATCAGCAGCCAACCGGCCGACGTGCAAACCGCCGACGTCCTCATCGTCCCCGGCGTCGGCGCCGCCGCCGACACCATGAGCAACCTGCGTCAGCGCGGCCTCGTGGAGCCGATCCTCGACTACATCGCCGCTGACCGCCCCTATCTGGGCATCTGCATGGGGATGCAGGCCCTCTTTACCCTCAGCGAAGAAGGCGGCCGCCACGAGTGTCTGAACGTCATCCCCGGCCCCGTCCGCCGTCTGCCTGCCGGCCTCAAAGTGCCGCAGATGGGCTGGAACCAGGTGCGGCAGCGCCGCTCTCACCCCGTTTTCGAGGGGATTCCTGACGATTCCTACTTCTACTTTGTCCACAGCTATTATCCGATTCCCGAAGATGCCGATATGGTAATAGGGGAGACGGAGTACGGCGTGACCTTCCCCAGCATGGTCGCGAAGGGGAAGGTAGTCGCTACCCAGTTCCACCCGGAGAAGAGCGGCGACTTTGGCCTTCTCCTCTATCGCAACTTTCTTGCCTGGGCGAAGAGCGAGCAGTAAAATCAGGCTCTGACGCTCGCAAGTAGGTCTTGACCATGGAGATCATACCGGCAATCGACATCCTCGGCGGTCGCTGTGTCCGCCTCTACCAGGGCGACTACGCGCGCGAGACCGTCTTCTCCGAAGACCCCGTCGCCATGGCTCGCCGCTGGGAAGAGGAGGGGGCGCCGCGTCTCCACCTCATCGACCTTGACGGCGCCCGCGCTGGTGAGCCCGTCAATGCGGAAGTCATCGAGCGCGTCGTCTGCGGTGTCAACATCCCCTGCCAGGTCGGCGGCGGCATCCGCAGCCTCGACACCGTCCGCCGCTACCTCGAGATGGGTGTCCAGCGGATAATCCTGGGCACCGCTGCCGTTCGCGCCCAAACGCTGGTGGCCGAGGCCTGCTACCGCTACCCGGGCTCCATCATCGTCGGCGTCGACGCCCGCGGCGGGCAGGCGGCGATCAGCGGCTGGCTGGAGCGCTCCGAGGAGAAGGCGGAGGCCCTGATGGCCCGCCTCGTCGAGCTGGGCGTCCCCCGCTTCATCTACACCGACATCGCCCGCGACGGCACGCTGAAGGGCCCCAACTTCGCCGCCCTCGACCGAGCCGTTCAGGCCGTGCGTGTCCCCGTCATCGCCTCCGGCGGCATCGCCACCCTCGACCACCTGCGCCGCCTGACGCGCACGAAAGTCGAAGGGGCCATCCTCGGCGTCGCCCTCTACCACGGCGCACTAACCCTCCCGGAGGCCCTCCAGGTCGCCGTCGCCGCCTAGGGAAGGGCGCTCGCCGGACTCTCCATTGACGCTCGTTGCTGGATCCGCCTGTGCCGTGCCATACACCCTCGTAGCTGCTACAATAGGCTCATCCTCCCAGGAAGGACGTGCTCATGCTTGCCAAACGCATCATACCCTGCCTCGATGTCGACCGCGGCCGCGTCGTCAAAGGCGTATCCTTCATCCACCTCCGCGACGCCGGCGACCCCGTCGAGCTTGCCGGCTTCTACAGCGAGCAGCAGGCCGACGAGCTGGTGTTCCTTGACATAACCGCCTCGTCCGACGAGCGCGAGACCGTCTACGACATGGTCCGCCGCACCGCCGACAACGTCTTCATCCCCTTCACCGTCGGCGGCGGCATCCGCAGCGAGGACGACGTTCGCCGTCTCCTGGAGTCCGGCGCCGACAAGACATCCCTCAACACCGCCGCCGTCGCCGATCCCAAGCTCGTCGAGCGCTGCGCCAAGCGCTTCGGCAGCCAGTGCATCGTCGTCGCCGTGGACGCCAAGGGGATTGGCAGTGGCCGCTGGGAGGTCTACACCCACGGCGGCCGCACCCCCACGGGCATCGACGCCGTCGAATGGGCCAAGAAGGTCGTCGACCTCGGCGCCGGCGAGATCCTCCTCACCAGCATGGACACCGACGGTCACCTCGACGGCTATGACATCCCTCTGACCTACGCTGTCTCCGATGCGGTGGAGGTTCCCGTCATCGCCTCCGGCGGCTGCGGCGAGCCCCAGCACATGTATGACGTCATAGTCGATGGCAAGGCCGACGCCGTCCTTGCCGCCAGCATATTCCACTTCGGGACCTACACCATCCGTCAGACCAAGGAGTTCCTGGCGGAGCGCGGTATCCCCATGCGGCTTTGATGAGGAGCGCCCCATGACCGATGCGCCCGGAGACATGCTTTGGAAAGTGATAGCCGGCGAGTTGCCTCTTCCGCCGGTCCTCAGCTTGCTCGGCTGGGACGTTGTCTCTGCCGAACAGGGCCGTGTGCGGGCCCGGTTCCTCGGCCGAAAGGAGTTCTACAACCCGGGCGGCTTCGTTCAGGGCGGCATTCTCTCCGCCATGCTCGACGGTGTGATGGGCGCCGCCGCTGTCTCTCTGCTCGGCGCCGGGGAGCTCATCACGACCCTGGAGATGAAGACAAGCTACATGCAGTCTGTGAGAGACGTGCCGGTGATCGCCGAGGGCTGGGTCCGGCAGCGCGGCGGTTCCGTGGTCTTCATGGAGGGCACTCTCACGGCCGAAGACGGGTCGCTGGTTGCCACCGCCACAGCGACGGGCCGGGTCGTGCGCCCGCCGTCCCCAGCCGCTGGCGGAGGGGAGGTGCTCTGATGCTGAACTTCGACAAGGGAGACGGTCTCATACCTGCCGTCATCCAGGATGACGACACGGGCGAGGTGCTGACGTGGGCCTACATGAACCGGGAGTCGTTGTCCCGCACTATCGAGTCGGGTCAGGTGTGGTTCTACAGTCGTAGCCGCCAGGAGCTATGGCACAAAGGGGCGACATCCGGCAACTTCCTCAACGTGCGCCGCATCCTCGTCGACTGCGACGGCGATGCCCTCCTCGTGCGTGTCCAGCCCCTGGGCCCTGCCTGCCACACCGGCGAGCGCTCCTGCTTCCACTGCGAGTTGGACAACCTGCCGGAGGAATAAGGTCGCCGTCCTGCCCGCAATCTCTCACGACCATGGTAGGGTCGGGGCTCTGCTGCCCGCCCAAATGTAGGGGAGGCTTTAGTCCTCCCGTGTTGCCGCAATCGTCGCCCTTTGTCATCTCGACCGCAGGGAGAGATTCTCAAACCACCTCTCACCCAGGCGGCATTATCCCCTGTAGGGTGCGCTTAGGGCTGTGCCCTCTCCGGCGTCACCACCCCGTCCCCCGCCAGCACCTCTCGCAGCGCCGCAATCGCCACCTCGATCTGGCTGTCGTCGGGGTCGCGCGTCGTCAGCGACTGCAAAGCCATGCTCGGCTTGAATATCCACCGCACCAGCCGGTAACGCTCGAAATTGGCGCTGAACCTTATGATCTCGTAGCTGATCGCCGCTATCACCGGCAGCAGCACGATCCGCGACACAATCCGCCACCACCACGTCGGCATCCCCAGCGCCATGAACACGACCATCGCCACGATCGCCACCGTCAGCAGGAAGCCCGTCCCGCAGCGCGTGTGTGCGTTCCCAAACCGCCGCACCGCCTCCACCTCCAGCGGCACTCCCGACTCCCAGGCGTTTATCGTCCGGTGTTCGGCCCCGTGATAGGCGAAGACCCGCTTGATGTCCGGCACAAAGCCGATGGCCCAGATGTACCCCAGCACTAGGAAGAGGCGGATCACCCCCTCGATGGCAGCGACCAGCGTGTCGTTGTGGAGCTGCGATTGCAGCCAGCCCGTTAGTAGCACCGGCCCCACGAAGAAGACCGCCGTCGCCAGTGCCAGCGCCACCCCCATCATGCCCCAGATGTAGGCTGAAGTCGGTTCCTCCTCCTTCTCGCCCTCCTCCAGTCCCATCGCCACCTGCGACGAGAAGGCCAGCGCCCGTAGACCCAGAGCCATCGTCTCCCAGAGGATGATCATCCCCCGCAGCACCGGCAGGCTGCGCGCGCGGCCCGTATAGAGCCCTCTGAGAGCCTCCGATTTCAGGCGGATCTGGCCGTCCGGCTGTCGCACTGCTACCGCCATGTGGCGGCTGCCGCGCATCATCACTCCTTCGATGACCGCTTGGCCGCCGTAGTGCTGGATCTGCCCGCCGGATTGGCCGGGCCGCCGATCGCTGTTGACGGATGGGGATTCGTTCATAAAGAAGAGGGGCAGGGAAACCCCCGCCCCTATAGCTATGCCTAAGCCGAAACTGCTACTTCAGGCCGTAGCGCCTCTTGAAGCGCTCGACCCGGCCTGCCGTGTCTACTATCCGCTGCTCGCCCGTGAAGAAAGGATGACAGCGGCTGCACACCTCTACCCGTAGCTCTTTCCTTGTCGAGCGGGTGGCGAAGGTGTTACCGCAGGCACAGTGCACAGTCGCCTCAACGTAATCCGGATGTATTCCCTTTTTCATATCACTTTTCCTGCTGCTCGGCGTACACGCTGACCTTCTTGCGCCGCGGCTTGGCATAGGGCTCGAACTTCACCTTCCCCTCGATCAGAGAGTAGATGGTGTAGTCCCGTCCCAAGCCCACGTTGCGGCCGGGGTGGATACGCGTGCCGCGTTGTCTGAGAATGATTGTGCCCGGAATGACCAGCTCTCCGTCATACCGCTTCACGCCCAGGCGCTGACCCTGGCTGTCGCGGTTGTTCCGCGAGCTGCCCATTCCCTTCTTGTGTGCCATCGTTCGTCACCTTCCCACGAAAGGCGAGCCTTTACTCGCCCTCGGTTTTCTCTTCCTTCGGCTCGGCGCTGGCCTTCCGTCGCGCCCGCTTCGCCGGTGCTGCCGCCTTCTCGCCTGTCGTGATCTCCTTGATTGCCAGGCGGGTATAGGGCTGGCGGTGGCCGGTCTTCGTGCGCTGCCGCGTCTTCGCCTTGTATTTGAACACAGTCACCTTCGGGCCGCGGCCGTGGCTGATGACCTCTGCCGTTACCTTCGCGCTGGGCACCGTAGGACTGCCGGGAGTCACCTGGTCGCCGTCGCCAAGGAGAAGGACGTCCGTCAACTCCACCTTCTCGCCTTCGCCGGCCTCAAGGCGCTCCACGTCGATGATCGAGCCTTCTTTTACTCGGTATTGCTTACCGCCGCTGCGTATGATCGCGTAAATCGTTCTCCTCCTCGGACGATGCTTTTTCCAGTCTACCGTTGACGGCGGGAAGCTGTCAAATCTGGGGGGCTGTTCACGGGTTCCGCCCAATGAAATAGGCCCCTGAGGGCCCATTTCCGCTGGGTCGCCGCCTCTGCCTGACGCCTATCCCTCGTCGCCCTTGCCGGGAGGCTCCAGATGCGACTGGACTTGGCCACCCCAGGCTAGGCCGGGCTTGCTGACCGGTTTCTCGCTGTCGGGCTCGCCCTCCTTAGACTCCTCTTCTGATGGCGGGGTGGAAGGGCCTACGGGCTGGTCCTCTGGCGGTGGGAAGACCTCGTCGAGCGGGGCGTTGAATACCCGCGTCAGCTCTTCCCCTTCCAGAGACTCAACCTCTATCAGCCGCCGCGCGAGCTGCTCCAGCTTGGCGCGATTCTCCGTCAACGTCTTCTTTGCGACCTGGTATGCGTGGTCGATGATCCGGCGGACCTCCTCGTCGATCTCCTCCGCTACCTTCTCGCTGTAATTCCGCTGCTCCCCGATCTCGCGTCCCAGGAAGACCAACTCCTCCTTGCGGCCGAAGGTTCGCGGCCCCAGGCGCTCGCTCATGCCCCACTGCATCACCATCTGGCGGGCTATCTTCGTCGCCTGCTCGATGTCATTCTGGGGGCCGGTCGTCATCTCGCCCAGCGCCAGCTCCTCGGCAACGTGGCCGCCTAGAGTGGCCGCCAGTCTGTCCTGGAACTGCGTGCGGGTGCCCAGATGACGGTCCTCTTCCGGCAAGAAGCGAGTGAAGCCGCCCGCCATGCCGCGCGACACGATCGTCACCTTGTAGACGGGGTCGGCGTTAGGAAGCAGCCGCGCCACCAGGGCGTGCCCTGCCTCGTGGAAGGCGATTATCTCCTTCTCCCTCGGGCTGATGACCCGGCTCTTTCGCTCCGGCCCGGCGATGACGCGGTCGACCGCTTCATTGAACTCCGCCATGCTCAGCCGCTTCTTGCTGCGGCGGGCCGCCAGTAGAGCCGCCTCGTTCACCAGGTTCGCCAGATCCGCTCCCGAGAAGCCCGGTGTCTGCTTGGCCAGCACCATGAGGTCCACCTCTTTGTCAAGGGGCTTGCCCTTGATGTGAACGTCCAGGATCCCCTTGCGGCCCCTGATGTCCGGCCGGTCAAGTATGACGTGCCGGTCGAAACGCCCTGGCCGCAACAGCGCTGGGTCGAGGATATCCGGCCGGTTTGTGGCGGCCAGAACGATGATGTTTGTGTTCGTGTCGAAGCCGTCCATCTCGACCAGGATCTGGTTCAGCGTCTGCTCTCGCTCATCGTGGCTGCCCCCCAGACCGGCGCCGCGCTGACGGCCTACCGCATCGATCTCGTCCACGAAGACGATGCAAGGCGCGTTGCGCTTCGCCTGGTCGAAGAGGTCGCGGACGCGGGACGCGCCCACACCCACGAACATCTCGACAAACTCCGAGCCGCTGATCGAGAAGAAGGGAACGCCTGCCTCACCGGCAACCGCCTTACCCAGAAGCGTCTTCCCCGTGCCCGGAGGCCCTACCAGCAGCACCCCATGTGGGATGCGTGCTCCCAAAGAGGCAAACTTCTCCGGGAACTTGAGGAACTCGACGACCTCCTCCAGTTCTTCCTTAGCCTCATCCACTCCGGCGACGTCCGCGAAAGTCACATTCGTCTTGCTGCCGCTGAACATGCGGGCGCGGCTCTTCCCGAAGCTCATCGCCTGTGAGTTCGAGCCCTGGGCCTGCCGCAGCATGAAGATAAGGATGGCGCCGAAGATGATGAACGGCAGGAAGTTGAGCAATAAGCGGCAGCCAGTTGCCCCACTTGCTGGGCTCCTTGACCTTGATGTCGATGGCCTGCATCTGGCTGGAGGAGACACCGGCGTTGTCGAGGACTTCATAGATATTGGTGCCGCTCTCCATGCGCGACTTGTATTTCTGGGAGTCGCCCTTCAGTTGAACGGTCAGGTTTTGGCCGCTAACCTCTATCGACTGCACCTCGCCTTGCTGGGCCAGCGTGATGACGTCTCCGATGTCCTTCGTCTCGGTGCCCGAAGAGCGCGGTGCCAGCAGGGACCAGACAATCGCGACGACGGCTACCACGATGAGAAGATAGATGAAGGTGTTTCGCATCCAGCGGGTTCCCATATTGGCTCCTGATTCCTATCCGGGCTGGACCCGGCGAAGACGTTTTCTTTCCGCTTCGATTATATCAGACCTCAGGATGGACGGAAAGGCGGCTCTGCCTGCCTCTCCTGGGCATACTTCTCCCTTGCGGCCCCGAACTGATTATCGGTCTATCTCTTCCCTTCGCTACTAGGGAGATCACTCAAGCTTTCTCATCCGACGCTAGAACGCCGCCCTGCGCCCAGTTCTCGCGGTCGACGTCCTCGAAAACGACAATCGTGGCATCCGGCGTCGTGTGGGCGATGTCGCATACCAACTCGGTGATGGCACGCGCCAGCTCTTGCTTCTGGGCGTGAGTCCGTCCCGTCCACATCTCAACTCGCACGATCGGCATCTTCCTTCTCCTTTCTCCTGCCTATGCTTCGATGACGGGGCCGATCATATCACAACCGTCCCGACGCCATGCGCCGTAGGGCGGGCATCTTGCCCGCCCGTCTGCCAGGCGAAGCATTTCTGTAGCTCTATCCGCTCTGCTTGGGGTGGGGGGATTCCTTAATCGTGACCGAGCGATAGCGAGGTCATGGGTGGGTTGGGTGGGACAATTATTCCGGGGTGGGGCCTACATCTCTTTGCTTGGAGGCTGCACCGGCAGGCTCCCCCGTAGGGCGGGCATCTTGCCCGCCAACCCATAGGAGTACCGCCTCACCTTTACGACCCTCGCCCGCTGTGCTAGCATCCCCCTAGTGAGAGCAGCCCCTGTCACCGACGCGAGGGAAGAGATGCGGCGCTGTCCGACCTTCCAGCGGGAAGCGGCCCTATGGCGCGCTGGCTTCCGGCTCGTCGCCGGCGTCGACGAGGTGGGCCGTGGCCCTCTTGCCGGGCCCGTCGTTGCTGCCGCTGTCGTCCTCCCTCCCCGCTCGCGCTTCCCCTGGCTCGCCGAGGTCAACGACAGCAAGCTCCTGACTGCCGCCAAGCGCGAGCGTCTGGCCGGGTACATCCGCGAGAAAGCGCTCGCCGTCGGCTTCGGCTTCCAGTCCCCTGATCGCATCGACGATCTGGGCATCGCCGTCGCCAGCCGCCTCGCCATGGCCCAGGCCCTCGCTGCCCTCGACCCGGCTCCCGACTACGCCCTCATCGACGCCTTCACCATCGCCGGCCTTGATCTTCCCCACGAGGGGATCATCCACGGCGACGCCCTCTGCCTGTCCATCGCCGCCGCCTCCATCGTCGCCAAAGTCGAGCGGGACAGACTGATGCTGACGTACGACGAGGTCTACCCGCAGTATGGCTTCAGCCGCCACAAGGGCTATCCCACGCCGCAACACCTGCGTGCCCTCTCTCAAGTCGGCCCCAGCCCCATCCACCGTCGCTCCTTCGCCCCCGTGCGTGCCTGCCTGGGGTGCCAACCGGCGGAGGCGTTGCCGTGAGCGGCGAAAAGCGCAGCCTCGGTCAGTTCGGCGAAAGGATAGCGGCCGCCCGCCTCGAGGCTGAAGGCTACCGCATCGTCGACCGCAACTTCCGTTGCCGGGAAGGGGAAATTGACATAATAGCTCAGAAGGGGGTGTGCCTGGTCTTTGTTGAGGTTCGCGCCCGCCGCGGCGACGCGATGGGCAACGCTGCGGCATCGCTCACCCCGCTTAAGGGCGCCCGCATCACCGCTGCCGCCGAGGCCTACTGCCAGGAGCGCCCCGGCCTGCCGGAGGAGCGCCGCATCGACGTGATAACCATCGACCTCTCGCCGGAAGGGCGCGTTCTCCGCGTGGACCATATCGAGAACGCCTTCGCCGGCGACGAGCTCCCCAGTCTACCGTCTCGCTAGGGTCCGATGTTCAAGCTATCCTCTTTCCGAATCAGGGTCTTCCGGGAATGCCGCCGCCGCTACAAGTACCAGTACGTCGAGCGTATCCCCACCCGGCCCAACCCCTACAACACCATGGGCGCCCACGTCCATGCTGCCCTCAAGACGTTCTTTTCCATCGAGGCGCCGGAGGAACGCACCGCTGATCGGCTCGTCGACCTCCTGCTCGAAAGCTGGCAGCACAACCGCGCCGGATTCAGTGACCTCGCCGACGAGGAGCGCTGGCGCCAGCGTGCCCTCGCCCAGATGCGCACCTTCGCCCAGACGCACGACCTGGCGGCGCGCCCCCTCCTGCTCGAAGGCTACTTCGAGGTGCCGATCAATGAGCGCCTTGCCCTGCTCGGCCGCATCGACCGCGCCGACGAAGATGACGGCGGGCTCCACATCATCGACTACAAGACCGGCCGCCGTCCCCAGGATGTCGACGCTGACCAGCTTCACCTCTATACTATTATCTTGGAACGGAGCCTCGGTCGTCCTGTGGCTCGCGCCTCCTATCTATATCTGGACGACGGCAGCGCCTGGACGGTCACGCCCCAGCGCCCGCAACTAGACGAAAGCCTCGCCATGACGGTAGCTACCTACGAGGAAATGCTGGCGGAGCGGGCATATCCCACCGACGTCGGCAGGCACTGCTCCTTCTGCGACTACCAGGCCATCTGTCCGGCGCGGGAAGAGATCGTCGGCCGCCGTCTCGTGGAGGGTTGGTAGAACGGCACATGCCTATCTACGAGTTCCGCTGCAACTCGTGCCGCAGTCGGGTGAACGTCTTCCAGCGCCGCATCGACTCGCCCGTCGGCGCCGTCTGCTCCAAGTGCGGTAGCGGCGACCTCACGCGGCTCGTATCCCGCTTCGCCGTCGTCCGCGGCGAAGACGCCATGCTCGACTCTCTGGACGACGACTCGCTCCTCGGCGGCGTCGACGAGAGCGACCCCAAGAGCGTCGCCGCCTGGGCCCGCAAGATGAGCTCGCGCTTCGGCGAAGAGATGGAGCCTGAATTTGACGATATGATCGACCGCATGGAGGCCGGTGAGATGCCGGACGACCTCGACGCGGGCGATGATGGTGACCTTTCGCTCGGCGGAGGGTAAGGAAGAGGATTCAGGGAGTCAGTCATGCCTATCTACGAGTTCAAGTGTCAGGACTGTGATCGCCTGACCAGCATCTTCGTTCGAACGCCCAATTCTGAGTATGAGTCGGTCTGCCGTCACTGCGGCGGCCGTAAGCTTTCGCGCGTCATCTCCGGCTTCGCCTATCACAAGTCCGAGCAGACGATACTGCAGGAGTACGGCTCCGAGCCCAAGCGCCTTGAAGACTACCGCGACCCTCGCCAGATCGGCCGCTGGGTCGAGCGCAAGTTCGAGGAGATGGGCGAAGAGATCCCCGAGCCGACCCGCAAGATGATCGATGCCGCTCGTGAGGGCGAACTACCGGACCAGATCAAAGACCTTTAGTCAACTTGAGGAGGGCAGTGTGGAGAACGTCGGTCGTGAACTAGAAGCGATAGTCGATAACATGCGCGCCGATTTCGGCGCCCGGCACGCCGCCCGCGAGGAGGGGCTCTCCCGTTGCCGCACGGCCCTGCGCCATTCCGCCAACGCCATTCGCGCCGTCCACCGTGGCGAGTTCGCCGCTGCTGAGGAGCTGCTGGCTCAGGCGTCCGAGCTGCTGGCTGGGGCTCGGGTCGCTCTCCGCGAGCATCCCTCCATCTTCCATGCCGGCTTTGTCCACGACGCCCAGAAGGAGTACGCCGAGGGCTGCCTCACCCTGGCCATCATCGCCGGCCGCTCGCTTCCGACCCCGCAGGCGCTGGGCATCGAGTACAACGCCTACCTCAACGGCCTCGGCGAAGCCGTCGGCGAGCTGCGCCGCCACCTTCTCGACCGCCTGCGCGCCGGCGACGTTGAGCACTGCGAGAACGTTCTCTCCGCCATGGACGACATCTACAGCGTCATCGTCACCTTCGACTACCCGGAGGCGATCACCAGCGGCCTCCGTCGCACCGCCGACGCTGTCCGCGGCATCCTCGAGCGCACCCGCGGCGACCTGACGATTGCCGTCCGCCAGCGCGACCTCGAACGCAAGCTCGACGAGTTCGAAGGCCGCCTCTAGCCCGCGCCGGTGTATCGTGGGGCGGGTATCCTTCCCGCCCCGAATTGCGATCCGCCGTAGGGTCGGGACTCCGTGCCCGACCTGTGATTTTCCTTCTATGCCCTCACTGCTATTCCAGACTGAACGGCGGGTACTCGTCGTGCAGCAGCAGCCAGTAGCTCTCCACCCTCAAGAACCAGCGCGTGACCCCTTCTCCAAACCGCCAGAGGCCGTCCGGATAGTGGCCCGTGAACAGTATCGCGAACCAGCCGATAACCGCCGTGACAGCCCACGCGATCCCGACGAACAGCATCACGATCAACTGGGGGATGATCAGGATGAAGCGGAAGCCCACCGTCCAGCGGTTGCGGTTCTCCGTCACAGCCTGGAACTCCGCCGTGACCGGGTACTCTCCGTCGCCGAAGGGAGGATACTCGTCGCGGAGAAGCGACTCGTAGGCCAGCGCCCGGGCCCGCCAGCGCAGGTAGTACTGCTGCAGCGATATGATGTCGGCGTTCGCCTTCCCCGTGAACACAATGATGAACCAGTTGATGAACGCCGTGACGCCGGCGACTACCCCCAGGACGCCCGTTCGCTCGCCAGCCGTGCTGACACCCATGCCCGGCCCTCCCACCAGAAGTATGTGAGGGATAGCCAGGATGATCCGGAACGCCGTGGTCAAGCGGTTCCGTTTCTCCTCCTGAGGGTTCACCTGATAGCTTGTGGGATAGGTGTCCATCCTGTCCTCCTTGGCTAGATGCCGCGCGAAAGGGGCGCTCGATGACCTTCCCCCGATGCTACGCCTTCGGCACTCGCTCTGCAAGATAGCGTTCTCGGTCGGGTTTGGCTTCCATACGATCCCCCCTCTATGATTCTTGTTGGCCGCCCCTCTCCGAATGCTACAATAGAGATTCGGCCAGATACGATTTTTCGCCTTGGAGAGAGCACGTGCCGCTCGACGCCATCATCGTTCGCGGGGCCCGCGAGCATAACCTCAAGAACATCGACGTCTCCATCCCCCGCGACAGGCTCGTCGTCATAACCGGCCTCTCCGGCTCCGGCAAGAGCTCGCTCGCCTTCGACACCATCTACGCCGAGGGCCAGCGCCGCTACGTCGAGTCCCTCTCCGCCTACGCCCGCCAGTTCCTCGGCCAGATGGAGAAGCCCGATGTCGACTACATCGAAGGGCTCTCTCCCGCCATCTCCATCGACCAGAAGGGCGCCAGCCGCAACCCTCGTTCCACCGTCGGCACCCAGACCGAGATCTACGACTACCTGCGCCTCCTCTTCGCCCGCGCCGGCCGCCCCCACTGTCCCAACTGCGGCCGCGTCATCGAGCGCCAGACCGTCCAGCAGATCGTCGATGCCATCCTCGCTCTGCCTGGTGGCCGCCGTCTTATGATCCTGGCGCCCCTTATCCGCGACCGTAAGGGCGAGCACCTCCAGGTCTTTGAGGACGCCCGCCGCGCCGGCTTCGTCCGCGTCCGTGTCGACGGCCAGGTGCGCGACCTCGGCGAGGACATCGACCTCGACAAGAACCGCCGTCACACCCTCGAGCTCGTCATCGACCGCCTTGTCACCGAAGAGGTGGGTGGGGGTGTCCCGTCGGGCGATGGGGATGGCGCGAAAGACAGCCGCTCCCGCCTCGCCGATTCTGTGGAGACAGCCCTCCGCTTGGGCGCCGGCGTCGTCCTCGTCGCCATCGAGAGCGGACGGAGGAGGAGCGCCTCTACTCCGAGCACTTCGCCTGTGTCTTCTGTGGCATCAGCCTGGGCGAGATGGCGCCCCGCAACTTCAGCTTCAACAGCCCTCATGGCGCCTGCCCCGAATGTACCGGCCTCGGCGTCAAGCTGGAGCTCGACCCCGACCTTGTGATTCCCAACAAGAACCTCACCCTGTCTCAGGGTGCCGTCCAGCCCTGGGCGCGCGCCACCACCGTCTCCACCTGGTACTACCGCCAGCTCGAGGCCGTCGCCGAAAAGTACGGCTTCTCGACCCACGTGCCGGTGAAAGAGCTTGAGCCGGAGCATATCGAGAAGATCCTCTACGGCACCGGCGATATGGTCACTCTCAAGTACACTAACCAGTACGGCCGGACGCAGTACTACGACACGTCCTTCGAGGGCGTTATCCCCAACCTGAGCCGTCGCTTTCGCGAGACCGATTCCGACTACGTGCGCGGCGAGATCGAACGCTATATGACCGGCAGGCCCTGCCCCGTCTGCAAGGGCGAGCGTCTCAAGCCCGAATCGCTCGCTGTCACCGTCGGCGACAAGAACCTTCCCGCTGTCACCCACATGGACATCATCGAGGCCCAGCGCTGGTTCGAGCGGCTCGCCGGCCCCAAGACGCCGCTCTCCAAGCGCGAGCAGACCATCGCCTACCAGATACTCAAGGAGATCCGCGCTCGCCTCGACTTCATGGTTGAGGTCGGTCTTGGCTATCTCTCGCTCGACCGCCGCACCGGCACCCTCTCCGGCGGCGAGGCCCAGCGCATCCGCCTCGCCACCCAGATCGGCTCCGGGCTGATGGGCGTCCTCTACGTCTGCGACGAGCCCACCGTCGGCCTTCACCCCGCCGATGACGACCGTCTGATCCGTACCCTGGAGCGGCTGCGCAACCTGGGCAACACCGTCCTCGTCGTCGAGCACGACGAGGCGATGATGCGCGCCGCCGACCACATCATCGATATGGGCCCCGGCGCCGGCGAGCAGGGCGGCAAGGTCGTGGTGACTGGTACGATGGAAGAGGTGATGGCTTGCCCAGAATCGATCACCGGCCAGTACCTATCCGGCAAGCGCAAGATACCGCTGCCGGTGCTGCGCCGGCCGGGAAACGGCCACTCCCTGGTGATCCAGGGCGCCCGTGAGAACAACCTCAAGAGCATCGATGTGACGGTTCCCTTGGGCAAGCTCGTCTGCATCACCGGCGTCTCCGGCTCCGGCAAGAGCACCCTTATCAACGACATCCTCTACAAGAAGGCGGCGCAGCTCATCTACGGCGCCCGTGATCGCCCCGGCGAGTGCGACGGCATCACCGGCCTCGAGCACATCGACAAGGTCGTAGACATCGACCAGTCACCCATCGGCCGCACGCCTCGCTCCAATCCTGCCACCTACACCGGCACCTTCACGCCCGTCCGCGAGCTCTTCGCCACCGTCCCCGAGGCGCGGATGCGCGGCTACCGCCCCGGCCGCTTCTCCTTCAACGTCAAGGGCGGCCGCTGCGAAGCCTGCGCCGGCGACGGCTACATCCAGATCGAGATGCAGTTCCTTCCCGATGTCACCGTTCCCTGTGAGGTCTGCAAGGGAAAGCGCTACAACCGCGAGGCCCTGGAGATTACCTTTCGCGGCAAGAACATCGCCGAGAGTCCTCGATATGACCGTCGACCAGGCGCTCGACTTCTTCGCGGCCTTCCCCAAGGTGCGTTCGAAGCTGGAGACCCTCCGCGACGTTGGCCTCGGCTACATCCGCCTCGGCCAGCCCGCGACCACCCTCTCCGGCGGCGAAGCCCAGCGCATCAAGCTCTCGACCGAGCTGTCGCGCCGCTCCACCGGCCGCACCCTCTACATCCTCGACGAGCCCACCACCGGCCTCTCGTTTGAAGACACCTACGCTCTCCTGCGTGTCCTCCACCGCCTCGTCGACGGCGGCAACACGGTCGTGATCATTGAGCACCACCTCGATGTCGTCAAAAACGCCGACCAGATCATCGACCTCGGCCCCGGCGGCGGCGATGCTGGGGGGCGCATCGTAGCCGAAGGCACCCCCGAAGAAATCGCCGAAGTTGCGAATAGCTTCACTGGACAGTATCTTCGCCGCAAATTGACTGTAGGGGCGGTTCGCGAACCGCCCCTAGGCAGGTAGAATGAACTACGATCCCACAAGACACCACCGCCGCTCCATCCGCCTGCCGTCGTATGACTACAGCCAGTCGGGCGCCTATTTCGTCACGATTGCTGCAGAGGATCGGAGTGCTTGCTGGCGAGATGACTCCGGCCTTGTCGTGCTGTGGCCGGAGAAATGATCGTGGCTGTGGCTCGAACGATCACTACCGCGTTGTCCATCTGGACGCGTTCGTTGTCATGCCCAATCACCTTCACGGTAATCGTAGATACTCGTAGGGGCAGGCCCCTGTGCCTGCCCAGGGCAACCACGGGGGGTTGCCCCTACGTCAGCCATGTCCCTGCCCGGCGTGATCCATCGGTTCAAATCTCTCACCACACCAAGTACCGCCGGGGCGTGCACGATAACGGGTGGTCGCCCGTCATCGCCGATGTGGCAGCGCAACTATTATGAACACGTCGTCCGCAGCGAGGAAGAACTAGACAGCGTTCGCCAATACGTAGCCAATAACCCGGCGTGTTGGGATCAAGACCGAGAGAACCCCGGTCGCCGCCCAGGAGATGACCAGATCATGACGGCCGAGCCTTTCTAGCCTTTTGGCTACTCCAAGGGTCGATGATCTGCCCGGTGTCTGTCTCATAGACGGAATCATGATATAATGCGCGAT
>CAVXOY010000007.1:0-95279 GCA_963763495.1 uncultured Chloroflexia bacterium
GAGTTGCAGGCTGGCGCTGAACTGTCCCTCGGTGAGGTCGACATTGCCGGAGATGAGCAAGTCCGGGTCTGCACCCACCGTGCTTACCAGTCCTGCGAGCGGTTCGGGCAGCCCGGCGTCGATCCGAGTACGCCGACGCCCCCGTCGAACGTGCGGCTCGAAGGTTACCTCCATACAGCGGCTTGAACCAAGTCTGCGATGTTCTGCGGGAGGCTTCATCCCCCAAGTGTGACATTAGCGGTAGCGAAATCGAACGCGAACCCACCGATGCTGGATTGGCACGCCCGAGTCGTTGACCGGCGTGAATGGGAAGTCCAGACCCTCTGGCAGGGCGAGTCCCAACAGGCTGCCGAGGGACAGCCCCGGCTCTAGTTTCACGCCAATCGTCGTCGTCGGGTCGCCAGAGGCGGAAGTCGGCAAGGAGCATGAGGTTCAGCCGTATTGGGCTCCCAAATGGTACGAATGTCGCCACGATGGTCCCTGCGACCGAGAAGGAGCCGTCTCCCGTGGCGGTGACGTCAAGCTTCCCGGACCGACTGCGCTATCACGGATTGATTCTGGCAGTGAGATGGTCGAGGGCAGCAGGCCCGTCAAGGTGACGATGTCCTGGAGACGGGTCGACCAGCTGGAGATGTGAGGTCGCCACTGGGCGGGTCGGTCCCGGCCACAGTCGCACAGACCTCTACGACCACCGCAGGTGTGCCGATCGCGGCAGTGCCGCAGAGTTTAGCGGATGGAATTATTTCGCCGCCACTTGGCTGTTCGATGCGGACCAGGGCGTAGGCTCCCTC
The DNA here is from genome assembly GCA_963763495.1 of uncultured Chloroflexia bacterium. Classification (GTDB taxonomy): domain Bacteria; phylum Chloroflexota; class Dehalococcoidia; order DSTF01; family JALHUB01; genus DAOUEO01. Next base: position 792 of record CAVXOY010000007.1, read on the forward strand.
GAGTGAAAGCCAGTTGATTGGAACGGGTGCCGCCACGCCCCTACTTCGAACTTGGCCTCGATCAGCCACGCGGGTGGGTTCGCGGCAGGCGTGCCCGAGAAGCGTGCGGTGAAGGCGCCTTCTACCCCCGGGAAGAGTGGGGAGGTAATGCCGTGATGGAGAGCCCGATCGTTAACTTGTCATCGGTATCGATCGCAACGTCGTTCTCCTCGAAATCAGAAAGAGCTTCCAGCTTTCGGTCGAGGGCCAGATAAGCCACTACGGCACGTCCGGTGGCTTTGGGGCGGGCCTTGGGAGTGTTGCCTCCACGTGGAAGTCGTTCAGGTTGAGGGTGGGTGTGTCGAGCGAGGTAAGCGTGAACCCGGCACTGCCCTGCACGTGGATGGGGTCACCTACTGAGCCAAGGCCGAGGCGGGTGAACAGGGCATTGAGCCCCGTCGTGGGGATGTCCGCTATGAAGTTCAAACCGCCGGAAAATCGGAACGGTTCGCTTCCTGACCCGTTCACATCATCCAGGAAGGCTTTCGCCTCGGCCGTAGCCGGGACGTGCTGAATACGCTTCCCTCCGGGTAGACGGCGAGGAAGTTGGCCTGCGGTAGCGTCAGGTCCAGCCCCACGCTCGCGTTTGGCAGGGCAAAGACTTGTTCCAGGCCGATGCACGGAGACGGGGTGCACGCCGGGTCTACCACGCGGAGCGCTGCGAGCACCGTGGGGGTACCGGAGGCTGGCTTGTCCAAACCAAGGAGTAATTCGGTATGCAGACTGGCGCCGAACGTGTCGATTCCTGCGATGGTCGCGTGCAAGCCCATCACGGTGCCGCTGCCGTCCGTGTGGTCGTAGCTGAACTTAATGTCGTCGAGGGTTGCGCTCGCGAAGTTCACTTCGGCGAGGTAAGGATTGCCGAGGGCTGTGACGCCGGTAAGCCACTGCACGACTCCCGCCACCGGCATTGACACCGTTGATATTGACGATGGCACGGGTGTTAGCCGGATCGTCGTTGATCGTGATGTGGAGGTCTTGCGGGGCACCGCCGATGCTCAGGCTTGCGTCGAACTCACCGGTGAAGATGCCCGACGTCTCGTCGAAGCTAATGTGCAACTCGACTTGGCTGATTGCACCGAGGCCATCCAGTCCGTAGGGAACGTTGAACGTGGCGGCCGCCAGCCGGAGGTCGAGGTCTTCTGCCTCGTCGAGCGAGACGCTGTACGTGAAGGTGTTGGTCTCACCGCCCGTTCGGATGGTGAACTCGTCCTCTACAAACACCTGCGGCGTGCCCCCGTCGAACACAAGACGGAACTTCGGGATATCGCCGACCTCGTGCCGGAGCCAGTCCGGCAGCTTCGCCGAGTCAATGACGACTGGCCCTTCGAGCGCGAAGTCGCCGTCGAAGTTGAATTCGTCGTCGAACTGGAAGGCTGCGGCATCGTCGATCGCGCCGCGAAGGATGAGCGCTGAGGACGTTCCCATGCCCAGGAACTCGGCGACATGCGCGAATGCCGGGGCTAGCCGCCAGATCGATTTCAGCGCGGAGCGTAGCCACCTGGGAGATCATCAGTTCTTCGAGGACTCCGTCGACTTCCAGCAGGTCTCGAGCCGCATCGAGGTTGGCCAGGTTCGAAGCGGTGATCGTCTGCGCATCGGTGGCACTGAGAACGATGACTGCGGATGTGAGGGCGGTCGGATCAGCAACGTCGGGTATCGTCCAGCCGCCAATAATCTTATCAAGGGCTTGAGATTCTACCCGGATCGCTAGCGCGACCTCCGGCGTAGTGTCGGCCTCGTCTTCCCACGTTGCCAGGATAAGCAACTTGACCTGTACGCCGTCGAGCGGGTACTGGTGAGGAACGGGCTGACCCATTCCGTATCGAGGGCGATGACGCGATGCGCGGGATCAGACTCGAAATTGAACATCAGAGGCGCCAGAGCTTCAAGCCCGGCGATACTCAGTGGAAGGCGGTGATTCGCCGAGACCTGGAGTGCGGTCACCGCATCGTCGAACGTCAGACCCTGGAGATCCAGGTCACCGGGTTGTTGCGCGCTGCTGGGGACAGATTCGTGATCGTCGAGGCGTTCCTGCTTCGGACGGCGAGAAGATCCTTAAGCTCGCTGATGCCGCGAACAGGAGAGCTAGAGCGAACAGTACCAGCCGGAGCGGGTACCCACGATGCGCGAACCCGGCCTGCGTGAGAAGAGCAAGCTTCTTCATACCGATACCTCGATTGGCGACGCCGGGCGATGCCAGGGGCGGGGGGATCTTATTCCACCAGTCCTGCCAGAATAACCTATTTCTCGCATTTCTTCAAGAGGGAAATGAGGGAGAAGTCGACGACATATGCATCGACATTGCCCCGGCCAGTCCAAAGGGAATCAAATAGGTCGGGTGCATTCCCGATGATCGACCGGCGGGGCACCGACGACGTGGCATTCCGATCAAATTATGGCTGTGAGGTGCCAGTATTCCATCCGTATCTGGGAGAGCGGCGAGTGGCAAACCAGGACCGCCGAATGCCGGCAGAGGAGTCCAAAACCTCTTCCTCGGAAGCAAGCGCTCCAGCCGTGGCCCTCTCGAGACTCAAGGGGGAACCAGAAAGCCTTGACAGACGACAGACGGCACGCCACAGAGCGCCGCTCGACGCCGTGCCTATGTCCTACGACTTGGGCAGCGGAGATTCAGGAGAAATGCTGGCCCTCGCTAGATTCTGCGCCTGAATCTCTTCCCAGGACTGCTGCCCGCAGATTCAGAATTGGCGTCTTCGGCGGGATAACCGCCCTGATTGATGGGGTTCAGGAGGTCGTGAGTTCGAATCCCACCGCCCCGACCAGTTTCCCACAGAAGTTGTTCGCAGGATTTCTCTTTTTCGCTATCCGATAGCGCCAAACTCTCCCCTTCGTGGATAATCACCTGAATCGCCCACCGCAGTGCTACAGAAAGACGACGATTCAGGTCATGAGCCGCAAGAGCCGCAGGAAACTGGGGACTGCGGAACCGTCCCTGTCTCTTGTCCCCCTCCCCGGAGTGTGTCCTCGAAACGCGGCTGAACGCAAAGCGACCTCCCAATATAGGGCAAGCCCTCAAAGTCAGTAAGGGGTTCATTATCCGCCTGACTGGCATTTAGGAAGTCTTGTGGGGAACAGTACTGGATCCGTATCTGCGCAGGTCAAGCGCTGGCCCTGTGGGGCCACAACACTACATCCGTATCTGCGCACATCAAGCAGCCACCCTGTGGGGGCCAAGAATCTCATCCGTATCTACGCAACTCAAGCGGCTACCCACTCGTACTCGTGGCAGAAACCACCGAAAACTGGTGAGTGGATGTCGCTCGGGCCTTGGCCCTCTGCCTATCACGCAGAGAGTGGCAGGCTGGGAGTCGCGGATCCGCTGTTTGTGCCTCTCACTGTGCGAGTGCCGGCCCAGAGTCCGAGTCCTGGCGCAGATGCGGATGGCGTATTGGCAGCCCGTAGGGTCTGCAGGGTTTTCTCGTTGGCGGCGGTCATGGAGTGCCAGAAGGTAATGGACACCGGGCCGGCGGGCCGGGTCTCCTGAGGGGCTCCTTACGGTCGCCCCCCACAGGCGGCGACAAGAGCCAGGGCGGGAACGACGAGAAGCAGCACGAGGATCCTTCGCACTTCGTACCCCCTTCTCTGTGACGTATCTGCTGGCCGGCGGCTAGGTCTGCTAGCCCTTGAGGGCACCCTGCATGAGCCCTCGCACCAGTTGCCGCTGGAAAAGCACGATGACGACGAGCATGGGCAGCAGGGCGATGATGGTACCTGCCATCACTACGTTTATGGAGTCGATCTCCTGGGAGCTCAGGCCTGCCAGCCCGATCTGCACCGTCCGGTAGGTGTCAGAGTTGGTGACCAGAAGCGGCCACAGGTACTGGTTCCAGGACTGCAGGAAGGCAAACACGGCCAGCGTTCCCAGCGCCGGCTTGGAGAGGGGCAGCACCACGCGCCAGAGGAAACGCAGATGTCCGTAGCCGTCGATGGCGGCGGCGTCACGCAGCTCCAGGGGAATGGTCATGAAGTGCTGACGCATCAGGAAGGTGCCGAACGCAGTGGCCAGGAAGGGGATCGTCAGCGCTTGGTAGGAGTCCAGGCTCAGGATCTTGCCGTCCAGCGCGGCGCGCAACGCGCCGACGCCTGCGAGTATGCCGACCAACGCACCCACGAGGACGGCGACGGCAAGCGCACGAATACGCCAGCGAGCAGTGCGGCCGCCCCGGAATACGCCAGCGAGCAGTGCCGCCACCCCGGCGCCCACGGATACGCCGACCAGCACAGCTATGGCCACCGCAAGGCCCGCCGGAGGGTCGCCCATCATCTGGACTGTCTGGAAGTTCGGGATAATGGAGGCCTCCCAGGGCACCATGAGGGTAGACAGGAAGAGCATGAAGATGAAGTTACGCAGCGGAAAACGCATGAAGGCGAAGGCGTACGCGGCGAGAACGGAGGTAACCAACTGCCCGAGGGTGATGACGCTGGACTGGATGAAGCTATTGAACATGTAGCGCCCCAGGGGCACCGCATCCAGGGCTTTCTTGTAGTTGCCGAACTGGGGATCAGGTGCAAATAGCTTCGGGGGGTAAGAGATGGCGTCCTCCTTAGGCAGGAGGCTGTCCACCACTGCCAGGTATATGGGCAGGATCACGATCGCGGCGCCGAGGATCAGTACGGCGTATGTCAAGGCCACTCGTGCCACACGGCTGTATCGGATGCGAAAAGTCATCGGTAGAAGACCCGCCGCTCTAGGAAGCGGAGCTGAATGAGTGTGAAAGTGAGCACCAGCAGGAAGAGAGCCACAGCCCGCACCGCTGCTGCGCCGTATTCAAAGTTGATGAAGGCGTCAGTATAGATCGAGTAGACGATGACATTGGTGGCATCTAGCGGGCCGCCCCGCGTGAGAATGTGAATCTGTCCGAAGGACTGGAAGGCAATGATGGTTGATACGACGACGACGAAGAGAAGCGATGGCGAGAGCATGGGCAGCGTGATGTGGCGCAGGAGGGACCGGGGGCTGGCGCCGTCCACGCGGGCGCTCTCATAGAGCTCCTGAGGGATGTTCTGGAGGGCGGCCAGGAGCACCAGGGTGGTGAATCCTATGTTCAACCAGATCGTCGTGAGGGACACGGCCATGAGGGCTGGGCCGCTATCCCAGGTTGTTCTCCACTGCGGGTCCGTTAGCCAGTTGACACGGGGCAGGTCAAACTGGCCCAGTATCCAGTTGACGAAGCCGGCGCTGGGGTTCAGGAGCATCAGCCACATGACCGCCGCCACCGCCACCGAAGCAGCAATGGTGGAGGAGAAGACAGTGCGAAAGAAGAGAGCCCCGCGCAGGCGCTGGTTGGCCAGCAGTGCGAGCACCAGCCCCAGCACCATCCCCGTTGGCACCGTGTAGAGGGCGAAGAGGAAGGTCACCAGCAGGCTCTTACGGAAGTCAGCGGATGTCAGCACCTCCCGGTACTGGTCGAAACCGACGAACTCCTGGCCGCGCCCGAAGGGGTCGCTGACAAAGAAGCCCAGGTAGACCGACTTGAGCAGCGGGTAGAAGACGAAGCCCCCAAAGAGAAGTATCGAGGGCCAGAGGAACAACATGCCACCCCCGAAGCGGGACAGCCCTCCCAGCCAGGGATACCTTCGCCTTAGAGGGACCGGCGCCGGGAGCGCCGCTGTTGGGGCGTCGCCGCTCTTCATCAGGCTAGCCTCTGCCCACTGGCTCGATCGAAGAGGTGGAGGTTTTCGACCAGGACGGTGAGGGGGACCGTCTCTCCAAGCTTCATCTTCACGCGAGCGTCGAGGCGGGCCACCAGTGTGGTATCGCTCAGCGAGAAGGTGACGTGGGTCTCGTTGCCCAGGTACTCCACGAGGTCCACCATCGCCCCAAGGGTAGCCGACACGGCGCCGCTGCCCTCGCCACCACCCACGTACAGGTGCTCGGGGCGGACGCCAACCACGATTTCACCGTCGGCCGCATCCGTGGCGCCGTGGGCCTGCTGCGAGTTCAGCCGGAAGCTGCCCACCTCGCTGTCGGCGAAGACATCGCCATTGCGGGTCTGCAGGCGGGCCGGATACATATTCATGGCTGGGCTGCCGATGAACCCGGCGACGAAGATGTTGCCTGGTCGGTCGTAGACCTCCTGAGGCGGCCCCACCTGCTGGAGCACCCCCTGCTCCATGATGGCGATGCGGTCGCCCATGGTCATGGCCTCCACCTGGTCGTGGGTGACGTAAATGAAGGTGGTCTGGAGCAGGCGGTGCATCTTGACAAGCTCGGCCCGGGTTTGAACCCTCAGCTTGGCGTCCAGGTTAGAAAGGGGCTCGTCCATCAGGTAGACCACGGGCCTCCGGACTATGGCCCTTCCCAGAGCCACCCGCTGGCGCTGGCCGCCGGAGAGTTCGCCGGGCTTGCGACGGAGCAGATCCCCAAGGCCGAGGTTCTGCGCTGCCTCCTTCACCAGCCTGTCGATCTCGCGGCGGTGCAGCCCTCGCATGCGCAGCCCAAAGGCAATGTTGTCGTAGACGCTCATGTGAGGGTAGAGGGCATAGTTCTGGAAGACCATGGCGATGTCGCGGCGCTTAGGCTCCACATCGTTCACCACTTGGTCTTTGATGAGGATGTTTCCCTTGCTGGGCAGCTCTAGGCCTGCCACGATGCGCAGGGCGGTGGACTTGCCGCATCCCGAGGGCCCCAGGAGGACGATGAACTCCCGGTCGTAGATCTCCAGCGAGAAGTCTTTGACGGCAACCACTTCGCCGAAGAACTTGCTTACATTGTCAAAAGTTACGAGAGCCATGATTCTCAAACCAGCGCCGACAACAGTGATCCGCTCGAGTTCAGGCGTGTGACCTAGGGACGTCTAACGGCTCATCGTTGTGGGACGATCTTCGAATACTCGGCTTTGACGTTAGGGCCTTCTTTCGAGCAATCTCAGTATGGTTCATTAAGATTCGCCCAAACGCCCTGCTGTGTCAACGTCTCAGATACGGATACAATGCTGCGGTTCCACAGTCGCTGACCTGACATTCCGTCACTACGAGCGCAGAGCAGCGCTTCACTCGCCCACGCGCCGGTTGTAGTCCTGCAGTTCCTTGGTGTAGTCCGCGGCGGCATCGTCCAGCGCCTGGTCAGGGTCTTTCCCGCCGACCACCATCTCCTCCAGGGCCTGGGTCACTATCTCTCCCACCTTAGCGGAGGGCCCGACGCGCGGCCCCAGCTTCTCCGGCGTCGAAGGCACCCCCACAGAGAGGTCAACCGGCACCTGGTAGAGCGGGTACTTCTCGAGGACCTGGCGTGAGGCCTCCATCTCGTAGGCGGAGAGACGTACGGGCAGAAAGCCGGTGCCGGCGAAGAGCTCGGCCTGCTGCTCCGGTTCCGCCAGCCACCGCGCCAGCTTCCAGGCCGCCTGCTGCTCCGCCTCCGACCGCTGGTTCATGATCCAGAGGGCGCGGCCGAAGATGCCCGGCTTGCCGGAGCCTCCCGCCACGCCGGGGAATGGCCCTACCCCCAGCTCTACCCCTTTCAGCCCTGCCTCCACCACGTCTATCACCGAGCGCAGGGCCGAGGAGATACTAACAGCCATGACTACCCGCCCGGAGGCCACCGCCATGAGGGCGTCGGCACCGCCGGGGTTACGCCCCACGTTGAAGGCCAGGCCGCTGTCGACCATCTCATCCCACCAGCGGAAGAAAGCCTGACCCGTCGGGTTGTTGAACAGGGCTTCGGTGGGACGGCCATCACGACCGTTGTTGTTGTTGACGAAGAGGTCGCCGTGCTCCCCCAGGATGACATGCAGGTACCAAGACTGAATGTCCAGGGCGATGCCGCTGCGCACCACGTTGCCCGCACTATCCACCTTCAACAGCTTCTCGGAGTAGGCGCGCACGTCGTCCAGCGTCTGGGGCGGCTTGTCGGGGTCCAGACCCACCTCTTGAAAGGGGATCTTGTTGTAGAAGAGCATGGGGACGATGATGCCGAGGGGCATGGCGTAGAGCTTGCCATCCCAGGAGTAGTAGTCGACTGCCTTCTCGTCGAAGTCCGACAGGTCGTACCCCTCGGCGTCGATGAACTCCTGGACCGGCGTCACTGCCCCGCTGTCCACCATGGTCTGGGAGTCGCCCTCGTTTAGTCTCCACCAAAGCCGGCACCGCTCCCGAGCGCAGCGAGTTCACGAGCTTGACGTTGAGCTCGGTGGGGGTGCCCTGGAAAAGGAGCCTCACCTTCACCTCGTCCTGGGAGGCATTGAAGCGGTCGATGAGGGCCTGGAGAGCGGTCTGGCTCGCCGCCTGCTCCGAATGCCAGAAGTCGATGGTGACGGTGCCGCCTATCGGCCCAGCGCCGGCGGTCTCGCCGGCAGGTGGCACCTCCTCGCGGCCGCCGCACGCGGTCAGCGAGAGGGAAAGGAGCAGAACGGCTATCAGGCAGGCGAGCGTTCTTGACATTGGGGTGACTCCTTGCCGAAGTGTGTCTCTTCCGGCTGGGCGTGCCTCAGCATGGACCCGGCCTGCTTCGCATGTTCCGATGTAGCTGCACGCCGAAGGCCGACCTCTCTTGGCTTGCCTGTGCTGGGCGACGGCATCCGGGTCTCGGCCTCCATAAGGCGTGTGTCAGCGGCCCATGCGGTCGTTGTATTGTTTGATGGCGGCGTTGGCGTTCTTGACGGCAGTCTCCATCGCCTCGTCCGGGCTGGCGCTTCCGGATAGCATGCTCTCGATCGCACCCCTGACGGCGTCGCGCACCTGCTGGAAGGGCCCGATGAGCGGTCCCAGGGCTGCGGTCGTCGTCGCCGTCTTGGCGAACAGGTCGGCCGGGATCTGGAACTGCGGGTACTTGGCGATGGTGTCCTTCGCGGTCGGCAGGTCGTAGGCGGAGTTGCGGACGGGGAGGTAGCCGCTGCCGGCGAACCATTCCGCCTGCTGTTCAGGCTCCACTAGCCACTTGATGAACGTCCAGGCGGCGTCGCGCTCTTCCTGTGGGCGGGCACTCATGATCCAGAGCGACCGCGAGTACACGCCGGGCGAGCCCTCAGGGACTCTGCCGGGGATGCCGGGGATGGGTGCGACGCCCAGCTCGACGCCCTCAATCCCCTTCGCTAGAACGTCGAAGATGGAGCGCAGGGCAGCCGAGGTGCTGAATGACCATGACCGCTCTCCTGGCGCCGATGGCAAGCAGCGCCTGGGCTCCTGAGGGGTCCCACCCCACGTTCAGGGCCAGGCCGTCGTGCACCATTCCGTACCACCACTGGAAGAGCTTCCGGCCGGCCTCGTTGTCGAAGGCGACCTCAGTGGCGACGCCGGCGCGGCCGTTGTCGTTGTTGACGTAGAGCTCACCGGCACCCGACCTCGGTCAGCTCCACGTACCAGGGGTGGATTTCGAGGGCGAAGCCGTAGCGGGTGACGTTGCCCGCTGAGTCGCGCTGAACAAGCTTCTCTGAGGCCGCCCGAGCCTCGTCGAGGTCTTTGGGTGGCTGGTCCGGGTCCAGCCCCACCTCGCGGAACGGGATCTTGTTGTAGTACATGAGGGGTACGGCGAGGCCGAAGGGCATGGCGTACAGGGTGTCATTGACGGTGAAATAGGCGATCGCTGCGGGCGCGAAGTCCGACAGGGCATACTTGTCGCGGTCGATGTACTCCTGGATGGGGGTGATCTGGCCGCTGTCGATCATGGGCTCCGTGTAGGGCTCCGAATGGAAGGCGATAGTGGGAACGCTGCCGCTCTGCATGCTGGCAATGAGCTTCGCCGCCAGTTCATCGTCGCTGCCCTGATAGGTGGCCTGGACCTTCACCTCGTTCTGGGAGGCATTGAAGCGGTCCACGAGCTTCACGAGGTTGTCGCTGTTCGACGCCGTCTCCGAGTGCCAGAAGGTGATGTTGACCGGGCCGGAGGTAGTCCCGTTGTCGGCGGACTTGCCGCCCCCGCCGCAGGCTGCGGCGAATGATGCCCACCACCAGGGCAAGACCCACCGCCACGATGCCGAGTCGCCTCATGATGCACCTCCTGACAGAAGGATTAGCCAGAACGGGTGTATTGTACACCCGAGAGTCAAGCGAGGTGGCGGGTGCCGCCCCCCTCGGCTAGGGCGCCAGGGAAGGCATCGAACTTGCGAAGCCCGTTCCTTTGGCGTAGAATCCGGAAGCTTTGCTGAATCGTCGCGATGGGCGAACCGCGCGGCGGCCTGTACGCTGTCCGGCCCGGCGACGGAGTGTGGGTGCAGACGATCGAACAACTCTCGATAGGAGGCCAATCGTGACAAAGATCGCGATGATCGGCGCGGGCAGCGTCGAATTCTGTATGAGACTTGTGCAGGATATCCTCTACTACGATTCCTTGAAAGACTCTCACATCGTCCTGATGGATATCGATGGCGTCAAGCTAAAGACTACGCTGGGGGTCATGGAGAACATGCGGGAGCAGCATAAGTTGGCGTGCACGTTCTCCGCGACGACTGACAGGCGCGAGGCATTGAAGGGAGCGGACTTCGCCCTGGTCATGATAATGGTCGGTGGCCTCAAGGCGTATGAACTGGATATCTCCATCCCACTGAAGTACGGCGTGGACCAGTGCGTCGGCGATACCATCAACCCCGGTGGCGTATTCAGGGGACTGAGGCACGTGCCCGCTCTTCGGGACATGCTGCGCGACGCTGAGGAGGTGTGCCCCGACGTTCTCTTTATGAACTACGCGAACCCTATGGCCATATGCTCTTGGGCGATGCAGAAGACGTTCCCCCACATCTCGTTCGTCGGTCTTTGCCACGGCGTGCAGCACACGACAAGGCTGCTGTGCACGTGGCTGCGCGTTCCGGAAGAGGAATGCGAGATTCGACGTGGCAGGAATCAACCACATGGCCTGGTTCCTGAAACTAAAGCACAAGGGCGAGGACCTCTACCCGCGACTGTGGGCCAAACTGGAAGCTGAAGGCCCGATCAAGTTCGAGCACTACCGCTTCGAGATGATGAAGGCCACCGGCTACTTCATGACAGAGTTGCCCGGTCATTTGTCAGAGTACCTGCCCTATTTCCGTCATAGAGAAGACTTGAAGGAGTTGTTCAGCGGACCCTGGCTGACGGGCGAGACGGGCGGAGACCTGAAGTTCCAGCAGCGGACACGTGACGATTACGCCGCGAGAATGCAGGCCATGGCCTCTGGGGAAACGCCCGTGCCGTATGCTCCGGGCCGGAAGTCAGAGGAATACGCTGCCGACATCATGAATGCTTGGCTTACCGGCCAAACCAGCCGTTTCGCCGGAAATGTTCTCAACAAAGGATTCATTACCAACCTCCCCTGGGACTGCTGCGTCGAAGTGCCGGTGTTCGTAGACCAAAGCGGCCTTCACCCGACCTTCGTCGGTGAGTTGCCGAAAGTCTGCGCGTCGCTGTGCCGTTCCAACGTAGCCGTCCAGGAACTGGCCGTCGACGCCGCTCTGAACGGCGACTTCGAAGCTGCGTATCAAGCGTGTCTGCTTGACCCGCTGACTGCGGCAACCATCGCCCCGCACGAGATACGCGACATGGTTGACGAGATGTTCAAGGCGGAGATGGAGTGGTTGCCGCAGTTCCAGGGAAAGAAGAAGCTCTTTCCCGGAGCCACAGTTGACCGCATCAGGACGGGCGCTAAGGAAGTCAGGACAGGTGAAGACCTCTATCCGATCGTCTTCGGCCGCGGCGACCGGATTTGAGGCGTGATGGCGCAAACGTCGAGGCGCCGACTTCTAGCCCTGTCCCTCGACGGAGGCCGTGAGCGGTTGCTGTGGAGACATGCGGTTCAAGGTTGGTACCCCCGGCAGGACTCGAACCTGCGACACGCGGTTTAGGAAACCGCTGCTCTATCCTCTGAGCTACGGGGGCACATCGTCTTCCGCTTCGCGAGACGACGACGCCGCGAACCATGATACCGCATCGATGGCAGACCGACTAGTGTGAGATCGACGGCGCAGGAAGGCGGCAGCCGTTGCCCGTCACTTCGGCAGCAGGAAGACCGCCACCGCGACGAAGTGCGATGCGCTCCCCATTATCGTGAAGGAATGGAAGACCTCGTGGTAGCCGAACACGCGCGGCCAGGGGTCGGGACGCTTGGCGGCGTATGCTACCCCCCCGACGCTGTAGGCGATGCCGCCCAGCACTAACAGCCCCAGCGGTGCGGCGTCGAGCTGCTGCAGTATCTGCGTTGCCGCCGCCAGCGCCGTCCAGCCCGTCGCCAAGTACAACAACAGCGCCAGCCAGCGAGGAGAGTTTAGCCACACCAGCCTGCGTCAGCGCTCCCACGCCGGCGATCCCCGCCGTCACCGAAAGCAGGCTTATCCCCCAGGCGTCGTCCAGCACCATGAGACAGAACGGCGTGTACGTGCCCGCGATGAGGAAGAAGATCATCGCGTGGTCCAGCCTTCGCATGACTTCGGCCATCCGCCTGCCCCAGGGGATGCGATGGTACGAGGCGCTCGTGCCGTAGGCGACGATCAGACTGGCGCCGAAGATCGCCGCGCCCACGTAGCCGCGGGGGTTATGAGCGAGGAGCAGCATGACGACGATGCCGACAATGGCGGCGATGAACGCTCCCAGGTGCAGGATTCCCCGCAGGAGGGGTCGCTGTGTAGGGATGGATACAGTCGCGCTCACAGCTCTATGCTAATCCTTTCGTCGCACAGGGGCGAGGGCATAGCGAGACACCGTGGTCGAAGAGAGTCAGCAAGCGGAGGGATTTGGTGGAGATAGGGGGACTCGAACCCCCAACCTCGGCGATGCGAACGCCGCGCTCTCCCTGTTGAGCTATATCCCCACCCTAGTCACGTAGTCCGGCAGACTTGATTGTAAGGTGCGCTTCGAAGGGGTGTCAAGGAAAGCCTCTATGTAACTGGTACCCGTCTGTTGGGTGAGTCCGTCACCTCGCGATAAGCCGCCCGAACGGATTCGCTTTCTCATCCCCAGCCTTTAGGCTGGGGTGGAGTTTGAATCCATCAACAGCACGATCACCGACCGGGCGCGGTCTCTAGTCGGGTAGCATCCCTTCCATTGGCTCCACCACCATCCGGCCGGCGGCCACGTCCACCTCCTTCACCACGTCCTCGATGGCCGGAAGCAGTACCTCTCCCTTCTGCCCCTGCACTATATAGACGTCGTTGCCGCCTGTGGTCAGCACCTCACGTATCTCGCCCAGGTGCCGTCCCCCGCTGTCGTACACCTGCATCCCGACAACCTGGTACAGATAGAATTGCCCTTCCGGCAGCGGTTCCAGCAGCGCCTCCGGCACTGAAAGAGACTGTCCTCGTAGCTCCGCCGCCGCCTCCACCGAGTCGATGCCGGATAGCTTCAGGCATACGTGGCCCTTGAGCCAGAGGGCCCTTTCGATCCGGTAGCTGACATCTCCAGCCCGCAGTTCGCGGCCGACGGCGAAGTGTTCCTCTCGGTCGGTCAGCGGCGCCACCTTCACCTCGCCCGCTAGCCCCCGTGGCGCCACCACGCGGCCCACAGCGATATACGGCTCATCGGCTTGCCTTTGGTCACGAAGGGGGGATTTGGGTGACATAATATCAAACAGCCTGCCACATCACAACGGCGCCGCCGCGGAAATCGACGGGCAGCGTCGAGAAGACCGGCAGCGCTGCTGGCTACTCCCCGATCTCCAGGGAGGCGCGACGGACGCCGCTCTTGGCTGCGGCCACCTTCAACAGTGTGCGCATGGCGTTGGCGATGCGCCCCTGCTTCCCGATCACCTTCCCCATGTCCGGTTCGGCAACCTGGAGGTAGTAGACGATGCGGTCCCCATCCTCCTCCTCCCTCACCACAACATCATCGGGATAGTCAACGATGGCCCTGGCGATGTATTCGATGAGCTCTTTCATAGCAGGGAAACCGATATTCCTGAAGACCTATTCTTCAGCAGGCGCAGGTGCAGGCTCGGGCGCTGTCGCCGCCGCGGCTTTCCCCGGCAGAATCCCAAGCCGTGCCAGCAGCTTGGCCACAGTCTCCGATGGCTGTGCGCCCTCCTGCAGCCACTTCTGGACCTTCTCTTGGTCGATGTTGACAGTGGCGGGTTCCGTCAAGGGGTCGTAGAGGCCGACTATCTCGATGAAAGCGCCCTTTTGCGGCGCCCGCGAGTCGGCGACCACCACGCGGTAAGCGGGCCTCTTCTTCTTGCCGACGCGCCGCAGTCGAATCCTTAGCAATTGCTCACCTCCAGAAAAACTCAGACAAAGGCAATAATAACAGACCTAGCCCAGACGGCCAAACATTTTCGGCCCTCGCCCTGAGGCCATCGCCTCCATCAGCTTCTTCGCCTCTCGCCACTGCTTCAGTAGCTGATTGACGTCCTGAATAGTCGTGCCGCTTCCGGCCGCGATTCGCCGGCGCCGGCTCCCATCGATCATATCCGGGTGACGCCGCTCCCTTGCTGTCATGGAGTAGACGATCGCTTCTGTTCTCTTCCAGGCGGACTCGTCGAGCATCGCCTCATTGAGCTGCTTCTTCATCCCTCTCATGCCGGGCATCAGGTCCAGGATTTGCGTCAGCGGTCCCATCCGCTTTACCTGCTGGATCTGCTTCAGAAAGTCTTCCAGGTCGAGCGTGCCCGTCTTGAGCTTGCGCTCCATCGCCTTCGCGTCGTCCTGGTCGACCGTCTCCTTCGCCTTCTCGATTAGGCTCAGGACGTCGCCCATTCCCAGTATGCGCGAGGCGAAGCGATCGGGGTGGAACGGCTCCAGGGCATCGACCTTCTCGCCCGTCCCGATGAACTTGATCGGCACCCCCGTGACCGCCCGTATCGATAGGGCAGCGCCGCCCCGGGCGTCGCCGTCCATCTTCGTGATGATGAAGCCCGTGACGCCGAGCGCCTCATGAATCTCCTGCGCCACATTCACCGCTTCCTGACCCGTCATCGCATCCACCACCAGCAGCACCTCACTGGGCGAGAAAGAACGGTGCAGCTCTTTCACCTCTGTCAGCATCTCCTCCGCCACCTGCGCGTACCCGGCGGTGTCCACCACCAGGATGTTCACCCCCGTTCGCTGCGCCTCCGCCAGCGCCCCCTTGGCGATCTGGGCCGGCGACTTGGCGCTGTCGCCCCCGAACACCGGTATACTGAGCTGGCGTCCCAGCGACCGGAGCTGTTCTGCTGCCGCCACCCGGTGGGGGTCGGCCGCCACCAGCAGCGGTCGGGAGCCGCCCTTGCGCAGGTGAAGGGCCAGCTTCGCCGCCGTCGTTGTCTTGCCTGATCCCTTCAGTCCCACCAGCATGACGACCGTCGGCGGCTGCTTCGCCGTCTGGAGGACGCTCTGGCTCTCCCCCAGCACCTGGACCAGCTCCTTGTGGACGGCCGCGATCACCTGCTGCGGCCCTGTGAGGCTGCCCAGCACCTCGGTTCCCAACGCCTGCTCCCGCACGTCGTTGACAAACTGCCGCACTACCTTGAAGTTGACGTCGGCTTCGAGCAGGGCGAGGCGCACCTCGCGCAGCGCTTCGTCCAGGTCTTTCTCCGTGACGATGCCGCGGTTGCTGAGGCGTCGGAAAACGGACTGGAGCTTGTCGGTAAGGAGCTCTAGCATGGGGTTGCTCTGGAGACCATTCTAGGGGTGGCGCTTGCCGCCCGTCAAGGTTAGCGCTGAGGCGCCCCGGTAGGGATGAGCGGTGGCAGGGGAAGGACGCGGTAGATCTGGATGCCGGGGTTCTCATAGACGAGTTGCAGCTCCCGGCCCTCCATCTGCGCGAACTTGGCAATCCCTTCTTGTGGATAGTACAGACGCTCCACCTGACCCACGATGACGTACGACACCTGATACTTGCGCAAGAAGTCAATCGCGACATCGCTGCTCGGGCTGGAGTAGAACTCCTTGAGGTCGGCTTCTCGCTCATCGATCATGGGGGCGAAGCTCCCTCGCTGCTGCTTCTGGTGCCAGCCCCAACCGATGACGGTGGGGAGGCCGGTGTAGATGGAGAAGCGCGAGCCCCAGCGGTAGTTCGGCGTCTGCCCCTCGACGATGACCGGCGTCCCCTCTACGTTCTCCCGCATCCACCAGATGGCGTCGTAGTCGTACTTCAAATCGTTTACTCCGCCCTCGTCCCCGTACGTGGCGTAGCGCATGAACTCCATGCCGTTGATGCTATGCCCGTGGTACTGGTCGAAACGGTCGCTGCGGCTCACCCGCGCCTGGGTGCCTGAGACGGTATAGATGAGCGATCCCAGCAGGAGGATTGCCAGCGCTGCTATCCAGATGCTCCTCAGGCCGTATACTCGCTCCCATATCGTAGGTGGCGTCTCCCCTGCTGCAGGCGATCGGCGGAACACCGTGAGCACGTACCAGATGCCGAAGGCTGCCGCCAGCGCCAGCAAGATCCAGACGTGTATGTAGAACTTGAACACAGTGTTCATCCGGGCGATGTCGCCGTCCAGGGTGACGATGTCGACGCCGGCGCTCAGGGTCAACGCCAGGCCGATCATGGCAATCACAAACAGCCGGACCGGCGCGTCAGGGCGGTTGCCACGGAACTCGCGCCAGGCGAGCACCAACAGGCCGCTTATGACCAGCAGTGAGAATGCGACCACTGGAATACCGTTCGTGAAGAGGTCTCTCAGGAAGTCAGGCGCTGACAGCCCTTCCATCGTAATCGGAAGCCGGTCGCTCTCGCCGCTGAAAAGCATCACCAGGCAGATCAGGGCAAGTACACTGATCAGGGTCAGCGCGAAGAGCAGCGCCATCCTTTCCGGTCGCCTCCGCCGCAATGTGCGCCAGGCAAGGAAGACGACGAAACTGCCGGCGCCGAACAGCAAGAGGCCGAAGTGCCCCAAGAACTGGTGGAAAGGCGTCGTCTCTTCTGTGGCGTGAAACCCCTTATAGAAGAGGTGATAACTCTGCCAGTAGGGGAGGAAGAAAGCGATAGATAGCACCGCCAGGACTGCCGCCTTTAGTGCGGCCCTTCCCGCGATGGGCCAGCTCAGGCGTCCCTCTATCGCCCACTCGCCGATGAGGATCGCCGCCATGCCCATGACAAGGAAGGGCGGGTAGTCCCACGAGTTGATCGGCCGCAGAGCGCCGATCAACAACCCCAGTACGACGACTCGCGAGCCAGCTCCTCGCCTGCCAGTGCTGATTCGTACCGTCGTCGCCTCTCCTTCGGCTGCCGGCAAGCACGAGGGCGAGTCCTACCCCCAGGATGGCGATATCGAACGGTATCGCCATGACATGGGCATGCAGGTCGGCAAAGAGGAACGAGAAGAAGGGGAACTCCGTGATGCTGCTCTGGGGCGGCATCATACGGCTGGGTTCCCAGTAGTCGAACGACGGTAGCTTGACGCCGCCCTCGACGATCATCTTCCAGATGCCGCCGAGCATCCCCACTAGGCCGCTCACCAGGGGTATTCCGTGCCCCACGTGCCAGTCGCTCACCTTGGAGAAGCGGTTCGCCGTCTGGTATATCCCGTCCAGGTTCCCGATGACGGCCACCAGAGTTGCCCCCAGCAGTCCCGCCAGCACCGGCCCCGTCGCGCCTATCCGGACGATCCCCGGTCGCCAGCGGATCCGCGTCCGTGTCGCCTCCGCCAGGTTGAAGCAGACCGAATAGGCCGCCCCCACCGTCAATGCGAAGTACATAGGCACTGCCAGGTTGAAGCCTATCTCGGGAAGGATGCCCGTGAACTTGATCATCGTCGCCGTCATGAACTGCCCGAAGTAGTAGTAGTTGAGATAGCCCCCCGCGAACCAGGGGTCATAGGGAGGCATCGTCGTGCTGCGGGTGACGGCGTTGAGATAGGCCATCTCCATCGGCTTCTCGCCGCCCCTGTAAGGGTGCCACAGGTCGGGGTTGAGGATCCGTATCCAGTAGAAGGCAAGCAGCGCTCCCAGGAACAGCGCCTCGCAGAGGAGAATATGACGCCAGTGGCCGCGGACATACGCCATGAGGCTGTCGCGGGTGAGGCGGGCGACCACCGCACCGGCGATGATGACCAGGACGAGCATAGCGAAGATGCTCTCACGCTCGAAATGGAAGACCTTCACGCTGGCCCCCAGCCACACCAGCCAGGAGACTACCAGCAGGCCCAGCGGCTTGAGTAGCAGATACCCCCGGTCGGGCAGCGAGCGGAAGAGGATAAGCCCCAGCGGTAGCAGCGCCAGCGACATTATCTCGATTAGCAGCATCCATGTGATCAGCGGGAAGCGGTTACTGAGGCTGTCCGGGTCGAATATGGATGTCCAGGTGCCCCCTTCTCGTTGCGTCTTGCAGTCGTCAGGTCGCTGCAGCAGGCCATTCTGGTCGGCGTCGGCCGGCACCAACTGCGAAGCCGCAGTCTGAAGGCACGTGTCCCCGACTGCCTCCATGAACCGCTCCGGCGAGTAGTCATCCGTTTTCTCGAACAAGAGGACCTTTGGGTGATCATAGACGGTGAAGTTGCCTTCGGCGGCGTCATCGTTGATCGTTATCCCGAGAATGGTTGGATAGGAGGAGAACGTTCTAACCAAGCGGAACCCGGGGAGCTTTCCGTCGAGGAGAAGTCGGTAGTAGTTGCTGGTCAGAGGCCACTTGGCCGGCGCCCGCGGTATCGAGGCATAGAGGCGGTTGCTGCTGAGGACGATATAGTCGGCCTTGTTGATGCCCTCCAGCAAAGTCGAGGACGGGTCCGACAGGTCGAAGCCGTACGGCTCGACCTGTACCACGTTGAAGTCCGCGCGCTTTCTCACCTACGCTGAAGGGCACGCAGTCGTCCCATGCCTCGCAGGTGATCGCCGACTTTGCCGGCAGGTTGTCGATCATCCACACGGACGCCTGCACCCGGCTCAGCGGCTGCCGGTAGATATTCGTGAAGGCGAGCGCCCAAAGGACCGTGAAGACCACCACTCCCACTACCGTCGCCCGTAGGAGGATGGGAGGCAGGCAACCGAGCATGGGCCCGCGGGACGCCCAGCGGCGCAGGAAGTCGTGCAGTGTTGGGCTGCGGGCAAAGCCCCAGAGCTCACTGAGGAGGCTGGCCGCCAGCAGCACCAGCGCTGGGTAGATGGGCAGGAAGTAGCGCATCGTGTGGTTGAACTGGCGTCCCCAGAAGAGGAAGTAGAAGGTTATCCAGACCAGCAGGAGAAGGTTCGTCCCCTCTCGCCGCCGTAACGAGGCGCCACGCTGCCCACAGGAAGCCCGCCCAGGCCGCTATCCCCAGGGGCAGCCCCATTCCCCACAGGACCATGTTCTGGAGCGGAAACAGATAAGGCTGCTCGGCCCACCCATTCCCAGTTGAAGGGGACGTTGCCGCCCCGACTGGAGGCCGATGAGCTCGTGCATGTCCTTGGCGTAGTTGTCGGCGATCCCCACGTTCCACACGTTGGGGCCCGTGAAGGCGTAGGGCTCGGCCACTCGGAAGACGATGAAGGCTACGAGTATCGGCCAGCAGGAAGTCCGAGCGCCGGCTCGAGCGAGCGAGGTCCGTGCGGTGAGGCTCTCCGGGCTCTTCGGTCTCCTCCGCCGGCTCGGAGAGCGCCTGAGTCACCGGCCTTCTGCGCGCCAGGAAAGCGATAGTCGGCGACCACAGGCGGCAGACCACGGCCAGGGCTATAATCGGGCCCAGGAAGACGCCGCTCAGCTTGCAGGCCGTGGCGAACCCGTAGGCCACGCCCGCTAGGGCGAAGTCGCCCCATCTCCCGAGCTTGGCGATGCGTACGCAGTAGTAGATGGTGAGGGCGGCGAAAAAGGTCAAGAAGGAATCGACGGTGAAGTAGTGCGCCAGTTGAATGTCCAGCACCGCCGTCGACATCAGCAACATCGCCAGCAGCCCCACCCGTCGGTCGTAGAGCAGCCTGCCGGTCAGGAAGACGACGAGGACGGTGCCCGTGGCGAAGAGGGCTGACCAGACGCGTCCCACCAGGTAGATGGCGTCGTAGCCGTCCCATCTCGGCGCCTCGATGGCGAATGCCTTGGCCAGGCCGTCCTTCACCAGATTGAGGGGGAAGAAGTCCTGATGCTGGAGCACCTCGCCCGTGATCTTGGTCAGGAAGAGGGGGAAGGTGCCATAGGCGAAAGCCGACCGCCGCCTTTTCTGTTGTAGGGGCTGAGGGGAGACTCATCGCTGTTGAAGTACTGGCCGAGGCTGTTGGGCACCTTCAGGTCCGTCTCGACCATCGTGATGAAACGCTCGTCCGGGTGCAGGTGAGTGCCCTGATCCCAGGCTACTCCCCAGAGGCGGAGGACGAACCCGGCGAGGAGGACGAGAAACACCAGCCAGCCGAAGCGCGGCGTCAGCAGATGTCGCATCAACCGCCCAGCGCGGTCTCCAACTGAGGGAGCCGGCGGTTTCCCTGTGGCGGTCCCGTCCTCTGTTATCTCTTCTTTCACAGACCCTCTGACCGGCGAAGCCGCCGCGTCCCAACCGGAGAACGGTGTCTCTCTCGGCTCGTAGTATCTGACGATGAACGAGGAGCAGGCAGACCGTCAGATTGCGCTCGTGCTTCGCCTCGCGAAACAGTACCGCTATTCTAGCAGGCTTAGGCTCGGTCGGTCACCGAAGAGCCCGACCAAGCCTACCGAATCGATGAACCCTGAGTCTCGTCTACAGTCCCTTCTTCCCGATCAGCACGCAGAGATCGGCGGTGCGACAGGAGTAGCCCCACTCGTTGTCGTACCAGGAAAGCACCTTCACCAAACTCCCCTCGATGACCATCGTCAGAGCCGGGTCGAAGATCGAGCTGGCTGGGTTGCCCTTGAAGTCCACGCTGACCAGCGGCTCCTCTTCGTACTCTATGATCCCCTTAAGAGACCCTTCCGCCGCCTTCTTGACCGCCGCGTTCACGTCCTCGACCGTGACCTCTCTCTCCAGGTCGGCCACGAAATCGACTATCGATACGGTAGGTGTGGGGACCCGCAGCGACAGGCCGTGCAGCTTCCCCTTGAGTTCGGGTATGACGAGCGTGACCGCTTTGGCGGCGCCCGTGGTCGTCGGGATGATGCTCAAGCCCGCCGACCGGGCCCGTCGCAGGTCGCGATGCACCGTGTCCAGGATCACCTGGTCGTTGGTGTAGGAGTGGATGGTGTTCATCAGCCCCCGCTTGACCCCGAAGGCCTCGTGCAAGACCTTAACCAGCGGCGCGATGCAGTTAGTGGTGCAAGACGCGTTGGAGATGATGTGGTGCTTGGCGTGGTCGTACTGGTCATCGTTGACGCCCAGCACAATCGTCACGTCTTCGTTCTTGGCCGGCGCCGAGATGATCACCTTCTTGACGCTGTCGTGGAGGTGGGCCTTCGCCTTCTCAGCGTCCGTGAACCGGCCGGTGGACTCGATAACGATCTGGGCGCCGACATCCTGCCAGGGGATAAGCCCCGGCTCGCGCTCGGAGAACACCCGCACCGTGCTCCCGTCGATCTTCAGGTTGTTCCCGTCGACGCCGACCTTGCCGGAGTAGCGGCCGTAGCTGGAGTCGTACTTGAAAAGATGGGCGTTCGTCTCCGGCGGCGCCAGGTCATTGACAGCGACGACCTCCAGCTCTTTGGGGTAGTACTCCAGCATTGCCTTGAGCACTAGGCGGCCGATGCGCCCGAAACCGTTGATACCGATCTTAGTTGCCATATTTCCTCCTCCTCGAAATGAGTTTGATTATTCCTTATAGTTGTCGGATCGGGTTCGGCGTCACTCGATCTTGACCGCTGTCCCCGAAGCGGTGACCATCAACATCGAGCCCTTCAGCGTCTCGTAGTCAATGTCCACGCTCAGGACGGCGTTGGCACCCAGCGCCTCCGCTGCCTGCTGCATCTCCGCCAGCGCCGTCTCGCGGGCCTTCTTCAGGTCTTTCTCATAGCCGGCGGAGCGGCCGCCGATGACATCGCGGATGCCGGCGCCGAAGTCCTTGAAGATGTTAGCGCCGAGGATCGCTTCTCCGGCGACGACGCCCAGGTACTCGCGCACTGCCTTCCCTTCGACGCTTGGGGTTGTGGTGACTATCATCATCGACTCCTTTCGAATGAGCATTCTGACCGAGTTCTACAGGATCGGGACTCTGTGCCCGCCCTGCCACGATTCAATTCAGCTTGAGCTCGCCTACCCGACCGCCTTCTCTCGCAACGACGCCAGCCGGAAGCCCTTCCAGCCCGCGTACTCCGCTGCCTCTCCCAACTCCTCCTCGATCCGCAGCAGCCGGTTGTACTTCGCTACCCGCTCGCTGCGGGCAGGGGCGCCCGTCTTGATCTGGCCCGCGCCGGTCGCCACCACCAGGTCGGCGATCGTCGTGTCCTCCGTCTCGCCGCTGCGATGGCTGATGATCGCTGCCCATCCCGCTCGCTGCGCCATGTCGATGGCCGCCAGCGTCTCGCTCAGCGTGCCGATCTGGTTCAGCTTGATGAGGATGGCGTTCGCCGCCCCCTCCTTGATGCCCTTGGCCAGCCGCTCCGTGTTCGTGACGAACAGGTCATCGCCGATCACTTGCACGTTGCGGCCGATCTCAGCGGTAAGCTTCCACCAGCCGCTCCAGTCGTCCTCCGCCAGCCCGTCCTCGATGCTGACGATGGGGTAGCGGCTGCACCAGTCCTTCCAGTGGCTGACCAGTTCATCGCTGGAGAGGCGCTTCCCCTCCTTGGTCAGACGTACTGCTTGCTCTCGGCGTCATACAGCTCGCTTGCCGCCGGGTCGAGCGCTATCGCTACGTCCTCGCCCGGCTTGTAACCGGCGGCCTCGATGGCGGCCAGCACCACCTCCACGGCGTCGCTGTTGCCGCTCAGTGACGGTGCGAAGCCCCCTTCGTCGCCGACGTTAGTGGAGAGCTTCCGTCCCGCCAGCACCTTCTTGAGGGCCTGGTAGACCTCGCTGCCCATCTGGAGGGCGCGGGCGAAGCTCTCGGCGCCGACCGGCATCACCATGAACTCCTGGAAGTCGGTCGAGTCCGCCGCGTGACGGCCGCCGTTGAGGATGTTGAACATCGGCACCGGCAGCACGTGCGCCGAGGGGCCGCCCAGGTATCGGTACAGGGGCAGGCCCAGCGAGGCGGCGGCGGCCCGCGCGACCGCCAGCGATACGCCCAGAATAGCGTTCGCACCCAGGTTCGACTTGTCGGGCGTGCCGTCGAGCGCGCACATCGTCCGGTCGACGGTCAGTTGGTCAAACGCCGACATATCCAGCAGGGCGTCGGCGATCTTGCCGTTCACGTTCTCGACCGCCTTCAGCACCCCTTTGCCGGAGTAGCGCGACTGATCGCCGTCGCGTAGCTCCAGCGCCTCGTGGCTGCCGGTGCTGGCGCCGGAGGGCACAGCCGCCCTTCCCGAAGCGCCGTCGATCAGGCCGACCTCTACCTCGATTGTCGGATTGCCACGGGAGTCAAGGATTTCGCGGGCGTGGACTGATTCGATTTCCATTGGCGGGGTCCTCCAGTGAAATGGAATTGTTTGCTACGGTTTGGGCGGCGGCGAGCGCCTTCTCGACCGCCTCTTTCGGACTGTCGGCAAGGATCAGCGGCGGCTGCTCCGGGCCGGGAGCGGTCAGCGACCAGCTCGCCAGCAGGACCACCGGCTTCCCGTATTGCAGAGCATAGGCGATCTCGGAAAGGGTACCGTAGGAGCCGTCGATGGCGATGACCGCGCTTCCCGAAAGGACGACAATCGTGTTGCGGGCGATGCCCAGGCCGGTGACGATAGGGAACTCGACATAAGGATTCATTCCCTTAGTGTCGCCGGTGGGCAGAATACCGACGGTGTGTCCGCCTTCCGCCCGAGCGCCCCGGCAGGCCGCCTCCATGACGCCGCCGCGTCCGCCGCAGACCAGCGTGCAACCGCGTCTGGCTAGCTCGCGGCCCACCTCCTCGGCCATGCGGATAGCCTCTGGCGGGGCGTTGTCGCCGCCCACAACCGAGATCATCATCCTAGGACAATCATATCGGGCGGGAACCCCTGCGACAAGGCTAAGGGGCCGTATTCAGCGAGTATTCGTACTTCGCCGTCTCGGTCGTGCCTGCCGTTATGGCGGCGACGACGATCACGGCCTTTGTCGGCCCGCCATCCGATCCCTTGAGGTCAATGGTGGCTCGGTTGTCTTGATCTAGACTGATTTGTCTGACCTGAGGCTCCTTGCCGAGTTCGATGACTTGGACCAGGAACCGCTGGGAAAGCGGCCCCGTGAGACGCTGGAAGCCCGAAGCCTGCCAGCCGCCATCCTGCTCGGCGTCGTCCATGAGGCCCAGCTCAGGGATCGAGATGTCGTCGATTGCCCATCCTGACGCGTTGACGCCGGCGTCGGTCACGTACTCAAAGCGCAGCAGCACTCGTTGTCCGGCGAACGGCGTCAGGTCTATCGATTCCTCCACCCATTCCGGTTCCGTTCCGCCGCCGCTCTTCCCCGTGTAGCCGGGGCCATACGCCTGCTGCAGCGGGTTATCCTCGGTGGTGTGGCGGCCCGGGCAGTATCTTCCAGGTAGCGCCGCCGTCCGTCGACACCTCGACGTAGCCGTAGTCATACCAGCGCTCGATGTCGAACCAGGTCCAGAAGCGAAGCGTGGCGCTGGAGAGGCCGCTCAGGTCGACCTCGCGCGTGAGCATCGTGTCGATGTCGTCTCCCCGCGCCGACCACCACTGCCCGCGGCCGCTGTGGGCTTCGTTTGCCAGCGCCGGCACGGTCTCCGCCCCGTCGAAGGTGAAGGTGCCTCCGTCTGACGGAAGCTCCACCTCGATGTAGTCAGCGGCGAACTGGTGCACCGTGTCCTCGCCGCTGGTCGTCTGGCTCAGGAGAGCCGTAGGTGGCACCGAGACGTCCAGGTCTGGGTAGCTGTATATCCCGCCGTCAGGGTCGTCGAGGTAGTTGGCGATCACCCAGTCGCGGAATAGGCCGTTGAAATCGATGTCTAACCCCTGCTGCCGCAAGAAGGCGCTGATACCGGCCATGCCGTTCTGTTGGTCCAGCACGAGGTCCAGCAAATGATCGGTGCCCCCGACCCGGTCGATGAGATAGCGGAGGAAGAGGTCAGCGGCGCCGTAGTGGGCGTAGTTGTCCCCCTGAGGGTCCCAGTCGTTGAGCTGCGTGTCCGGCCGCTGAAGGAAGCTGTCACTCATCGAGCTCCCTGTCCGCACCAGACCGGCGGCCACCTCCGACAGTCCCTCGTTGACCCATAGCTCCTCATTCCCGTCGCCGTTGTAGTCGACCAGATGCTGAAGCTCATGGGCCACGATGCCGGTGTAGACGTCGCTCCCCGGCGTCAGCGACGGCAGGTCGATGTATACCATCTCCCGCTCGTTGCTCAGCGGATTCACCACTTTCGGGTGCTCGTCGATATCGCTGAAATAGCCGGCCGCTCCCTCGAGCCGGACGTGAAGGATGGTTATGCGCGGGTCGTTATCGATCCCCGGACTGCGCTCCTGTCCGAAGGTGCTTGTGACAGTGGGGTAGATCTCCTCCTCAAACCTCTCTCCTGCCCGCGCTAGGTCCTCTTGGGAGAAGCTCTCGCCGTCCTGCACGTAGAAATAGGCATGTGGCGTCTTCAGTTGGAGCGTTGCCCAGATCTCCAGCGCCTGTGGCGGGATCTCCGCCGCCTCTCCTGGAGGGGACATCTCTACGACGTGAAAGAGCGTCCGGTCGCCGATGTTGTAGTCGGGCGCAATCGGGTTCACCTGATCGGGGATGTCGCCCGTCACGCCGCCCAGCCGCCGCGCCAGTGCGATCAAGTCCCTCTGCGGCAGCGTTGCCTCTTCCGGCAGGGGTGTTGCTATGGGGTAATAGCGGCTGTCGGTCGGCTTGCCGTCGTCTCTGGTGAAGGCGTCGAGCTCTGCTGGTCTTCTTGTCCGAGCAGGCGTTCGCCAGGGCCAGGATCAGGACCAGACACAAGAAAGCAGCCAAACATCTTGTTGTCTGGCTGCTCCTCCAGAAGAATCGATGACCGAACGCGGCGCTGCTATTTCGCTCTCGGATGAGCCTTCTCGTAGACCTGACGAACCATGTCGTCGCTGAGCTTTGTATAGACCTGAGTGGTCGACATGTTAGCATGGCCAAGGAGTTCCTGAACGTTACGTAACGGAGCTCCGCCTTTCAGCATATGGGTAGCGAAGCTGTGGCGCAAGGTGTGCGGCGTGACCGGTTTGCTGATCGCAGCCGCCTTCGCGTGCCCCTTGAGTATCAGCCAGAACCCTTGGCGGGTCAGTCGCTCTCCCCGCCGGTTGACAAAGAGAGCGGGTTGGTGCTTGTTCTTCACCAGACGCGGCCGGCCCTCGTCCAGGTACTCTTCCACGGCCTGCAGGGCATCCCTGTGGATCGGGATGGTACGTTCCTTCGAACCCTTTCCCAAGCAGCGGACGTGGGGCGCCCGCTGGTTCATGTGGACGTGGTTCACGTCCAGCGAAACGAGCTCGGTTACCCGTAGTCCGGTGGCGTACAGCAGTTCCAGCATCGCCTTGTCGCGCTTTGCCTCCGGCGTGTCGAAGCGCGCCGGCTGCTCCAGCAGTTCGTCCACTTCCCGGATCGATAGCGGCTTGGGAAGGGACTTCGGTACCCGGAACCCCACGTTCTCAGTGGGATTCTGCGCCACCAAGTTCTCCACCTGATGAAGATAAGCGAAGAAGGCCTTGAGGGCGGCGATCTTGCGGGCCACAGTGGCCTCCGCGTAGTGCCGGCTCTTTAGCTCGGAGATGTACTCGATGATGAGAGCTCGATCCACCTTGTTCCAGGGTGGGGAGTCACCATTGACGTTGGTGACGGTTTGAACGTAAGTGCGGAACTGGGAGAGGTCGTTTCTATAGGCGGCAATCGTGTTGGTAGAAGAACCCTTCTCTACGGATAGATAACTTAGGAACTGACCAACCCGGTCGTCCATGACCATCACCTCACGTGGCTATTACTGAGGGGAAGAGCGGCTCTTATTTTACCACAGCGTTATTAGTTGTCTAGGCGGTGAGGGGGAAAATGTCGACAATTTTTCGACACTGGCAGCGCCTCTGGAGGGTTACTACCCATCAATCGCCGTCCCCCGGGGCGGCCGGTGACTAGAGACGCTCCGAACTCTCCTCATCCGGCCAGGCGTCGCCTCCGATCAGCGGGACGAAGCGGCACTGTCCATGTCGCGTAACCGTTGTCCCCTTTTCCTCACGCCGCACCGATAGGAGTTGCTGTAGCGACCGCTGGCCCACCGGTATCACCAGCCGGCCGCCGCAGGCCAGTTGGTCGACGAGCTCCTGCGGTACGCGCGGCGCTCCCGCCGTGACCAAGATCGCGTCGTACGGCGCCTCGCTGGGCCAGCCCAGCGTCCCTTCCTCGGGCACGCGCACCGCGATGTTGCGGTAACCCAGTTCCCGCAGACGCTGGGCGGCGCTTTCCGCCAGCGCGGGCACCCTCTCCACCGTGACTACCTGCTCCGCCAGCTCTGCCAGTATCGCCGCCTGGTAGCCCGACCCCGTTCCCAGTTCCAGCACCTTCTCCTGGCCTCTTAGCTGGGCCACCTCCGTCATTATCGCCACCATCAACGGCTGCGATATCGTCTGGCCGTAGCCTATGGGCAGGGGGCGGTCATCGTAGGCATAGCGCTGGAGCTCTGTTGGCAGGAAGCGTTCGCGGGGGACGCGGTTCATCGCCACCAGCACCCGTTCGTCCTTGATCTCGCGGCGCAGGCTGTTGATGAGGCTCTCGCGGGCGGCGGCGAAGTCGGTCTCCATACCGGTGTCCCCGCGGAATTCAGATAGAACGGCTTCCACTACCATAGCACACACGGAGGGCGCGCCCAAGACGGCCGCCGGTGCTATAATGGCGCCGCGAAGCTGTCAGGGGAGTCTATTCATGCCCTCCCGATACTGGATTGGGACGTCCGGGTGGGTCTACAGCCACTGGCGGGGCCCCTTCTATCCCCAGGACCTGCCCGCCGCCAAGTGGCTCGACTACTTCTACCGGCGCTTCACCACCGTCGAGCTAAACGCCAGCTTCTATCGTCTTCCCAAAGAGCAGACTTGGCGGAACTGGGGTCTGAAAGTCCCCGCCGGGTTCCGATTTGCCGTGAAGGCCAGCCGCTACATCACCCACATCAAGCGTCTGAACGACTGCGAGGAGCCCCTGGAGACGTTCCTTGACCGCGCCCGCCTGCTCGGCGATGCCCTGGGCCCTGTTCTCTACCAGATGCCGCCCAACTTCCATCGCACGCCCGAAAACAGCGACCGTCTCGCCTATTTTCTCTCGCTCCTGCCCTACGACGTTCGCCATGTCTTCGAGTTCCGGCATGCCTCCTGGTTCGACGCCGAGACGTTCGCCCTTCTCCGGATCCATAACGTCGGCTTCTGCGCCTTCCACATGGTGGACCGGGAGACGCCGCTGGAAGCGACGACCGACTTCGCCTACCTGCGCTTCCACGGCACGGCCGGCCTCTACGGCGGCTCCTACAGCGACGAGCAGCTTGCCGGCTGGGCGCGCCGCCTCCGCGATCTGCCCGATGACGTCCGCGATGTCTACGTCTACTTCAACAACGACACCCTCGGCCACGCCGTCGCCAACGCCCAGACCCTGGCCTCTCTCCTGAGTGCGCAGAAATCGGCTGTGGGGTGACTTGTGGGATCGGGATCCCGAACGAGGTGTATCTCTACAGATACTCTTTGACCTTCTCCGCCAGCGACCGCGTGAACCCCACCGTCGCCGCGATCTCCTCGACGCTCGCCTCTCGTATCCCCTTCACCGACCCGAACTTCCGGATCAGCGCCCGCTTCCGCTTCGGCCCCACCCCTGGTATCGAGTCGAGCGTCGACTGTGTGCCCGCCTGCTCTCGGACCTTCCGGTGATAGGTCACGGCGAAGCGGTGCGCTTCGTCCCGCACCCGCTGCAGCAGGTACAGCGCCTGCGACGTCCGCGGCAGCACGATCGGCTCCGCGACGTCCTTCACGTACAACTCCTCCTCCTGCTTCGCCAGTCCCGCCGCCGGCAGGAACGGCACCTCCATCTCCCGCAGCGTGTCCAGGGCGGCGTTGAGCTGCGGCCTTCCTCCATCGATCAGCACTAGGTCGGGCAGAGTGGCCCATCCCTTCTCTCGGGGCTCCGAGTCGGACTCCCGTTGCGCTGCCCGCTTGAAACGACGCCGCAGCACCTCCGCCAGCATCGCTACGTCATTTGCCCCCTTCACCGTCTTGATCCGGAAGCGACGGTACTCCGCCCGGCGCGGGTGCCCATCGGCGAAGACGACCATGCTCCCCACGGCGGCCGTTCCCATGATGTCCGAGATGTCGTAGCACTCGATCCGCCGTGGCAGCGACGGCAGGTTCAGTTCCTCTTGCAGCTCCTCCAGCGCCTGCTGCGTCTTGCCGCTATCCGCCAGCCACTTCACCCGCATCATCTCCAGCGCCTCGCGGGCATTGTCCCCGGCCATCGCCACCAGATGTCGCTTGTTGCCGCGATGGGGAACGATCAGGCTTACCCGGCCGCCTCGCCGCTCTGATAGCCACTCCTCGATAGGCCCTCGTTCGGGCACACTCAGCGGCAGCAGCACCTTCTGCGGCACGTAGGTGGCCGACTCGTAGAACTGCTTCAGGAAGCTGTTCAATACCTCGATGTCCGGCTCGTCCTTTGCCCCGTCCAGCGCGAAGTGGTCGCCGCCGATCATCTTCGTGCCCCGGATAAACAGCACCTGCACGCATGCCTCCCCGTCGATGCGCGCCAGCCCGAAGACATCCTCATCGCTCGGCGTCGCGTACGCCGTTATCTGACGCTCCGTTACCCTCTCGATTGCCTGTAGCTGGTCGCGCAGGATCGCCGCCCGCTCGAACTGTAGCCCCTTTGCCGCCTCCGCCATCCGGCTCTTGATCTCTCGCACGACCGCGTCTGTGCGGCCCTCCAGAAAGAGGATGACCTGCCGGATCATCTCGTCGTACTCCTCCTTCGTGCAGTAGGAGGCGCAGGGCGCCAGGCAGCGGTGGAGATAGAAATCGAGGCAGGGGCGCCGATCCTGGCCGCCTATCGTCTTCGTACAGGCGCGGCAGGGGAAGAGCCGGTTGACTAGATCGAGCAGCTTCCGCACCGACCCCGCGCTCGCGTAAGGCCCAAAGTAGCGGGCGCCGTCGTCGGCCACGCGGCGGGTAATCTCTGCCCGCGGCCACGGGTTCTGCACGTCTATCCGGAGGTAGGGGTAATGCTTGTCGTCCTTGAGGCGGACGTTGAACACGGGCTGGTGGCGCTTGACCAGCGTCGCCTCCAGGTGCAACGCCTCCTGGCTCGTGTTCGTGATGATGTACTCGAAATCGGCGATGCTCGACGAGAGGGCGCGTGTCTTCGGCTCCATGCTGCGCCCCGAGCCGAAGTACGAGCGCACCCGGCTGTGCAGATTCGCCGCCTTCCCGACGTAGATCACCCTGCCCTCGCCGTCGCGCATGATGTAGACGCCGGGTCGAGCCGGCAGGGCTTCAAGCTGGGCCGCGAAGCGCTTCTTCGTCATCTCAATCCCATTGTAGACCGCGACGAGACGCCCCCTCAAGCGGAGATTGTCATGGTCGGCGACCGGTGGGCACTACTGATGTTGGGCAGTATAATGGGCGCCAGCAAGCGTTCGACCCGATCGGCATGCCTTCATGAGCGTCACCATCCGTCCCGCGTCCATCGACGATCTGCCTTCGCTGGCGGAGATCTACAACTACTACGTGGTCAATACCGTCGTCTCGTTCGACCTCGACCCCGTCACTATCGATGAGCGACGAGAGTGGTTCCAGCAGTTCGCCTTGGACGGGCCCTATCGCCTGTTCGTCGCTGAGGAAGCGGGCAAGGTCGTCGGCTATTCGGGCAGCTTCCGCTTCCGCACCCGGAAGGCGTACGACACTACCGTCGAGACGACCGTGTACTGCGCGCCGGAGGCCGTCGGCCGTGGCATCGGCCGTCTGTTGTACGACGCTCTCTTCGATGCCTTGCGCGGCGAGAATCTGCACGTGGCGATTGCCGCCATCGCCGTGCCCAACCCGGCCTCCATCGCCCTCCACGAGCGATTCGGCTTCACCTTCGCCGGGCAGTTGCACGACGTCGGCCGCAAGTTCGACCGCTACTGGGACGTTGTCTGGTACGAGAAGCGGCTGCCGTAGCCCCTCGTCCCTCCGGTTGTCTCCTACCGCGCCGTCTCCCGCGCTACCGCCTGCGCGTACAGACGGCTGATCGCCTCCGTCGTGGGCCCGGGCCGTCCGCTACCGATTGGCTTGCCGTCGATCCGGGTGAGCGGCATTACCCCCATGATCGAGTTGGTCAGGAATGCCTCCTCTGCCTTGGACAGCGTCTGCCGGTTCGACTTCGCCCTCCGCACAGGCGATGCCCGCTCCCGCCGCCAACTCGATGACTGCCGCCCTGGTGATCCCCGGCAGAACGCCCGAATCGAGGCTCGGCGTCAAGAGGCGCCCGTCGCTGACCAAGAAGACGTTGCTCGCGCTTCCCTCTGCGACCATCCCCCGCGTGTTCAACAAGATCGCCTCGTCCGCTCCTTTTCGCCGCGCCTCTTCCCGTGTCAGCAGGTTGTCCAGGTAGTTGAGCGATTTGACGCGGCTGAGCGGCGACGTCTCGTTGCGGCGGACGGCGCTCGTGATGGCCGACATGCCGCGTTCGTAGAGCGAGGTCGGGTATTCGGTGAGCGGCACGACGGTGATCAATAGCGACGGGTCTTGCCTTGCCGGGCTCAGACATTGTGCCGGCGGTAAGGGTCAGGCGAATCCGGGCGTCCGGTAGGCCGTTCTTCTCCAGCAGTATGTCGATGGCCGTTCGGAGGCCGTCGAAAGTAAGGTGTGAGGGGATATCGAGAGTGACCGCGCTCTCGAACAGGCGACGATAGTGCGCTTCCAGCCGGAAGACGCACCCGCCGTAGGAGCGCATCGTCTCGAACAGCCCGTAGCCGTAGAGCAAGCCGCGGTCCAGCGCCGGCGTTGCTGCCGTCTCTCCCTTTACGAAATCGCCGTTGAGGAACACCCAGTTCATGTACGCCTGCTCCTAGGCAAGCACCGCCTGGGCCAGGGCGCTCGCCTTGTCCAGCGTCTCCTGGTACTCCAGCTCCGGATCGGAGTCGGCCACGATCCCGCCGCCGGCCTGGAAGTAGACGGTATCGCCCTTGACCAGCATCGTGCGGATGGCGATGTTCAGGTCGAGCGAGCCGTCAAACCCGATATAGCCGATGGCGCCTGTGTAGACGCTCCGTGCCGTCGGCTCCAGCTCATCGATGATCTCCATCGCCCGTATCTTCGGCGCCCCTGTTATCGACCCGCTGGGGAAGGTGGCCAGCAGCAGGTCTACCACGTCGCAGCCGTCGCGCAGTTGCGCCTCCACCGTCGATGTCAGATGGAACACCGTGGCGAAGCTCTCCAGTGCCGCCAGGTGAGGCACCTGCACCGAGCCGATCTCCGCCACCCGGCCCAGATCGTTCCGCTCCACGTCCACGATCATCACGTTCTCCGCCTGGTCCTTCTCGCTGTTGACCAGTTCGCGGGCCAGCGCCTCATCCGCTGCCGCCGTTTGGCCGCGGGGACGTGTCCCCTTGATCGGCCGCGTCTGCATCCGCCGGCTCGTCGGGTCGAAGTGGAGGAAGCGCTCCGGCGATGCGCTCAGCACCTGCACCTCGGGGAAGTTCAGGAAGGCCGCAAAGGGAGCGGGGTTGACCTGACGCAGCCTCAGATAGAGGTCGAAGGGGTCATGCCGCAGCGGCGCCGCAAACCTTTGCGAGAGGTTCACCTGGTAGATGTCGCCGTCGTATATGTAGCGCTTCGCCCGCTCGACGACGCGACGATAGGCATCCGGTGTGAACGTGGAGCGCAGGTCTGCGAAGTCCGGGCGGGAAGCCCTTTTGTCGCCGTTGCGCGATGGGACAGGCGCCGTCAGCCGGGCGTCGTAGCGGACGATCCGGTCGTAGAAACAGAGATAGCAGTCGGGAAGGGCCAGGTCGTCCTCCGCTCGCTGCGGTAGTTCCTCGACATGCTGCTTCAAGTCATAGGCAAAGTAGCCGACGGCACCCCCTTCGGGCGACAGGCCCTGCTCTCGCAGCAGTTCGCGAAGCACCTCGAACGGGCTGCCCTCGATGCGCCGGCTGCCACCTTGTCCTGTCACCTCGACGGTTCTGCCTTTCGAGCGCAGCACTAGAAAGGGGTCCTCGCCGTACAACGAAGTCCGGCCCCACTGGGGGTCGACGAGGGCGCTATCCAGCCAGAATCCGTATCGCTGGCTGCAGGCCTGAACGACGGCCTCCATCGCTGCTGTGGTCTCGCAGATCATCGTGTTCGTTTCTGTTTCCCGTTTGTCCAGTGTCAACGCCCCATTGTAGCAGGCGTCGCCGTCGCGTTGACAGCCCCAAATACCCTTTGCTATGATCAAGCCCGGCGGCAGCGTACCCGCCAGAGGCGGGAGGGACTCATAAGGCAGCGTAGCTCAGTGGTAGAGCAGGGGACTCATAAGCCCTTGGTCGTGGGTTCAAATCCCTCCGCTGCCACCAAACACGATTAATGGCTGTTCCTCGCCACAGCCTCGCTGACTGAGAGGGCGAGGCTTTCTTCTGTCGCCGCCGTTCGCAGTCTGTCCCACCCAGAATCCCTGTTGGCCGCTTGTCGACGACGCTGCTATACTGGAATGTCCACAGGGTCGCTGATTCTTCCGACGATTTATTGCTAGGCAGGGAGTGAGATGTATAGGGAAGCAATCGAGAAAGCAAAAGAACACTTCGCCGCTCTCCTCGAAGAGCAGTTCGAGCGCATCGAGAGGATGAAGGCAAATGAGGAATGGGTCGACTACACTAGCCTCAACCCGCTCGTCATCGGCGTCTGCGGCGGCGACGGCATTGGACCCTACATCTCCCAGCAGACCCAAAGGGTGTTGGAGTTGCTTCTGAAGCCGGAGGTGGAGAGCGGCAAAGTCGTCTTCAAGACCATCGACGGCTTGACCATCGAGAACCGCTCTGCCCAGCTCAAGGCGATTCCCGACGATGTCCTCGAAGAGCTCAAACAGTGCGACGTCATCCTCAAGGGCCCCACAACTACGCCGCGCGCCGGTGACCCTTGGCCCAACATCGAGAGCGCCAACGTCGCCATGCGCAAAGCTCTCGACCTCTTCGCTAACGTCCGGCCCGTGCGCATCCCGGCGCAGGGCATCGACTGGGTCTTCTTCCGCGAAAACACCGAGGGCGCCTACGCCGTGGGGAGCAAGGGCATTCACGTCACCCCCGACCTCTGCATCGACTTCACCGTCGCTACTCTGCAAGGAAGCGAGCGGCTTATACGACTCGCCTTCGACTACGCCAGCAAGCACGGCATCAACAGAGTAACCGTGGTCACGAAGGCCAACGTGATCAAGACCACCGACGGCAGGTTCCTCGAGATCGCTCGCATGGTTGCCGCCGACTATCCTGAAGTCGAGTGGGACGACTGGTACATTGACATAATACCGGCGAAGCTCGTCGATCCCAAGCGACGCACCTACTTCCGCGTCTTCGCTCTGCCCAACCTCTACGGCGACATCCTCACCGACGAGGCCGCCGAGCTTCAGGGCGGCGTCGGCACCGCCGGCAGCGCCAATATCGGCAAGCGCTACGCGATGTTCGAAGCGATCCACGGCAGCGCTCCCCGTATGGTCGACGAGGGACGTGTTCAGTATGCCGACCCCAGCGGTCTCATCCGCGGCGGTGCAATGCTCCTCGGTCACATCGGCTTTGCCGATCGCGCCCGGGCACTGGAGATGGCCCTTGAGATCTGTGACACCTTCGAGAAGAAGCTGATTATCACCGGCCGTCCCACCGGGGCTACGGGAGAGGCCTTTACCGACTACCTGATGGAGACCCTGGCCGACCCCGCTTTGGAGACGCGGTGGCGGGAGTATCAGGACCAGGCTGGCGGTGCCCCCGTTGGCAGCTCTGCGGCGCCGCTTTAGCGGGTTCCACGGACCCCCTCCACGAGTTCGGCCGTCCCTGCTGACGCCGTGGAGATTCCTTGACAGCCCCTAGGCCGTTGGCTACAATCGTTTTGGCTGAGTAGCTGAGCCTTGGGCGGTTAGCTCAGTTGGTATGAGCGCTTCCTTCACACGGAAGAGGTCACAGGTTCGAGCCCTGTACCGCCCACCATGCTTGGGTTTGGCGATAGCCGCATAATGCCGAAGTGGCGGAATGGCAGACGCGCTACGTTCAGGGCGTAGTGTCCGCAAGGGCGTGTGGGTTCAAATCCCACCTTCGGCACCAGACCGGATAACCCCGGACGAAGGACGGGGATCGGACGTTAGATGTCTCATCCGCGTCTCGTCCCGAGTCCTTCTCTATGTTGTGGGCGCTCGTAGCTCAGCTGGATAGAGCGCAGCCCTGCGGAGGCTGAGGTCGTGGGTTCGAATCCCGCCGAGCGCGCCATCTTTATCGTCAGGAGCGGCAGGCGGCTTCGCCCAAGGGTGCGTGGCGACCTGCCGTTCGTATCTTCTTAGGCTGTCTGGCGAAGGAGTGACCGACATGAGCGCGGCCCCAATGAGACGCCTTCTTCTTAGCGGCCTCCTTGTCGCCGCTGGCCTGCTTACCCTCCTTCCCATCGCCTGCGATGATGACGACGAAGGAAAGGAAACACCTACCCCGACTGCGACCTTCCAGCCTACGTCTACGCCGGCAGCGACCCCCGACATACGAGACGCCGATCTCTCGCGGCAGCCCGACCTTACGGCCCTCCTCCAGCGCCTGGGCGGTGAACTGGTGACATCTGACATTCTCTACGTCGACCTCACCGGTGATGGTGGAGAAGAAGCCATACTCCCCATATCCTCAGGAGGGACCGCCGGCAACCTCGCGTTCATCGTGCTCGGCTACCGCGATGGCAAACTTGCCGCCCTGCTGACAGAGGTGCCGGAGGCTGGTTCCTTACGGGTCGAGGTAGATGATCACCACCTTGTGGAGGTGCTTCCGGTCTATAGCGACGGTGATACGCCCGGTTTTCCCAGTCAGATCAAGAGGATCTACTATGACTGGAAGAGCGGCACTCTCATAGCCGGCCGGGAGGAGACGGTGGATAACCCCGACCTGCCGCCGAAGGAGTAGCCGAACTGAGACTTCTCAGTGAGGGTTCGCTCCCGTCATGGATCCGTTCGGCATCCCGTCGGATGGGCGGCGTTGTATCTCCCGCCGGTGGGGATGTATAATCTCTCCTGACCAGCAAGCCGATTAAGCATAAGAGGATACATTGCCCAAGCAACCACGTTCCAGTGCCACCCGCAAGCCCCGGCCGAAGATCAAACGGCGCACCGGCGTCCCGCCCGTAGTCGCTCGTGCCCGAGTCGCACCGCTTGCCGCCTCAGCCCCCCGAACTGCGGAACAGGCTCCTGCAAAACCCAGAGTGCCGGGAGCGATGGACTTCAGCTATGTGGGGAAGGAGCTGCGCCGGATAGTCGTCGTAACCACCGGCGTCATCCTTCTCATGGTGGTGCTGTCTTTCTTCTTCCGCTAGAGCAGCAAAAGGCTAGCGAGAGTCCTCCCAGTCTGTCGGCGTTCCCTTTGGCGAGAGGCAATTCGTAGGGGAAGTCGTAGCTAGCGGAGGCGTCCTATCGCTATGACGATGGCGATGCCCGTCAGAACGTAGCCGTAGATGTCGTCGCGAGGGATGATGTCCAGCCCTGCCACCAAGTTGTGGACTAAATAGGCGAGGATGACTCCTGCTGCCGCAATCCCCTGGAGAGTCGGGCCGCGCTTCCGGTTGGTTGCCCAGCTTACAGACTCGCCGATGGCATAGCCAATTCCCAGCGCTAGGAAGAGGACGTAGAAGCCGTAAGCGCGGGTTGCCTGGGGCAACAGGAAAGCCCACAGTCCTCCGATCGCTGCCCCCATAGCCACTGCAGCGCCGATGCCGCGCAGGAGGTAGGCCAGGGAGACATTATAGGTGGGGATGCGTCGTACCTGGGCGCAGTCGCGGCAGCGGACGCCGACAGGAGTGTAGACTAGGCAGCGCGGACAGATCGGCTTACCGCAGCGCCCGCAGGCAAGCTCTGTTTCCACGTTGGGATGCGTCGCACACTGCATGAAGTCGCTTTGCTCCTTCGTCCCAGCTTCTACTCTAGGTTAGCACAGCTCTTGCGTTTCGAATAACCTCCTCGATGAAGCGCGCCGACATCGTTGTCGCTCAGCCTGCAGATGCCGGAAACGCCCTCTGCTCCAATGTCCATCTCCGATTCTGGGCGAAGGTCGACTCCTTTGAGACCGGCGATGCTGTCGACTGCATCGTCATCTCCGATGGCACTCCGTATCTAGTGAGGAGCTGGACCGACGCGGATAGCGATAGCACCTATCATTCTGTGGACATAGACCTGTCGCCCTACGCGATGTCCAGCGTTTTCTACGTCTCGTTCGACGCGCGGATGTCTGCCACCGACGACTACTTCTACATCGACGGTCTGGTACTCAGGGATCTCCCGCCGTAGGCTTCGCCGCTGTTGAGGGGTGGCACCGAGTGTGTGGGGTACTAGTTCTGGGAACCGCGCGATAGGTTTGCCTGGCCGGCTCGCTCCAGGAAAGCCTCGATGTCTTCGTCGGGGAGAGGGATATCGCCCAGCATGCGCTCGTGGGGACCTCCCAGGCCGTGGTAGTCGCTGCCGCCGACTTTCAGAAGGCCGTGTGCTTCTGCTATTCGCGCCAGGCGGTCTCGCGTCCTTCGGTCATAGTCCTGGTAGTGGACCTCCATGGCAGCCAGGCCGGCAGCCTTGAGCTCCTCAACCAACTCGTCCAGGTTAGATAGCATGCTGGGGTGAGCGAGCGCCGCCAAGGCGCCTACCCGGACCAGCATCTCGACCGCCTCGACGGGTGTAAGCTTCACCCTCTCCACATAAGCGGGCCCGTTCCTCCCTATGTAGCGGTCAAAGGCCTCCTGGAAGGAAGAGACGTAGCCCTTCTCGACCAGCACCTGAGCGACGTGCGGACGTCCCACCGCCCCTTCACCCGCGAGTTCCGCCACCCGGTCCCAGGGGATCTCCATTCCCATGTCGCGCAGCTTCACCACCATCCCCCGGCCTCTATCCCGGCGGGCGCTGCGGAGATTCGTCAGGGTGCGCTGGAAATCCGCATTGTCATAGTCCAGGAAATAGCCCAGCATGTGCACCTCAGCGCCGGGTATATCCGTGCTCATCTCGATCCCGGAGACCAGAGTGAGGTCAGGATGCTTCTCCGCCGCCAGCCGTGCCTCGGCGAGTCCCTCTGTGGAATCGTGGTCGGTGATGGCGAGTATCCTCAGGCCTGCCTTGGCCGCCAGATCGACAAGCTGCGTAGGGGTGAGGCGGCCATCCGAAGCATTGGTGTGAGTGTGGAGGTCGGCTTTACTGGTCATCGCTGAACTCCCTGTCGACCCGTTGCACCCGCCTCGCCCGGCCGGTCTCTTCGTCGACCTCAATTAGAACGGAGTTCAGTATCAGGTCAGGCCCGGTTGCCACCTCCAACCTTACCGGCATGGCCGTGAGAAAACGTCGGATCACACAATCAACGTCGTCACCGATGATGGAGTCCTTCGCCCCCGTCATCCCGACGTCGCAAACGAAGGCCGTCCCCTTCGGCAGGATGCGTGCATCTGCCGTTGGCACGTGAGTGTGCGTTCCCAACACCGCGCTGACCCGCCCGTCGAGATACCGGCCCGTCGCCACCTTCTCACTCGTCGCCTCCGCGTGCATGTCCACGATAACAACCGAGTTCGGGGGCAGGCTCGCCAGGGCCTCGTCGGCGGCTCGGAAGGGGCAATCTATGTTCGTCATGAATACGCGTCCTTGCAGGTTGATGACCGTGATCCCTTTATGCTCAATAATGCCGCGACCGGGAGCACCGGTCGGGTAGTTAAGGGGGCGCACGATCGGCAGATCCCCGTCCAAGTGGTTGATGATCTCCTTCTGGTCCCAGATGTGGTTTCCAGAGGTAATAATGTCGACGCCGGCCGCAAACATCTCCTCGGCGGAGTTGAGGGTGAGGCCTCGCCCGGCGGCGGCATTCTCGCCGTTGGCGATAACCACATCGATTGCCAACTCGCGGCGCAACTTTGGCACCAGCACCGACAGCGCTCGCCGGCCCGGCCGGCCGACGGCGTCGCCTATCATCAGTATCTTCAAGTCTTGTTCTCGCTGGACATGATTTGGGGAGCGGCACAACGCAGCGCAGCCGGCACGGCTACTCTACGCTTTCTTTCCGCTCCCCGTCCTCTTGCTAGCGGGCGTACTCGACAGCCCGTGTTTCTCTTACGACTGTTACCTTGATCTGACCGGGGTATTCCAGAGACTCCTCGATCTTGTGGCTAATCTCGCGGGCCAGGCGCATCGATTCGAGATCGTCTATCTCTTCCGGCTTGACGATTATCCGGATCTCGCGCCCCGCCTGAATGGCAAACGCCTTCTCGACCCCCTTGAACTCCCGCGCGACGTTCTCCAGGGTCTCCATTCTTCTGATGTATCTGTCCAGTGTTTCCCGTCGTGCCCCCGGCCGGCCGCCGCTGATGCTATCGGCGATCTGGACCAGCACCGCCTCTACCGTCCGAGGGTCTTCCTCTTCATGGTGGGCGGCGATGGCATGAATGACTGCCTGATTCAGACCAAAACGGCGGGCAACGTCGGCGCCGATCTGGGCGTGCGTACCCTCGATGTCGTGGTCCAGCGCCTTGCCGATGTCGTGCAAGAGAGCGGCGCGGCGGCATATACGTACGTCCGCTCCGATCTCCTCGGCGACCATGGCGGCAATGTGGGCACACTCCACCGCATGCTTGAGCTGGTTCTGACCGTAGCTCGTGCGGTAGCGAAGACGCCCCAGAATCTTCAGTAATTCCGGATGCAGCCCCGGGCAGCCGGCGTCTATCGCCGCCTGCTCCCCCGCCAGCTTGATATCCGCCTCTACCTCCTGCTGCGCCTTCAGTACTACCTCCTCTATGCGACCGGGGTGGATGCGTCCGTCGTTGACCAGACGGGTAAGCGCTACCCGTGCTACCTCGCGCCGTACGGGGTCGAAGGCAGACACAGTGACGGCGTCGGGGGTGTCGTCGATGATCAAGTCGACGCCCGTAGCCGCCTCGAGGGCGCGGATATTCCGCCCCTCACGGCCGATGATCCGTCCCTTCATGTCGTCGCTGGGTATGGGGACTACGCTTACGGTGGACTCGGAGACCACGTCGGTGGTGAGCCGGTGCATCGATGAAACGAGGATATCCCGAGCCCGCTGCTCCCCCTCCTCCTTCACCTCCGCCTCGACCTCGCGTACCCGCCGGTTGGCGTCCTCGCGTGCCTCTTTCTCTATCTCGGCAAGGAGGATGTCGCGCGCCTCCTGGCTACTGAGGCCGGAAACCCTCTCGATCTCCGCTTTTTGTTGACGCTGTAGCTCCTGGAGGTCTTGCCTAGTGCTCTCCAGCTCCCCCTCGTGAGTAGAGAGAGCTGCTTCTCGGCGCTCCAGTGCCTCTATCTTGCGATCCAGGCTCTCTTCTTTTTGAGTAAGACGCTGCTCCAAACGCTGTATCTCAGACCGTCTGTCCCGCAGTTCGGACTCGGCCTGAGCGCGCGTTCGAATAGCCTCTTCTTTGGCTTCTAGAAGGATCTCTTTTTGTGTTGTCTGTGCCTCCGCCAGAATTCGGGTAGCATTGCGCTCCGCAGCGCCTATCTGCCCTCGACTGATCCTTAGCCGTGTGTTGTATCCAACAAGAGCCCCGACCGCCAGCGCCGCAATCCCGATGACGACGATTGCGATGGCCTCGGGCATTGTCACCTCGCTTTCCCTACTAAACGGCTGTTAATAATGTCAAGGTTCAAGAGATGAACTCTGAGCCCATCATATGACTCGCTAGTGCCTCTGTCAAGGCAAAACCGGCCCTGCCGCCGTCCCTCTAGGGCGGCTCAGCGCCCTCCTCCGACGGTTCGGAGTCGCCTCCGCTTATATCGCTCCAGCAGCGTTCCAGCGTAGGTCGAACAACGTCGTAGCTGAACCCCCGCCGCGTCAGAAATCCGCCCAGCCGGCGCCAAAAGACCTCGCGGCTTAACCCCGTCAGGGCAGGCAGCCGCTTCGCCGCCGCTCGATAGGCAGCCTCCTCATCGTCCAGCTCCGCCACCGTCGACGAGGCTGTGTCGGCGTCGATCCCCTTGAACCGGAGTTCCCTCTCGATCAGGGCCCGGCTGCGCGGACTTACGCTGTCCCGCCGCTCTGCCCAGAACTGGGCGAACGCCTCGTCATCCAGATAGTGCGCCCGCCGCAGCCTCCTCACCGTCTCCTCGACGACCTCCGGCGCGACGCCGCGGCGACCCAACCGGAAGCGCATCTCCTTCTCGCTGCGAGGGCGATAGGAGAGGAGGCGGAGGGCAGCCTCGTAGGCGGTGTGGCGCTCATCCTCTCGCCGTAGCGACCGCAGATCGGCGGCGCTCATCGCCATGCCCTCGTGCAGCCCCTTCTCCTGGGCCAGACTCAAGGCCATTGTAAGGGCAAAGGCGCCGTCCACGTAGACCCTCAGGCGGCGCTGTCGCTTCTGACGTTCCAGAGCGGTGATGATCATCTTATCGCTCGCGCCCCGCGGAAATGAGTGAGGGCCGCGCCCGCAGCCCTCTTGCTTTCAACGTTTGTCGTTTCTCCTCTAGTCCCCGGCCTCAGCAGCCTCCTCCGCCGCGGCAGCCGGCGCTGCTGCTGGGACGCCGTCGTCGCTGTGGTGCCTGATCTTCCCCTCGATCTCATTGGCGATGTCAGGGTTCTCGCGCAGGAAGTCCTTGGCGTTCTCTCGTCCCTGCCCAAGTCGGGTCTCGCCGTAGGTGAAGAAAGCGCCGAGCTTCTTGGCGATCCCCATGTCCACCGCCAGGTCGAGGAGGTCGCCCACGTGGCTGATCCCCTGGTCCTTGCCGGTGAACATAATGTCGAACTCCGCTACCCGGAAGGGCGCCGCCACCTTGTTCTTGACCACCTTCGCCCGCACCCGGCTGCCGATTACCTGCTGCCCCTGCTTGAGGCTCTCTATCCGCCGCAGGTCGATGCGCACGGAGCTGTAGAACTTCAGCGCTCGTCCGCCGGGCGTCACCTCCGGATTGCCGAAGACGATCCCCACCTTCTCGCGGAGCTGGTTGATGAACACGACCGCTGTGCGGGAGCGGCTGATGGCTGCCGTCAGCTTCCGCAGCGCCTGCGACATCAGACGCGCCTGCAATCCAGGAAGCGAGTCGCCCATGTCCCCTTCGATCTCTGCCCGCGGCACCAAAGCGGCCACGCTGTCGATGACCACGATGTCGAGAGCGTTGCTCCGCACCAGCGCCTCCGTGATCTCCAGCGCCTGCTCGCCCGTGTCCGGCTGCGATATCAGCAGGTCTTCGATCTTGATCCCGCAGGCTGCCGCGTACGTGGGG
Source organism: uncultured Chloroflexia bacterium (assembly GCA_963763495.1). Taxonomy (GTDB): domain Bacteria; phylum Chloroflexota; class Dehalococcoidia; order DSTF01; family JALHUB01; genus DAOUEO01. The sequence continues at coordinate 42,979 of CAVXOY010000007.1, forward strand.
TCGAGCGCGTGCTCGACGTCGATGTAGGCCGCCGTTCCTCCCGTCTTCTGCGCCTCAGCGATGATGTGCTGGGCCAGCGTCGACTTGCCGGCGGACTCCGGGCCGAATATCTCCGTCACCCGTCCCCGGGGAATCCCGCCGATGCCGAGTGCTATGTCCAGCGAGATCGAGCCCGTGGCGATTGCCTCCACCTGCATGTGCGCCGACGCCTCGCCCAGGCGCATGATCGCCCCCCGGCCGAACTGCTTCTCGATCTGACCTATAGCCAGGTCCAGCGCCTGACCTTTCTCGCCGCTGGTCATGGCTCACCTCCAAACCAGTGATATCGCTAAACTGCCTGCACAGTTTTCCTTCTTAGCCGCATCATAGCATGGGGATCGGCGGCTCGCAAGGCAAATGTGTCACCCTGTTTTACACCGAAAGCGACGCGCAAGGACTTCGTGCGCCTGCGCCTAGCGGAACAATGCGATAGGATAGGGGGGTGGATGCTTCTACTCTCCGTGTGCGCCTCACGCCGCGGGCCGCGCGCAATCAGATCGACGGTTGGGACGGCGACCTTCTCCGCGTCCGCGTCACTGCGCCCCCTGTCGAAGGCAAGGCGAATCACGCCCTTATCCGCCTGCTGGCCGATGCGCTCGACGTCTCCCCCAGCCGTCTGCGCCTAATCAAAGGTCAGACTTCGCGAGAGAAGGTCATCGCCGTGGATGGGCTGTCCGGAGATGAGATACGCGCGCGTCTCGATGTGGGCAAAACAGAGGAGGCTGGCCGCCAGGGCCCTCTCTTCTCCTAGTTGGCGTAGAAGCTGAACACCAGCCGCTGGATCGCGATCAGGAGGATCATCGCTACCATCGGCGTGATGTCGAACATCCCCACGCGGGGCACCACTCGCCGTAGCGGCGACAAGATCGGCTCCGTTATCTGATCGAGCACTGTGATGAGGGTGTTTCGGGGATCGGTGATGAACCAGGAGAGGATCGCTCGCAGGAAAATCGCCGCGATCATGATATCCGTAAAGACCTCCACAAAGCGCACAAAGATCATTTCTGCGGCCTGCTCCCCCCTAGCGATTTCGCTTTCTCATACGCGGCGATGAGCGCCTCGGCGATGGCCGCTCGCACGCCCGCCGATTCCAGTGCTAGCAGTCCCTCAGCGGTCGTTCCCCCGGGCGTCGTCACCAGACTGCGCAACTCCGCTACCGGCCGTCCTGTCTCTTGGGCCAGCCGCGCCGACCCCAAGAACGTTTGGATGACCATCTCGCCCGCCGTCTCCCGCGGCAGCCCCAGGTGCACCGCGCCGTCGATGAACGCCTCCATCAGCAGGAACAGGAAGCCCGGCCCGCTGCCCGAGACCGCCGTGGCCATGTCGATGTACTTCTCATCCTCGAAATAGACCTCTCTGCCGGTGGCCGCCAGCAGTCGACGCGCCTGCTCCCGTGCCTCCGGCTTCACTTCCGGCGCGGCCGTCCAGGCGCACATCCCTTCTCCCACCTGAGCGGGCGTATTGGGCATCACCCGCACGATGGCGTCGTGGTCCAGACCGGCCCGCAGCGCTGCTATTGTGACGCCCGCCATGATCGATACGACCGTCTGATCGGGCAGCAGGTGCCCTTTGAGGTCAGCGGCGACGGCGGCGAACTGATAAGGCTTGACCGCCAGAAAGACGACATCGGCCCCGCCCACGGCCTCTCTGTTATCGGCGACCGTGGCGATGCCGTGGCGCTCGCGCAGGGCGTCGCGCCTCTCGGCCAGCGCCTCACCGACGACGATCTCATCCGGCGCCGCCAGCTTATGTGACAGGACGGCGCTGATGATGGCCTCTGCCATCGTCCCGCCGCCGACAAACGCGATCCTCATACTGTGTCTCGATTCTCCCGCTTGTCCTACTGTGTTTCCGGCCGCGGCGCTTGGAAGGGATCGGGACGCGGCCCGAAGATCGCCCGCCCGATGCGCACCAGCGTTGCCCCTTCCTCTACCGCCACCTCGAAGTCGTCGCTCATCCCCATCGAGAGATGACGCAGCCCCAGCGATTCGCCCAACTCCCGCAGCCGCCTAAACACCGGCCGCACATCCTCAGCGTTCTCTGCCAGAGGGGCGACCGTCATTAGACCCTGCACATCCACGTTCGGGAGCGCGCGCGCCCGCGCCAGCGCATCCGGCACATCGTTCGGATTGAACCCGAACTTCGATTCCTCGCCTGCTACGTTCACCTCCAGCAAGACGGGCACGGGCGCGCGCGCCTGCCTGCTGATCACCTCCGCCAGGTGGAGCGAATCTACGCTCTGGATTATATCAAAGAGGCCAATGGCTGTCTTTACCTTGTTCGACTGGAGATGCCCCACCAGATGCCAGCGCGGACGTATTCCCTGTGCCGCTGCCGCTTCGATCTTCGCCGCTGCCTCCTGCACCCGGTTCTCCCCCATGTCCGACAGGCCGGCCGCGTGCGCCGCGACCACGGCCCCGACCGGGAAGCCCTTGCTGATCCCGATGAGCGTCACCTCGTCCGGCGAGCGTCCCGCCCGCTGACAGGCGGCGCGCACCCGCTCCTGCACGCGACGCAGGTTCGCCGCGATCGCGCTCGCTTGTGGTGAGAGATCACGGCGGTTCGATTCTGCGGGCGTCTCTGAGGTCATGCGTGGCATCTATTGCCTACGGTTTCGGCGGCAGGAGGCGCTTCTTCTCCCATCGCGCGAGGACAAAGAGCACGACGATGAGCAAGCCGACGGGGATGAGGGCCAGCAACGGGTTCACGAAGAACAGATAGAGCAGGATGCCGAGCCCCACCATCGCTCCCAGGAGAGCCAGCAGCGGCCACATCAGCACCCCGAACGCTGCCCGTGTCAGGACGAACGCCTCGCGGCACCCGCCCGGCTCCTCTTCCGGTTCTTGTCGATAGTACGTCAAGATTTCCTCTCTGCATCCCGCTGGGAGACTCTCCTCATGCGGTGCTCTTTCCGCCGGCTAGCCGCACTTCTCATACCCACACGACCGGCAGACCAGGCACCCCTCCGCGAACACCAGTATCGACCCGCACTCCGGGCAGACCACCCCTGTGCTGATGTCGCTCTTCGTGGGCAGGCTCGCCTTCGGGGAGCGCCGTCGCCGCCGCTTCGGTCGCGCCTTCGCCTCTGCGCCGAACCGCTGCTCCAGCCAGCGGAAGATGTAATCGATGATCGACGTCGCCTGGGGCAGTTCCGGGTCGTTTGTGAAGCCGTGCGGCTCGAAGCGGACGCCGCCGAACTTCCGCGCCAGATCGTCCACCGGCACCCCGTACTGTAGCGCCAGCGACGTCAGCACCGCCACCGAGTCCATCAGCCCCCGTATCGTCGACCCCTCCTTCGAGATCGTCACGAACACTTCCCCCGGTGTGCCGTCCTCGTACAGCCCCACCGTCACGTAGCCCTCCTGGTCGGCCACCCGGAACTTGTGCGTGATCGACTCCCGTTCGTCGGGCAGACGCCGCCGGTAGGGCTCGCCCGGTCGCCGCGCCGGCACTGCCGCCGGTCCCAGCGACTTCTCCGCCGCGACCGCCTCTGCCTGCTCCGGGCCGCGCACGGTGGCATGGGAGAGCACCTGCATCTCCCGCGACTGATCGCGATAGATCGTGATCCCTTTGCACCCCTCGTGATAGGCCAGCAGGTACGCCTTCTCCACGTCCTCCGGCGTCGCGTCGTGGGGGAAGTTGATCGTCTTGCTGACGGCGTTGTCCGTGTGCCGCTGGAACGCCGCCTGCATGCGCACGTGCCACTCCGGCGATACCTCGTGCGCCGTTACGAACAGCCTCTTTGCCCCCTCCGGCACCGTGGCCTGGGCTTGGAGGCTGCCGCCGGCTGCCAGCGCGTCGAGCAACTCCTGCGAATGGAATCCGCCTTCCTTGGCCGCCCGCTCGAAGTGCTTGTTGACCTCCCTGAGCTGGACGATCTTCTCCGGGTGCTTGGGGTCGAGATAGTGCTGCCGCGTGAACGCCAGCGCGAACACCGGCTCGATGCCGCCTGAGCAGTCGGCGATGATCGACAGCGTCCCCGTCGGCGCCACCGTCGTCCGCGTCGAGTTGCGCAGCCGCCGTCGCCGTCCCTTCGCGGCGTAGACGCTGCCCTCCCAGGCCGGGAAGACGCCGCGCTCCTGCGCCAGCCCCTCCGATGCCGCGTCCGCCTTCTCCTGGATGAACGCCATCATCCGCTCCCCCAGGCGCAGCGCCTCCTCCGAGTCGTAAGGAATGCCGAGCTGGAACAGAAGGTCGGCCCAGCCCATCACTCCCAGCCCGATCTTGCGCGTCCTCTTCGTCATCTCCTCGATCTGAGGGATGGGGTACCGGTTCACGTCGATGACGTTGTCCAGGAAGCGCACGCAGACCGGTATCGCCTCGGCCAGGCCGTCCCAATCGACCTCCTTCGCCGGTGCGGCCGCGGCCCTTCCCTTCCGCTCGCACCGTCCCTTCCTTCACGAACCGCGACAGGTTCAGCGAGCCTAGATTGCACGACTCATAGGGCAGCAGGGGCTGCTCGCCGCAGGGGTTCGTCGCCTCGATGCTGCCGAGGTGGGGAGTCGGGTTGTCCTTGTTCACCCGGTCGATGAAGACGAGGCCGGGGTCGCCGTTCTGCCAGGCGTTATCCACGATCAGCCGGAAGACCTGCCGCGCCCGCCGCTTTCCCGCTGGCCGGTGGGTGCGCGGGTTCACCAGCGCGTACTCCTCGTCCTGTTCCACCGCCGCCATGAACCGCTCGTTCACCGCGACGGAGATGTTGAAGTTGGTGAGCGTCACCATGTCCGCCTTGACGCCGACGAACTGCTCGATGTCTGGATGGTCGACGCTGAGGATCGCCATGTTGGCGCCGCGCCGTGTCCCGCCCTGCTTGATCGCCTCCGTCGCCGCGTCGAACACCTTCATGAACGAGACCGGCCCGCTCGCCAGCCCTGCCGTGCTCCGCACCATGTCGCCCACTGGGCGCAGTCGGCTGAACGAGAAGCCGGTGCCGCCGCCGCTCTTGTGGATCATCGCCATGTCCCGTATCGCCCCGAAAATATCCTCCATCGAGTCGTTCACCGGCAGGACGAAGCAGGCGGCGAGCTGTTGCAGGGGACGGCCGGCGTTCCCCAGGGTAGGGGAGTTGGGTAGGAAGCGGAGGCTGGTCAGCAGTTGGTAGAAGCGTTCCTCCCACGCTGCTACCTGTGCCTTGCTCGCCCCGTGCTCTGTCTCCGCCTGGGCGATGGCGTGGGCCACCCGCCGGAAGAGCTGCTCCGGCGTCTCAACGACTCGGCCGCGGGCGTCCCTCGCCAGGTAGCGCCGCTCCAGCACCACCCGCGCGTTATCCGAAAGGGCGATTGGCTTGGCCGTCCCTCGCTTTGCTGTCATGGCGGCGCCTCCAGAGCGGTAATCCCTGCCGACCCAGCGGGTTCCATCTCATGTCGCCGTAGGTCGGGCGTCTCGCCCGACCGTTGGGCAGCAGCCAGTTCCAGTTCTTATGCCTCGGCCTTCAGGCCGAGGTACTGGTTGCCCTCTGGTCTCAGTTTACCACGTTGTCCGGCGCTTGAGATGAAGTGGCGCCCTCGGAGGCGCGAGGACGCCACTTCGTGGAGCCGCCGTCGGCCAAAACTGGTGGCGGGTGGGGATTGGCCGACGGTCAACAAACCAAACTAAGAGCAGCCGCTCGTGCTGCCGCAGTTCTCACAGCGATAGCACGTCCCGCTGCGCGTCATGATCCAGCCGCAGTTCATGCACACCGGCGCGTCTTCCTGCCCGTTGTGGCCGCCGTTCTTCCCGTTCGCCTCAATCACGAACTGCCCCTGCTGTCCGTACCCAGCGGCCAGGCGCGTCCGCACCTCCTCGCTCAAGATGCCCAGCTCCGCCTTCTCGTCATCGCTCAGGAACACCGAACCCAGCCAGCGGAAGACGTAGTCGACGACCGACTGCGCTACCGGTATCTCCCGGTTCTGGGTGCGGCCGGCCGGCTCGAAGCGCATGTGGCTGAACTTGTTCACCAGGTCCGTCAGCGGTACCCCGTACTGGAGGGTCAGCGAGATCGATGTCGCGAAGGCGTCCATCATCCCTGAGATCGTGCTCCCCTCCTTCGCCATCGTGATGAATATCTCGCCCGGCGACCCGTCCTCGTAGCTGCCGACGGTTATGTACCCCTCGTGCCCCTCGATGAAGAACTTGTGGGTGATCGACTGCCGCGTGTCGGGGAGCCGCCGCCGCACCGGCTTGGCGGGCGGGCTCTTGCCGCCCTTGTCCGTGCTCACCGGCTGCGCCCGCTTCGACCCGTCGCGGTAGACGGCGATCGCCTTCAGCCCCTGCCGCCAGGCCTCCGTGAACGCATCCATCACCTCCTCGACGCCGACGTCGTTGGGCAGGTTCACCGTCTTCGAGATCGCCCCCGAGATGAACGGTTGCACAGCGCCCATCATGCGGATGTGCCCCATGGGGCCGATGCAGCGCGTCCCCTTGCCCGGCATGAGGGCGCAGTCGAACACCGCCAGGTGCTCCTCCTTCAGATGAGGCGCCCCCTCGATGAGCCCTTCCTGGTCGACATAAGCTACGATCTCGTCCACCTGCTCCCGGCTGTACCCCAGCCTGTGGAGGGCCAGCGGCACGGTTCGGTTGACCATCTTGATCATGCCGCCGCCGACCAGCCGCTTGTAGCTCACCAGGGCGATGTCCGGCTCGATCCCCGTCGTGTCGCAGTCCATCATGAAGGCTATCGTCCCTGTGGGGGCCAGCACCGACGCCTGGGCGTTGCGGTAGCCGTGCGCCTTGCCCAGGCGGAGCGCCCCTTCCCAAGCGTCGCGGGCAGCGTTCAGCAGCTCTTCCGGCACCAGCGCCTCGTCGATTCTGTCCACCGCCTGCCGGTGCATCTCGATGACGCCCAGCATCGCCTCGCGGTTTCGCTCGTACTCGGCGAAGGGGCCCATCCGCGCCGCCAGTAGGGCGGAGGTGGCGTAGGCGTGCCCCGTCATGAGGGCCGTGACGGCGCCGGCGTAGGCGCGGCCGGCGTCCGAGTCGTAGGGCAGCCCCAGCGACATCAGCAGCGCCCCCAGATTGGCGAAGCCCAGGCCCAGTGCCCGATACCTGTCTGCGTTCTCCGCGATCCTCTCCGTCGGATAGCCGGCGTTGCTGACGATGATCTCCTGGGCGGTGATCACGACCGCGATCGCCTGCCGGAACGACTCCATGTCAAACTGCCCATTCTCATCGAGAAACTTGCCCAGATTGAGTGAGGCTAGATTGCACGCCGAGTCGTCCACGTGCATGTACTCGGAGCAGGGGTTGGAGGCGTTGATGCGCCCGCTGTTGGGGCACGTGTGCCAGCTATTGATAACTGTATCGAACTGCATACCGGGGTCGCCGCACTGCCAGGCCGCTTCCGCGATCCGGCGCAGGATATCGCGTGCCCGCGTCGTCTCCAGCGTTCTGCCGTTGGTGACTGCCCGCAGCGTCCATTCCCGGTCTTCGGTGGCCGCTTCCATAAACTGGTCCGTCGCCCGCACCGAGTTGTTGGCGTTCTGGAACTGGATCGATGTCCACGCCTCTCCGTCCAGCGACAGGTCGTAGCCCGCGTCCCCCAGGGCGTACGCCTTGTGCTCCTCCTTCGACTTGCACTCGATGAACTCGATGATGTCGGGGTGGTCGGCGTTCAGGATCACCATCTTCGCCGCCCGTCGCGTCTTGCCCCCCGACTTGATCGACCCGGCAATCGCGTCGGCGCCCCGCATGAACGACACCGGCCCTGACGCCAGCCCGCCCGTCGATAGCGCCTCCCGCGACGAGCGCAGCGCTGACAGATTGACCCCTGACCCGGAGCCGCCCTTGAAGATCATCCCTTCCGTCCGGCACCAGTCGAGGATCGAGTCCATCGTGTCCTGCACCGACAGAATGAAGCAGGCGGAGCACTGCGGCTTCTCCTCCACACCCACGTTGAACCAGACAGGGCTGTTGAACGCCGCCTTTTGAAAGAGAATCAGATGAGTCAGCTCGTCGGCGAAGACCTGCGCCTCCTCCTCGCCTGTGAAGTAGCCGTCCTTGCAGCCCCAGTCCCTGATCGCTCCCACCACGCGGTCGATAAGCTGGCGCACGCTCGCCTCGCGCTTTATCTCCCCCTGCTCGTGGTGGACGACCGTCTCTGCCACCAGCGGGCCGCGGAAATACTTGGAAGCGACCACGTTTGTCGCCCTCTGCGACCACTCCTTCGGGATCTCTACGTCCTTCTGCTCGAAGACCGTCTTCCCGTCCTCGGCTATGATCGCGGCGCTTCGCTTCTCCCATTCCACCTCGTCGTAGGGGTGGACGTCTGGCCGCGTGAAGTGGCGTTTTATCTGTAATCCTGCCGCTGAGGACGAAGCCTCTGTAAGCGTTGTCATGGGGTCGTAGTCCTTTCCTACCCGCATCCGTTCCCTCCCCAGAACCGTGCCAAGTCCGGGTTCAGCGCTTGCCTTGGGGACGCTCTAGAGAGAGGACACCGCCGGGGAATGCCCCAGCGGCGTCGTTATGCTAATCCCTGCTATCGAGACGTGAGGAAGTTTTGCGCCTCCTGTCGCTCCAGGTAGTGCAGCCGGTAGATCGGCTGACACCCGCCGTCCGTGCTGTATAGGCGGAACTTCATGTACCGGCTGCTGAGCTCCAGCATTTTGCCGTCATCCAGTTCCAGGAACAGGGGGCCCATCTCCTTATCGATCAAGCCGGTGTCGACGAAGGGTCGCAGTGTGACCTCTTGGCGCTCCTCGTTGATCTCGTAAGCGCCTGTGGCCACTGTCTCCTTTTCTCCGTTCAGCACTCTGCACTGACTGGACAATTCGCCCCCCTTTCCAAGCCGTGCTCTGCTCTAGGTTAGGTTTTCTTGGGCCGCCCCATCAGTCCGACGAAGGGGCACATCCTTTCGCCCCACCGACAGTTGATGAGACGGCCCTCCTCTGCCTGTGAGTTGCCTCTGACGTGTTCCCCTGTGGCGAAGGGGACGCCAGACGGCTGGTCGAGTCAAGCCCCCCAACTCCTCCTCCGGTATCAAAGACGGTTGCTGACCCGATCCCGCTCCCGACTGGGCCTCCTCCAGCGCCTCCACCTCATCCTTAAGAGCCTCCAGGTCGGCGAACTCGCGGTAGACGCTCGCAAAACGGATATAGGCGATGTGGTCCAGGTCCCGCAGTTGCTCCATCACCATCTCGCCGATCTGCTCGCTCGATACCTCCGCCAGCCCTTGTTCATTCAGCGCTGTCTCGATGCTGTCCACCACCGCCTCCAGCGTGCCCAACGCTAGGGGACGCTTCTCGCAGGCCTTGCGTATCCCCAACAGCAACTTCTCGCGCGTGAACTCCTCGCGGCGGCCGTCCTTCTTCGCCACCAGCAGGCCCGTCACCTGGGCGCGTTCGTAGGTCGTGAACCGCTCGCCGCAGGAGATGCACTCGCGGCGGCGGCGCACTCCGTCCTCCGCGTCCCGCGAGTCGATTACCTTCGAGTCCTCAAAGCCGCAATAAGGGCAGTGCATTCCCCTTCGTCACTCCCGGTGTCTTGGAAAACCCGACACCTGCAGGAATAGCCGTGACGGCTAGTTTCCAGACAGCCCAAGATTAGACACAACATATTGACTTGTCAAGGGGTTAATGCCCATATATTGTGGTCAAGTTGCCAACTTGTTCTGTCAAGGGACGCAGATTCAGCCCCTGGCCGCCGCAATACTGGGCGAGTTCGACATAAGCTCAGGGGCTGTGACAAAATGCTCCGCGCATTCCCAAGAAAAATGGGAAAATGCGACCGCGGGCGGTGCATCTCCCTAAACACCGCCCGCGGTTCCCGTCCCGCGTAGGGGACATCTTACAATTCCCGGTCTCCGCCGGGGACTTGATTGCTCGGCTGGACAGATACCTCCTTTCTACCTAAAGATTAGCTTCCTCACCGCAGCGAAACCGTGCGGCGGAGAAAGGTCGGAAGGTCGGTGTCGGCGACGTTCTGCATCGCCGACGCTTGTACTCGTATCTGCCGTATCCGTTGGTCCCTATCCAGCGTCTGACTCTCTGCCGGCGTGAAGCCGGTGGCGATGACCGTCACCTTTATCTCGTCTCCCAGCTCGGGGTCGGTCGCCGTCCCGAAGATGATCTCGGCGTCCGGGTCTACTACCTCAGAGATCACCTGCGCCGCCAGGTTCAGCTCGTGCAGGCTCACCGTTCGCGAGCCCGTGACATTGAACAGCACCCCCTTCGCTCCCTCGATGCTGGTGTCGAGGAGGGGACTCGTGATCGCCGCTCGCGCCGCCTCTACGGCCCGGTTCTCGCCGCTGCCCCGGCCGATCGCGAGCAGGGCTGGTCCCGCCTCGCCCATGATCTTGCGCACGTCGGCGAAGTCGAGGTTGATGTCGCCGGGAATGGTGATGACCTCTGAGATTCCCTGGATCGACTGGCGCAGCACCTCGTCGCCCATCCGGAATGCCTCCGTGACCGTGACTTCCGAGCTGCACACGGCAAGCAGGCGGTCGTTGGGGATGACGATGAGGGTATCTACCTTATCCCGCAGGTGGGTGATCCCCTCCTCTGCCTGGAAGCGCCGCTTGGCGCCCTCGAAGGCGAAAGGCTTGGTGACGATCCCGATAGCCAGCGCACCCGTCTCCCGTGCCACCTCTCCAACGATCGAAGAGGCGCCGGTGCCCGTGCCGCCGCCCATGCCGGCGGTGATGAACACCATCTCCGCCCCCTTCACGGCGTCGAAAAGCTCTTCCCGGCTCTCTTCCGCGGCGCGCAGCCCCTTCCCCGGGTCGCCGCCCACTCCCAGCCCCTTCGTCAGCCGGTCACCGATGCGGATCCGCATGTGGGCGTCCGTGTGCGCGAGGGCCTGGGCATCTGTGTTGACTGCTACCAGTTGCACCCCGCGAATGCTCTCTGCCATCATGCGGGTCACGGCGTTGCAGCCGCCGCCGCCCACCCCCACCACCTTGATGGGGGGGAGGTTGTCTAGGTCTTCTCTAGCTGTCACCAGCGCCTCCTTTCATCAGGCTCAATCTCTTTGCTACAATCCACCCCGTCTGGTTCTGCCTATTCAGGCATAAGTACCTTCATGAACTGCCCGACCCGGCGTAGCCAGCCGCCGACCGCCAGACTGGGCCCGGTGCGCTGGCTTCCCACGAGCAGCTTGTTCTCCTTCAACGCCCACTGCAGCAGCCCAACGCTGGTGGAGTAGGCCGGGTCGCTCAGTGTCTCTGATAGTCCTTGCAGGCGTTGCGGCAGGCCTATTCGAACCGGCAGCCCGCTCACCTGCTCTGCCAGGAGGTCAAGCCCTTTCAGGTTGGCCGTCCCGCCGGTAAGGACGAGCCCCGCCGACATGATGTCGTCGTGGACACTGCGCTTGACCTCGCTGATCAGCATCTCCACGATCTCTTCACACCGCGCCTGCAGGATCTCGCATAGCCGACGTCGAGGAACCGATTTCTGTCGCTCCGACCCGAAGCAGTCCAGATCCACCGATTCGTCGGCGTCCACCATGCTGGGGATCGCGTGGCCGTAGCGCTCCTTTACCTCCTCAGCCACCTGATAGGGGCAGCGCAGCCCGACCACTAGGTCCCGCGTCAGATGGTTGCCCCCCACCGGCAGCACGGAGGTGTGGAACACGCTCCCCTCCAAGTAGATCGCCAGACCCGTCGTTCCGCCGCCGATGTCTGCTACCACCACCCCCTGCTTCATCTCCTCCTCCTCCAGCACCGCCTCGCCGCTGGCCAGAGGCTCTAGGATCAGGCTCTCCACCTCCACCATCGCCCCCTCTACGCACTTCGTGAGGTTCTGCATCGCGCTGACCGATGCCGTCACAATGTGCGTCTCTACATCCAACCGCTGGCCGTGCATCCCCAGCGGGTCGCTGACGCTGTCCTGTCCGTCCACGATGTAACGCCGCGGCACGGCATGCAGCACCTCGCGGTTCGAGGGTATGTTGATTACCCTCGCGCCTTCGAGGACGCGCTCCACGTCGTCGTTGGATATCGGATGCTGCCGGTCGGGGATAGCCGCTATCCCCCGGCTGTTCAGCGATTGGATGTGCGACCCCGCTATACCCACGTGCGCGGACAGGATGCGCGTCCCGCTCGACCGCTCCGCCTTACCCACCGAGTCACGGATCGACTCCGTTGCTTCGCGGATATTGTCCACCATCCCCCGGCTGAAGCCTCTGGCAGGGCATACCCCAACACCGAGCACCCGCAGAGAGGCGTCGTCAGTCACCTCTCCCACAACCGTGCATATCTTGGTCGTACCCACGTCAATCGAGGCGAAAGTCCCGTTCTTACCCACCTTGGGTTCCTCCTTCCCGGACTTCTGGTTCGTCCCGCTGAGAGACTGCCTGCCTTCCCCGTCTTGGCCTACTGGAAAGACACGCTGTCCCCGAACCGGAGGTCCACGGCATGAACTTCTTGACCGCCCTTGCGCGCATTCTCCAATAGCACGTAGAGGACGCTAATCTTGTAGTCGAGGTCGCGGTCGTCGCCGAACGTGGCCCGCAGGCCGCCTTCCAGCACCACCGTCAGCCCGCTGTGATCGCTGTACTCCAAGCCTGTCACCGGCCGGCCCAGAGAGCGCGGCGCCGACTCTATGAGCTGCCGCGCCAGCTCAACGGCGTGGACTTCGACCTGCTCGCCGGGCAGCCACCGCTGTTCGCTGTCGAGCTGCACGATCGTCGGCGCGCCCTCACCCGGCTGGTTGTTGTCGAGAACAAAGCCCTCGTCATCGATGACGTAGAGCTGGTCTCCCACCTGCCAGTAGCCCCAGGGCTGGCGCTCCATCACCTTGATGACCATCTCCCCCGGCCAGTGCCGCTCTATCGATACGTCCTTGATCATTGCTGTTTGAGAGAGACGTGCCTTTGCCTTGCCCGTATCTACCAAGAAGATGTTCTCGCCCTCGAGGCCGGAGGCGGCGGCCAGGGCTGCCGGGTCCAGGTTGTCGGCGCCCTTCACCGTCACCTTCTTGACCTCCATCAGCGGCGAGCTGAGCAGCAGCCAGCCGGCCGCGGCAATAGCGGCGAGCATCGCCACAGACCAGGAGGCGGTGCAACAGACGCCGGTACCTACCCTCATCTGCGGCGGACGCGTCCTCTTGGCGGCGTGGTCGATAGCTATGCCTGTGCAAACTGCTTCCTCTGCTCGAACCGCTCCTGTGCCAAATCGATCAGACGACTGATAAGTCCCGTGTAGGGCAGCCCAGCCACCTGCCACAGCCGTGGATACATACTGCCGGGCGTGAAGCCGGGTACCGTGTTCAACTCATCGACGAACACCTCGCCCGCCGGCGTCAAGAAGCAATCGACTCGTGCCATGCCCGCGCAATCAATCGCCCGGTAGGCGTCGATCGCCGTCTGCCGGACGCGCGACGCCACCTCCTCCGGTACCTTCGCCGGTGTTATCAACTCCGTCGATGGGTCCAGGTACTTGGCCGTGTAGTCATAGAACTCCCGCTTGTAGCGGATCTCTCCCAGCCCCGACGCCTCCGGCTCGTCATTCCCCAGGATGGCGCACTCTATCTCGCGACACTCCACGCCCTTCTCGACGATCAGCTTCCGGTCGAAGCGGAATGCCTCTTCCATCGCCGCGCCCAGGTCCTCCCGCGAGCGCACTTTCGTGATACCCACGCTGCTGCCGCCGTTGCAGGGCTTGACGAATACGGGATACGGTATCTTCCCCTCAATCTCCGCCCTGATCGCCTCTGCTTCCTTCTCCCATCGCGTCTGTGTGACCACCACGAAGTCGACCACCGGCAGTCCCGCCGCCCACAACAGGCTCTTCATGAGTGCCTTGTCTAGCCCCACAGCGCTGGCTGCCACTCCTGCCCCTACGTAGGGAAGGTTGGATAGTTCCAGCAGCCCTTGGAGCGTGCCGTCCTCGCCGCCCGGGCCGTGGATCAGAGGGAAGGCCACGTCTATCATCGAGAACGCCAGCCATGCCGCCGCCCGCGCCATGAGCCCTTCACCTTCAGGGAGGCGAAGCGTCTTCTTGAAGGGCGCTGCTGGAGCTGCCATCTGCTCCCGCGTCTCCTCCGGCGTCAGCCAGGCGCCCATCTTGGTGACACCGATGGGCACCACCTCGAAGCGTTCCTTGTCGACTGCCGCCATCACGTGCTGCGCCGACACCACGGAGACCTCATGCTCGCCGGAAGCGCCCCCGAAGATGACGCCCAGCCGTAACCTCTGACCTTCACTCGTTGTCATTCCCGAATCCTTCCCCCACAAACGCTACCTCCGGCGACAGCTTGATCGAGAACTCCGCCTTGACCTTCTCCTGAGCCAGCTCCATGAGGGCTTTCACGTCGGCGGCCCTCGCCTGCCCCACGTTCAGGATGAAGTTGGGATGCTTGACGGAGAACTCAGCGTCGCCGATGCGGTGTCCTCTCAGCCCCACCTGGTCGATCAACCACCAGGCGGGGTACTCGCGTGCGTTCTTGAAGATAGAGCCGGCGCTGCGGCCTCGCGGCTGCGATTCCTGCCGCAGATGGTCGAACTCCGCTGTCTTCTTCTGGAGTTCCTCAATGCTTCCGGGAACCAGGCGCAGATCGGCCCACAAGATGACCTGTCCCGTGAAGAGGCGGCGCGTGAAGCCGCTCTCCCGGTAGCCCAGGCCCAACTCGTTGATGTCGAGCGCGTACTCCTGGCCCTCCTTGTCCGCCATCCCCACGCCGACCAAGACGTTCGCCAGGCAGCCGTCGTAGGCGCCGGCGTTGTATACCACTGCGCCGCCGATAGTGCCGGGTATGCCCCCCGCCCATTCCAGACCGGCGAAGCCCTTGCGCGTCAGATCGCGGGCAAGCGATGCCAAACTGGCCCCCGACTCGACCCGGAAGAGGGCGGAGCCGTTTTGCCGTTCCTGAGGGGCCTCGACCCGCCGCGCCCGGTTCTCGATCACGACGCCGCGGATGCCCTTGTCGCCGACCAGGATGTTGCTCCCTGCGCCCAGGACGAAGAAGGGCGTCTCGTGGCGGTGACATATCGCCGTCAATTGACGCAGTTCGTCGGCTGTCGACGCCGCCACATAGATGTCGGCGGGCCCGCCGATGCCAAACGTCGTGTGGCGGGCCAGCGGCTCGTCCCGCCGGACCTCCACCATCGTCTGCAACTCCTCGATTAGGGCCTCACTCACCATGCTTAGCCCTCTTTCGCAAGCCTGCTAAGACCAGCGGTCCCACCTGGTCGACAGGCCCGGCGCCGATCGTAAAGAAGACGTCGCCGGGTTTCAGTATTCCCAGCGCTTCCGCCGCCGCCGCCTCGAAGGTGGGGACGAACGTTGCCTTTGGCCGCTTGACCTCCTTGGCCAGCTCCTCCGCGCTCATGCCCTCGGCGTATGTCTCCCGGGCGGCGTAGGTGTCGGCGATGAACAGCACGTCGAGGCCTTTGAAGCAGGTGCGGAATTCCTTCCGCAGGTATAGCGTGCGGCTGAATGTATGAGGCTGAAACACGCCGACTAATCGCCGTCCCGTGAAACGCTCGCGGGCAGCGGCAATCGTCGCTGCCACTTCTGTGGGATGGTGCGCATAGTCGTCCATCACCGTCACCCCTGCCGCCTCGCCGATCAGCTCGAAGCGCCGTCCGGCGCCCCGAAACTCCGCGACTGCCTTCTTCATCACCCCCAGCGGTACGCCGGCGTGATGGCCGACGGCTATGGCCGCCAGGGCGTTGCTCACGTTGTGCCGCCCCGGCAGCCCCAGATGGAACTCGCCGTAGGGACGGCCGTGCAGTCCCACCAGGAACTCCTGCGCCCCCTCTGAGGTCTTGCCCAAGTGGCTGACGACCCAGTCCACCGGCGCATCCAGCCCGTAGAACTCCACCTGCTCCGTCTGGAGAGGGATCGGCTCAGCTTTGCCTCGGCCCAGGAGGTCGCAGACGGTCGGGTTGTCGGCGCAGGCGATGATCCGGCCTGTCGGGCGCACCGCCTTCAAGAATTGGCTGAACGCCTCCTTGACCGCGTCGAAAGAGCCGTAGAAGTCGAGGTGATCGGGCTCGATGTTCGTGACGACAGCCAAGTCGGGCTCGTAGCTGAGGAAGGCGGCGTCGAACTCGTCCGCCTCCACCACGATGTGCTCTCCCTTGCCGGCGGCGGCGTTCGTACCCAGATTCACGACGTCACCCCCGACGAGGAACGTCGGCGATAGCCCGGCCTCGCTCAGCATGAACGAGACGAAGGCGCTCGTCGTCGTCTTGCCGTGAGTGCCGGCAATGGCGATGGCGTAGCGGCCTTCCATCAGCCTCGCCACCATGTCCGCTCGCTTGATCACAGGGATGCCGCGCCGCTGCGCCTCGTTGGTCTCCGGGTTGTCCTTGGTTGCCGCCGAGGTCGTGACCACCAGCTCGGCATCGTCCACGTTTGCCGCGGCGTGGCCTTCGTAGATGGTCGCCCCTTGCTCGCGCAGTCGCTCTGTGAACGAGGACAGTTGCAGATCGGAGCCGCTTATCTGATGCCCCCAGGTCATGAGGATGTGGGCGATGGCTGACATGTGCACACCGCCGATCCCTACCAGATGGACCCGCTGGGGGATTGCCCGCGGTCCTGCCTTCTCTTTGGCTACCATCAACATTCCTATTTCGCCATCTCTATCAACAGGCCGGCGATGCGGTCCGTCGCGTCGGGGCAGGCCAGCGCTCGCGCCGACTGCGCCATCGCCTTCAGCCGTTCGTCGTCGTTCAGAAGCTCTTTCAAAAGGGCCACCGCCCCCGCGACATGGCTGTTCGTCAGCATCAGCGCCGCCCCTCGATCGCTGAGGTAGCGGGCGTTCTCTTCCTGATCGGAGAAGGGGCCGGGTACCAGAACCGCCGGCAGGCCAAGAGCCGGCAGCTCGCCGAGAGTCGAAGCGCCGGCGCGGCTGAGGGCGAGGTCGGCTGCTGCCATCGCCCACGGCATCTCATCGTGCAGGTAGGGGCAGAGATGGTAGCGGTCTCTCGATTCCGCCGGCAACCCATCATGGACGCGCGCCAGCCACTCGATGTCGGTTGCGCCGGATACGTGAACTATTTGACATAACGATACGAGGCCGGGGAGATTCTCCGCGACCATCCGGTTGAGGCTATGAGCGCCCTGGCTGCCCCCGCTGACGAGCAGGGTCTTGAGATTCGGGTCGAGATTCAACCGGCGCCGTCCCTCATCTCGAACCGCCTCCAGGAAGCCCTTCCGGACGGGGTAGCCCGTGACGAATGTCTTGCCCTTGGGTAGGTAGGGGAGAGATGCCTCGCTGGTGACCGCTATCCGCGTAGCCAGACGAGCGATTAGCCGCACTGCCCAGCCGGGCCGGATGTCGGGTAGATAGAGCAGCAGAGGCCGTCTGACGATGCGGGCGGCGAGGGCAACCGGTACGCTGGCGTATCCCCCCGTCGCGAAGACGACGTGCGGCCGGAACTGCTTCAGATACCGTCGCGCCTCGAGCGTCCCCCGCAGCAGGTCGAACACACCCTTGACGAACCCCCAGGGTGAACGGCCCCGGAGGGCGCCTGCCCTGACCGCTCGAAACGGCATTATCTCATTCGTCATGAGCTGCTCGTCCGTCCGTCCCTGCACGCCGATGTACAGCAACTCCAGCGGCCCTTTGTCCGATATCTGTTGCCGGAGCGCCGCTGCCACTGCCAGGGCAGGGTAGACATGTCCTCCTGTGCCGCCGCCGGAAAGAACCACCCTCATGCTGGTTCCCTCTCCAGACTGGGCTTGGCTCGTCGCCGGCCCAGCCGCTCCTTTTGCGGGGACTTCCCCCTCGCGTAGCGGGATACGCTCAGCAATACCCCCATTCCGGCCAGCGTTGCCGCCAGAGCGGAACCGCCGGAGCTCAGGAAGGGAAGCGGGATCCCGGTCATTGGGATCGAGCGGGTGATCCCGCCGATATTGATGAGCGTTTGGTAGGCTATCCAGCTCGTTATTCCGATTGCCAGCAGAGCCCCGAAGTTGTCGGGTGCGTTCACCATCACGCGGATGCCGCGATAGACCAGCAGGGCGAACAGGACGATGACAAGGGCCGCCCCGATAAAGCCGAGTTCCTCGCCGATGATGGCGAATACACCGTCGGTATGGGCGCTGGGCACGTAGAAGAACTTCTGCCGGCTCGCCCCGATTCCTAGTCCGGTCACGCCGCCGCTCCCGAGGGCTATCAGCAATTGCAGGATGTGAAATCCCCTGCCCGACGGGTCCGCTTCCGGGGAAACGAATGCGAAGAGTCTATCCATACGGTAGCCGCCGCTGAGGAGAAGGAAGCTGGCGCTCACGCCACCTATCGAGATCAAGGCTAGGAGATGGGTTAGCGCCCCTCCGGCCATGAAGAAGAGGGTTATCGTCGTCAGCACGATGATGATGGTCGTGCCCATGTCCGGCTCCGCCATGACCAAGCCGGCCACGAGGCCCACCATCAGCACGAAGGGAACGAAGCCGGCGGCGAAGCTCCTGACGTTGACCTGCCTGCTGGAGAGCCAGGCCGAGACGTAGATGATCAAGGCCAGCTTTGCGAACTCGCTCGGCTGAACGGGAGGAAGCGGTCCCAGCGCGATCCAGCGGGTGGCCCCGTAGCGGTTGACGCCGACCCCCGGCACCAAGACCGCCGCCAGCCCCAGCAGCGCTACCAGCATCAAGAGGGGACTGATCGTGCGCAGCCATCGGTAGTCCGTGCGCATGAGCAAGATCATGAGCCCCACCCCGATGACAGCCCACATCGCCTGCCGGGTGACGAAGTAGTAAGCGTTGCCGAATTCCAGGTCGCCGATGGCGAAGCTGGCGCTGTAGACGGTAATCAGACCCAGCACGACCAGGATCGCGACCAGGCTGAGGATGAACGAATCCGGCTTTCCGGCGCGCAGGCGGGTCGTTTCTGTAGCTGCCATGGCTACTGTCCCCCCTTTACGCTGGGAAGGGTCAGGACAAGGCGCCGGAAGTGGGCGCCGCGCTCCTCGAAATTCTCATAGGCGTCGAAGCTGGTACAGGCAGGCGATAGGAGCACCACATCGCCCGGTCGCGCGGCGGCGCGGGCTGCCTCCACCGCCTCAGGGAGAGTCGCCACTGTCTCCAAATGAGGCTGCTTCTCAGGGGAAACGTTGGCGCAGGCAGCCCGCGCCGCCGCGCCCAACACCTCCCGTGCCTCCCCGAAGAACACCGCCGCTCGACAGTGCCGGCAGATCTCTTCCGACATCTCATCGAGTGGTAGATGCTTCTCGCGGCCTCCCAGCAGCAGCACCAGCGGCTCCTCGAATGACCGCATCCCGGCCAGTGTCCGTTCCGGCGTCGTTGCGATGCTATCGTTGTAGTAGTCCACACCGTCGACGCAGGCCACGAACTCCAAGCGATGGGGCACGCCGTGGAACCTTTTCACCGCCGTCGCGATGGCATCCGGCGCAACGCCGCAGATCGATGCCACCGCCGTCGCCGCCAGCACGTTCGACACGTTGTGCCGTCCTCGCAGCGGGATATCGGCGGCCGCCATGATGGGCGTTTCCCGGCCCTTCTGCCGCCAAACGATCATGCCGTCACGCAGTAGCGCCCCGTCACCCGGGAAGTCGGACTCCATACTGAAGAAGGACACCGACGCGCGCGCCTTCGCCGCCATCTCTCGTGTCTTCTCGTTGTCATAGTTCAGCACCGCTAGATCGTCTTCTGTCTGATAGCGCAGGATGTTCTCCTTGAGCGCTACGTAATCCGGCCAGCTATAGCGGTCGAGGTGATTAGGCGTGATGTTGGTGACACAGGCCACGTGGGGGCCTTTCTCCGTCAATTCCAGTTGCGTATGACTTACCTCCAGGACCACCCACGTCTCCGCTGTCACCTCGTCGAGCAGCGATAGCAGCCCGACGCCTATGTTTCCGCCCACCACGTGCTGCTTGCCGGCGGTCTCCATCATTGCCCCCACCAGGCTCGTGACCGTTGTCTTGCCGCTGCTGCCCGTGATTCCGATCACCGGCCCTGGGCAGAGGTCCAGGAACAACCGCATCATCGAGCTGAGGGGGATATGCCGCTCACGGGCTGCCGTGAGGGCAGGAATACTCAGAGGGACGCTCTGCGAAACAAACACTATGTCAGCGCCCACCGTATCCGCGGGGTCGTTGGCGCCGAGGGAGAGACGGACAGGAAGACCCTCTAGTCCCCGCAAACGGGAACCCAGCCGTTCGGCCGTCCTGATGTCGCTGGCGGTGACCTGAGCGCCCTGGCCCACCAGGTATCGCACCAAGTCCACGCCCTCGATACCAAGCCCCACCACCGTTACCTTCTTGCCGCGAAAGTCTGGTTTATGTGTCATAGCATTTTAACTAATCCGACAGCGCTAATGCTATACCTAGAAGCCCTCCGACCATGCCAATTAGCCAAAATCTTGTGACGATCTGCGGCTCCGCCCAGCCCGACAGCTCGAAATGATGGTGCAGCGGCGTCATCCGGAAGATCCGCCGCCCCTTGGTGAGGCGGAAATAGACGATCTGGATCGCCGTCGATGCCCCCTCGAGGACAAACACGATCCCCACGACCGGCAGCAGCAGCCACCATCCCGTCATCAGCGCCACCACCGCCAGCGTCGAGCCCAATGCGAGCGCTCCCGTGTCGCCCATGAATATCCGCGCTGGATGGGCGTTGTACCAGAGGAAGCCCAGCGTGGCTCCTACCACCGTCAGGCTGAATGTCGCTAGATAGTTCTGCTCCTGGAGGAAGGCGATTACCCCGTAGCAGGCAAAGGCCAGAGCGGTGGTTCCGCCGGCTAGCCCGTCCAGCCCGTCCGTTATCGCCACAGCGCTTGTGGTGAGGAGAAAGATGCCTACGGCCAGCGGTATGTACCAGAGACCCATGTGGTACTTGCCCAGCCAGGGCACGTTGATGCTCTGCGCATCCATGCCGTAATAGAGAATGAGAGCCGACGTTAGCCCCAGAGCCAGCAGCAGCGCCGTCTTCAGCCGCTTGTTGAGGCCTGCCCTTCCCTTGGCGCGCCCTTCTACGGTCAGGAAGTCGTCTATCAGCCCCAGCGTGCCCGTTGCCACGATTATCCCCAGCGGCAGGAAGATTGATCGCTTGTCGAACAGGTTGGTCGGCGCCGTTACCAGGAACACCGTCCCGAAGATCAACAGCCCGCCCATCGTCGGCGTGCCCGCCTTCACCAGGTGCGACGCCGGGCCGTGCGCCGATATCTGTTTGCCCAGGCCCCGTCGCGCCAAGAAATCGACGACCGGTTTCCCCGCAATCACCGCGACCAAGAAGGCAGCCGTACCGACAAAAAGTGCATAGACCATGATCAGTCCTTCAACTCCGGCAAGATCTTCTCCAACTCCAGCGCCCGCGACGCCTTGAGCAGCACCACGTCGCCTCGCCGCAGATCAGGGGCGAGCGCCTGTGCCATCTCCTCTTTCGATTCCCAGATATGTACCGCCGGATGCCCGGCTTCCTGCGCCTCCTCCCCAATGAGACGCCCCAACTCGCCCACGGTGTGGATGACCTGGGCCACTCGTGCCGCCTCCCGACCCACCACGCGGTGACCCTCCTCCGTCGCGGCCCCCAACTCCCGCATGTCCCCTAGGACGGCGATCCGTCGCCCCGGCATATCCGCCAGCAGGGCGAGCGCCGCCAGCATCGATACCGGGCTCGCGTTGTACGTGTCGTCGAGGATCTTGCAGCCGTTGCGTCCCTTGTGAACGTGGAAGTGGAGGTGGAGCCGCGCCTGCGCCTGTGCGAGCGCCTCCGTTACCTCCGCCAGCGACATCCCCTCCTCCAGTCCCACCGCTGCCGCTGCCAGCGCGTTGTGCAGCAGATGACGGCCCGGCAGCCGGGTCTCTGCCCGTGCCTTCTTGCCCTCGTATTCGAGGGTAAAGGAGAAGCCTCGCAGGCCTTTGCTCTCCAGTTCCGTCCCTCGCACCTGGCAGCCGGCGGACGTCCCGTACAGGATCGCCTTCGCCTGCGTCTTCTTCGCCATCTTCCGCACGATGGGGTCGTCGCCGTTAAGGATGGCGCACCCATCCGAGGGCAGCGCCTCTGCCAGCTCTGCCTTGGCCGCCGCTATCGCCTCGATGCTGCCGAGGCGCTCCAAATGAGACGGCCCGACATTTGTTACCACCCCCACCTGCGGCCGCGCGATGTCACATAGCAGGCGGATCTCTCCCAGTGCGTACATCCCCATCTCCAGCACCGCCAGCTCGTGTCGCCTCGTCAGTCCCAGCAGCGTCAAGGGCAGCCCGATCTCGTTGTTATAGTTGGCCTCGTTCTTGAGGACCTTGAAGCGGCGGCTCAGCAGGGAGGCAGTGATCTCCTTCGTCGTTGACTTGCCGACGCTGCCGGTGATCGCTATCACCCGCACGTCGTACTGCCGTCGCCGGCCCGCCGCCAGCCTCTGCAGGGCGTCGAGCGTATCCCCCACTTCATACACCACCACGCTTTCCGGCAGCGTGGCGGGACGCTGTTGGACGAGGAGACCGCGCGCGCCTCTGGCGAGAGCGTCCGCGACAAAGTCGTGGCCATCGTGATGCTCGCCGCGCAGGGCCACAAAGAGATCGCCGGGCCGCACCCGCTGCGAATCGCTGACTACATGGCGAAAGCTCCCTGTGGCCGCTCCCGCTTGCCCCAGCAGCACTGATTCCAGACTGCTCCGTACTTCCGCAGCCCTGATCATCTTTCCACCTCGGCCAAGGTTCAGCCGCCCTGCTGCACCATAGACGGTGCGTCGGGCTTGATGCCCAAGTAAGAAAGGACCCGCGGCGCCAGTTCGGCGAACACAGGAGCCGCCACTAGGCCGCCCAGGCTCTCGCTCTGCGGCTTATCGATCTTCACCAGGACGATGACCTGAGGGTCGTCGGCGGGCGCGAAGCCCGCGAAGGAGGCGATAGTGATGTCGGGAGCGTAACCCCCCGGTATCGATATGAAGCTGGTGCCTGTCTTTCCCGCTACGTGATAACCGGAGACACGTCCCAGGTGGGAAGGGTTGCCATCCACGACCTCGGCCATCATCCCTCGCAACGTCCTTGCCGTGGCCTCCGATATCACCCTTCTGATCGCCACCGGCTCGAGAGACCGGTGCTCATCCTTGCTGATGACCTCTTGCACGATGTGCGGCTGGATGAGCTGCCCCCCATTCGCGATCGCCGCTACTGCGGTGATCATCTGCAGGGGCGTGGCGCTTATCCCCTGGCCGAAAGAGTTGGTCGCCAGGTCGACCGGATACCACCCCGGATCCTCGCTCGTCCGTACGTTTCCCTCTGCCTCACCTCCCAGTCCCACGTGTGTCTGCTCGCCGAACCCAAACCTCTTCAGATACTCGTAGAAGCGCTCCGGTCCAATCTGTTGGGATACCCATACCGCTCCTGTGTTGAGGCTCTTCTGAAGCACCTGGGTCATCGTCGTGGTGCCGTTCGCTGAAAAATCCCAGTTCTCGATGGTTCCGCCGGGTACAGTCGCCACTCCTGTGTCCACATACGTCGTGTTTGGGTTGACTAGGCCCAGGTCAATGGCCGTCGCCATCGTCACTACCTTCATGACCGAGCCGGGCTCGTAGAGGTCGCTCACCGCTCGGTTGCGGTACAGGTCCATCTTGCTCTCATCATTCAGGTTCAGCTCGCTCAACTTGAAGCTGGGGCGGCTTGCCATAGCCACGATTGCCCCCGTATTCGGGTTCATGACGATGATCGTGCCGCCGCTGGCGCCGTATTTCTTGATTGCCGAATCCAGTTGCTGCTCCACGATCCGCTGCACATAGCGATCGATGGTCAGCTTCACATCGGCGCTCGGCTGAGGCTCCTCCAGCCGTCGGTAGCCAAACGGGATAGGATTGCCCATGCTGTCTCGTTCAAAATAGAGAGTCCCGGGAACGCCCCCTAATTCCTGCTCCAGGTCCGCCTCCAGCCCGGCCAGCCCCACCCTGTCGCGACCGAGAAACCCCAGCAGCCCGGATGCGAGGTCACCCTCTGGATAGAAGCGCTTGAAGGTCGACATCGCCTTGACCCCGGGGAGTCCCAGGGCCACTATCTTCTCCCCCACGGTGTAGTCCAGACTGCTGGCGAGCAAGTAGTCACCCTCCGTCTCCGGCCCCAGATCGCGCAGGATCTCCTCGGCGGGTCGGTTTAGCAGGGGAGAGAGAGACTCGGCGCTTCTCCGCGCTAGTTCCGTGTCCTGCCAGACCTTGCGGTCGATGAAGACATCGTAGGTGTCGAGTGTAAGCGCCAGGGGATAGCCGTTGCGGTCGAGGATATCGCCTCGTGGCGGTAGCACCTTCTCGATGCCCAGGTGCTCGTCCTCTGCCTCAACCTCATAATGACCGTGGCTGACTATCTGAAGATAAGCGAGACGGCCCACGAGGCCCATTGCGCTGACCAAGAGGAGGGATCCCAGCAGGAGAAGCCGCCACGAAACCCGGGCAACCCGTACGGGCATCTCTAGAGTCCTCGCAAGTTGTCCTGTTCCCGTCGCCCGCCGAGCTGAGGCGAAAGGAGCATCTCACTGCCGGGTTAGTAAAAAGGCAGGAGTCTCAGCAGCCGCTGCTGCCAGGAATCCGCCTTCGGCGTCGCTTTTGTTTCCTCTGGGATGTAACGCTGCGGGATAAGTTGCTGGGCCGGCGGTTGCGCGTGCACTTCCAGCGTCAGCGTCTCGGTAGGAGACACCATCCCCAGCCGTCCCCGCGCTTCGCGCTCGATCCGCTCCATGGAGGTCAGGGCCGCGACCTCAGCCTCCAGTTGATGCACCTGTGCCTGGAGCGATACGCGGTCCTGCTCCAGATTCCGCAGGCTATACCCCGTCGTCGTCGCGTCGCTGGTCTGGATGACCTGCAGCAGTAAGACCAGCGCTATTACCAGGAAAGCCCCCAGCAGCAGCGGCCGCAGGTCTACGGGCTGCGACAGAGGCCGTGGCCGCGATAGGGGTCGTGGGATTAAGCGGTCGAATGCGGACATATCTTGTTGACCTGTCGCTGCTTGCTTGTTAGGCTAGAGCCGTTCCGCCACCCGGAGCCGGGCGCTCCGAGAACGTGGGTTTATTGCCACCTCGAGAACCGAAGGCCTAATCGCCTTCCGCGTTGGCAACCGGAGGGTGGCTCGATGATTGCAGATGCAGACTGGTGTTTGGGGTGGGCAGATACAGTCCCTGGATTCCCGTCGCAGGAAATCCTTCACTAGGCGGTCTTCCAGGGAATGGTAGGCAATGAACACCAGTCTTGCGCCAGAGTCGCCGAGCAGGCCGTGGGTTTTGTCTAGTGCGGCAGCTAAGTGGGCTAGCTCTTGGTTTACCGCTATACGAAGGGCTAAGAACGTCCTGGTGGCGGGGTGGGTAACGCTTTGGCCCCTCCTGCCCACGGCCTGCTCGACGACTCTAGCTAACTGGGTGGTTGTGAGGATGGGACGCTGCTCCACTATGCAGCGGGCTATCTGACGGCTCCGGCGCTCTTCGCTAAAACGCCAGAGGACATCCGCTAGCTCCTCCTCACGGAACCCGTTAACGA
This sequence comes from uncultured Chloroflexia bacterium, assembly GCA_963763495.1. Classification (GTDB taxonomy): domain Bacteria; phylum Chloroflexota; class Dehalococcoidia; order DSTF01; family JALHUB01; genus DAOUEO01. The sequence continues at coordinate 68,343 of CAVXOY010000007.1, forward strand.
TATCGGCTGCGGTGAGCGTTTCTGTGGAACTGTAACGCATGTCCAGCGGACCTTCCCGATTGAAGCTGAACCCCCGCCTTCCCCGCTCCAACTGGAACGAAGACATGCCTAGGTCCAGCAGAATCCCATCGACGGGCCCGAAACCCTGATCGCGACAGATCGCTCCCACATCCTCATAGTTCCCCTCTACCAGCGTCACCCTGTCGCCGTAGGGGCCTAGGCGCTCGCGGGCCACCGCCAGCGCCTCCCCATCTCGGTCGATGCCCAGCAATTGCCCTCCCGGCGAGGCCGTCTCCAGGATCGCCTCGGCGTGGCCACCTTCGCCGACCGTGCAGTCGACGTAGCGTCCTCCCGGCCTCACCGCCAGAGCCTCAATAACCTCCCTGACCATCACGGGAATATGAATCGCTGTCATCATCACTACGGTCATGGCCGATCTTCCATGGATTCGAGGTCTACCTCGTACTCCTGCTCTATCGCGTCTTGCTCAGCGGCCCATCGCTCCGGGTTCCAGATCTCCAGGCATTCCCCCCGGCCGACAATCAGCACCGATCCGTTCAAGTCGCCATGCTGGCGCAATCGCGGTGGCAGGAGAACACGTCCTTGCCCGTCGAGCTCAACGTCTAGCGAGCGGCCGAAGAACCCCCGTCGCAAACGGCGCGCCTTCTTGCGTGTCGCCCTCTGCTGCAAGAGGAACTCCGCCTCGCTCTCATAGGAGTCCGCAGTATATACTTCAATGCACCCATCCTGGCTTTCTGTCAGGACGGCGCCTTGGCTGAAAACCCCGCGGTAGCGGGCAGGGACGGGGATCCTTCCCCGATTATCGATCGTGTATTCAAAAGTGCCGCGAAAGACCATGCGAAATCCCCGCCCAAAATGACTGTTGTGGTCGATATCTCAGCCACTTTTTACCACAACACGCCACATCTTACCACATCGCCCCCTGTTGTCAAGCGTTTTTTGCGCGGGTTTATGCGCATTTTTTCGAACTTTATCTGCGACTTTCTCCCGGCCGGGCCGTATGCTAAGATAGACGGTTGTTGAGAGGAGCCGAAATGACCATTCGCGCGGGTATCCTCACCGTCAGCGACAAGGGCTCTCGTGGGCAGCGCGTCGACACCAGCGGCGCGGCTATCCGGGAGATGCTTGCCGAAGTCGGCGCTGTGGTGCAGCAATACGCCGTCGTGCCTGACGAAGTCGAGGAGATCGCCGCCCATCTCCGTCTCTGGTCTGACGGCGACTCCTGCGACCTCATACTGACCACCGGCGGCACCGGCCTTAGCCCCCGCGACGTCACTCCCGAGGCGACCCTCTCCGTCGTCGCCCGCCTTGTGCCGGGAATGGCTGAGGCGATACGTCAGGAAGGCCTTCGCCATACCCCCCGGGCGATGCTCAGTCGGGCCGTCGCCGGCGTGCGTGGCAATACCTTGATCATCAACCTCCCCGGAAGCGAGAAAGCGGTTCGGGAGAGCCTTGCCTTTCTGCTGCCCGTGCTCGAACACGCGGTAGAGACTGTCAAGGGTCTCGTCGGTGACCACGCTTCCGCGCCCGCGGCTCCGGCGAGGGGGTGAGCGGACGTGCGCTTCGATGTCCTTACCCTGTTTCCCGAGATGTTCGGCGGCCCTCTCCAAAGCAGTATCTTGGGGAGAGCCATTGAGGCGGGGCTGATCCAAGTCCACGTCCACAACATCCGCGACTACGCCGAAGACAAGCACCAGATTGTGGACGACTATACCTATGGCGGCGGACCGGGTATGGTAATGAAGCCCGATCCCATCTTTAAGGCGGTTGAGGGAGTGGCGGCCCGCGATTCGACGAAGGCGCGCGTCATTCTCCTCACCCCCCAGGGGCGGCTTCTCAACCACGACGTGGCCGGGGAGCTCTCGCAGGAGTCTCGCCTTCTGCTTGTCTGTGGCCACTATGAAGGCGTGGACGAGCGCGTCCGCGAGCACCTGGTCGAGGATGAGATAAGTATCGGCGACTACGTTCTCTCCGGCGGCGAACTGCCGGCGATGATCGTTATCGAGGCGGTAGCCCGGCGGCTTCCCGGTGTATTGGGTTCAGAAGCCTCTTTGGCCGAGGAATCCCATGCCCAGGGGCTGCTGGAGTACCCCCAGTACACGCGCCCCCCCGAATTCCGGGGCTGGACGGTGCCGGAAGTGCTTCTCTCCGGCCATCACGCCCAGATCGCGGAATGGCGGCGGCGACAGAGCATATTGCGCACTGCCAAACGGCGCCCCGATCTTCTCGGACGGGCCGTCCTCAACGAGGAGGAGCGCCGGCTGGCGGAATCAGTGGTCATAGGTGAGCATTAGGCACTCATACATCCCAAGTGTGGAGAACTGTTGTGGTAGATGTAAGTTCGGTTATTCAAGTCAAAGAGAACCCCAACGTTGCCGACTTCAAGATCGGCGACACAGTCAAGGTCAGCGCCAAAGTAGTAGAAGGTGACCGCCAGCGTACCCAGGTCTTCCAGGGCGTGGTGATCCGCACCCGCCGCGGCGCCAGCGCGAACCTCACCGTGCGCCGTATCGCTCACGGCGTGGGCGTCGAGCGCACCTTCATGCTCTACTCGCCGCGCCTGGAGAAGGTGGAGGTCACGCGGCGGGGCAAAGTCCGGCGCGCCAAGCTCTACTACCTGCGTGGCCTGGCGGGGAAAGCGGCTCGCATCAAAGAGAAGACCAGCGCCCGGCCGGAGTAGCGACCCCCATCGCGCGGACCTCTCGACTTCCCGGCGCACCCGGCAAGCTGGGTGTGTCCCCTTCTGTGCCCCTCCCGGGGCCCGTGCTATACTTCCTTGAACCGTAAACCGATGCACACCCGGAGTAGCCATACCATGTCGAAGATCACGCTGTGGGGAGTTCTCGCCCTGCTAGTCGTCCTGACTTCGTCTGCCTGTGGCGGCGACGAGCAGGAGTTGGGCGAGACTAGCTCATTCCAGTCAAACGGAGTCACCCTGCGCTCCCATCTGCTGGACGTAGAGACGAAGCCCGACGGTGGTGAGCCCTACACGCTGCGCTGGCACTACGTCGAAGCCGGCAAAGGTGAGCCTATCGTCTTCCTCCACGGGCTGCCCGAGTCGTGGTATTCCTGGCACTACCAGCTTGAATCCCTCCAGTCCGACTACCGGGTGATCGCCGTCGATCTCAAGGGCTACGGTCAGTCCGACAAGTCCGACGGCGACTACCACCCCGAAAACGTGGCCGAAGAGATCCTGGCGCTCTTGGATGAAATCGGCGTCAAGCGCTTCAATCTGGTTACGCACGACTGGGGCACCATGGTAGGTGACTACCTTGCCGGAAATCACCCCGACCGCGTCATCCGTTACGTGCGGATGCAGGCGCCGCTCCTGAAAACCGACCCCAAGAACCATCCCCAGTTCGTCCTCTTCCAGGACCAGGAGCTCGCTGCCCGGCTCTTGGGTGACGCCGAAGCCTTTGTCCCCAACGTCTACGGCCCACGGACGGTGCAGCCGATCCGGGAAGAGGACATGGCGCGCATCATCGAAGAGTTCAGCCGTGACGGCGTGGCGGAGGCGGTGCCCCGTTACTTCCGCGACTTCTTCGCCGCACTCCCCGGCAGCGAAGCGCGGCAGGCCCTTTTCGCAGCTATGGATTTCCCCGTCCTGCTCCTCCAGGCGGACAGCGATCCTGCGCAGCCCCTCTGGTACTTCGACGGAGGGACGGATCTCTTCCCCAACGCCGTGCTCCAGCTAGTAGAAGACTCCGGCCACTTCTCCGAGCTGGAGCAACCCGAAGCCGTCACGCCAGGCGATCCGCGACTTCCTCCAGCAATAGATTTCCCTCAAGATCGGCCCCGTTGCAGGTCTGCCTCTCGATGAGGCCTTGCCTCTCTCCTCTCCTATATTGAGAGAGATGCCCTATGCTATCCTGTATAAGTGAGGCGCAACGCACCACCAGATGCACCTGAAAGTCATTGCCTGCAAAGCCCTGGTCCGTGAGACCTGCCACTTCGTCGCCCAGAGCGACCATCCCGTCGACCTCGAGTTCTTCGGCTATGCCCTCCACGACGATCCCAGCCAGATGGCCGCCGAGCTGCAAGCCCGCATCGACGCCTGCCAGGGCCAGGGCTACGACGCTATCGTCATCGTCGCCGGCCTCTGCGGGAATGGCTGCGTCGGCGTGACGGCTCGGGACGTTCCCCTAGTCCTGCCCCGCGTCGACGACTGCATCGTCATGCTGCTGGGGTCGCGCGAGCGCTACAACGCCGATCACGGTGCTAACCCGGGAACCTACTACTACATCCCCGGCTGGCTGGAATGGGCGGAACCGGAGAGAGACATGAAGGCAGCCTTCAGCCTCGAGATGCGGCAGGCCGTCTACCAGCAGTTTGTCGAGAAATACGGCGAAGACAACGCCGCCTATCTGATGGACACCCTCTACAACTGGCAGAAGAGCTACTCGCGGGCCTGCCTCATCGACACCGGCCTGTCGAGCGAGCCGCAGCTTGAGCGCTACCGGCGCCAGACGGCCGAGATCGCCGGCACGTGGGGCTGGCGCAGCGAAGAGTTGACAGGGGATACCCGCCTCGTCCGCGGTCTCATCGAGGGCTTGTGGCCCGACAACGACTTCCTCATCGTGCCGCCCGGCTGCACCATCCAGCCTGCCTACGACGGCGGTGTGGTCTGTGCCGCCCCGCCCGAAAGGGCGACCTGAGCCTGCATCCTGCCTCTCATCAGCCGCTCCTTTTCGTCCCCCTCGCCGATAAGCTAAAATAGATAATAGCGAGTCTGCTGAGGAGATCATACTTGGCTGTCCTGCCTATTCGCGTCGCCGGCGACCCCGTCCTGCGCCAGAAAACCCGCAAGGTGAAGGTCATCGACGCCTCCATACAGAAACTGATCGATGACATGATCGACACCATGCGCGCTGCCCCCGGCGTCGGCCTCGCTGCGCCCCAGGTCGGCTCCCCCCTGCGCATCGCCGTCATCGGCGTGCCGGAGCAGGAAGTGATCGTTCTCATCAACCCCGAGTTCGTCCGGCGCTCCGGTACGCGGCAAATCGAAGAGGGCTGTCTCTCCGTCCCCGGCTACGTCGCCGAGATCACCCGCTCTCAATTCGTGGTCGTCAAGTCCCTCGACCGCGATGGCCGCCCTCAGCGTACCCGGGCCAGAGAAGACATTCTCGCGCAGGCCCTCGAGCACGAGCTCGACCACCTGAACGGCGTCCTCTACATCGACTACCTGGAAAGCCTGGACCAGCTCGTCAAGCTGGAGCCCCAAGACGCCGCCTCGCGGGAATGATGACAGGCGAGGATCATCTTCGCCGACAGAGCCCGCCCGCTGATTTCCCCGGGGTCGTAGCATATAAGGCTGATTGGCGTTATAGTTATCGTTGCCTGTTCAAAAGCCCGCGGACAAGGGTTGATGCGTCAGGCTTATGCCTGAGCCTCTTGATCAGGTAGACTGGATTCCTTGCTGACCCTACAGTTCAGCAAGAGATATAGACGGGAGTCATCCAAGAGACTGTGCGCGGGAAAATCGACCGTATCCTTCTAGTCGTCATCATCGCTCTCACCGCCTTCTCCCTGATCACCATGTGGCCCTCTGAGCCGTGGCGCTACCTGCCCAGCTTCATCCCCTGGCCGGAAGGACAGGGAATCAAGATCCCCATGATCAAATTGAACGGGGCATCTATCGAAATCGGGACGATCGAGCGGCGGGCGATGCGCCTCGGCCTTGACCTTCGCGGCGGCACTCGCCTCGTCCTCGAGGCCGACACGACTGGTCAGGGTGATGTCGACGTGGGCAAGGCCCTTAAGGGCGCCTCCGATATCATCGAGCGTCGTATCAACGCCTTCGGTGTCGCCGAGTCCGAGATCCAGATCCAGGGCAACAACCGCCTCGACCGTCCAACTGCCCGGTATCGAGGCCAGTGACGCAATCAGCAAGATAGGGAAGACTGCTCTCCTTGAGTTCCGTGAACTCCAACTTGACGGCCAGGGCAACGTTGCCGTCTATCCAGAACGGCGAGGTCGTCTTCGTGCCTCGATGCCCCAACCCACAAGCCAGGACGACCCTGTTTACGCCCAGCAATACCGACAGATGCTGGAAATCGCTGTCTGGGTGCCGGCACGGGCGCTCGGTAGCGACGGAGTGGAAAAAGAACTGACCGGCCGCTATCTCACAGATGCCTTCCTCGGCGCTGATGCCGCCGGTCTACCCACGGTCGACTTCCGCTTCAACGGTGAGGGGGCACATCTCTTCGAGCAGATCTCTACTCGTCTCCTAAAGCAACCCCTCGCCTTCTTCCTTGACGGGGAGCCCATCCGCGACAAAGATGGCCGAGTCGAGGCGCCGACTGTCCAATCCGTGATCTCTGACCAAGGTCAGATAACGGGTATGAACCTCGAGAGCGCTCAGTACCTGTCGAAGCTCCTCCGCGCCGGCGCCTTCCCTGTGCCTCTAAAGGTCGTGCAGCAGGAGGATGTCGACGCCACTCTCGGTGAGGACTCTGTCCAGAAGAGCGTTATCGCCGGCGAGATCGCGATGCTCGTCATCATGCTCTTCATGGTCCTCCACTACCGTCTTCCCGGTGTCCTTGCCAGCCTCGCCCTCTTCGTCTACACCACGATTGTTCTGGCCGTATTCAAGCTCTGGCCGGTCACTCTGACTTTGTCGGGAATCGCCGCCTTCGTCTTATCCGTAGGAATGGCGGTGGACGCCAACATCCTCATCTTCGAGCGCACCAAGGAAGAACTGCGTATAGGACGCAGCCTCGTCATCGCCCTCGAAGAAGGCTTTGCCCGCGCCTGGTCATCCATCCGCGATAGCAACGTCTCTACCCTCATCACCTGCGCCATCCTCTTCTGGTTCGGCGACCAGTTCGGCGCTAGCCTCGTCAAGGGCTTCGCTCTGACCCTGGGCCTCGGTGTCATCATCAGCATGTTCTCGGCCATCCTGGTGACGCGTACCTTCCTTCGTCTGGTCATAGGCATCTCCTGGCTGCGTCGGCCCGGTCTCTGGGGCTCCGACCTGCCGACCAGGACTGCGCTCAGCGAGCGGGAAGTCGGTGACCTCTCCACGGGAGATGTGAGCTGATGTTTGATTTCGTAGGCAAGCGCAACTTCTACTACCTCCTCTCACTCCTAGTGCTGATACCGGGAATCATCTCCTTGCTCATACCGCCTGCTCTCAAGCCCGGCATCGAGTTCAGCAGCGGCACCACCTTCACTGCCCGCTTCCAAAACGAGGTCGACGAGGAGCAGCTTCGCTCCGAGCTGGCCGGCCTCGGTCACGGCGAAGCCCGAGTCCAGCGTACCGGCGAGAACAAGTACCTGATCCGTACCGAGGAATTGACCGGAAGCGCTGAGGCGCCACCGACCGGCCCGGCGCCCGCCGGCGAACGCGAGAAGATCGAGGCGGCGCTGGTGGAGAAATTCGGGAGCATGATAGACGCCAACGGCGAAGTGGTGGACCGGTTCATAGAGTACGCCTCAGTCTCTGCCACCGTTTCCCGTGAGATCGGACAGAAGTCGGCCTTCGCGGTTGGCGCGGCGGCCGTAGCCATACTTCTTTACATAAGCTGGGCCTTCCGCTCGATCCCCAACCCGTTCCGCTGTGGCATCGCCGCCACCATAGCCACCATGCACGACGTGGTGCTGGTGATGGGGGCCTACTCCATCTTTGGCAAGGTGTTCAACATGGAGGTCAACACCATGTTCATCACCGGCCTCCTCACCGTCATCGGCTTCAGCGTCCATGACACCATCGTCGTCCTCGACCGGATCCGCGAGAACAGCCAGCGCTACCCCGATCTGCCCCTGCACACCTGCGTCAACAACAGCATTCTCCAGACCCTCAGCCGTTCCATCAACACCTCGACGACCGTCGTCCTGGCCGTCGTCGGCCCTGCTGCTGATGGGCGGTGTCACCATACGGCCCTTCCTCGTCGTCATGCTCGTCGGGACGATCACCGGTACCTACAGCTCGATCTTCGTTGCCAGCCAGATACTGGTCACCTGGGATGAAGGCGACGTTCCCCGCCTGTTCCGCCGCCTCCTCCCCAAGCGCAAGCGCGCGCCTGCCGTCAGCGAAGGATAAAGAGCGACTCTCCCTGTCTTGCTGAAGTGCTTATGAAGTGCGGTTTCCGGTCCTGGGGGAATCGTCGAGGAGTGCTGCGTCCGGTCGCAAGCATCTAGCCGCCGTCTGACGTCGAGGCGGTCAGCGGCAAGCAACGGTTGGGCGTCAGGACCTCGTAGGCGACGAAGCTCGTCTCATCCTTCTCTTGGACACCGTTGATTCCGTGCCTCCCTGCTTTGAGGATGAACGTTGTTACCTCGCCCCCGGGGCACGAGTCCATCAACGGCTGCAACTCATTCTGTCGGTGTGCCATGAACATGAACGCCGCCGGCGCGTCGTCCTTGACGATGTCTGGCGACATCGCCTTCCCGTTCTGCATCACGTCGAAGCGGGCGTAGTCCTGCAGGGGGAACGTCATCGATGGATGGCCGCTGCCGCTGAGGTACATCTTCGGGTCCCCATACCAGAATAGCCGGGTGTCCTCGGGCAGCGTCTTCGCGTAGCGCACGACCTGCTCTGCCACGTACGTGTTGTAGTCGGTGTAGTAGCCGCCGGTCCTGTAATCGAAGAAGTAGAAGTGCAAGTTCGCCGCCACGAGCGCGGTGATGCCTACCCCTGCCACGACGTAGCCGGCGGTTGGCCTCCACTGCGACGCCACGTCCGCTATCAGCTTCAGCCCGATGGCCACGAACGCTGCCACCACTACTGTCGTCCCCACTAGCCGCTGACTCGTTGGTGCTTCGATGGTGAGGACTCCTCCTGTAACCACGACTGCCACAAAGATCGCCAGGAGCAGGAAGTACCGCTCCTCGAGGAAACGGAAGAGAGCGTAGCCGATTCCCAGCAGGAAGGGCACCAGGCTTAGGCGGCCAACGAACGAGATCGGCGCCAGGTAGTGCTGTGACCTGTCGGGGTAATGTCCGAATGCTCCGAAGGAGTGGACGGCCTGGTCCCAGAGGATCGTCAAGGTACTATCGCCGGTCGCCTCGCGCTGCTGGTCAATCCAGTGCGATTGGAAGATACCGACGACGTTGATCGCGATCCATGAAATCCTTCTGGTGAGTGATCCAGAACACCCCATTGGCAGGGCGGCTGCCCCGTATGCCAGCGCCAGCAAGCCCATGCCGGGCACCAGCTTGCCGCAGGAAGCGGGGTCGGCGCAGGACTGTGTACCCAAAGAGAGCGAGCACGATCAAGGGTACGACTCGTGCTGCCGGAGATAGATACAGGCCGAGTCCCATCACTAGTCCGGTGAGAACGAAGTCGATGGTCTTGCCCTCCCGACTCGCCCTCCAGGCAAAGTAGAGCACCGCCACCATGATGAATGGATCGCCGATGTTCTCCAGGCCCACCCGGCTGTAGTGGAGATGAAAGTGATACCCCACCAGATATATCGCTCCGAGAAGTGCCACCATCCTGCCGAACATCCGGCGAAACAGCAGGTATACCAGAGGTATGGTTACCGCCCCCGTCAATGCCGAGAGCAGCCTTGAGGAGAATATGCTTACCCCGAACAGCTTGAACACGGCTGCCAGGGAGAAGTGCTGCATCGTGGCGTGACCCTGTAGCCCCGACATGAACATGTTGTGGGTTTCGCCATCCAAAGCGCGCACAGATTCGCGGGCCAACGCCGCCTCGTCTTGTTCGTAGGGCCCGGGCAGCGACGAGAGGTTCACCAACCGTACCGTCACCGCCGCAACCGTTAGGGCAACTATCGCCGCCAGCTCCCAGCGATGAGCCCAGAGCCGCTCTTTCAGGGTTGCCGGACGGAGTTCGGTCCACCTGATTCCGCCGACGGCCCAGACTACCACCGACCCTACGGTGACTAGCCAGACCGCAAACAGAGGCCAGTAGTTGTGTGGAGGCGGCTGACTGTTGGCCACCTGGGCAATCACGAAGGACGTGACGCAGCCGGTCGCCAGCAAATACCAGATGGGTGGTATTCTGTCGACCAGGCGGATTAGCTTTGCCCACCGCGCTTGCCTGCCTCCAACCACTGGGGCGAGGGAAACGGCCGCGCTGGCGACGGCTAACAGAAGTCGCCACCAGCCAAAGCAGCCGCGAGCCGTCCGGCATTGTGGCCTCGGGCCTGCTGCCCTGAGTGAACCCGTACCAAAGCGCTGCGATGGTGGCTGCCGTGAGAGCCAGGAGGAGGATCAGTCTCCGGACATTCGAGGTCTCAGCGCTCTCGGTCACGGAAGATATTCTCCGTCGATGTTCCATGCCTGCTGTTCAACCAGCTGCGCGATGCCTGCCCGGATGGTCTCACAGCGTCTAGGCTCGTTTAGGAATCACACCTGATTCATAGCGCGGTCGCGCTGGAGGCTCAGAAGAGGCTCTAAGGCGATCCGAAGCGTGATCCTACGATTGCGCTATTTTAGCGGATGTGCTGCCTGAGCTCCATAGCCGGAATACCACCCGGTCGTTGAGCATGAAGTTGGCAAAGGCGGCGACGCAAATGCCGATGGCGGCTGCCGGCAGGTACCAAATGAAGAGATTGAAAAGAGCGAAAGCTCCCTGATTGATAATCAGAGTCGAGGTAGCCGAGACGTTGAAGATGGCCATGCGCCCCAAGATCCGCCGCGGCCGCAGCGCCGGCGACAAGCGGTCGCGCCATGTGAAGACCTGGTGCAACACGAAGTTGAGCTCCATGGAGATGAGAAACGCGATCAGATTCGCGATGTGCTCCTCGACACCCGCCCCAGCCACGAGTGTGTGGAGGATGGAGAGCTGTATGAGACCGCAGACGCCTCCCACCGTGAGGAAGCGTATCACTCTATTGGCGTAGAGGGTGCGCACGAAGAGCATGGCCTCGCGTTGGGCTAGTGGGGAATTTCAGTATGTCCATCCCGATCAAGTGTCGACTCAATCTAAACAACGCACTACCCCCACCCACCGTAACACTGCTACCGCGCCTTACGCAGTATCCGCTCCTCCCCCACTCGCTGCGTGACGTGCCGCTCGTCGAGATTCTCCAGGAGCGCCTGAACGTACCGGCGGCTCGTTCCGAACATGTCGCGCGCCTGGGCCAGCGTCAGCCGGCCCTCCTTCTTTAGATGGGAGACGATCTTCTCCACCATCTCGTCGTAGGCCGCGGCGGCAAACGCCACGCTGCCCGCAACGACGATCAACCCTTCCTCCTCGAGATAGGCGAGCAGATCCTCCTCAGGTAGATTATCGGTCGGCGGCGCATAAGGATTGGCGGCCAGCGCTTTCAAGAAGGTGTCGGCTTGCGTTTGTTGTGCCGGTGATAGGTTAACCTCGATGCCCCGGCAGCCCCACGTTGGCCCCTCGCTCCTCCAGGCTCTTCTCCTCCAGCCACACCTTCAGCGCTTGATTGAAGATGCGCGCTTCGAGCCCCAAACGGCTGCGCAGCTCCTCCTTGGCCATCGCCCGCCGCAGGGGATGCTCGCGGCAATAGGAAGATATCGCTTTCTGCGCCTTCTCCCTGAGAGCGGCGAACCCCTCCCGGGCGAAAAGCACCGATCCTTCTCCGAGTGCTGTCCCCCCTAGCGCTATCACCTCACCCTTCGCCACTAGCTCCGTCAGCGTCGTGCGGGCATCCCCATCCGCCACGTCCACCAGCTTGAGCAGCGACCTCAGCTCTAGCGGCTGCCGCTGAGCCAGAGCGGTCAACAGCGCTTCCTGAGGAGAGCCCTCTTGAAGCATCAGCAGTGTTTCTAAGGTCGTCTGGTCGCGGCGACGGTGCCGTCGGGCCCGCGCGTCCACCACTTGCGCCGCCCCCCAGCGTGTCGTTGGCGTCTCGGATGACGAACAGATCGCCCTTCAGGACCGCGACCGGCCCGTCCAGCCTGATCTGCGCCCATCCGTCCTTGCCTGCGCCCAGCTCGTCTTGGTCGAGGAGGCGTATCTTGCCCCAGACCTCGCTGGCGCCGCTGTGAAACGATACCCGCGCATTGTGGCGGATCGGGTGTCGCAGCGAGGGCAGTGCCCGCACGTGTACGTCCAGCGCCGTCGTTGGGACGAGCGTGCCCGGCAGCGTCACGACCTGTCCGCGCGTGCAGCGCGTCGGCGGCGATTCCCACCAGATTGATCGCCGTCCTGCTGCCCGGCTGTCGCCTCCTCCACCTTCTCGCCGTGCGTCTGCAGCCCCCGGATGCGCGACCGCAGCCCGCCCGGCACGACCTCCACCTCCTGCCCGACGCGAAAGCTTCCGTCGACGAGCGTTCCTGTGACCACCGTCCCGAATCCGGCCACCGTGAACACCCGGTCGATGGCCAGCCGCGGTCTGCCGATGTCGCGCTTGGGGGGAGTCTTTGCCAGCTCTTGTTCCAGCACTGCGAGGAGATCGTCCAGTCCCTCGCCCGTGAGTCCGGAGCACGTCACCAGAGGCGCGCCTTCCAGCGCTGTGCCCTTGACCGTCTCCGTCACGTCGGCGGCGACCATCTCCAGCCAGTCCGCGTCCACCAGGTCCTTCTTGGTGATGACGAGGATGCCGCTCTTCACCTGCAGCAGGTCGAGGATCGCCAGGTGCTCGCGGGTCTGGGGCATCACCCCCTCGTCGGCGGCGATGACCAGCAGCGCCAGGTCGATGCCGCCGACGCCCGCCAGCATGTTCTTGATGAAGCGCTCATGCCCGGGAACGTCGACGATGCTCACCTCCTGGCCGCCCGGCAGCTTTAGCCAGGCGAAACCCAGGTCGATGGTCATCCCCCGTTCCTTCTCCTCGGGCAGGCGGTCGGGGTTGATGCCGGTGAGCGCTTGGACGAGGACGGACTTACCGTGGTCGACGTGGCCGGCGGTGCCAATAACATACATTCCGGAACGAGTATAGCACGCGCTCTTGCCGGATCAAGTAGGGTCGGGACTGCTGCCTCTGCCTCGTCCATCTTTGGAGGGATGCCCGACATCCTGTCGCCCACCTAGACCGTCTTGGTCTCTGCTCCAGCTCCGCGATGTACTCCTCCGGCAACCCGTATTCCCTGGCGCCGCGCAGGATCACCTCCAGGTACGACCGGCTGGGCAGGAAATCCCCTGTCTTGTTCGCCACGTAGGTCATGACATCATGCGACTTGCCGGCATCGTCGAAGACCGTTACCCGCTCCCGCCGGTAGGCTATCGGGACGCCTTCCACCCTGTCCATGCTGGCGAGGCACGCATCGTCCACCTCATACAGGACGCCCCATACCGTCCGACGATGCCTCCTCCACCACGTCCGCCGACCCTCCCCGCCGCTGCCGCGAGTAGCGGGTGAAGGCCAGCCGGTAGCCGGGGAGCCGTGCCCGCCCCAGCGGCTTGGCCCCTGGGCAGCGGCGCTGGAACGTCTTCGGGTCCATGTTGGAGGCGTAGGCGAGGTAGAGTTCAGACATGGCTTTTTCGACCTGAAAGTCTTATCCTTGTGAGGACAGGGCGCCGTAAAGTCTAGCCCATCGCTTGCGGCCGGGGAAGACTTGACGCTTCGCGTTGCAGGGGGCGGCTCTTGAAGAAGCTTGGTCTGATCTACGACCCGCTCTACCTTTGGCATGACACGGGCGCGCATCCCGAGAGTGCCCTTCGCCTTACTGCCATCATGCACGTATTGACCGAAGGCGGTCTTACCTCCCACCTGATCCCCCTGCTTGCCCGCGACGCCACCTTCGATGAGGTCGCCATGGTGCATGACCCGGACTACATCCGCAGCGTGCGCGAGATGGCGGCGAAAGGCGGCGCCTGGGCAGACCCCGACACCTTCATCTCTCCCCGTTCCTACGACGCCGCCCTGCGCGCTGCCGGCGGTTGCCTCGCTGCCACGGACGCCGTTCTCGACGGTGAGATGGAGGGCGCGTTCTGCCTGGTTCGACCCCCCGGTCATCATGCCACCTACCGTCAAGCGATGGGCTTCTGCATTTTCGACAACGTGGCCATCGCCGCCCGCTATGCCAACCGCCGCCGCGACCTCGACCGTATCGCCATCGTCGACTTCGATATCCACCACGGCAACGGCACCCAGGACGCCTTCTACGAGGACGGGGCCGTTCTCTACTTCTCCACCCATCAGGCCCCCTACTACCCGGGCACCGGCCGGGTGGAGGAGATCGGCGAGGGTCCTGGGCGCGGCCTCAACGTCAACGTCCCCTTGCCCGCTGGCTGCGGCGATGAGGAGTTCCGTCGTGTCTTCCAGGAGGTCCTCGGCCCTCTCCTGGAGCGCTTTCAGCCCCAGATGATCTTCGTTTCCGCCGGCTACGACGGCCACTTCAGCGACCCTCTAGCTAGTATGACCCTCAGCGTCAGCGGCTATGCCGAGATGGTCTCGTTCCTCAAGCAGCAAGCCAAGCAGCTTTGCGGCGGCAAGCTCGTGATGGTCCTGGAGGGAGGCTATCATCTCATGGCCCAGGCCTGGTCGGTGCGGGCGTCAATTGAAGTGCTGCTTGGTGAGGAGCCCAGCCAGGACCCCTTTGGCAAGGCCCCGGATGCCGGGCTCTGCGACATCGACGATTTGCTGGCGACCGTCAAGCTGCTTCACGGCCTCTCCCCCGCCGAGGCCAGCATGCGCAGCACCTAGGACGCCGCCCTCGCGTTAGGCCGGTGACGGGACCCTAGCGGAACTTCTCCACGTACCCGAATCGCTTGTTCTGCCGCGTCATCTGGAGAAAATGATCGAGCCGGCGGCGGAACTCCTCAGGTCGCTTGCGCGCCCCTTCGATGAACCCGATGCGGATTCGCTTGTAAGGTTCGGGGAAGCCCTGGAAGTTCCTCCACACCTCTTTGTCCCTCTTGAGCGCTTCCAGGATATCCGCTGCGATGACGAAGCCGTCGTCTTTGAGCGCCTCCCCCGCTGCCGCCAGTCCCGCCGGCGTCATCTCGCCTGCCTCGATGAGCCGGCGAAGGCGCTCCTTGTTCGTCTCTGACCAGGCGCTGCCCTTTCTGCGCGGCGAGAACCTCTGGGCAAACCGCTCTTCGTCAATGCCCCTCTGAATGCTGTCTATCCAGCCGAAGCACAACGCCTCCTCCACCGCGTCGTTGTAAGAGATGCGTGGCTTACCCGTGTGCTTGCGGTAGTACACGAGCCAGATCTCATCCTCTTTGTCGTGATGCTCGGCAAGCCACTCACGCCACGCTTCTCTTGTGGAGACGTAGAGGGTCTTCATGTCGTCCGGTACTCCTGTCTTGCTCCGCTCCGCTCTCTGGGAAGGAAGCGCAGCAGTGCTTCATTGGCAAGGAGACGGGCTCGCTTGGTGACCCGCACGCTCTTGCTGTCTATCTCCAGCAACCCCAGCCGCGTCAGGTCCGATATCTCCTGGGAATATCGCTCTCTCCAGTCCCACCCCGAAACGCTCTCGAAATCTCTCCCGAGAGACGCCCTCCGTCAGGCGCAGCCCCAGGATCATCATGTCGGACATCTCCGTCTGCTGGTTCTGGCGTTCCAGCGACGTCACCTGCGGCATCTTCGACAGGTCGAGGCCGTCAGTCCCCTCTTCCGCCGGCCCGCTCGCTTGAACAAGCTCGATGTAGTCTTGGGGCAGCGGCGTATTCGCAAAGCGGCAGCCGCTGAGATAGGAGTGGGCGCCTGCACCCAGCCCCAGATAGGGCCGTGTCTCCCAATAGGTCAGGTTGTGACGGCAGCGATGCCCCGGCCACGCCCAGTTCGATGTCTCGTAGTGATCGTACCCGACGGCCTCCAGGCGCTCCTCGCTCTCTTCGTACATCTCCGCCTGCGCGTCCTCATCCGGTTCCCACGCTCTGTTCGCCGCCACCGCTCGGCCGAGCGGCGTATTCTCCTCCACCGTCAGCGCATACAGCGACAGATGGTCCGGCTCCAATCGTATCGCCTTCTCTAGAGACCGCTGCCAGCTCTCGAGCTGCTGCTGGGGCAGCCCGAAGATGAGGTCCAGCCCCACATTCTCGAACCCCGCCTGCCGGGCCGCGCCGTACGCCGCCTCCGCCTCCGCCGCGCTGTGGATGCGCCCCAGGAAGCGTAGCTCCTCGTCGTCGAAGCTCTGCACCCCCAGGCTCAGCCGGTTGACGCCGAGGTCGCGCAGCCCTCGCAGGTAGTCGAAGTCGACGCTCTCCGGGTTCGCCTCCAGCGAGACCTCCGCCTCCGCAGCGATCGCGAACCGCTGCCGCAGTCCTTCCATGCAGGCGCTTCATCTCCGCCGGCGGCATCAGGCTCGGCGTGCCCCCGCCGAAGAACAGCGTCTCCACCGTCGTCCCGGCGCACAGCCCCGACCAGGCTTCCGCTTCCCGCAGGAGCGCCTCCACGTAGGCCGGTATCAGCGCCTCCTGCCCGGCATACGAATTGAAGTCGCAGTAGACGCACTTCGAGCGACAGAACGGTATGTGGACGTAAAGGCTCAGCGATTTGTCCATGGTGTGCCGTTCCATCGTAGCACTGGGTCCCTCCCTCGCGACAGTGCATCGCATTGACTTGCCCGTGTGCCCCATGCGACACTCTAGACGCGGAGCCCTACCCCCGGCAGGGACGCCTATCGACGGAGGCGGAAGTGCATTATAAGACCCATTATTGTGGCGACCTCAGGAAAGAGAACTGTGGTCAGGAGGTGACCCTCGCTGGTTGGGTACACCGCCGCCGCGACCACGGCGGGCTGATCTTCATCGACCTCCGCGATAGCCGTGGCCTCGTCCAGGTCGTCTTCAATCCCCAGGTCGCCCCCGAGGCCCATGCCGTCGCTGGGCAGGTGCGGCCCGAGTACGTCCTCCAGGTGAAGGGCGAGGTCGCGCTCCGCCGTCCCGGCACCGTGAACGACGCCATACCCACCGGCGAGATCGAAGTCATCGCCGGCGCTGCCGCGATCCTCAACCCGGCCAAGACGCCCCCCTTCTACATCAACGAGGATGTCGAGGTGGATGAGCTTCTTCGCCTGCGCTACCGCTACCTGGACCTGCGTCGGGAGAACATGCGCGATCGCATCTCGACGCGCTACCGCGTCATCAAGTTCATGCGCGACTTCCTCTACGCCAAAGGCTTCATCGAGATCGAGACGCCGATCTTGGCCAACCCCACGCCGGAAGGCGCCCGCGACTACCTCGTGCCCAGCCGGCAGGCCAATGGTTCGTTCTACGCCTTGCCCCAGTCGCCGCAGCAGTTCAAGCAGCTCCTCATGGTCGCCGGCTACGAGCGCTACTTCCAGATCGCCCGCTGCTTCCGCGACGAGGACCTGCGCGCCGACCGCCAGCCCGAGTTCACCCAGCTCGACGTCGAGATGAGCTTCGTCTCGGCGGACGATGTCCTCGACATTATGGAGGAGCTGTACACGGCCCTCTGCGAGGCCATCCGCCCCGACAAGAAGATGATCAAGCCGTTCGCCCGCCTCACCTATGACGAGGCCATGCGCCGCTTCGGCAGCGACAAGCCTGACCTCCGCTACGGCATGGAGCTTGTCGATGTCAGCGACCTCGGCCCGACTTGCGATTTCGCGGTCTTCCGCGATGTCCTCGCCGCCGGCGGCCAGATACGCGGCCTCGCCGTCCCTGGTGGCGCCGCCTTCACCCGCCGCGAGATCGACAGCCTGACCCACATTGTCGAAGAGCAGGGTGGCAAGGGGCTCGTCTCCGTCGCCCTCCTCGGCGAAGGCAGCATCGACAGCATCACCGCGGAGGATATCCGTTCCCCCGTGCACCGCTACCTGAGCCTGGAGCTGATAAAGGGCATGGCCCAGCGCGCCGAAGCCAAGCGTGGCGACCTCCTTGTCATGGTCGCCGACCAGCCCCTCGTCGCCAGCGCCGCCCTCGACGCCCTGCGCCGCGCGCTGGCTGCCCGCCTCAAACTCGCCGACCCCAACGCGCTCGCCTGGTGCGCGATTACCGACTTCCCTCTCCTAACGTGGGACGAGCAAGAGAAGCGCTGGTACGCTGTCCACCACCCCTTCACCTCGCCCCATCCCGAAGACCTGCCCCTCCTGCACTCCGATCCCGGGCGGGCGCGGGCCCAGCAGTACGACATAGTCTGCAACGGCTGGGAAATGGCCGGCGGCAGCATCCGAATCCATCAGAGAGACGTCCAGACCCAGATGTTCAAGCTCATGGGCATCAGCGAGGACGAGGCAAAGCGGAAGTTCGGTCACCTCCTGGAGGCGTTCGAGTACGGCGCGCCCCCTCACGGCGGTATCGCTGCCGGCCTCGACCGCAACGTCGCCGTGCTCTGCGGCCTCGACGACATCCGCGAAGTGATCGCCTTCCCCAAGACCAAGACCGCCTCGGACCCCATGACCGGCGCGCCGTCATCCGTCTCGCCGGGGCAACTCCAAGAGCTGGGTATCACCGTAACAAAGCAGGCAGAGGAGCGTTCCACAGTTGAAGGGGAAGCTTAGACTCGCCGGATCGCGTAAGGAGATCGTATGACGATGAATAGGTTCTCTATCCCCGTCAGAGGGCTTTTAGTTGCTTTGGTTGTGAGCATTGGCTTCATGGCCGTCCTCGCCGCCGGCTCCGGCTGCGGCGGTGGCGACGATGAGTCGTCCACTGTCGAGAACAACGGTGGCGGAGACAACGGCGGTGGAGACAACGGCGGAGGAGACGGTGCTTCCAGCAGCGGCACGCTCCGGCTGCCCGGCGGCGACCCCATGACCCTCGACCCCGCCCTTGCCAGCGACGCCACGTCCGCCACCTACGTCGTCGAGATCTACGGCGGTCTCGTCACCATCGACAAAGACCTCAAAGTCGTCGCCGATATTGCCGAGAGATGGGACATCAGCCCCGATGGCAAGGTCTACACCTTCTACCTTCGCAAGAACGTCGTCTTCCACTACTCCAACCGGCTCGTCACCGCCAACGACTTCAAGTACTCCTTGGAGAGGACGGCCAACCCTGATACCGCCTCCACAGTCGCTGAAGCCTATCTCGGCGACATCGTCGGCGCCAAGGACATGGCCCGTGGCCGTGCCGACTCGATCAGCGGCGTCGAGGTCGTGGACGACTTCACCCTTCGCATCACCATCGATCAGCCCAAGCCCTACTTCCTCGCCAAGCTGACCTACCCCACCGCTTTCGTCGTCGACAAGGAGCAGATCGAGAGCAACTCCCGCAACTGGATGAGAAAGCCGCATGGCACCGGCCCCTACAAGGTCAAAGAGTGGACTCTGGGAGAGAGCATAGTTCTCGAGGCTAACGACCGCTACCATCTCGGCGCGCCCGCCATCAAGACCGTCGAGTTTCTCCTCTCCGGTGGCTCCATACTCACAATGTACGAGAACGACGAGATCGATGTCTCCGGCGTCAGCGTCAACGACATCGAGCGTGTCCTCGACCCCAGCGACCCCCTGAGCGAGGACTACGTCACCGCCGACGACCTTTCGGTCTCCTACCTCGGCTTCAACAGTAGCAAGCCGCCCTTCGACGACCCCAAGGTGCGCCTGGCCTTCAGCTACGCTATCGACCAGCAGAAGATAGCTGAGGTCGTCCTAAAGGACATGCTCCCCGTCGCTCACAGCATCCTGCCTCCTGGCCTCGCTGGCTACAATCCCGATGCCACTGTTCCTGTCTACGACCCGGTAAAGGCCAAGCAGCTATTGGCTGAGTCGAAATACGGTGGCCCCGACGGTCTCCCTGATGTCTCCATCACCGAGGTTGGCGGCGGCGCCACCGCCGGGCCCAGCACCGAGGCCATGATCGAGATGTGGAAGGATAACCTCGGCGTTGAGGTCGAATCCAACAGACGGAAGAGGCCACCTTCTGGCACGACCTCGACAAGGGCAAGTACCAGATGTTCACCGCCGGTTGGGTCATGGACTACCCTGACCCGAGGATATCCTCGATATCCTCTTCTTCAGCACCAGTCGCCAGAACAACACTGCACTACAGCAACCCCGATGTGGACGCGCTGCTGCTTCAAGCCCGCACTGAGCAGGACGTCGCCAAGCGCCTGGCTCTCTACCAGCAGGCCGAGCAGAAGATCTTGGACGATGCGCCTTGGTTCCCGCTCTACTACGGGCGCGAACATGCCCTGGTGAAGCCCTACGTCAAGAACTTCCTCTTTCCGGCGATCGTCATTCCCAAGCTGCGCTACGCCTCGATTGAGAAGTAGCGGCGGGGGCGTTCGCAGCCTTTCTGCCGGAGCGGCGTGACATAGCGGCGAGGAGCTGACCATAGGCTATGCAAGGGCTATTACCCTACGTCGTCCGGCGGCTCCTCTGGGCGCCGGTAATCCTTCTGGCCGTATCGTTCATTACCTTTGCTGTCACCCGCTTCGGCCCCGGTGACCCTCTGCGCGTTGCCATGGGCCAGTTCACCGATCCCGAGGCCCTGGCCCGTGTCCGCCATGAGAAGGGGCTCGACAAGCCTTTCTTTGAGCAGTATGGCATCTACCTCAATAACCTCGCCCACGGCGACCTGGGGGAGAGTTTCAAGTACCGCAACACGCCCGTCTCCGAAATCATATTCCGCCGGATGTGGGTCTCTGCTCAGCTAGGCTTCGTCGCTCTGGTAATCGTCTTCGGCATCGGCATCCCCGTGGGGCTCTATGCCGCCCTCCGTCAGGGCAGTTGGACCGACCCCTTATCCATCAGCATCTTCCTCTTCTTTCAGTCGATACCGGTTCTCATCACCGTGCCGATTGCCCTTCTGGTGTTCGTCCTCAAGCTCCACTGGCTGCCCACCGGTGGCTGGGAGTGCTCGGTAAACGCTGGATTCTTGCCCGACCCCTTGAATTGCATCGGCGTCTTCGACAAGAGGATCATTATCCCGGCCCTTGCCCTGTCTCTCCCCGGAATCGCCGGCGTTGCCCGCCTTACCCGCGCCACCACCCTCGGCGTCCTCGGCGAGGACTACGTGCGTACAGCCCGCGCCAAGGGCTTGCGCGAGTTCACCGTCATCAGCCGTCACGTCGCCCGCAACGCCCTTCTCCCCCTCATCACCGTCATCGGCATATCCCTTGTCGCCTTGCTTGAGGGGGCCTTCTTCGCTGAGACCCTGCTTGGTATCCCCGGCGTCGGCCGCCTCGCCTTCGACTCCGTCAAAGGCCGCGACTACGATGTCATCATGGCACTGACCCTCATCGTGGCCGTCGCCTTCGTACTCATAAACATCGTCATCGACATCGCCTACACGATCATAGACCCGCGTGTCCGCTATGAGAGACAGAGAGTCAAATAGCCTCTACGAAGCCGGTGAAGAAACCGAAGTGCCCACCTCCAGGCGGGGTGGCCCTTTCGCGCTGGCGATGCGCCGTCTCCTCCGCAAGAAGATCGCTGTCGTTGCCCTTGTTGCCATCGCGGTCTTTTATTTCTGCGGTGTCTCCGCTCCCTTGGTTTCTCCTCGAAGCTATACCGACCAGAACCTCGACAACGTCCTCCAGAGTCCGACCGTCGAGCATCCCTTTGGCACCGACCGCCTGGGTCGCGACATGCTCAGCCGCGTCA
Organism: uncultured Chloroflexia bacterium; assembly: GCA_963763495.1. GTDB lineage: Bacteria > Chloroflexota > Dehalococcoidia > DSTF01 > JALHUB01 > DAOUEO01. Next base: position 89,697 of record CAVXOY010000007.1, read on the forward strand.
TGTGGGCCGCTCGTACGACGACCGTCGTCACCGTCGCCACCTTGATCACCGGTGGCATAATCCTCGCTGTCGGCCTGGGCCTTCTCGCCGGCTACGCCGGTGGCAAGGTCGATACCGCCATCATGCGATTGGGGGACGTGTTCTTTGCCCTACCCGGCCTGCCCATGCTCATCATGATCAACGCTACCCTCGGCGACCGCGTTCGTGGCATGGGTTGGCTCAAGAGCCTGGAAGGCACGCTCCGCATCGACGGCTTTCCCGACTACGTCCTCATCTTCGGCGTTCTGTCTCTCTTCTCCTGGGTAGGTGGCGCTCGCGTAATCCGCTCCCAGGTGCTTGCCCTCCGCGAGACTGAGTATGTGGAGGCTGCTCGTGCCATGGGCGCCTCCACCAGCCGCATCATCGTCCACCACCTGTTGCCCAACGTGAGCAACATCATCATCGTCAGCCTCTCTGCTTCCCTCGGCGCCATCGCCGGCACTGAGATCGCCCTTACTTGGTTCGGCGTCGGTGTTCAGGAGCCTACCCCCAGCTTCGGTGCCATGCTTTTTGATGGTGGCTCGATCCGTACCCTCCAGGCCTATCCCCACCTCCTCCTTATCCCTGGTGCCGTTGTCGCTATCCTCATCTTCTCCTTCAACCTCCTCGGCGACGCCCTGACCGACATTCTCACTCCTCGTGCCCGCTGACATCTCGCCCTCGTCCTCCGAATCTGGGGATGCCCTTGCGCCCTTCCGCCCTACCAGGGCCCATGCTATAATCCGTATTCAAGGAGTATCGTGAAGTGAAGGTTTCCGCCGAGAGAATCCCCCAGAGCCAAGTCGTCCTGGAGATTGAAGTCGAGCCTGAGCGCGTCGAGAAATCCCTCGAAGCCGCCTATCACCGCCTCGCCCGCCGCGCCAACGTGCCCGGCTTCCGCAAGGGGGAAGGCCCCCCGGGCGATGATCGAGCGCTATCTCGGCCACGAGGCGCTTCTCCAGGAGGCGCTCGACACCCTGATCCCGGAGGTCTACCGGGAGGCCCTCGACGAGCAGGACATCGACCCTGTCGAGCTGCCCGAGCTGGAGATGGTCAGCACCGAGCCCCTTGTCATGAAGGCCACCGTCCCTGTTCGTCCCACCGTCGAGACTCGGTGACTTCCAGAATATGTGGCTCCCCCGTGACCCCGTTGTCGTCCTTCCCGAGCGCGTGGATGAGGCCATTGAGCAACTCCGCCATCGCTACGCCAGCCTGCAGCCGGTGGAGCGTCCGCCTTCAGTGGAGTGACGTACTCCGGGCCGACGTCACCATCACCGCTGAAGGTCGTACCCTGGTCGACCGCAAGGACGCTGAGTTCCAGCTCCGCGAGGGCTCGACCGTGTTCCTGCCCGGTCTGGCGGGGCGGCGCTCATCGGCCGGGAAAAGGGCAAGGAAGAGGAGAGCGAACTGGCGCTCCCCGAAGACTTCGGCGATAGCGACCTCGCTGGCAAACCCTGCCGCTGCCGCGTCCATATCCACGAGATCAAGGAAGAGGATCTGCCCCCCCTCGACGACACCTTTGCCCGTCAGGTCGGCGAGAGCTTCCCCACCCTCGACAAGCTGCGTGAGCGGGTGGCAAACGACATCCGCGAAGCCGAGGAACAGGCCGGGATGGAGCAGTATCGCTCCCAAATAATCACCACCCTCGAAGGGAGTGCCCAGCTTGAATATCCCCCGGTGCTCTATCGAGAAGGAGATAGACCGCGTCCTCAGGGAGCAACTCGGGCCTGCCGCTGACGCCGCCGCCCTCGAGCGCTTCTTGCAGCGCGTCGGCAAGACGGAGCAACAGGTGCGCGACGAATTGCGCCCCGCTGCCGAGCAAAGGCTGCGACGCTCCCTACTATTGTCCAAGGTCGCAGAGGTCGAAAATATAGAGGTCGACGATAAAGAAGTTGACCAGGAGATCGAGCGCATGGCCACTGCGGCCGGACCCCAGGCTGGGGATGTGCACCGTCTCTTTAACAATCCGAATGGGCGAGACGCGATACGCGGGTCGCTTTACACACGTAAGACATGGGATAGGCTTGTCCACCTTGTCTCAACTGACAAGTCAGGTGCGGTGGCGGATGGAGACGCCCCAACGGAATCAGCAGATTCGAATGAATAGACCCTGTAACGGCGGCTGCCTCATGAGCGTTTGGAGATTAGGTGGCTACCCCGCACAGGAAGATCCAGGAGTGTAAGGATGACAGACAACCTCGTTAACCTAATACCCATGGTGATCGAGAGTGGAGCTCGCGGCGAGCGCGCCTTCGACATCTACTCCCTGCTCCTTAAGGAGCGCATCATCTTCTTGGGCACGCCTATCGACGACCAGATAGCGAACCTGATCATCGCTCAGCTTCTCTACCTCGAGCGCGAGGACCCGGATAGAGACGTCAGCATGTACATCCACTCCCCCGGCGGCGTAGTGCCGGCCGGCCTTGCTATCTACGACACAATGCAGCTTGTCCGTCCCGACATCTCGACCATCTGCGTCGGCATGTCGGCCAGCTTCGCCACCGTGCTCTTGGCGGCGGGCGCGCCGGGCAAGCGTTACGCTCTGCCCAATGCCACTGTCCACATGCACCAGGCTGCCGGTGGCGTTCGCGGGCAGGCCGCCGACATCGAGATTCACGCCAAGGAGATACTGCGAGAGCAGCAGATACTCCGCGAGATTATCGCCAGGCATACCGGTCAGTCGGTCGAGCGCATCGCCCGCGACTCCGACCGTGACTTCTATATGGACGCCCAGCAAGCCAAAGAGTACGGAATAGTTGACGAGATTCTGGCCAAGCCGCCAGTGTAGACATTGACCTGCACACGAGGACTGTTACACTAGCAGCGTCGATCTAGTGAGGTAAAGAAAGATGCCGAATACCACTCGGGGCAGCCGTATCCAGTATCACTGCTCCTTCTGTGGTAAGAACCAAGACCAGGTGAAGCGTCTCATCGCTGGCCCTGGCGCTGTCTACATCTGCGACGAATGCGTGGAGCTATGCCGCGAGATCATCGAAGAGGAGGCCGCGGGTGCCGTCAAAGGCAAAGTCCGGGTCCAGCGCGTCCCTCCGCCCAGTACATTTGTGAACAACTCGGCGAATGGGTCATCGGTCAGGATCAGGCCAAGAAGGTCCTGAGCGTCGCCGTATACAACCACTACAAGCGTATCGGCCTGCCCGTCAGACCGGCTCCGACGTTGAGCTGGAGAAGACCAAGCATCTGCTCGTCGGGCCCACCGGCACCGGCAAGACGCTTCTCGCTCGCACGCTGGCGCGTATCCTCGACGTGCCCTTCACCATCGCCGATGCGACTGCCGCTTACCGAGGCCGGCTATGTCGGTGAGGATGTCGAGAACATCCTCCTTCACCTTATTCAGGCCGCTGACTACGACATCGCAGCGCGCCGAGCGCGGCATCGTCTACATCGACGAGATCGACAAGATATCGCCGCAAGAGTGACAATCCTTCCATCACGCGCGACGTCTCCGGCGAAGGCGTTCAGCAGGCCCTGCTCAAGATTATCGAGGGCACCGTTGCCAACGTTCCGCCTCAGGGAGGGCGGAAGCACCCCCACCAGGACTTCATCCAGATCAACACCGACCAATATCCTGTTCATCTGCGGCGGCGCCTTCGAGGGGCTTGACAAGATCGTCGACAAGCGGACTGGCAAGGAGCCGGCAAGTCGATCGGCTTCGCGCCGGACTTCTCGCAGAAGACCGGGCAGGACCTGACGACGAGTTGCCTGAAGCACGCCACTCACGACGACCTGCTGCACTACGGTCTCATCCCGGAATTCGTCGGCCGTCTGCCGATGGTGGTGAGCCTGAGTCGCTGGGCGAAGTGAGCTGGTGCGGATTCTGACCGAGCCAAGAACGCGCTTGTGAGCAGTTCCAGCGCTTCTTCGCCTTCTGACGCGTCGAGCTGCCATTCACGGACGAGGCGTCTTCGGCCTGCGCCGAACAGGCGCATCCGGCACCGGACGGGCGCGCGCGGCCTCCGCACGGTGCTGGAGGATTCACGCGGCTCGATGTGATGTATGACATCCCGTCGCGCGGCGACGTGAAGAAGTGCATCGTCAGCGGGGACACGATTCAGGGACACAAGAAGCCGGTCCTTATAACTCAGACCGGCCAGACCATTGACCCCATGGAGTTGCCGGCAAGCGAAGAGTCTGCCTAGCCTTCCTGAAGAGACTGCAAAGAGAATCTAACATTGAGGCCGGCCCTGGTGGGCCGGCCTCGCGCTTTCAGTTACCGATTTTGTCTCTCGATCTCGCCCTGGCTTTACTCTCTCGCCACCGCCAGTATGCCCGCCGATACCGCTACCCATAGCAGCACGTCGACGATCAGCGGCCAATCCTTCAGTAGCACCTCCTCCGGGCTCCCTCCCTCGCCGCGGGCGTGCACCAGATACAGATAGCGGAACACGCCGTAGAGCACAAACGGCGTCGTCAGCATCATCGAATGGTTTGCCGGCAGTGCCGCCGCTGTGAATGTGTACAGACCGTACGCCACCAGCGTCGACGCCGTCACTATCGTGGACGTGGTTCGAGGAGTTGCGGCGTGTACTCATCCAGAATCGGCCGGTGCTGGTTCGCATCCTCCTTCAAGAGCGTCAGTTCGGCCCGCCGCTTGCTGATCACCAAGACCAGAAGCTCCAGCCCCGTCACCGCGTACAGCCAGGGCGATATCGGCACGTCGATCACCAACGCGCCCGCCATCGCCCTCAGCAAGAACCCTGCCGCGATGATCATCAAGTCGAGCAGCACCACATGCTTCAGGTGGTACGAGTAAGCCAGCGTCATCACCATATATCCCAGCACCACGAATCCCACCCGCGGCTCCAGCACGAAACTGCCGGCCAGGCCCACTACCGTCATTGCCGCTGCTGAGATGCACCACCGTCACGGAAAGCCTCACCAACGCTATCGGCCGCAGGCGTTCCGGGGATGCGGCAGGTTTCTCCCGGTCGCGGATGTCGTTCACCAGGTACTCGGCGCTGCACACCAGACAGAACAGCGCGAATAGGGCTGTAGTCTTCCCAGCAACGGCAGCCATGAGTCCCCACGTCGCGCAGATGCCATGTTTCTCCACCGAGAAGAGCAACGCCATGTATACCAGCAGGTTCTTCGTCCACTGCTTTGGCCGCAACGAGATAAGCAGATAGCCAGAGGCAGCGGAGAAGACGCCGGTTTGTGGAGTTGCCATGGGAGGGGTGTTGTAGGGAAGGGCGCGTTTGCTGTCTGCCATAATCGCTCCGATGATAAAGGCTGACCCCACGCCCCGTCAATCTGTATCGTTCAGAAACATTCGTGACACTTGTCCTGCTTCATCGATTCCCGTGCGGATCGGTCTCCCGCCTGTCCGCCTGTGGCGGGTGCCCGGTCGGCCTGCGCCGCACAATGTGTACCCTTCCTTGACTTCTGCTACGCCGCTCACTATCCTTTTCTCTGTGACGGACAAGAGTCGCCTGGATACGCTTCTCGTCCAGCGCGGCTTGGCTGAAGCCGGGAGAAAGCGCAGGCGCTCATCCTGGCCGGTGCGGTCATGGTCGAGGGTAAGCCTGCCCCCAAACCGGGCAGCCTTGT
>CAVXOY010000008.1:0-22208 GCA_963763495.1 uncultured Chloroflexia bacterium
CTCGTCCGGGCCTTCCTGCTCCGCGCTCTCCGGCAGGAAGCACAGCAGCGCTTCATTGGCAAGGAGACGGCTCGCTTGGTGACCCGCACGCTCTTGCTGTCTATCTCCAGCAACCCCAGCCGCGTCAGGTCCGATATCTCCTGGGAGTATCGCTCCTCTAGTCCCACCCCGAAACGCTCTCGAAATCTTCCCGTGACACGCCCTCGGTCAGGCGCAGCCCCAGGATGATCATGTCGGACATCTCCGTCTGCTGGTTCTGGCGTTCCAGCGACGTCACCTGGGGCATCTTCGACAGGTCGAGGCCGTCAGTCCCCTCTTCCCCGGCCCGCTCGCTTGAACAAGCTCGATGTAGTCCTGGGGCAGCGGCGTGTTCGCAAAGCGGCAGCCGCTAAGATAGGAGTGGGCGCCTGCACCCAGCCCCAGATACGGCCGCGTCTCCCAATAGGTCAGGTTGTGACGGCAGCGATGCCCCGGCCATGCCCAGTTCGATGTCTCGTAGTGATCGTACCCGGCGGCCTCCAGGCGTTCCTCGCTCTCTTCGTACATCTCCGCCTGCGCATCCTCATCCGGTTCCCACGCTCTGTTCGCCGCCACCGCTCGGCCGAGCGGCGTATTCTCCTCCACCGTCAGCGCATACAGCGACAGATGCTCCGGCTCCAATCGTATCGCCTTCTCTAGAGACTGCTGCCAGCTCTCGAGTTGTTGCTGGGGCAGCCCGAAGATGAGGTCCAGCCCCACATTCTCGAACCCCGCCTGCCGGGCCGCGCCGTACGCTGCCTCCGCCTCCGCCGCGCTGTGGATGCGCCCCAGGAAGCGTAGCTCCTCGTCGTCGAAGCTCTGGACCCCCAGGCTCAGCCGGTTGACGCCGAGGTCGCGCAGCCCTCGCAGGTGGTCGAAGTCGACGCTCTCCGGGTTCGCCTCCAGCGAGACCTCCGCCTCCGCCGCGATCGCGAACCGCTGCCGCAGTCCTTCCATCAGGCGCTTCATCTCCGCCGGCGGCACCAGGCTCGGCGTGCCCCCGCCGAAGAACAGCGTCTCCACCGTCGCCCCGGCGCACAGACCCGACCAGGCTTCCGCTTCCCGCAGGAGCGCCTCCACGTAGGCCGGTATCAGCGCCTCCTGACCGGCATACGAATTGAAGTCGCAGTAGACGCACTTCGAGCGACAGAACGGTATGTGGACGTAAAGGCTCAGCGATTTGTCCATGGTGTGCCGTTCCATCGTAGCACTGGGTCCCTCCCTCGCGACAGTGCATCGCATTGACTTGCCCGTGTGCCCCATGCGACACTCTAGACGCGGAGCCCTACCCCCGGCAGGGACGCCTATCGACGGAGGCGGAAGTGCATTATAAGACCCATTATTGTGGCGACCTCAGGAAAGAGAACTGCGGCCAGGAGGTGACCCTCGCTGGTTGGGTGCACCGTCGCCGCGACCACGGCGGGCTGATCTTCATCGACCTCCGCGATAGCCGTGGCCTCGTCCAGGTCGTCTTCAATCCCCAGGTCGCCCCGGAGGCCCATGCCGTCGCTGGGCAGGTGCGGCCCGAGTACGTCCTCCAGGTGAAGGGCGAGGTCGCGCTCCGCCGTCCCGGCACCGTCAACGACGCCATTCCCACCGGCGAGATCGAAGTCATCGCCGGCGCTGCCGCGATCCTCAACCCGGCCAAGACGCCCCCCTTCTACATCAACGAGGATGTCGAGGTGGATGAGCTTCTTCGCCTGCGCTACCGCTACCTGGATCTGCGGCGGGAGAACATGCGCGATCGCATCTCGACGCGCTACCGCGTCATCAAGTTCATGCGCGACTTCCTCTACGCCAAAGGCTTCATCGAGATCGAAACGCCGATCTTGGCCAACCCCACGCCGGAAGGCGCCCGCGACTACCTGGTGCCCAGCCGGCAGGCCAATGGTTCGCTTCTACGCCTTGCCCCAATCGCCGCAGCAGTTCAAGCAGCTCCTCATGGTCGCCGGCTACGAGCGCTACTTCCAGATCGCCCGCTGCTTCCGCGACGAGGACCTGCGCGCCGACCGCCAGCCCGAGTTCACCCAGCTCGACGTCGAGATGAGCTTCGTCTCGGCGGACGACGTCCTCGACCTGATGGAGGAGCTGTACACTGCCCTCTGCGAGGCCATCCGCCCCGACAAGAAGATGATCAAGCCGTTCGCCCGCCTCACCTATGACGAGGCCATGCGCCGCTTCGGCAGCGACAAGCCTGACCTCCGCTACGGCATGGAGCTTGTCGACGTCAGCGACCTCGGCCCCACCTGCGATTTCGCGGTCTTCCGCGATGTCCTCGCCGCCGGCGGCCAGATACGCGGCCTCGCCGTCCCTGGTGGCGCCGCCTTCACCCGCCGCGAGATCGACAGCCTGACCCACATTGTCGAAGAGCAGGGTGGCAAGGGGCTCGTCTCCGTCGCCCTCCTCGGCGAGGGCAGCATCGACAGCATCACCGCGGAGGATATCCGTTCCCCCGTGCACCGCTACCTGAGCCTGGAGCTGATAAAGGGCATGGCCCAGCGTGCCGAAGCCAAGCGTGGCGACCTCCTTGTCATGGTCGCCGACCAGCCCCTCGTCGCCAGCGCCGCCCTCGACGCCCTGCGCCGTGCGCTGGCCGCCCGCCTCAAGCTCGCCGACCCCAACGCGCTCGCCTGGTGCGCGATTACCGACTTCCCTCTCCTAACCTGGGACGAGCAAGAGAAGCGCTGGTACGCTGTCCACCACCCCTTCACCTCGCCCCATCCCGAAGACCTGCCCCTCCTGCACTCCGATCCCGGGCGGGCGCGGGCCCAGCAGTACGACATAGTCTGCAACGGCTGGGAAATGGCCGGCGGCAGCATCCGAATCCATCAAAGAGACGTCCAGACCCAGATGTTCAAGCTCATGGGCATCAGCGAGGACGAAGCAAAGCGGAAGTTCGGTCACCTCCTGGAGGCGTTCGAGTACGGCGCGCCCCCTCACGGCGGCATCGCTGCCGGCCTCGACCGCAACGTCGCCGTGCTCTGCGGCCTCGACGACATCCGCGAAGTGATCGCCTTCCCCAAGACCAAGACCGCCTCGGACCCCATGACCGGCGCGCCGTCATCCGTCTCGCCGGGGCAACTCCAAGAGCTGGGTATCACCGTAACAAAGCAGGCAGAGGAGCGTTCCACAGTTGAAGAGGAAGCTTAGACTCGCCGGATCGCGTAAGGAGATCGTATGACGATGAATAGGTTCTCTATCCCCGTCAGAGGGCTTTTAGTTGCTTTGGTTGTGAGCCTTGGTTTCATGGCCGTCCTCGCCGCCGGCTCCGGCTGCGGCGGTGGCGACGATGAATCGTCCACTGTCGAGAACAACGGTGGCGGAGACAACGGCAGGAGACAATGGCGGAGGAGACGGTGCCTCCAGCAGCGGCATGCTCCGGCTGCCCGGCGGCGACCCCATGACCCTCGACCCCGCCCTCGCCAGCGACGCCACGTCCGCCACCTACGTCGTCGAGATCTACGGCGGCCTCGTCACCATCGACAAGGACCTCAAGGTCGTCGCCGATATTGCCGAGAGATGGGACATCAGCCCCGATGGCAAGGTCTACACCTTCTACCTTCGCAAGAACGTCGTCTTCCACTACTCCAACCGGCTCGTCACCGCCAACGACTTCAAGTACTCCTTGGAGAGGACGGCCAACCCTGATACCGCCTCCACAGTCGCTGAAGCCTATCTCGGCGACATCGTCGGCGCCAAGGACATGGTCCGTGGCCGCGCCGACTCGATCAGCGGCGTCGAGGTCGTGGACGACTTCACCCTTCGCATCACCATCGATCAGCCCAAGCCCTACTTCCTCGCCAAGCTGACCTACCCTACCGCCTTCGTCGTCGACAAAGAGCAGATCGAGAGCAACTCCCGCAACTGGATGAGAAAGCCGCACGGCACCGGCCCCTACAAGGTCAAAGAGTGGACTCTGGGAGAGAGCATAGTTCTCGAGGCTAACGACCGCTACCATCTCGGCGCGCCCGCCATCAAGACCGTCGAGTTTCTCCTCTCCGGTGGCTCCATACTCACAATGTACGAGAACGACGAGATCGATGTCTCCGGCGTCAGCGTCAACGACATCGAGCGTGTCCTCGACCCCAGCGATCCCCTGAGCGAGGACTATGTCACCGCCGACGACCTTTCGGTCTCCTACCTCGGCTTCAACAGCAGCAAGCCGCCCTTCGACGATCCCAAGGTGCGTCTGGCCTTCAGCTACGCTATCGACCAGCAGAAGATAGCTGAGGTCGTCCTAAAGGACATGCTCCCCGTCGCTCACAGCATCCTGCCTCCTGGCCTCGCCGGCTACAATCCCGATGCCACTGTTCCTGTCTACGACCCGACGAAGGCCAAGCAGCTATTGGCTGAGTCGAAATACGGTGGCCCCGACGGTCTCCCTGATGTCTCCATCACCGAGGTTGGCGGCGGCGCCACCGCCGGGCCCAGCACCGAGGCCATGATCGAGATGTGGAAGGATAACCTCGGCGTTGAGGTCGAGATCCAGCAGACTGAGGAGGCTACCTTCTGGCAGGACCTCGACAAGGGCAAGTACCAGATGTTCACCGCCGGTTGGGTCATGGACTACCCTGACCCTGAGGATATCCTCGATATCCTCTTCTACAGCACCAGTCGCCAGAACAACACTCACTACAGCAACCCCGATGTGGACGCGCTGCTGCTTCAAGCCCGCACTGAGCAGGACGTCGCCAAGCGCCTGGCTCTCTACCAGCAGGCCGAGCAGAAGATCTTGGACGATGCGCCTTGGTTCCCGCTCTACTACGGGCGCGAACATAACCTGGTGAAGCCCTACGTCAAGAACTTCCTCTTTCCGGCGATCGTCATTCCCAAGCTGCGCTACGCCTCGATTGAGAAGTAGCGGCGGGGGTGTTCGCGGTCTTTCTGCCGGAGCGGCGTGACATAGCGGCGAGGAGCTGACCATAGGCTATGCAAGGGCTATTACCCTACGTCGTCCGGCGGCTCCTCTGGGCGCCGGTAATCCTTCTGGCTGTATCGTTCATCACCTTTGCTGTCACCCGCTTCGGCCCCGGTGACCCTCTGCGCGTTGCCATGGGCCAGTTCACCGATCCCGAGGCCCTGGCCCGTGTCCGCCATGAGAAGGGGCTCGACAAGCCTTTCTTTGAGCAGTATGGCATCTATCTCAATAACCTCGCCCACGGCGATCTGGGGGAGAGTTTCAAGTACCGCAACACACCCGTCTCCGAGATCATATTCCGCCGGATGTGGGTCTCTGCTCAGCTAGGCTTCGTCGCTCTGGTCATCATCTTTGGCATCGGCATCCCCGTGGGGCTCTATGCCGCCCTCCGTCAGGGCAGTTGGACCGACCCCTTATCTATCAGCATCTTCCTCTTCTTTCAGTCGATACCCGTCCTCATCACCGTGCCCATTGCCCTTCTGGTGTTCGTCCTCAAGCTCCACTGGCTGCCCACCGGTGGCTGGGAGTGCTCGGTAAATGCTGGGTTCTTGCCCGATCCCCTGAACTGCATCGGCGTCTTCGACAAGAGGATCATTATCCCGGTCCTTGCCCTCTCTCTCCCCGGAATCGCCGGCGTTGCCCGCCTTACCCGTGCCACCACCCTCGGCGTCCTCGGCGAGGACTACGTGCGTACTGCCCGCGCCAAGGGTCTGCGCGAATTCACCGTCATCAGCCGTCACGTCGCCCGCAACGCCCTTCTCCCCCTCATCACCGTCATCGGCATATCCCTTGTCGCCTTGCTTGAGGGTGCCTTCTTCGCTGAGACCCTGCTTGGCATCCCTGGAGTCGGCCGCCTCGCCTTCGACTCCGTCAAAGGCCGCGACTACGATGTCATCATGGCCCTGACCCTTATCGTGGCCGTCGCCTTCGTACTCATAAACATCGTCATCGACATCGCCTATACGATCATAGACCCACGTGTCCGCTATGAGAGACAGAGAGTCAAATAGCCTCTACGAAGCCGGCGAAGAAGCCGAAGTGCCTGCCTCTAGGCGAGGCGGCCCTTTCGCGTTGGCGATGCGCCGTCTCCTCCGCAAGAAAATCGCTGTCGTTGCCCTTGGTGCCATCGCGATCTTCTATTTCTGCGGCGTCTCCGCCCCCTGGGTTTCTCCCCGAAGCTACACCGACCAGAATCTCGACAACGTCCTTCAGGGTCCGACCCTGGAGCATCCCTTTGGAACCGACCGCCTGGGCCGCGACATGCTCAGCCGTGTCATCTGGGCCGCTCGTACCACGACTGTCGTCACCGTCGCCACCTTGATCACCGGTGGCATAATCCTCGCTGTCGGCCTGGGTCTTCTCGCCGGCTACGCCGGTGGCAAGGTCGATACCGCCATCATGCGATTGGGGGACGTGTTCTTCGCTCTCCCCGGCTTGCCCATGCTGATCATGATCAACGCTACCCTCGGCGACCGCGTTCGTGGCATGGGTTGGCTCAAGAGCCTGGAAGGCACGCTAAGGATCGATGGTTTCCCCGACTACGTCCTCATCTTCGGCGTTCTCTCCCTCTTCTCTTGGGTAGGTGGCGCTCGCGTAATCCGCTCCCAGGTGCTTGCCCTCCGCGAGACTGAGTATGTGGAGGCTGCTCGTGCCATGGGCGCCTCCACCAGCCGCATCATCGTCCACCACCTGTTGCCCAACGTGAGCAACATCATCATCGTCAGCCTTTCCGCCTCCCTCGGCGCCATAGCCGGCACCGAGATCGCCCTCACCTGGTTCGGCGTCGGTGTTCAGGAGCCTACCCCCAGCTTCGGCGCCATGCTTTTTGATGGTGGCTCTATCCGTACCCTCCAGGCCTATCCCCACCTCCTCCTTATCCCTGGTGCCGTTGTCGCTATCCTCATCTTCTCCTTCAACCTTCTCGGCGACGCCCTGACCGACATTCTCACCCCTCGTGCCCGCTGACATCTCGCCCTCGTCCTCTGAATCTGGGGATGCCCTTGCGCCCTTCCGCCCTACCAGGCCCCATGCTATAATCCGTATTCAAGGAGTATCGTGAAGTGAAGGTTTCTGCCGAGAGAATCCCCCAGAGCCAAGTCGTCCTGGAGATTGAAGTCGAGCCCGAGCGCGTCGAGAAATCCCTCGAAGCCGCCTATCACCGCCTCGCCCGCCGTGCCAACGTGCCCGGCTTCCGCAAGGGGAAGGCTCCCCGGGCGATGATCGAGCGCTACCTCGGCCACGAGGCGCTTCTTCAGGAGGCGCTCGACAGCCTGATCCCGGAGGTCTACCGGGAGGCCCTCGACGAGCAGGACATCGACCCCGTCGAGCTGCCCGAACTGGAGATGGTCAGCACCGAACCCCTCGTCATGAAGGCCACCGTCCCTGTTCGTCCCACCGTCGAGCTCGGTGACTACCAGAATATGTGGCTCCCCCGTGACCCCGTTGTCGTCTTCCCTGAGCGCGTGGATGAGGCTATCGAGCAACTCCGCCATCGCTACGCCAGCCTGCAGCCGGTGGAGCGCCCCCTTCAGTGGGGTGACGTGCTCCGGGCCGACGTCACCATCACCGCTGAAGGTCGCACCCTGGTCGACCGCAAGGACGCTGAGTTCCAGCTCCGCGAGGGCTCGACCGTATTCCTGCCCGGTCTGGCGGAGGCGCTCATCGGCCGGGAAAAGGGCAAGGAAGAGGAAAGCGAACTGGCGCTCCCCGAAGACTTCGGCGATAGCGACCTCGCTGGCAAACCCTGCCGCTGCCGCGTCCATATCCACGAGATCAAGGAAGAGGAACTGCCCCCCCTCGACGACACCTTCGCCCGTCAGGTCGGCGAGAGCTTCCCCACCCTCGCCAAGCTGCGTGAGCGGGTGACAAACGACATCCGCGAGGCCGAGGAGCAGGCTGGGATGGAGCAGTATCGCTCCCAAATAATCACCACCCTCGAAGAGAGTGCCCAGCTTGAGTATCCCCCCGTGCTTATCGAGAAGGAGATAGACCGCGTTCTCAGGGAGCAGCTCGGGCCTGCCGGTGACGCCGCTGCCCTCGAGCGTTTCTTGCAGCGCGTCGGTAAGACGGAGCAGCAGGTGCGCGACGAATTGCGCCCCGCTGCCGAGCAAAGGCTGCGACGCTCCCTACTATTGTCCAAGGTCGCAGAGGTCGAAAATATAGAGGTCGACGATAAAGAAGTTGACCAGGAGATCGAGCGCATGGCCACTGCGGCCGGACCCCAGGCCGGGGATGTGCACCGTCTCTTTAACAATCCGAATGGTCGCGACGCGATACGCGGGTCGCTTTACACACGTAAGACATGGGATAGGCTTGTCCACCTTGTCTCAACTGACAAGTCGGGTGCGGTGGCGGATGGAGACGCCCCAACGGAATCAGCGGATTCGAATGAATAGACCCTGTAACGGCGGCTGCCTCATGAGCGTTTGGAGATTAGGTGGCTGCCCCGCGCAGGAAGATCCAGGAGTGTAAGGATGGCAGACAACCTCGTTAACCTAATACCCATGGTGATCGAGAGTGGAGCTCGCGGCGAGCGCGCCTTCGACATCTACTCCCTCCTCCTAAAGGAGCGCATCATCTTCTTGGGCACGCCTATCGACGACCAGATAGCGAACCTGATCATCGCCCAGCTTCTCTACCTCGAGCGCGAGGACCCGGATAGAGACGTTAGCATGTACATCCACTCCCCCGGCGGCGTCGTGCCGGCCGGCCTCGCTATCTACGACACAATGCAGCTTGTCCGTCCCGACATCTCGACCATCTGCGTCGGCATGTCGGCCAGCTTCGCCACCGTGCTCTTGGCGGCGGGCACGCCGGGCAAGCGTTACGCTCTGCCCAATGCCACCATCCACATGCACCAGGCTGCCGGTGGCGTTCGCGGGCAGGCCGCCGACATCGAGATTCACGCCAAGGAGATACTGCGAGAGCAGCAGATACTCCGCGAGATCATCGCCAGGCATACCGGTCAGTCGGTCGAGCGCATCGCCCGCGACTCCGACCGTGACTTCTACATGGACGCCCAGCAAGCCAAAGAGTACGGAATAGTTGACGAGATTCTGGCCAAGCCGCCAGCGTAGACATTGACCTGCGCACGAGGACTGTTACACTAGCAGCGTCGATCTAGTGAGGTAAAGAAAGATGCCGAATACCACTCGGGGCAGCCGTATCCAGTATCACTGCTCCTTCTGTGGTAAGAACCAAGACCAGGTGAAGCGTCTCATCGCTGGCCCTGGCGCCGTCTACATCTGCGACGAATGCGTGGAGCTATGCCGCGAGATCATCGAAGAGGAGGCTGCGGGTCCCGTCAAAGGCAAAGTCCGGGTCCAGCGCGTCCCTCCCCCAAAATACATCTGTGAACAACTCGGCGAATGGGTCATCGGTCAGGATCAGGCCAAGAAAGTCCTCAGCGTCGCCGTATACAACCACTACAAGCGTATCGGCGCTGCCCGCCAGACCGGCTCCGACGTTGAGCTGGAGAAGACCAACATCCTTCTCGTCGGCCCCACCGGCACCGGCAAGACCCTTCTCGCTCGCACCCTGGCGCGCATCCTCGATGTTCCCTTCACCATCGCCGACGCCACTGCCCTCACCGAGGCCGGCTATGTCGGTGAGGATGTCGAGAACATCCTCCTTCACCTTATCCAGGCCGCCGACTATGACATCCAGCGCGCCGAGCGCGGCATCGTCTACATCGACGAGATCGACAAGATAGCCCGCAAGAGCGACAATCCTTCCATCACCCGCGATGTCTCCGGCGAAGGCGTTCAGCAGGCCCTCCTCAAGATTATCGAGGGCACCGTCGCCAACGTTCCTCCTCAAGGAGGGCGGAAACACCCCCATCAGGACTTCATCCAGATCAACACCACCAACATCCTGTTCATCTGCGGTGGCGCCTTCGAGGGGCTTGACAAGATCGTCGACAAGCGACTGGGCAAGAGCCGCAAGTCTATCGGCTTCGCCGCCGACTTCCGCCAGAAGACCGGGCAGGACCTGGTCGACGAGCTCCTGAAGTACGCTACCCACGATGACCTTCTTCACTATGGCCTCATCCCGGAATTCGTGGGCCGTCTGCCCATGCTGGTGAGCCTAACCTCTCTCAGCAAGGACGAACTGGTGAAGATACTCACCCAGCCCAAGAACGCGCTGATGAAGCAATTCCAGCGCTTCTTCTCCTTTGACGACGTGGAGCTGCTCTTCACGGACGAGGCCCTAGAGGCCTGCGCCGAGCAGGCCATCCGCCACCGGACGGGTGCTCGTGGCCTCCGTACCGTCCTTGAGGATGTCCTCCTCGATGTAATGTACGAAATCCCGTCACGAGGCGACGTGAAGAAATGCATCGTCTCCGGGGACACGATTCAGGGACACAAGAAGCCGGTCCTCATAACCCAGACCGGCCAGACCATCGACCCCATGGAGGTGTCGGCAGGCGAAGAGTCTGCCTAGCCTTCCTGAAGAGACCGCAAAGAGAATGTAACATTGAGGCCGGCCCACCGGACCGGCCTCGCGCTTTCAGCTTCCGATGCGGCTCTCGCTCTCGCGCTGGCTCTACTCTCTCGCCACCGCCAGTATGCCCGCCGATACCGCTACCCATAGCAGCACGTCGACGATCAGCGGCCAGTCCTTCAGCAGCACCTCCTCCGGGCTTCCTCCCTCGCCGCGGGCGTGCACCAGATACAGATAGCGGAACACGCCGTAGAGGACAAACGGTGTCGTCAGCATCATCGAGTGATTTGCCGGCAGCGCCGCCGCCGTGAACGTGTACAGACCGTACGCCACCAGCGTCGACGCTGTCACTATCGTGGACATCTGGTCGAGGAGTTGCGGCGTGTACTCATCCAGAATCGGCCGGTGCTGGTTTGCATCCTCCTTCAAGAGCGTCAGTTCGGCCCGCCGCTTGCTGATCGCCAGGAACAGAGCTCCCAGCCCCGTCACCGCGTACAACCAGGGCGATATCGGCACGTCGATCACCAACGCGCCCGCCATCGCTCTCAGCACGAACCCAGCCGCGATGATCATCAAGTCAAGCAGCACCACGTGCTTCAGGTGGTACGAGTAGGCCAGCGTCATCACCATGTACCCCAGCACCACGAACCCCACGCGCGGCTCCAACACGAAGCTGCCGGCCAGCCCCACTACCGTCATTGCCGCTGCTGAGATGCCCGCCACCGTGACGGAAAGCCTCCCCGACGCTATCGGCCGCAGGCGCTTCCGGGGATGCAGCAGGTCGCTCTCCCGGTCGCGGATGTCGTTCACCAGGTACTCGGCGCTGCACACCAGGCAGAATAGCGCGAATAGGGCCGTGGTCTTTCCCAGCAGCGGCAGCCATGAGTCCACGTCGCGCAGGTGCCAGGTCTCTCCCACCGAGAAGAGCAGCGCCATGTATACCAGCAGGTTCTTCGTCCACTGCTTCGGCCGCAACGAGATGAGCAGATAGCGGGCGGCGGAGAAGACGCCGGTTTGTGGAGTTGCCATGGGAGGGGTGTTGTCAGGAAGGGCGCGTTTGCTGTCTGCCATAATCGCTCCGATGATAAAGGCTGACCCCACGCCCCGTCAATCTGTGCTCGTTCAGAAACATTCGTGACACTTGTCCTTCTTCATCGATTCCCGTAGGGTCGGGTCTCCGCCTGTCCGCCTGTGGCGGGTGCCCGGCCGGCCTGCGCCGCACAATGTGTACCTTTCCTTGACTTCTGCTACGCCGCTCACTATCCTTTTCTCTGTGACGGACAAGAGTCGCCTGGATACGCTTCTCGTCCAGCGCGGCTTGGCTGAGAGCCGGGAGAAGGCGCAGGCGCTCATCCTGGCCGGTGCGGTCATGGTCGAGGGTAAGCCTGCCCCCAAACCGGGCAGCCTTGTTTCCGCCCTGGCCGCAATCGACCTTCTGGCAAGCCCCCAGTACGTCAGCCGTGGTGGTGACAAGCTGGCCGGAGCGCTTCAGGCATTTCGCCTGAATGTCGAAGGCTTGGTCGCAGTCGACGTGGGAGCCTCCACCGGCGGCTTCACCGACTGTCTGCTCCAGAACGGGGCCGCCCGCGTCTACGCCGTCGATGTTGGCTACGGGCTGCTGGACTACCGTCTTCGCCGTGACCCGCGGGTCGACGTTCGAGAGAAAGTTAACATAAGATATATGGAGTCCCTTCCTGAAAAGGCGGACATCGCCACCATCGATGTCTCATTCATCTCTCTGGAGAAGGTAATACCGACGGTGGCGAATCTGCTCAAAGAAGGAGGGGTGATACTCGCCCTACTGAAGCCGCAGTTCCAGGCCCGCCGCGAGGAGGTGGGCAAGAAAGGCGTCGTGCGCGACTCCCAGATTCATGCCGCGGTCATCGGTCGTCTCGTCGCCTGGGCGGCTACCCACGGCCTGCGACTGCTTGGCCTCGTCACCTCGCCCCTCCTGGGGCCCGCCGGCAACAAGGAGTTCTTCCTTCTCTGGAGGTTAGAAGGACAACACAGTGAATAGGATTGGCATCTTCTACCACCCCAAGATGGCGGCGGCGTGCGCTCTCGCTGAAGAGCTCCGCTCTGCCCTCTCGCCGCAGGTGAAGGAAGTCTGGGCGGGCGCTGCCTGGGACGACGACAGCGTCAAGGTGAACATACCGGGAACTGACCTGCTCATCACCGTCGGCGGCGACGGCACGGTTCTGCGGGCGGCCAGAGCAATCGTCCCCTATGACGTGGTTATCTTGGGTGTCAACCTGGGCCGGTTGGGCTTCCTCACGGAACTCCGTGGCGATGAAGCTCTGCCTCGTCTCCCCGATGTCCTGGCCGGTGGCTGGTCCGTCGAGCGGCGGGCCATGCTCCACGCTCAGGTGTTGACCGAGCGCGGTGGCCGCGTCATCCTCGGCGCCCGGCCCTACCTCCACGCCCTCAACGACGTCGTGTTGGGGCGCACCGCCCTCGGACGCACCGTCGTCGTTAGCACCTTCATCGACGGCGAGCTTGTGGCTGACTACCGCGCCGACGGCATAATCGTCGCTACGGCTACCGGCAGCACCGCCTACTGCCAGGCTATCGGCGGGCCAATCCTCCATCCCGAGGCGCAAGAGATCGTCCTGGCTCCTCTCGCTCCCCATCTCGGCCAGACGAATTCACTGGTGCTGCCCCGCCGCTCCGTCGTCGAGCTGGCCCTCGACCCCGGGCAGCAGGCCGCCCTCAGTCTCGATGGCGAGAGCAGCCTCCAGTTGGAGCCCGGGCAGGTCGTGCGGATTACGATGAGCGATCACTTCGCCTGCTTTCTGCGCCTCCCCAGGGAGCCCGACTTCTACGAGCGGGTCGCCGTGCGGCTTCGCTGGCGGCGGGCGCCTGACCCCGATGAGGAGTCATAGCGTAGAATAGGTAATGTCATGACGACGAAGACGAGCAAGGGGAGAACAAAGACCGGCATGCGGCAGACCTTTATCGTTGAAAAGGCAAGAATAAGCGATGTCCAGCAACTTCACGACCTGGTCAACGTCTTCGCCGCAAAAGGTGAGATGCTTCCCCGCACTATGGGCGAGGTCTACGAGAACCTGCGCGACTTCTTCGTCGTCCGTCGACAAGACGATGTCTTAGGCTGCGTCTGCCTTCACATAGTATGGGATGATCTGGCCGAGGTCCGTTCCCTGGCCGTGCGCGAGGAAAGCCAGGCGGTCGGTCTCGGTGCTGCGCTGGTGCGGGCCTGCATCGATGAGGCCTGCAACCTTGGCCTCAAACGGGTCTTCGCCCTCACCTATCTGCCCGGCTTCTTCGAGAAGCTTGGCTTCCAGCAAGTAGATGTCATGACCCTGCCCCAGAAGGTCTGGAACGAGTGCTATCGCTGCCCCAAGTTCCCGAGCTGCAGCGAACTGGCGATGGTGCTTGATCTCGACCCGCCTGTGGGTGTTTAAGGAACTTTTCTTGCCTGCTGACGACCCCGAATCGGCCCTGCCGCAAACAATCGAGAGCAAGCGCGCTTTCTCCGGCCGTCTCATCAATGTGCGCCTCGATACCGTCACTACGCCTGATGGCGCCACCGGTGTCCGGGAGGTGGTGGAGCACCCGGGGGCAGTCCTTCTTATCGCCCTCGACGATCAGGACAACGTCCTCCTCGTGCGCCAGTACCGCCATCCGGTCGGTAAGCGTCTCTTTGAATTGCCTGCCGGGACGCTGGACGAAGGCGAAGACCCCCGGACCTGTGCCGAGCGGGAGCTCCGCGAGGAGACGGGGTACCGGCCCCGCTCTCTCGAGGAGTTGGGTGGCTTTTTCCTTAGCCCCGGCTACTGCAACGAGTACATCCACGTCTTCCTCGCTACCGGTCTCGAGGAAAGCCCCCTCGACACCGGCGACGAAGACGATCTTGCAGCGTTGCGCCTGCCTCTAGCCGAAGCCCTGCGCATGGTCGAGCGGGGCGAGATACAGGACGCCAAGTCCCTAGCGGCCCTCCTCATGCTCTCTCGCCGGCGGGTGCTACCATGACCTCTTGCGATGCCTGATCAGGACACCGATATCCCGACTGGCAGCCACGAGGCATATCATTTTCCCCGCTGGGAACTGTTCCTCAAGTTTCCCTTCAATCTGCTGTTCGGCATCAAGCGCTCTTTCGCAGCCGACTGCTGGTTCACCCTGCGCTCTAACCCGCCCCTGCCGGAGTTCGTCGGTCTGGAGAACGTCCCCGCCGACGGCTCCTTCGTCATTGTTGGCAACCACTACGAGCGCCCCGGCGTCGAGATGTATTTCGCCGGCATGGCGGTTGCCGCTGCCGTTGCCCAGGCGCGTCCCGCCTCGCCGGAGATGCACTGGATCATCACCAGCGAATGGCGTGGCCGCCACTTCGGCCCCTTCCCCATCCCGGTGTGGCCAATCCGCTGGGTCTTCAGTCGTGTCGCCCGCGTCTACGGCTTTGTTACGATGCCGCAGGGCGAAGAGGAGACGGCGGGCCGCGCCGCTGCCCTCCGCCAAGCTGCCACAATCATCAACCCCTCCGCCGGCAACAGCAGAGGACAGCGCCGGGAATGGTGAGCCGGTTGGCCTCATGCCTGAGGCAAGGGGCAAAGGGACGCTGATCGAGGCGATGCCCGGTTCAGGGCTCTTCCTGCGGATGCTCACAAAGGCAGGCGCGCCCGTTCTGCCGGTCGGTCTCTACGAAGAAGAAGAGCGTCTCGTCGTGAAGTTCGGCGAGCCCTTCCAGTTGCAGGTGAAGCCTCGGGCTGGCCGCGAAGAGGAGGATCGTCTGGTGCGGGAGCAGGCCATGGTCGCTGTGGGCAGGCTGTTGCCGGAACGGATGTGGGGCTTCTACGCCGACGCAATCGCGAAATCGTTGGAGCGCTAGCTCTCCCACTCTCGATCTCAGGCCGGTGATGGCCTAAGATTGGCTTCGCGTGGCCGTCCTTCCTCGTCCCGACCGGAAGAGTCGGAAACATCGAGTTCAAGTAGACGATCAGACCGCCGGGAACCGTAGAATGCTCCAGCATGACGTCCTGGTTGTTGGCGCCGGCCTCGCCGGCATGAGAGCGGCCCTCGAAGCCGCGCGCGCCGGCGCAGATGTTGCTGTCCTCACCAAAGTCTACCCCTTGCGTAGCCACTCGGTCGCCGCTCAAGGTGGCATCAACGCCGCCCTCGGTGACGATGATTCCTGGGAGACCCATGCCTTCGACACGGTAAAGGGCAGCGACTACCTCGGTGACCAGGACGCCATCGAGACGATGTGCCGTGAGGCAGCGTCCGACATCATCGAGCTTGAGCATATGGGCGCCGTCTTCAGCCGTCAGCCCGATGGACGGATCGCTCAACGCCCCTTCGGTGGTGGAGGCTTCCCCCGTACCTGCTACGTCGCCGACATCACCGGCCAGGCGCTGCTTCACTCCCTTCACGACCAAGTCCTGAAACACAACGTGCCGGTCTACGACGAATGGTTTGTCACCTCGCTCTCGGTCGAAGACGGGGAGTGCCGCGGCGCCGTGGCGCTCAACATGCGCACGGGTGAAGTCGAGTCGCTTGCCGCCAAGGCGGTCGTTATGGCCGGCGGCGGTCTGGGGCGAATCTACACGCCGACCTCCAACTCCCTTATCTCCACCGGCGATGGGCATGCCCTCGCCTACCGTGCCGGCGCGCCGCTGATGGACATGGAGTTCGTCCAGTTCCACCCCACGACGCTCAGGGACAGCGGCGTGCTCATCACCGAAGCTGCCCGCGGTGAGGGCGGCTACCTGCTGAACTCCGAGGGTGAACGCTTCATGGCCCGCTATGCCCCGAACAAGATGGAGTTGGCCGCGCGCGACGTCGTCTCCCGCGCCGAGCAGACGGAGATCGATGAGGGACGCGGCGTCGATGGCTGCGTTCTCCTCGACCTGCGGCATCTGGGGAAACAGAAGATCAGAGAGCGGCTTCCTCAAATCCACGAGCTGGCTCTCGACCTGGCCAACGTCGATCTTCTACGCGAGCCTGTTCCCGTGCGCCCCGGAATGCACTACGCGATGGGCGGCATTAAGACTGACGTCGACGGCGCTACGCCCGTCCCCGGCCTGTTTGCCGCCGGCGAGTGCGCCTGCGTTAGCGTCCACGGCGCCAACCGGCTTGGCGGCAACTCCCTACTCGAGACGATAGTCTTCGGCCGGCGCTCCGGCAGAGCCGCCGCTGCATACGCCAAAGCCCGTCCCTTGCCGCCCTTCTCGGAGACATCCGTCAAGAAGGATGGGAGCGCTGTCGCCGAGATCCTCGCCCGCCCGGCCAACGGGGAGCGGATGGCTGCCCTCCGGGCTGAGATGGCCTCTGCCATGAACGGAGGCGTCGGCATCTTCCGGACGAATCAGGGGATGGAGCAGGCGCTGGCCAAAGTGCGCGAGCTGAAGGAGCGCTGGAAGAAGGTGCCGTCGCTAAACAAGGGCAAGGTCTTCAACACGGAGTTGCTGGCGGTCATCGAACTCGGCTTTATGCTCGACCTGGCGGAGGTCATCGTCCTCGGTGCCCTGAAACGGGAAGAGAGCAGGGGCGCCCACGCCCGTCTCGACTTCCCCGATCGCGACGACCAGGGCTGGCTCAAACACACGCTCGCCCACTACACTCCTGACGGGCCGGAGTTGGACTACACACCAGTTGCCGTGACGCGGTGGCAGCCGGAAAAGAGGGTCTACTAGTTGCAGGCGAAGCTGAGAGTACGCCGTTTCGACCCCACGGGCGACGGACAGCCCGTCTACCAGACGTACGTCCTGGACGTGCCGGCTTCCGCTACCATCCTGGACTCTCTCCTGTTCGTCCGTGAGCAGATAGACGGCTCGCTTGCCTTCCGCTGCGCTTGTCGCAGCGCCATCTGCGGCTCCTGCGCCATGCGAGTGAACGGCGTCTCCCGTCTGGCCTGCAAGACCAAAGTGATCGATGTGGCGCCCCACGGCGAGGAGATCACTCTGGAGCCGCTGGCCAACCTCCCCGTCATCAAAGACCTGGTAGCGGAGATGGGACCCTTCTACGAAAAGATGCGCCAGATAGCTCCCTGGCTTGTCGCGGCTCCAGAGGAAAAGGCGCCTGAGCGTGAGCATCTTGTGGATGCGGCCCGTTCCCTCCGCCTGACCCAGTTCGTTGCCTGCATCCAGTGCGCTGTCTGCTACTCAGCCTGTCCGATAGTCGCCATCGATGACCGCTACCTGGGCCCGGCTGCCCTGACAAAGGCTTTCCGCTACTGCGACGATCCGCGGGATTGCGGCAAGGGACAGCGGCTGGCGAGGATAGCGAGTGAAGAAGGACTCTGGCGCTGTCACACCGTCTTCAGTTGCGCTGAGCAGTGCCCGAAGGGGGTAAACCCCACAGAGGCGATCCAGCAGCTCAAGAAGATGGCGTTGCTGCGACGGTTGGGGCTCGTCCGCTAGGAGAGACCGCGAGGAGCAAACGATGTACAAACCCTGGGATGCCCAGTTTCAAGCGCGGGCGATGCGCACCGGCACCGCCGCCTGGCTTCTCCAGCGGCTCTCCGGCCTCTTCCTTACCCTCTATCTCATCGTCCACATCTTCGTCATCGGGACAGCGGTGCAGGGAGAGGAGACGTTCGACGATCTGCTCTCCACCTTTGAGAATACGCCGTTCCTCATTCTCGATGCCGGCCTCGTTGGAGTCGTAGCGTTCCATGCCCTCAATGGCGTGCGGCTGGTATTGCTCGACTTCGCCATCGGGCTACGCCTTCAAAAGCTGTTGTTCTGGCTATCGTTCTTGGGAGCAGTGGCGGTCTTCATCGGTTCTGTGGTTGCCGTTCGCAACCTAATCGCCTAGCGGGAGACGGTGGTGACGCGTTTGGAGACGGAGCAGGAGATTATGGGGTCGACCAGAGAGTCGGCCGACTACAGCTTCTGGCCCTGGCTCCTCCAGCGGGTGTCGGCGCTGGGGCTGATAGTCCTGTTGCCGCTGCACATCGTCATCGGCCACCTCATTAACATCGTGGAGGTGGAGAAGGGGATCCTTCCTGGACTCGTCGTCTTCTCAAACGTGGCCGAGCGGCTGGAGCAGCCTGCCTACTGGGTAATCGACCTGCTGCTGCTCTCCTTCGCCCTCTACCACGGCCTGAACGGGGTGCGCAACGTCCTCTTGGACTATGGATTGCGGGGTGCTGGTGAGAGGGTCGCGACGGCGGGCCTGTCGCTGCTAGGGGTTGCTGCTTTCGCCTACGGCGTTCTCGCCCTCGCCGCCTTCATCGATTGATTTGCGGCCGTCGGTGTGAGAAGTCCTCTATGCGCCGCCGCCGTTCGACGCCTCAGCCCTCTCTCCGACCGGGACGTAGCTGCCCAAGGCCTCCCGCTTCTGATAGCGTGCCTTTCCCTGCTCCAAGAGGTCATTGCCGTACATGTCGTTGGCAACGATGACCGGAAAGTCCTCCACCTCCAGGCGACGGATGGCCTCCGTCCCCAAGTCCTCGTAGGCGACGACCTCTGCCTTCTTGATGCGCTTGGACAGCAGGGCTCCCGTTCCGCCCACGGCCAGGAAGTACACCCCTTTGTGCTGCTTGAGGGCATCCTTGACCGCTTGATTGCGCCCTCCTTTGCCGATCGTCGCCTTCAGGCCGTGCTCCATCAGGCGCGGCGTGTAGGGGTTGAGGCGCATCGACGTCGTTGGGCCGGCGGCGCCGATCACCCTGCCCGGGCGCGCCGGCGTCGGCCCGACGTAGTAGATGACCGCACCCTTGATGTCGATAGGCAGCGGCTCGTTCTTGTCCAGCGCCTCGATCATCCGCTTGTGGGCGGCGTCGCGGGCCGCGTAGATCACGCCCGTCAGCCGCACGTGGTCGCCCGCGTGCAGCCCCGCGATCGTCTCGTCATTCAGCGGCAGCTTGATCTCTTTGCTCATTCGATGTCCTGGCTACGCTCCTACAGCTCCGCCGACTTCACCCGGGCGCTGTGACACTGCATGTTCACCGCGACGGGTAGCGCCGTGATGTGCGTGGGGAAGGTCTCCACATGTACTGCCAGCGCCGTGTTCGTCCCCCCGACGGCTTGCGGGCCCAATCCCAGCGCGTTCACCTTCGCCAGCAGTTCGCGCTCTAAGTCTGCCACCTCCGGGTCCGGGCTTGGCTCGCCCACCCTGCGTGTCAACGCTCTCTTGGCCAGCGCCATGCAGTGCTCTGCCGACCCGCCGATACCGACCCCAAGGACGAGCGGCGGGCAGGGATTGCCGCTTGCCTCCTCGACGGCCCGCAGCACGAAATCGACTACCCCGTCGCGGCCTTGTCCCGGCAGGAGGATCGTCATCCGGCTCATGTTCTCGCAGCCGCCGCCCTTGGGCAGCACCGTTATCTTCAGTCTATCGCCGGGAACGAGGTCCAGGTGTATGACCGCCGGGGTGTTGTCGCCCGTGTTCTTGCGAGCGGAGAATGGCCGCTCCACCATCGACTTGCGCAGGAAGCCCTCGTTGTACCCTTTGGCGACGCCCCTGTTTATCGCCTCCGTCAGGCTCCCGCCGGCGATGTGCACCTCCTGCCCCAGTTCCACGAAGACAACCGACGTGCCCGTATCTTGGCAGAGCGGGATCATCTCCTCCCGCGCCGTCTTCGCGTTCTCCAGTATCTCCTCCAGTATCTGGCGGCCCAGAGGCGACTCCTCGCTGTCGCGGGCGCGTTCCAGCGCCGCCACCACGTCCTCGGGCAGATTGTGGGCAGCGTCGATGAACAGCTCAGCGACCTTCTCGCTTATCTGGTCGACACGGATCTCTCTCATAGCGATTGTTGCCGGTTCTTCCCCAACCTACGCTCGTCTTCGTTTCGCGGGCGCTGGTTCCGCAAGGGAGAGCCGTGTCGACTGCAAGCCAGCACCGTCTTCCTTGCCCAACCGTGGTCCCGCAAGCGACTTATCGATGAGTTCTACCCCCGCGCTGCCTTTACATAATTCAGCGACCCGCCCGCCAGCAGCATCTCCACCTGGCGAGGGGACAGGTTGTGTCGGGCCATGAACTCGCTGCCGCGCGTGAGATTCCGGACGCGGACCGTCGGGCCCTGGCGGATCGCCTCGCCGCACGCCCGCGATCTCCAGCTCGTCGCCCTGCGCTACCAGGTCGTAGTCGCCCTCGTTCTCGAAGAGCAGGGGCAGGATGCCGAAGTTCACCAGATTCGTCGCGTGGATGCGGGCGAACGACTTCGCCAGCACCGCCTTGAGCCCCAGGTACATCGGGGCCAGCGCCGCGTGCTCGCGACTCGACCCCTGCCCGTAGTTGCCGCCGCCCACGACGATCGAGCTGCCGGCCTCCCGCGCCCGCTTTGCGAACTCGTGGTCGACCCGCTCGAATACGTGCTCCGCCATCGCCGGGATATTCGACCGCAGGGGCAAGAGCTTCGCCCCCGCCGGCATGATGTCGTCTGTAGTGATGTTATCGCCGACCTTGAGCACCACCGGCGCTCGTATCGACTCCGCCGGCGGCTCGGCGAGCGGCAGCGGCTTGATATTGGGGCCGCGTATGACCTGCACATCGTCGCCCTTCTCCGGCGGCGCGATGATCATCCCGTCGTCCACCCAGAACTCCGCCGGCAGCGTCACCCGTGGCGCCTCGCCCAGGTCTCGCGGGTCCGTGATCGCCCCGCGCAGCGCCGTCGCTGCCGCCACCTGCGGACTGCACAGATACACCCGGTCGCCCACCGTGCCGCTGCGTCCCGGGAAGTTGCGATTGAACGTCCGCATCGACGCCGTACCCGACGCCGGCGCCTGTCCCATCCCGATGCAGGGCCCGCAGGACGACTCCAGGATGCGGAACCCGGCGGCGATCAGGTCGGCCAGGCCGCCGTCCCTATCGATCGTCAGCAGCGCCTGTCGCGAGCCGGGGTTTATCGCCGCGCTCACGTCTGGGTGCACGATCTTGCCCTTGGCGATTGCCGCCACCGTCATCAAGTCGGCGTAGGACGAGTTCGTGCAGCTCCCAATCGCCACCTGCGCCACCTCCGTCCCTGCGACCTCCCGCACCGGCACCACCTTGTCC
Source organism: uncultured Chloroflexia bacterium (assembly GCA_963763495.1). Taxonomy (GTDB): domain Bacteria; phylum Chloroflexota; class Dehalococcoidia; order DSTF01; family JALHUB01; genus DAOUEO01. Next base: position 21,332 of record CAVXOY010000008.1, read on the forward strand.
GGGCTCGACGGCAGCGCGATCAGCGGCTCCAGCTTGCTCAGGTCGATCTCGATGACCTCGTCGTATTCCGCGTCGACGTCCGCGGCCAGCGGTATCCACGCCTTCTCGCGCTTCTGCGCCCGCAGATACTCCCGCGTCCTCTCGTCGCTGGGGAAGAGCGAGCTTGTCGCTCCCAGCTCCGCGCCCATGTTCGTGATCGTCGCCCGCTCCGGCACCGAGAGCGTCGCCGCTCCCTCGCCGCCGTACTCGAAGATGCGGCCCACGCCGCCCTTCACCGTCAGACGCCGCAGCATCTCCAGTATGATGTCCTTCGCTGCTACCCAGGCCGGCAGCCGTCCCGTCAGGTTCACCCGCACCACCTGCGGCATCGTCAGATAGAACGGCTCGCCCGCCATCGCCAGCGCCACGTCCAGCCCGCCCGCGCCCATCGCCAGCATGCCCGCGCCGCCGCCCGTCGGTGTGTGGCTGTCCGAGCCTATGAGCGTCTGCCCGGGGGCGCTGAACCGCTCCAGGTGCACCTGATGGCATATCCCGTTCCCCGGCCGCGAGAAATAGATGCCGTACTTGGCGGCGATGCTCTGCAGGAAGCGGTGGTCGTCCGCGTTCTCGAACCCCTCCTGCAGCATGTTATGGTCGACGTAGCTGACCGAGAGCTTCGTCCGGACGCGGGGAATGCCCATCGCCTCGAACTGCAGGTACGCCATCGTCCCCGTCGCGTCCTGCGTCAGCGTCTGGTCGATGCGCAGCCCGATCTCGCTGCCCGCCTTCGCCTCTCCGGCGACCAGGTGCTCATCGATGATCTTGCGCGCCAGGCTTTTCCCCATGTACCGACCTCTAGCTCAGTGATAAGTCCTCTCAACCCGATTATATAGCCCGC
>CAVXOY010000009.1:0-87945 GCA_963763495.1 uncultured Chloroflexia bacterium
CAAAAGCTGTTGTTCTGGGCTGTCGTTCTTGGGAGCGGTGGCGGTCTTCATCGGTTCTGTGGTTGCCGTTCGCAACCTGATCGCCTAGCGGGAGACGGTGGTGGCGCGCTTGGAGACGGAGTAGGCGACCGTGGGATCGATTAGAGAGTCCGTCGACTACAGCTTCTGGCCTTGGCTCCTTCAGCGGGTGTCGGCGCTGGGGCTGATAGTCCTGTTGCCGCTGCACATCGTCATCGGCCACCTGATTAACATCGTCGAGGTGGAGAAGGGGGTCCTTCCTGGACTCGTCGTCTTCTCTAACGTGGCCGAGCGGTGGAGCAGCCTGCCTACTGGGTAATCGACCTGCTGCTGCTCTTCTTCGCGCTCTACCACGGTTTGAACGGGGTGCGCAACGTCCTCTTGGACTATGGATTGCGGGGCGCCGGTGAGAGGGTCGCGACGACGGGTCTGTCGCTGATAGGGGTCGCCGCTTTCGCCTACGGCGTTCTCGCGCTCGCCGCCTTCATCGATTGATTTGCGGCCGTCGGTGTGAGAAGTTCTCTATGCGCCGCCGCCGTTCGACGCCTCAGCCCTCTCTCCGACCGGAATGTAGCTGCCTAATGCCTCCCGCTTCTGATAGCGTGCCTTCCCTTGCTCCAGGAGGTCATTGCCGTACATGTCGTTGGCAACGATGACCGGAAAGTCCTCCACCTCCAGACGGCGGATGGCCTCCGTCCCCAGGTCCGCGTAGGCGACGGCCTCGCCTTCCTGATGCGCTTGGACAGCAGGGCTCCGGTTCCGCCCACGGCCAGGAAGTACACCCCGCTGTGCTGCTTGAGGGCATCCTTGACCGCCGGTTGCGCCCCCCTTTGCCGATCGTCGCCTTCAGGCCGCGCTCCATCAGGCGGGGAGTATAAGGATTGAGCCGCATCGACGTGGTTGGTCCGGCGGCGCCGATCACCCTGCCCGGGTCGCGCCGGCGTCGGCCCGACGTAGTAGATGACCGCACCCTTTATGTCGATTGGCAGCGGCTCGCCTCTGTCCATGGCCTCAATCAAGCGCTTGTGGGCAGCGTCGCGGGCCGCGTAGATCACGCCCGTCAGCCGCACGGTGGTCTCCCGCGTGCAGCCCCGCGATTGTCTCGTCATTCAGTGGTAGCTTGACCTCTTTGCTCATTGAGATGTCCTGGGCGACGCTCTCCTACAGCTCTGCCGACTTCACCCGGGCGCTGTGACACTGCATGTTCACCGCGACGGGAAGCGCCGTGATGTGTGTGGGAAAGCTCTCCACGTGTACTGCCAGCGCGGGGTCGTCTCCCCGACGGCTTGCGGGCCCAATCCCAGCGCGTTCACCTTCGCCAGCAGTTCGCGCTTCAGGTCTTGCCACCTCCGGGTCCGGCTCGGCTCACCCACTCTGCGTGTCAGCGCCCTCTTGGCGAGCGACATGCAGTGCTCTGCCGACCCGCCGATACCGACCCCGAGGATGAGCGGTGGGCAGGGATTGCCGCTTGCTTCCTCGACGGCCCGCAGCACGAAATCGACTACCCCGTCGCGGCCTTGTCCCGGCAGGAGGATCGTCATCCGGCTCATGTTCTCGCAGCCGCCGCCCTTGGGTAGCACCGTTATCTTCAATCCGTCGCCGGGGACGAGGTCTAGGTGTATGACCGCGGGGGTGTTGTCGCCGGTGTTCTTACGGGCGGAGAATGGCCGCTCCACCATCGACTTGCGCAGGAAGCCCTCATTGTACCCTTTGGCGACCCCCCTGTTTATCGCCTCCGTCAGGCTCCCGCCCGCGATGTGCACCTCCTGCCCCAATTCCACGAAGACAACCGACGTGCCCGTATCTTGGCAGAGCGGGATCATCTCCTCCCGCGCCGTCTTCGCGTTCTCCAGTATCTCCTCCAGTATCTGGCGGCCCAGAGGCGACTCCTCGCTGTCGCGGGCGCGTTCCAGCGCCGCTACCACGTCCTCGGGCAGATTATGGGCAGCGTCGATGAACAGCTCGGCGACCTTCTCGCTTATCTGGTCGACACGGATCTCTCTCATAGCGATTGTTGCCGGTTCTTCCCCAACCTACTATCGTGTTCGTTTCACGGGCGCCGGCTCGGCAAGGGAGAGCCGCGTCGACTGCAAGCCAGCACCGTCTTCCTTGCCCGACCGTGGTCCCGCAAGCGACTTATCGATGAGTTCTACCCCCGCGCTGCCTTTACATAATTCAGCGACCCGCCCGCCAGCAGCATCTCCACCTGGCGAGGGGACAGGTTGTGTCGGGCCATGAACTCGCTGCCGCGCGTGAGATTCCGAACGCGGACCGTCGCGCCCTGCCGGATCGCCTCCCGCACGTTCGCGATCTCCAGCTCGTCGCCCTGGCTCGACCCGGTCGTAGTCGCCCTCGTTATCGAAGAGCAGGGGCAGGATGCCGAAGTTCACCAGATTCGTCGCGTGGATGCGGGCGAACGACTTCGCGAGCACAGCCCGCAGCCCCAGATACATCGGGGCCAGCGCCGCGTGCTCGCGACTCGACCCCTGCCCGTAGTTGGCGCCGCCCACGACGATTGAGCTGCCGGCCTCCCGCGCCCGCTTTGCGAACTCGTGGTCGACCCGCTCGAATACGTGCTCCGCCATCGCCGGGATATTCGACCGCAGGGGCAAGAGCTTCGCCCCCGCCGGCATGATGTCGTCTGTCGTGATGTTATCGCCGACCTTCAGCACCACCGGCGCTCTTATCGACTCCGCCGGCGGCTCTGCGAGAGGCAGCGGCTTGATATTCGGGCCGCGTATCACTTGCACATCGTCGCCCTTCTCCGGCGGCGCGATGATCATCCCGTCGTCCACCCAGAACTCCGCCGGCAGCGTTACCCGCGGCGCCTCGCCTAAGGTCTCGCGGGTCCGTGATCGCTCCCTTGCAACGCCGTTGCTGCTGCCACCTGCGGACTGCACAGATACACCCGGTCGCCCACCGTGCCGCTGCGTCCCGGGAAATTGCGATTGAACGTCCGCATCGACGCCGTGCCCGACGCCGGTGCCTGTCCCATCCCGATGCAGGGCCCGCAGGACGACTCCAGGATGCGGAACCCGGCGGCGATCAGGTCGGCCAGGCCGCCGTCCCTATCGATCGTCAGCAGCGCCTGCCGCGAGCCGGGGTTTATCGCCGCGCTCACGCTGGGGTGCACCATCTTGCCCTTGGCGATTGCCGCCACCGTCATCAAGTCGGCGTAGGACGAATTCGTGCAGCTTCCAATCGCCACCTGCGCCACCTCCGTCCCCGCGACCTCCCGGTACCGGCACCACCTTGTCCGGGCTCGACGGCAGCGCGATCAGCGGCTCCAGCTTGCTCAGGTCGATCTCGATGACCTCGTCGTATTCCGCGTCGACGTCCGCGGCCAGTGGCGTCCACGCATGCCTCGCGCTTCTGCGCCCGCAGATACTCCCGCGTCCGCTCGTCGCTGGGGAAGAGCGAGCTTGTCGCTCCCAGCTCCGCGCCCATGTTCGTGATCGTCGCCCGCTCCGGCACGGAGAGCGTCGCCGCTCCCTCGCCGCCGTACTCGAAGATGCGGCCCACGCCGCCCTTCACCGTCAGACGCCGCAGCATCTCCAGTATGATGTCCTTCGCTGCCACCCAGGCCGGCAGCCGTCCCGTCAGGTTCACCCGCACCACCTGCGGCATCGTCAGATAGAACGGCTCGCCCGCCATCGCCAGCGCCACGTCCAGCCCGCCCGCGCCCATCGCCAGCATGCCCGCGCCGCCGCCCGTCGGTGTGTGGCTGTCCGAGCCTATGAGCGTCTGCCCGGGGGCGCTGAACCGCTCCAGGTGCACCTGATGGCATATCCCGTTCCCCGGCCGCGAGAAATAGATGCCGTACTTGGCGGCGATGCTCTGCAGGAAGCGGTGGTCGTCCGCGTTCTCGAACCCCGCCTGCAGCATGTTGTGGTCGACGTAGCTGACCGAGAGCTTCGTCCGGACGCGGGGGATGCCCATCGCCTCGAACTGCAGGTACGCCATCGTCCCCGTCGCGTCCTGCGTCAGCGTCTGGTCGATGCGCAGCCCGATCTCGCTGCCCGCCTTCGCCTCTCCGGCGACCAGGTGCTCATCGATGATCTTGCGCGCCAGGCTTTTCCCCATGTACCGACCTCTAGCTCAGTGATAAGTCCTCTCAACCCGATTATATAGCCCGCACCGCCTTAGCCCAATCCGCCATTGCCCCTCCGGTAGGGTCATATCGCCCGCCATCTCCCACGATCCCCGTAGGGGACGGGCCCTCCGTTGGGTGCCCGACAGCGCCAAGGAGTTCGTCGGGCTCTAACGCGCAAGTGGTACGCCAGGACAAGGACCGCCGTCCGTGCCCGCGGTACCGAACGCCATCGAGTCGCGCCTAGGGGCCAAGACGTATCCAAATGTGGGCACAGGGTTGTCTCCGCGTAGCAGTGCGAGGCCATACCTGTTGGCTTGCCTAGCTTGGAGACGGTGGGGGAGCCTATGGCTTCTTCGAGGGTCGAAGCGTCCCCTTGGAATTCTGGAGTGACAGATTGCGGCCTGTTGCTATCATTTGATGCAGGTGCTCCGCGAGTTGCGCGGATTCATCCAACTCCTGTTGCTCTTCCAGTCCGGGCGCTTCTTCCCGCCAACGGTGGATTCGTGGGCGGGGCCAGCTATCCCGCCGGTAGCCAGAGCCTATCGCGTGTGTCGATCCGTGTCCACACGAGCCGTCCGAATCACTTAGTCGGTTGCGGTCGGGGAGTCGAATGGCGCCAGTCCTCTCCTCCGCCAGCCAAAAGATGCAAGACCTCGTGCCAGGTGATGAAACCCATGAATGTCGCGTCAGCCAGATTCATACCGCTTCCAGCGCACACACAACCAAAGGCAGCATTCGCGTCGTTGGCTTCTTCAGGATCGCACCTTTGGCGTCAAACTGGAATCAGACGTGCATCGTTTTATGACCAGCGCATAGCCAGCAGGGTGTGGCTGATTGAGCGCTCTCTGCAGCCGCAGGCATCGCCCCACGATCGAGCGCGATCCTCCGCGCTGGTTGGATAGCTGTACAGTTGGTCGACCCAGAAGGCAATACGACCGTCAACGCATCCGCTCCGCAACGCACCATTCGGTCGAACTCGCTGGTTACGATGCCGGCTGCAGAATGCGCTGTCGGAAAGTGCCACCGGACTGACGTGGCCGCAGCGCTCCAATTGTCGCCGTGTTAGCCTATTCTCTCCCCACACCCTCTTCACCTTGCCGTTATCCGCTGTCGCCACCCGAACGGTCCCGAAACGGCCACGAGATGACGTTCATCGATGCCTCGATCTTCTGGCGATTTTGGCGAATCGTCCTTTGCCTAGCGTTCCTAGGGTCGCAGCACTATCGGCACCAATCACTACGCCGCTGTCGCACAGCACACCGACCAAGAGGTCAAAGCTACTTTATCCTGGAACACGCTATTCTTTCGCTGATCGGGAGTACTTGTAGACTGGTTCTTGGACGAGTTTCTCGAAAGGATAAGCTCGTGCCCGTCAACTACCGTTTGGAGGTAGTCCGTGTGCGTCTTTGTTGGGGCTTTGTTCTAATGGCAGCCGCCGCTCCAATCCCTTCGGGGTTGCAGCAAGATCCACCCGATGAGCGTCCGGTGCTCCCGCTCGATGCAGACAAGCCCTTCGTTGAGCGAGGGCAGCGGCGTCTTCATATATGCTTTTGCTGAAGGGGCAAGTGATAGGGAATGAACTCGTGGAGAGTCCAATACCAGCCGGCCCAACTTCGCGGGGCAGTTTGTTTGCCAGGACAAACAAGCTCTTCTGAAGCTGAACAGGGGATGATGGGTTCCTCCTGCGCAGCTCAATCCCCAAGAGAGTCCAGTCCTTCCTCGCATGGTGGTCACAAGCACCTCCCTCCTTTCTCTGCAGATTATCAGCACTCGCACTTAATCCGCCGTGTCTACCCTAATGATGGCACCATCGACCTGCGGCAAGAAGGAGTGCCGGGTGAGCCGTTCAGCCCGCGGTACCGAATAGCCTCGGCTGCTTCACGCGGCTAGCAGGGCGGCAGCTTCTCCCGCAGCGCCTCCACCAACCCGGCGATGGGCACCCGCACCTGGTCCATGCTGTCCCGCTCCCGGATCGTCACCGCCTCGTCCTCCAGCGTATCGAAGTCCACCGTCACGCAGTACGGCGTCCCGATCTCGTCCTGCCGACGGTACCGCCGCCCGATGCTCTGAGCGTCGTCATACTGCGTCATGAAGTGGGGACGCAGCAGCGCCCACACCTCCCGCGCCTTCGGCACCAGCCTCTCGTTCCGGCTCAGAGGCAGCACCGTCGCCTTCACCGGCGCCAGCGACGGGTGCAGCCGCAGCAGCACCCGCTTCTCGCCTCGAACCTCCTCCTGCCGGTACGCGTCGACGATGAACGCCAGCAGCGGCCGGTCCACCCCCGCCGACGGCTCGATGATGTACGGCGTGATATGCTCACCCGCCTCCTCGTCGAAGTACGTCAGGTTCACGCCGCTCGCCTCGCTGTGCTGTCGCAGGTCGAAGTCCGTGCGGTTCGCAATGCCCTCCAGCTCCATCCAGCCCATCGGGAACTGGTACTCCACGTCCGAACAGGCGGCGGCGTAGTGCGCCAGGTCCTCCTTCGCATGGGCGAACAGCCGCAGATTCTCCGGCCGGATCCCCAGGTCGACGTACCAGCGCAGCCGCTCCTCCATCCAGTACTGATGCCAGCGCTCCGCCTCCTGCGGCCGCACGAAGTACTCGATCTCCATCTGCTCGAACTCCCGCGTCCGGAAGATGAAGTGCCTCGGCGTGACCTCGTTGCGGAAAGACTTCCCGATCTGCGCCATCCCGAACGGCAGCTTTCGACGCGTCGCCGCCAGCACGTTCGCGAAGTTCACGAACATCCCCTGTGCCGTCTCCGGCCGCAGATAGACCGTGCTCGCCTCGTTCTCCACCGGCCCGGCGAACGTCTTGAACAGCAGGTTGAACATCCGAGGCTCCGTGAGCTGCCCCTTGGCGCCGCAGTTGGGGCACACATCCCCCTCGATCTCGTCGGCCCGGAAGCGCGCCTGACAGCTCCGGCAGTCCACCATCGGGTCCGCGAACGTCGCCACATGCCCGCTCGCCACCCAGACCTGCGGGTGCATCAGGATAGACGTGTCCATGCCCACCATGTCGTCGCGTCCCTGCACCACCGACTTCCACCACGCTCGCTTGATGTTGTTCTTCAGTTCCACGCCCAAAGGGCCGTAGTCCCAGGCGCCGGCCATTCCGCCGTAGATCTCGCTGCTCTGGAATATGAAGCCCCGCCGCTTGCACAGCGAGACTATCTCTTCCATGTCTGGTCTGCTCTCTTGGTTGGATTCCGTCACTCTCAACCTCTCCATCTGTGATTAGGGGCTGTCTGAAAAGTAGCAGTTTTGTCGGGCAAGGTCAAAGAGCGAGGCGACGCCTTCGGGTGCGAACGCAAGTCCCCTTCTAGCTTGACAGGCGCGGAATCGCCTTGCTACCATCGACGTTAGGAGACATCAGCCTCCAATCGCTATCGGCAAACCGGAGATGGCGCGGGCCGGCGACAGCGCAGGATGCCGGTTCCCGTTCGTTGTCAATCGGGAGGTAGGCAGTAGCTCAAGGGGGTGATGGCCATGCGGTTTCTCTTTGGTTTCTTCCTCGGCTTTCTCATCGGTGCGACCCTGGCTCTCGCTCTGGCGCCCCAGCCGGGAATCGAGACCCGGGCCAGGGTAATCGAGCGGATGCGAGAGCGGACGCACAAGGCCGCTGGCTCCTGTTGACGAGGCGGCGGAAGGATTCGACTAGGCGCCTCGCAGGGAAGCGTAGCGAGAAGGGTGGGCACTTGGCTGAGAACCGGCTGAAGCTGGTCGTGATGATCGTTTCTGATGTTGACGCCGACCGGCTAGTGAAGCGATTGGTGGAGCGGGGTTATCCGGCCACCAAGCTCGGCGGCACCGGTGGATTCCTCCGTCGCGGTACGATCACCATACTCTCCGGCATCGAAGCGCCCGAGGTTGAGCCCTTGATCGCGATCGTTCGGGCGGAGTGCCACGCTCGCAGCGAGTATGTCCCCGTCCAGACGCTGCCCTTCTTCGGCGAGGGCGCGGCGTTCACCGAGCCCGTGGAGGTGCGGGTCGGCGGCGCGATTCTCTTCGTGCTGGATGTGGAGCGCTTTGAGAAGACCTAGCGCCCGCTAGACGATGGAGCAGAGTACCTGCACGAGATGCGGGTCAAGCTGAGTGTTGGCGGCCCCTTTGAGTACCTTCAGCGTATCTCTCGCGCTCAGAGCAGGCCGATAGGGCCTCTCCGAGGTGAGTGCTACGTACACGTTGGCTACGGCTATGATCCGCGATTCGAGAGGTATGAGGTCGGCCGTTAGCATCTCTGGGTAGCCCTTCCCATCAGGCCTCTCGTGGTGTGCCCCAATCCAGAGTGCCACCTCCTCAAAGCCTCGAAGACCCTCTAGAATGAGACGAGAGTAGCTGGGATGCCGCTGCAGGATTTGCATCTCGGTAAGCGTGAGTAGGTCCTGCTTGCCCATGATGCGGGCGGGCACTCCGAGTTGTCCGATGTCGTGGAGTAGCGCGGCCAGACGGATGAGCGTTACATGATCGGGCGGAAAGCCCACTGCTTCCGCGAGTTGCTGAGCGACCTTTGCCACGCGGGCGGACTTGCCGTTTGTGTATGGGCTTTTGGCGTCAATGACCTCAGCGAAGGCCTGTGCGAGCTGGAGTATCCCCTTTCGGCTCGTCCTTCCGTTCTCAGATGGCTTCAACACCAGCAATGAATGAGGTAGGTCTTCCCCAAAGAGCCCCAGCCAAAACCCGTCATCCCGTCCGAGCGCCTTCATGGGCTCAGCTAGGTGAGGGTCGACAACGGTCTCTGTCAGGCTCTCCAGTTCAGGGAGCAGGTTTCGCCTGGCAGTCAGTGAGTTGCATTCTTCCGCGATGATTGACTCCGCCCGGTCGGCAAGGCAAAGGATCCTACCTAGGAGTGGGATATCATTCGCAGCCAGACCCTCGGGATAGCCGCTCCCGTCCCAGTGTTCATGGCTGGCGGCGATCGCTTCTGCCGTCTCGGTTGGACAGACCAAGGGAGCGGGCCTTTTCGCCTCCCCGGGTGCAGTGCTGGTAGAATGCCGTGATGACGTTTCTTATCTCTGTCGGCGGGCATTCAGCCGCTAGCTCCTCAGGGGATTTGCGGGGTGAGGACGCGAAGAGAGCGTCTTCGTTGATGCCTATGAGGTGCGATAGTTCCGCCGATACCAGCGGCACCCCGACATCGTGTAGAAGACCAGCGTAGTAGACCGCAACCTGGTCCTTTTCCGGAAGCTCAAGGCAGCGGGCCAGACTCATCGCGATGTAGCATACCCGCTGGGCATGTCCCATTGCGCGGCCCTCTGCCAAGTCGAGCCCTTCGCTCAGGGCTGAGATCGTTTCTGCCGTCCGCGGCGACGGGAGGCGTCTTGCCTCGGATTCAAGTTCTAGTACGGCTGTGTTTCCATGAACGATTGTCTTGTTCGGGGAGAGTCCTTCCTCACCCGTGGTGGGTGATCGTTTTGATGCCAATGGTTGATCCTCAAGAGGTGATAATAGATACGCATGAGGGCCGCTCCGTAGCCCTAATTCTTCACAGTTTCCCTAATTCGAATATCGGCAACATATGCGTCGCACCGCAGACCGGACGGTCGGTCGGCAGATTCGTCTGAGCGATGTTCACGTGCCTCTGCCCAAACGGTTTCTCTTCGTGGCGCTTTCCTGTTGGGAAGCCTTGCTTGCACCGGTAGGGCTAGGCAGAATAGTGGAGAGGGGGTGCTAGATGATACTCGAGGGTCTCGTCGTAGGGATGTTCCAGAGCAACTGCTACATCGTGGGCTGTGAGGCTACTCGCGAGGCGATGGTCGTCGATCCTGGCGACGATGGTGACCGGATCTTGAAGACCCTGGAACGTCTCGATCTCCAAACCAAGATCATTGTCTGCACACACACTCACATCGACCATGTCGCCGCCCTCGCCGCGGTCTCTCAAGCGACCGGAGCCTCGGTGGCAATGCATCGGGAAGCCTTCGAATCGTCTCATGGCCAATCAGCCGTCACTCGACTTCTGATCGGTAGAGATGCTGATCCGTTGCCGGAACCGGACGTGTTCTTGAATGACGGCGACAAGCTTAGTGTAGGCAATCTGGAGTTCGAGGTGCTGTTCTGCCCTGGACACGCTTATGGGCACGTCTGTCTCTACGGCCAGGGCGTCGTTTTCGCTGGCGACGCGCTTTTCCAGGGAGGGATCGGCCGGTTCGATCTACCCGGTGGTGACGGCAAGCTCTTGCTGACTAGCATCCGCGAGAAGCTTCTTACTCTGCCTGATGACACGATGGTGTTGGCTGGTCACGGTCCTACCAGCACGATCGGAGAAGAGAAGCGAAGCAATCCGTTCTTGCTTTACCCACGCATGTATATGGGAATCGACACGGAGTAGATGGACAGAGAAGCTTGGCAGAGGCGCAACCCGGTCCTGCCTCTGCTGGATGTCAAGGTGATACAAGAAGGCCAGGCTTCAAGCCTGGCCTTCTTCGTTGTTCTCGGTCTAGGACGTGGTCTAGGAGATGAACAGCGGGGCGAGCACCAGCGTTATCGTGCTCAGTAGCTTGACTAGCACGTGCAACGATGGACCAGCCGTGTCCTTGAAGGGGTCGCCGACAGTGTCGCCCACGACGGCTGCCTTGTGCGCGTCTGAACCCTTTCCCCAGAACCTCCTCGCCGCCATCCTGCTGCGGGAACCTTCAGTAGCCCCGCCTCGATGTACTTCTTGGCGTTGTCCCAGGCGCCGCCCACGTTGTTGAAGAAGGTCGCGAGGATGACGCCGCCGATTGTGCCGACCATCAGCAGCGCGGCCACAGACTCCGGCCCGCCAGAGCCGACCGACGCCTCCAGCGCCGTCGGCTTGAGGAGTTCGGCCTTGTAGATGAGCCGGAAGGTGACACCGATGACGATCGGCGCTCCCACCACCAGCAGGCCCGGCGCCATCATTCCCCGCAGCGCAGCACGAGCGGTGATGTCGACGGCGCGACCGTAGTCGGGACGGGATGTCCCGGCCATGATGCCCGGGTCCTCGCGGAATTGCCGCCGCACCTCTTCGATGATCTTGCTCGCCGCCTGGCCTACAGCGCGAATCGCCAGCGAGGCAAACAAGAAGACGATCATCACCGCCAGCAAGGCAGAGACAAAGGACGCAACGTTGGAGATGTCGACGGGGAAGGGTATTTGCTCAAGGGGTACTCCTTCCCAGGGGCCGCCGACCTCTTTCTGGAAGTGCTCTTTTACCTTGTCCAGGTAAGCGCTGAACAGCAGGAAGGCCGCCAGGCCGGCCGAGGCCATGGCGTAGCCCTTGGTGAGCGCCTTTGTCGTGTTGCCGACGGCGTCCAGCGCAGTCCGTGATGTCGCGCGCCTCCGGAGGGGCACCGGCCATCTCGATGATGCCGTTGGCGTTGTCCGTGATCGGCCCGAACGTGTCCATCGCCAGGATGTAGGCGGCGGACATCAGCATGCCCATCGTCGCCACCGCCGTCCCGAAGACGCCGCCGTTCGGCAGGTCTGAGTGCTCGCCGAGGATGAACGAGACAATCAGCGCCGACGCTGATGGCGACGCGCTGTGACCAGCGTCGTCTCGAAGCCGACCGCCGTGCCGACGATGATGTTCGTCGCCGGCCCGGTTCGCGACGCCTCCACGATCTCCTTGACCGGCCGCCAGCGCCCCGCACGTGTAGTACTGCGTGATGTAGACGAAGACGACGCTGGTGGCTATGCCGACCAGACCGCAGAAGAAGAACCAGTGCCAGTGGTCGCCCATCATGACCTTGGTAACCAGCGCCAGGAAGGCGATGGACAGGGCGGTGACGACGTAGTAGCCGTAGTTGAGCGGCGTCATCGGGTCCTGCTTCTCCTTCGTGAAGAAGGGGACCGTGAGAATGCCGATGCCCGTGGCGATGAGACCGAAGGCACGGATGACCAGCGGGAACAGAATCCATTCCGGGTCGCCGGTGAGCTGGAAGATCGCCACTCCCAGGATCATCGCGCCGATGTTCTCCGCCGCCGTCGACTCGAAGAGGTCGGCGCCACGGCCGGCGCAGTCGCCCACGTTGTCGCCGACGAGGTCTGCTATCACAGCGGCGTTCCGCGGGTCGTCCTCGGGGATGCCCGCCTCCACCTTGCCCACCAGGTCGGCGCCGACGTCAGCGGCCTTCGTGTAGATTCCACCGCCGAGCTGCGCGAACAGCGCGACGAAGCTGGCGCCGAAGCCGAAGCCGACGATGAGGAACGGCGTGTCTGCCATGTCGTTGCCGAGGATGCGGCTGTAGAAGCCGAACAGCGAGGCAACGCCGATCAGGCTCAGGCCGACTACCAGGAACCCGGAGACAGCGCCGCCTCGTAGGGACACCGCCACGGCATCGCGGAGACTGCGTGTTGCCGCCGAAGCGCAGCGGCCGTTCGATTTGCACCGACACGTACATGCCGATGAAGCCGGCGATAGCCGAGCATATGGCGCCGATCATGAAAGCGACGCCGGTCAGGACGCCTGTCTTCGTGCTCTCGTCGAAGTAGCCGACGATGAGGCCGATGATCACCGCTGTCACGACCGACAGCATGGCGATCGTCTGGTATTGGCGTCGCAGGAATGCCATCGCCCCCTCGAAGATCATGCCGGCGATCCTCTGCATCTCCGGTGTGCCGCTGTCACGTCTGAGAACGTCCCAGGCCAGGCCTGCGGCGAACAGGACGGTTGCTATGCCAACTACAGGCACTATCCAAATCATGTCCATCGTTTCTGTGCTCCTCCAGAATTCTTGGCCTTACGGCTTGGCAGAACAGCCTTGGGACCATAATCAGGACGTGTTTGTCTTGCCGCTTGGGAGTGTAGCAAAGGGTCGATTACAGAGCAACACATGCCGCTACAGCGGTCTGCCCCGAGTAGTGATAAGGAGCGGGGAAACCAGGTGATCTTGGAAAGCTCTGGTGGTGCTGGCGCTTGCGAAGCTAGATCAGGAGGCGATCTTGCCGGTGAATACCGGCTCAGAGTGTGTGGCTCGTTCGTTCCTGGGCCAATTGGTTCAGATCCTTCAATTGGTTTCCCAGCCAAGCCCGCAGGTCGTGTTCTTCGATGAGAGTCCGGAGATGATTCGCCCGGATATGTCTCTCGTTCTCCGGCATCTGTATTGCCTGCCAGAGTGCGTCAGCCGTGTCCTCGACATTGTGGGGCTCTATGCCAAGCACACCATCTCTCAGCTCGTTGTAAGAGCCTACTTCCCTTGACAAGACGACGACCCCACTACGCTGGTTTACGATTGGACCTTCCTTGGACACTAGGTTCATGCCGTCAGCCACGGAGTTGACCAACAGCACATCGTAGAGGCTCATGCCTGCTAGCGCCTGGAGATAGTTGTTCTCTACAAAAGTCTCGATTGGTCGCCAGCCATCTCGGCTATAGCGGGAGTTTATCGCTGCTATCCGTTGGGAGACTTGATGAGCATATTCCCGATACTCAGAGATAGACTTTCGCGATGGTACCAGGAATGCTAGCAGCTTTGCCTCGCCCACCAGCTCAGGGTGTCTCTGCAGTAGAAGCGCGAAGGCATCGAGACCACGCACAACGTTCTTGATTGGGTCCAGCCGGTCTACCTTGACTATCGTGTATCTGCCGGCCAGCTTCGCCAGGCGTTCGCGGTACCTGGCGACTGTTGGTGAGGCCATCCGGTCTCTTAGCCCACCCACGTCCACCGACACTGGATAGGTTCTAGCTCTGGTCAAACGGCCTCCCCATGAAATCTCCGCCCTCGTGTAGTCGATAGCAGTGTAGGGCAGGAAGTTCTCACAGGTGAGGAGGAAGTTGTGGGCGGAGTCGCTTGTCTGGAACCCGACGATATCGGTCATGAGGAGGCTGCGACATATCGCAGCAGTGAACTCTTGCGGTATCTTCTCCCATATCTCTGGCGCTGGCCAAGGTATGTGCACAAAGTGCTGCAGAATGGCCCGGGGGACCATCTCGCGCACATACGATGGGCACATGTAGAGGTGGTAGTCTTGAGTCATCACATATGACGGCAGGCGGTTTCCGTTCAGTTCATTGACGATCGCACGGGCAAAGGCGCGGTTGGCAGGCAGATATCCTCCCGTCCAGGCTCGACGCATCTTCTGCTTGATAGTGGGACTGCCTAGGCTATCCCACAGAGAATGCTGCAGGAGCCAGAGGATGGGATTGCTGAAGACGCTATAGTGGAGATCGTAGATATGCTTGGGGAGTACTACGAAACGGTGATGGCACTGGCCCGCTCCGAGTTGGATGTTCGATCGAGGGCCGCGCTGGGAGGCTATCTGCCTGTCACCTTCTGTCATGGCACTGGCTACCCATGCGAAGTCGGCTAGGGGGGCGAGGCCGCTGAGTGCCGTCACTAGTCCGCCGCTGCCGTGCCGAATATCCGATTGGCCGTTTCTATCTCGGTGGTACTCGATAGGGCCACGATGGCTGGCCAAGACAAGCCGCCCCGAGTGCATGCTGTCACTCGGCCGTTGTCACCGGATTGTCTCCCGGTCGGAGGGCGATTCGGTCTGAGCGGGACTGGTTTCCCTTCAGGCAGAATGTGTTGTTCGCGGTTTTCTACTTGATCCACCGTTTCTCCGTTCGATCGTGCGGATCGTGCTAGCCCTCGAGAAGGGTGCTCAGCCGGATGTTCTCCTCAGAGTGAGGTTCCACTTCTGTCCCGAAGCACCGCAGTTGGTGTGCTGCCGGAGGAGAATAGTCTCAAGACGGTCTTTGTCGAGCATCCTTGCCACCCGCAGCTCGTCTTGCGCATCCCCGGTTTCGTGAGAGGCTTGGGTGAGCTTGTCTTCGGAACGAATCGGGTGGTGTTCTTACGTATTATCGGCAGCATGCTGAGTTTCGTTTAGTCGCGTCTACGTGATCCGGCGATCGGGAGTGATGTGGGCTTGCCCGGGCTCTCCGAGAGCGTCTCTGAGAGACTTGCAGGAACCGCGCCGCCGCTTTGGCCCCGATAGGAGGATATCGGAAGCAGCAGCCAACTCATTGGGCGTTTCGGTTCCTCCGACACCTGCAGATAACCCCAGGACTTCTCCTATCTCTCGCAGGTCTCTGATGGCCCGGAATGCGTCGATGTCAGTCAGGTCGTCCCCAGGTATAGATTCCCTTCAGCCGGTATGCCTTCGCAAGCTCTGTGATCACAGTCCCCTTGTTGATGGCCGAGGGGGTCGGATTTCGATGACTCTCTTCCCTTTCCTGATCGCTAGTCCGCCTACCGCGGGGATCTCTTCGATTGCCTGGAGATCGCCTGGCGCGCAATGGCTGGAATAGGGTGAGGTGCGATAGTGAATGGATACAACAGTGCCTTTGTCTTCCAGGTGAATGCCCGCCAGACTCTCCAGTTTGTCCTTGAGCATCCTCAGTATCTCTGCCATCGTCGACGTGTACGAACCGCCTTGTTTTGGTAACCGTCTGCCCTGCTCCAACTTTCGACCCCGTGATTGCCGATGTATGTCAGTTGGTCCAAGCCAACCATCCGACGCACATCCTCGACCTGCCTGCCCGACACGACCGCTACCAAATCCAGCAATCCTGCCCAACTTGGCGAGGGCGCCCGGCATCCCGGCAGAACCTCCGCCTCCTGTGGCGAAGAGACTATCGGGCTGAGCGTCCCGTCGACATCGGTAATGAGTGCGGGATCGCCTAGCTCTGAGTACTGCGAGGGCTTGTGTCTGATGCTCATCCAGCAACAGCTCAGACGCGGAATCCGGGAAGCTTCCTTCCTGGCCAACCTTCGGCGTCATTGTTCCTCTTTGCTGCCCAGTTCCCGAACTCAGGAGAGAGGGGACCGACATGACATCCTTGTCGGTCGTGGAATGAGCGGGAAGGAGCAGGGTCGTTCAAGGGTGTTTTGCTTATCCTTGCCTTCCGGGTCTGGTTGAAACAAAGAAAGCCGGAGGACTTGTCCCCGGCTTTGGACCAGCCGGTTTGTCCTCTTTCAGAGGCCTACGGGGTTGGCTGTCGGGTCAGGGCTGAAAGAGGCAGCCCCCCTGCTCCTGCGGCACCACCCGAAGTTACTGGTTCCCGTTCCCGGTTCGGGAATTGGCCCGCCACCCTGGGCTGAGGAATGTCTTAAAAGAGTATACCTGGCGCATCCCGGTCTCTCAACGCTTGCCTATGCGATGATGACTGTCAGCCGGAGTCGTTTACGTCAGAGTACCTGCTGGCGCTAGGTCTTTTGGGCTGCCCTGCCAAGGAACTGCACAGACACGGATGAATGTGTCTGGGGGACGCTTGTTGTAGTATGATCTGGGAAGCGCACGGCCTGTTCGCTCAGCGGCAGAGCGACCGGCTCGTAACCGGTTTCGCGCAGGTTCGAATCCTGCCGGGCCCACCAGCCGAGATCCCTGGATCCTGAAAGACGGCACTCATGACGCCGCATCGAGGTCTGTCCTCTCATAAAGAAGGTGGGGGATAGCCCGCGTTTATGAACCTCTGCGCATACCGCTGGATGGGCGTCCACCCGCGGCGGTCCTTTTGCTCTTGTATGATCTTGATGAGCGGACGCATCTCCTCTTTACGAGGAGAACGGAGCTCATCGGGTGGCGTGAAGAGCCAGAATATACTTACCGGAGGGGCCCGCGAGGAGAGTGATGCCGATCTCCTCTCCTACCGCCTTGCGTGAGACCTGCGAAGAAGTCGGTGTCCGGCCGGAACACGTCGAGCCGGTGGGGCAACTGGACGATATCGCGACGATGGGAAGCGACTCGTGATATCGCCCTACGTCGGCGTTCTTACCGTTCGTGCTCCGTACCCGTTCGAGCACGCCCGCCATGAGGTGGACGAGATACTGGAAGTACCCCTGGATCACCTATTAGATAGCAGTAACGTATTCCGGGATGTGCGTCGTCTCGGAGAACACGAAATCGAGATGCAATCCTATCGCTTCGGCGATCACGTGATTTGGGGAGCCACCGCCCGCATCCTCAGACGATTTCTTGACCTCTTCTGCGGTGAGCGGGTATTCTGGGCGCCCAACTACTCAGTCCCTCTCGAACAAAACGAGGACTGCCCCGCTTTCCGGGATGGCCTGCGCTGAGCTACCGTCACTCACGTCTTCTAGGGTGATGCTTCGGTGCAGGCCCCGATCTTGTTGAAGGGGTTCCTGGACAGGGGACGTTGAGGAATTGAGGCGGAGGAGTCTGCGGTCAGGCAGATGCGGGACCCGCCGTTTTGGGTGATGGATTTGACTCAATCTCGCCTTGCTGAGTTGACAAAGGATATTCCGATGCCGGCGTTGTGACGCACCTCATTCTTCAGGACTCTCATGTCCGCTCCCTGCGAGAGTATGCCACCACCAAGATGTTACCCAAGCGCGCGGATCTGCTGATGGTATTCCCGCTGATCATCCCGGAGGCGCGGCGCGGGTAGCCTGTCGCAAGTTTCTTGAAGTGAAGTGGGTCGGGGAAGGCCCGGTATTCGATGGCGTGTTCCTCGTTCTTGCTGAAGACGTTGGCATAGGCATCGACTTTGGCGCCCCAAACGAAGAGCCCTGTCAACGGGTTCGGCTATCTAGTTCCTTCGAGTATCCCGGGTATGCCGGGGAAGAACACTAGGCCGGTGCTGCCGCTTGTCTTGATGGTGCTGTCCTCTATGGTCACGTCGCTTGACCCAACGAAGGACGGTAGGTCCGTGAAATAGCAGACAGGCGCTTCGAGGACACCCGGCGGAAGGAGCGCGCAGGGAGATTGGCCGGCGAAGAAGCCGGGGCCGCGGTTGTCGGCAATCTGATTCCTTGTCAGCACGACTTTGCCCGTGTGGCCAACCGCCGACACACCGACTCCACAGTTGGCGAAGACGGAGTTGTCGGTGAGGGTGACAGCCGAGCGCTGGCGGATCAGGATGCCGTCGTCACGGTTGGCGGCGGGCGGGGACTCGTGACCTGGGCGGTGGTATCTGAATCGAAGTGAAGGCCAACGCCGTTAAACCCCACTATTACGTTATCCAGATGGATATCCTGGGAGTTGCTGACGTAGACACCGGAAGGAAGACCGCCGGCAATGATCATGTTCTCCAGGGCGATGCCATGGGTGTTGATGATAAGGATGGCATCTATCGACCCATCGGAGGCGACGACCGTCTTGTCGGTATTTTCCTCGGATCGTTATCCCTGGGTTGGTATAGCTATCCAGTAAGAGTCCGCGGCTGACGTGCCAGCCGGCGTCAGCGAGACAGATGACCGCTCCCGGCGTCGCCGCGCGGACCGCCGCCTGGAGGTTCCCACCCGCCGAGACTCAATCGGTGCAGGGAAGGAACGCCCCTTCTGCCGGCTTTCCGTTCTGTCCGATGAGTATAGCCAGCGTGGAAAGGCCCACCACCAGCCCCGCAATGATAACCCTGAGTCGCATCCTCCTCGCCTTTCTAGCTATGCTGTAAAGGTCTCTCGCTGGAGAGTGTCAAAGGATATTCCACAAGCGCGACCTCGTCAAGAGCCTAGAGATGACCGTCGGCTAGGAATCTTCCTCTTTGGGGTGCTGCTGTAGCTTCTGGTATGCCTCCCGTATCCGTCGCTCCCATCCCAGTTCGCCCGGCTCGTAGTAGCGCCGTCCCTGGAGCTGTTTGGGCAGGTACTCCTGTTCGACCTCATGTCCGGGATAGCTGTGGGCGTACTTGTAGTCCTTCCCGTATCCCATCTCCCGCATCAGGCCGGTTACGGCATTGCGCAGATGCAGCGGGACGGCGTCATTGCGAGTTTGGCGGGCGTCGGCGAGGGCGCGCTGATAGGAGGTGAGGGCACTGTTGCTCTTGGGCGCTGTCGCCAGGTAGATCGCGCCTTCGGCGAGGGGCAGCTCGCCCTCCGGAGAGCCGACGAAGTGCAAGGCGTGCTGCCGGCGGTGGCGACAGGGCGCCTGGGGGTCGGCCAGGCCGATGTCTTCGCTGCCAGGATGACGATGCGGCGGACGATGTACAGGGGGTCTTCGCCGGCGTCGATCATGCGGGCGAGCCAGTAGAGGGCGGCATCGGGGTCGGAGCCGCGCAAGGACTTGATGAAGGCGGAGATGGTGTCGTAGTGGGCGTCGCCGGACTTGTCGTAGGGGTAGGTCCGCTGCAGGGCGCCTACCTCGATCATGACATGCGTGACGCGCTTGCATCGTCGCTATCTGGTTCGGCGGCGGACACCGCCAACTCGATGGCCGTTAGCGCGCTTCGGGCGTCGCCGTCGCATTCGGGGCGAGGACGTCGAGGGCTTCGTCGTCCATCGACAGGTTCAGTTGCGCCCAGGCCGCGATCCTCGTCGGTGAGGGCGCGCCGGACGATGCCTCGATGTGGTCGGGCGTCAGGGGTTCAGGGTGTAGACGCGGCAGCGGGAGAGCAGGGGGCCGATGACCTCGAAGGAGGGGTTCTCGGTGGTGGCGCCGATGAGGGTGACGGTGCCGTTCTCGACGTGGGGAAGCATGACGTCCTGCTGGGCCTTGTTGAAGCGGTGGATCTCGTCGATGAAGAGGATGGTACGCCGGCCGTACATGCCGCGGCGCTCCCGGGCCTCGTCGACGACGCGGCGGAGGTCGGCGACGCCGGCGGTTACGGCGGAATGGGCTCGAAGTGGGACTTGGTCTGGGTGGCGATGATGCGGGCGAGGGTGGTCTTGCCGGTGCCGGGCGGGCCCCAGAAGATGATGGAGGGTACCTGGTCGGCCTCGATGACGCGGCGGAGCATGCGGCCTTCCCGATGAGGTGCTCCTGGCCCACGAACTCGTCGAAGGTGCGGGGGCGCATGCGGGCAGCCAGCGGCGCCTCACGCTGGGCTTGGGCACGAGCGCTCTCGCCGAACATGTCGGGCTGGGGGCCCTTGGGCTTGCCGGGGGTCATGGCGGCTCCCCCCGCCAAAGGCGGGTAGACTCTCCAAAGGCGGGATGGACTCTCTCCAGGATCAGCCTAGGCACCATTCTAGGGTATGGGAGGGAGGATGGCCAGTCCTGACGGGTGGGTGAGCGTCAGGGTGGTGGCTCAGCAGTGTCCGGCGGTCGAATTGTTCTTTTGTTTTGTTGATTTTAGCATTTTATTTTTTCTTCCCGAATCTGCGGGAAGCCGTTTCTGGAGAATTGACTCTGCAATCCGTTGTCCTCCCAGATTCGACGCAGCCCCAGCGAAAGGCGAAAACTATTCGCGGCTCGGGAATCCGTCTGTGCAAATTGGTAGATTCACAGAGATTCCAGAATACAATTCACTTTTTCACCTTGTTCAGCGCTATTGTTTAACTCTACGCCCGCCCTACGACTAGACCCTGCATTTGTTGTTGGAGGGCAAGCGGGTCGGGGCATCCCTCCCCCGGCGGGCGGGCCCCTCCTACGGCGGGCAGGCTTTCCAGAGAAGGACAGGTAGACGCCCGACCCTATGGGGGATGGCGGCAGAGGGCAAGCGGGTCGGGTATCCTCCAAAGGCGGACAGGCTGAGCCCCGACCCTACAGGGAATGGTGGCAGAGGGTCGGGGAGATACAAGTCTGCGGGGGAGGCCCTGAGGCCGATTCTACGCGCCGTCTCCAGTTCTCGCCGGTGCCGGCCCGCCAGGGGCTCCGAACGGCCCGACAATCCCTTCTTGGACGGCGCGAAGAATCACCTCGGTTCTGCTGTTCAGTCCCATCTTCCCGAAGATGTTCTCCAGATGCCGCTCTACAGTCCTCAGACTGAGCATTAGGCTATCGGCGATCTCCCGATTGCGACGCCCCTCAGACAATAGCGCCAGCACTTCGATCTCGCGTCCGGTGAGGCCGTACCGGGTCCCATTGTCTGAGGACTTGGCTGTTGAACCGCGGCAGGGCATTGTCGAGGCCCAGTTCAGCGAAGATGGCCTTCGCCCGCGCCTCCATGGCCGACGCCTTTGTAAGATCGCCGCGCCTTCGCCGCCTTGTCCGCATTTCTGCGTAGTCGACATACGTGTTGGCCAGCTCCCAGCGGGCCTGACCCTTTTCCAGTTCGCTCAACGCCTGTTCGAAATGCTGAACGGCTTGCTGCCACATCCCCAGTCGAGTTGCCAGGCGGCCGAGCACGCGCTGCACCGAGGTGGCGCATGCCGTAAGAAGCATGGCGCGTCTTTCAGGCATAAGGGAGTCGTAGCATTGCCGCCAAAGATCGGGCGTTTCCAGACGGGACACGACGTCGCCGAGCACGCCGCGGGCGGAGGCATATCGTGGCGTTGCGTTGATGAGGGACGCATACGTCCGGACAAGGTGTTCGGCCTCTTCTATGTGGCCGAGATCGATCATTATGCGCCCTAGGTGAACAGCCCCGACCGGTGTAAAATCGCCGAGACCCTCTAGCGCCTGGACTGCCGCCCTCGCGGCCACAGGGGCACGCCCGGATGAGAACTGAGCCTCGGCCCACACCAGGCGGGCAAAAGCCAGTCTGATAGGAGCCGGCCAAGCGTGTCCTGGCCATCCAGGTCTCGCATGTCTCTATGAGCTTCTTCCACTGTCCCAGATACCCGAGCAGATAGACCTTGATGGACCACAAATGCGGAAGGTTTGTTACGTCTCCGGGGGCGATAGCCTGTTCCGCGCTGGCAATGTGCGAGATCGCAGCGTCAATATCCAGCACACAGAGGTAGTGGCTGGCAACGCTCATTCGACAAGAGCGTGATGGCACGCGAGCTGCCTCTCCTCTTGCCTCTTCAAATCCGCTACGCAACATGGACAGGGCTTGTGAAGGACGGCCGATCATCAGGTAGCTGTGAGACAGCCAGAAGGCGACGAGGGGATCACATTCAACCTTATCCCATAGCCGCGTGGCTTCTTCCAGAAGTTCCTTCGCGTCGTTGACCTCTCGCTTGAGACACAGCGTGTTTGCAAGCAGGGCCAAAGCTCGGGCTCGGTCCGCCCTTGCCAATGGCGATGTCAAAGCCACCTTTAGCCAACGGCGTGCCTCGTCGAGCTCCATGCGCCAGCGATGCACGTCGCCGAGCGCGAGTGAAAGCTCTCCTACTTTCCTCCGGTGATTGAGAGACTGGTAACGAAGCACTGCTTTATTCCAGGCCTCGACCGCTTGTTCCCACTTGCCGGCTGCCCACAGGCTCCAGCCGAGTCTGGAGAAGAGGCGAGCGCGCACCAGTCGCGAATTGGGGTGGGTGCAAGTAATGGCGAGGTGCCAAAATCGGGTTGCCACGTCGAAGGCCATGATTTGTTCTGCCTGCTCTGCAGCGAGTTGACAGTACTGGATGGCACGGCGCCCGCCGGCGGGGCCGAATCCCAGGGCGAAGTGATGTGCGAGGTCGGTAACGGCGGGCTCCGGGTCGGCCTCGTTCTGGAGAATGGCTGCGGCGCTTCGGTGCAGCTCTCGTTTCTTTGACTCGGGCAACATTTCGTAGAGCCTACCCGCGATGAAGGGATGGGCGAATCGATACCGCTCGCCCTCGGGCCCGTTCAGCGGTTCGAGGACATGCTTCTCAACTCCGAGCCTCAGAAGCTCTATGGCTCTGGGGCGGGTGATGTGGGCAACACGGCTGACCCTATCCGCTGTGAACTCGTTTCCTAAGACGGCGGATGTTTGGAGCACCTCCTTGAGGGGTTTGGAGAGAGTGCGCAGCCTGAGGTCGACGACGTGGGTGAGACTTTCGGGTTTGCTGTTCAGGGTCAGTGCTTCCTGCAGTGAGTAGCGCTCCAACAAGCCGCTGCTTTTTAGATGATGGATTCAATTCACGGAGAAAGAGAGGGTTCCCGCGCGTGTACGTGGTGGCAGCGAACATCTCCTCGTCGGTGACGTACCCTGACCCGATGAGCTGCCCAAGAAGTTGGCGCGTGTCGGAGCTCGGCAGGCCATGAAGACGGATGGGCACAGCTCTTTTGCCCAATGAGAGAGATGAGTTGGCGGGCGTCGGGATCGAGGGTCTCGTCGGTGCGTGCTGTGCAGACCATCTGGAGGTTGGTGTCTGAGACGTCGATAAGGGTGTTAATTAGCAGCAGCGTCCCCGTGTCTGCCCAGTGGATGTCTTCCAGCGAGAAAGACCGTTCTCGAGACGCCGATCACTTTCAGGATGACGCTGGTGAGCTCCCGCAGGAATCGTTCTCTTCGCTCACCGCAGTCCTCGCTGAGGTTGATCCAGTTGACGCTGTTCACGCC
Source organism: uncultured Chloroflexia bacterium (assembly GCA_963763495.1). Classification (GTDB taxonomy): domain Bacteria; phylum Chloroflexota; class Dehalococcoidia; order DSTF01; family JALHUB01; genus DAOUEO01. Next base: position 23,107 of record CAVXOY010000009.1, read on the forward strand.
GAGCCGGCGACTTGCTTGACGATGTCGGAAGGGGAATTGAGAAGGGATAAGGCTGTTCAAGATTCGGAAGAAGGGGAAGTAGGGCCACATTCGGGGGACGGGTAGCAGAAGCCTTTGAGAACCACGAGCTCTTTGTCGGGGAGACTTGCCAGGGCAGTATCTACGAGGCTTGTCTTCCCGATGCCGGCTTCGCCGAGGACGATGGCAGACTCCCCGGGTGCGTTGAGGAGTTCCAGAAGCGCTGCGAGTTCTCGCTGTCGACCTACGAATGAGTGTGGCGTCATAGGAGGCGGAAGCTAGGCGTTGTGTCGATTGTGTTCGCTTTCGTGTCGGCCGATCTTGGGTGATTCCTCTGATGATTTGAATACAAGCACGCCTGACACTCGAAGCGCAAGCGTCTCGGTAGGGTTCGGGGTGTTTTTCCGCGAATTTGGTATGTATTGAGGTCCAGCGCGATGAGACCAGAAAGAAGGGAGGGTCGCTATGGGTGATGCAGGTGGTTGCATAGAGTTTGTGAGCGCGATGAATGCGCTGTTCTCCACGGCACTGATTCTCAACGATGGCCATGAGATTTACGCAGTGCTCGAGGCGGGCGGGGACCCGCTCGAGGAGGCGGGCAAGAAGTTCCCTGAGAACGAGCAGCTTCGGGCCTTCTTAGAGGTGAAGCGAGGCTGGCCGGCGCATCACATGGAAGCGATTCTACGAGATGCTGAGGTGGGCGCTAAGCAAGCTCGATACCGACGAGCGGATAACCGTCCACTGGAAGGGTGACGCACAGGCATTGGAGACTGTGACGCGGTTTGAGCTGCGAGACCACACTCTGGTGGTTGAACTGGCTCATCCGTCTGTAGCTGGGAGTTGCCCGTTAGATCTATCGGAGAGACTGTGGGTTGCGCTGCGCCTTCTTGTATCGGTTAACCAGACAACGTTGCATCGTAGCTAGGAACGACTTATCATGTGAACGGCCCGGCTTAGGTGGCCGAGACCCTGGTCCCAGTGCTGTAGTGAGGTACTTAAGATGAACGAGTGAACATCGTACGCTGGTCTGCGTCGGCACGGCTAGGATGCCGGGAGCGACGGGGGTCGGCGAGACTCGGATGATCTTGAGGTCGATGTTGATCTGGACGGCGGGGATGTCTCAGGCGTGAGGGTGTACCCCCCGATGAGCGGCCTGAACCAGTTGCTGGGAGAGGCTTTATTGGGGCGGTCTTTCACGCAGCAGCTTGATGCCGCCGATCAGCTGCTCAGCGAGCGTTATGTGTCTCCTTTTAAGCCTGCTGCGCGGGCAGCTCTGCGAACTGCGGTCGATGCCTATCGTAGCTTTCGAAGGCAGGCCGAAGGGAGGGTGTCTTGGAGCGATTGACGGCCGTGCACTCCCGGTACGCGCCACACGGTGACCTTGCTGAGGCCAGCGGAAATTCTGGCTGCCGGCCCTGTAGTGTGTTTGGGGATTAGCGGGCGGGACGCCCGCTTTGCTCTCTGAAAGGCGGTAGGGTTGAGGTAGGGACGCTTGGCCCTACCGCCAATAACAAGGCCTTTAACTCGCTAGGTGGGCGATGGTAACGCCCTCGCCGCCTTCTTCGCGGGGGGCAATCTCGTAAGACTTGACAAGGGCGTGCAAAGACAGCATGTGGCGGACGGCCCGGGCGAGGGTGCCGGTGCCGCGGCCATGGATGATGCGCACCCAGGGTAGACCGGCGCGGAAGGCATCGTCGAGGTACTTGTCGAGCTCGGGCAGGACTTCGTCGACGAGGCGGCCGCGCACCTCAATCTCGAAGGGCACGGTTGGAGGCGGCGGTGGGACGGCGGTCCCGCCGACCTTGGGATGGGCGCCTTTGACCCGCTGCACTTTTTCCACCTTCTTCAAGGGCACGGTGCTGCGTAGAGAGCCGAGTCGAAGCTCTACTTCGCCTTTGGCGTCGGGCGGCGAGAGGGCCTCACCGAAGCGGCCGAGACCGCGCGCCCGACGAGGTCGCCGGGCTGAATCTCCTCGGGCGGGATGTTGTCGCCTGTCTTGCGGCGGCGTCGCGGCGATGGCGGCGGCGGCTCCAGGCCCTCCAGGATGGCCTCGGCGGCGACGATCTTCCTCGGCGGCGGCCTCCGGCTTCTGGCGCTCGATGCGACGGCTGGCGTGGGCGAGGAGCTGGCGGACGCGCACGATCTCCTCTTCGGCGTGGGCTCGGGCCTGGGCCAGTATCTCCTCGCGCTCGCGGTCGATGGAGTCTAGCTTCTCCTCAAGGCCGGTGCGTATCTCCTCGGCCTCTTTGCGGGCGAGCATCTCGGCGCGGCGAGCGTCGGCGGCGTCGGTCTTCTCGCGCTGGATGGCGGAGAGGGGCTCTCGGCCTTCGCCTGATCGGGGGCGATGGAGCCACGGGCAACGGCGATGATGTCGGGCGGCAGGCCAAGGCGCTCGGCGATGGCGAGAGCGTTGCTGGCGCCGGGAAGGCCGATGGAGATGCGGTAGGTGGGGGCGAGGGTCTCCATGTCGAACTCGACGTGGGCGTTCATGATGCCCACGGTGCTGTGGGCGAAGACCTTCAGTTCGCCGTGATGGGTGGTGGCGATGGTCAGGCAGCCGACGCCCAGCAGGTGGTCGAGGAGGGCGCGGGCTAAGGCGGAAGGCCTCGTCGGGGTCGGTGCCGGCGCCCAGTTCGTCGAGGAGGACGAGGCTGTGAGGGCCGGCCTCGGCGAGCAGGGAGATGATGTTGGTCATGTGGCTGCTGAAGGTGGAGAGCGACTGCTCGATGCTCTGCTCGTCGCCGATGTCGACGCGCAGGGAGTCGAAGACGGGGATTTGGCTGCCGGCGTCGGCCGGTATAGGGAGGCCGGCCTGGGCCATGGCGCACAGGAGGCCGACCGTCTTCAGGGCCACGGTCTTGCCGCCGGTGTTGGGGCCGGTGATGAGCAAGACGGAGTAGTTCCCGCCGACGGACAGGGATACGGGGACGACATCGCCTTTGAGCAGGGGATGGCGGGCGTTGACGAGGATGAGCGGTGTAGGCGGCCGGGCCGGCCAGGGCTGTGCCTCGTCGTCGTAGGGTAGCTCGACGGCGTCCATCTCGGCGGCGAAGCGGGCTTTGGCGAGGGCGAGGTCGATCTCGGCGAGGGTGTCGATGTTGATGGCGATGGCGTGGGCGTGACGTCCGACGAGGGAGCTGAGACGGCGAAGGATGCGCTCGACCTCGCGCTGTTCCTCCATCTGGGTCTCGGCGGCAGGTGTTGCCCAGCTCGACGACGGCCAGGGGCTCCATCAAGACGGTGGCGCCGCTGGCGGAGACGTCGTGGACGATGCCCTGCATCTGGCTGCGCATCTCGGCTTTGACGGGGATAACGTAGCGGCCGTCGCGGAGGGTGACAATTGGCTCCTGAATGACGCCGCGTCCGTCCGCCGAGTTGATCAGCTCCTGGAGCTTGGCCTGGAGGCGGTCGTGGACGGTGCGAAGGTTGCGGCGGATGGTGGCGAGAGCGGGGCTGGCGCTGTCGACGACTTCGGCGCGGGGGCTGATGCAGCGGTGGATGTCGGTGGCCACGTCGTCGAAGTCGCTGATTCGCTCAGCGAGCTCAGCAAGGAGCGGTAGCGGGCCGGAGAGGCGGGTGAGCACGGTCTTCAGGTCGCGTCCGGCCTCGAGAGTAGTAGCGACGTCGAGAAGCTCCGACGGGTCGAGGATGCCGCCGAGGTTGGCCTTGTCGGCGAGGGCGCGAACGTCGTGGATGCCGCCCAGGCCGGCGCGAGGCTTCATCTCGTGCAGATGGCGGGCCTCGGCGGTTAGGCGCTGGCGGCGCAGGACCTCGTCGTAGTCGGCGGACGGGCGCAGGGCGAGGGCGAGGTCGCGGCCGGCGGGGAAGGAGGTGTGCTTGGCCAGGCGCGCCAGTATCTTGTCGAACTCAAGGGTGGTGAGGGTTTTTTCGTCCATGGCGCTCCAATTGTAGCAGACGCGAGGCGGGGAGGGCAGCCGTCACTGGCGTGGCAGTGGCGTTCGATGCGGATTCGACGGCAGCTAGCCTATAGCGGGCGCTTCTGTGGGGCGGACACCTTCCAGCCTACCTTGACGAGATTTCCTTCCGGTTTGACAACCGCGATAATCCCATCCTGTTCCGCGACACACTGCTCAAACTCATTGGGGCTGAGAACCTTCCATATCGGGACTTGATTGCGACTGCCCCCTAGATTCTGCGGGCCGATGATCGGTGACACCGATTGATGCTTGTTGGCTCAGGTGAGCTGGCCGTCCCCGCCACCATGGTGGGATCGCCTTGACTAGGATAATTGCGATGTCCCCTTCCTTGGGATCGTCCAAGAAGTCAACGGGCTGTGGAGGAAACTCAACCCCATAGGTTCCTGATAGGAACCCTCTTTCGGTGCGAGTAAATGTCGTCTTGCCACTTCCGAACTCCGCCTGACAAATCAACTTGATATCCCCAGCCCAACGCTCATGCTTGATCTGTATCCCACCGACCTGAGCAATCCGCTGAAGCGGCCAGTAATGGGGATACCACTGACCAGGCATCACCCGAACCGCGTGAAAGTAGCGATATGTCCAGACGATAAGAAATGCAACGAAACAGGACACACCTACCGCGATGAAAATAAAGCAACCTATGACGAACAGCGTTGTGAGTAACTCAAGGTTACTAGACTGCGTTCCCTGATCTTGGCGGAGTTGGGCTGCCGCGAAAGCCAGAGTTGCTAGCGACACGGCGGCACCGATGCAGATGAACCCTGCTTTTGCCAGCATGCCCTTAGTCTGGCGCTTAGGCCTCTTGCGTAAAGTGTACAATTACCGTTCGAGCGATGAGGTAGAACCAGAGAATCTAGGTGTAGCGCACGACCTCGAAGCGGAAGAGGTCTACGGGCTCTTCGGGGAGGATGCCCGCTTTCATCTTGGCGATGAGTATCTGATAGTCGACGGTGTCGACGCCTTCGAGGTCGGGGAGGAGGAGGCCGCGCCGATTGCCGCACTGGACGATGACGCCGTAGCGCTTGCAGTCGAGGCGTCGGGGTCGTCGATCGCCTCGGGTGGGGTGAGCATGTCGACGCTGTAGGTGAGGTCGGACAGTTCTTTCTCATCGATGGGCGGGAAGCGGGGGTCGCGGGCGGCGGCGGAGATGGCGTTGTGAATTATCTCCAGGCCAACGTTGTCGCGGACCGGTTGGATAGTGCCGATGCAGCCGCGCAAATCGCCGCGCTTCTTGATGGAGACGAAGACGCCGGCGCACCCTTCCATCTCCGGCGCAAGGTCGGGGAGAGGGAGCAACCTTGCCGAGCGGACGTAGTGCTCGACGGCGGCCTTGGCGAGCTGGACGAGGGGATGGGTGGGTTCCGGCCCGACGCTTGGGATCGCGGCGGTAGCGGGTTCTTCCGCTTGTTCCGCCTGAGGGCGCGGGCCCAGGACATCGACGGCAGCGACAAGGTAGCCCACACCGAACGGCCCCTCGTAGGACAGGACGCGGGGACGTACGCGGAGGTGGCTGAGGGCGCCCATGAGCATCGCTGTTTGGGGCACGGCGTCCTCAGCGGCGCGGCGGCGGAAGTCGATGGTAGTCTCCAGCACCCAGTTCACGTCCCAATCGGCGACGACCTGCTGGTATTTCTGGTCGAACTCGAGGCCGGTGGGATTGTAGCCGGCGGGAGCACTGGGTGACAGACAGTGCGAGAGGTCGGCGCTGCAGATGATGGCGGTGCGCTTGCCGAGGCGCTGGAGGGCGCGGCCAATCGCCTGGCCGATGGCGTAGTGCTTGTCGGGCGGTCGGAAGGACGGCGTCAGGGGAACAATCTTAGCGTTGTCGACGCCTGAGCGCAGATAGTACAGGGGGACGGTGCAGCCCCAGTCCATGCCGGGGACCATTCCGTCGTCCCAGTCTTCGATGGGGATGATGGGGAGACCGGCGCGGGCGGCTTCCTCCTGGATGAGGGCGACGGCGTCGAGGTCGTTGTCGTGGCGGAAGCTGACGCCGGGGGCGTCCCAGCGGGCCATGGTGCCGTCGGCGGTGGGTGATGTCAGTATGCCAACGGCGCGAGGGTCCACCGGGCCGTGGGGGCTAAAGAGCAGCACTGTCTCCGGCTGGTGAGCGGCCATATCCTCAGCCACCTGGAGCAGGGCTTCGATGGTGCGATGGGTCTCCTGCTCGCGCCCCCGACCGATTTCGTGCACGAGTATCGGTGGATGAGGGGCGATGCAGGCGTAGACGATTCCACTCATAGCAGTACCAATCCTTCAGTGGCCGGCGGGCACGGGCAATCGTCGCTTGTAGGTCGCCGTGCGGACGTTCAGGTCGGCGCCGCAGTGGGCGCAACGGCCGTCTTTCTTGAGCGCGTTCAGGTTCGCCTGGTAGCCGATGCGGGTTATGACCAGCGTACCGCAGTTGGGACAGTGAGTGTTCTCGCCGGGGTGGCCGAAGACGTTGCCCGGATAGACATAATGCAAACCCTCTCTGTGGCCAAGGGCGACGGCCTTCTCCAGCGTCTCTACCGGCGTCGGTGGGAGATGGCGGAGGTCGTGATGGGGGTGGAAGGCGGTGACGTGCCAGGGCGTCTGAGGGCCCAGCTCGTCCTTTATCCAGCGGGCGATGGCGGTCAACTGGTCATCGTCGTCGTTCATAGTAGGGATGATGTTGGTGACGACCTCGACGTGCATGTTCCAGCGGGAGCGGGCGTACTTGGTCGATTCGAGGACGTTCCGCCACTGGAAGACCTTGGCGAGGTCGCGGTAGAGATCATCGGTGAAGCCTTTGATGTCGACGCGAAAGGCATCGAGGTAGGGGCCGATGAGGTCGAGCGCTTCCGGGGTGCTGAAGCCGTTGGTCACGAAGACAGTGTAGAGCCCAGCGTCTTTGGCGAGCCGGGCGCAGTCGAGGGCGTACTCAAGCCAGATGGCGGGTTCGTTGTAGGTGAACGCGATGCCCTTGCAGCTAAGGCGAAGGGCCAGGGCTACCGCGTCTTCCGGCGCGAGGTCGTGGGAGAGGAGTTCCGCCTGCTCAGGGGTGGCGAAGGATATCTCCCAGTTCTGGCAGTGCCGGCAGTGGAAGTTGCAGCCCCAGGAGCCGAGGGAGAAGCAGGACGATCCCGGGAAGAAGTGGAAGAGCGGCTTCTTCTCGACGGGGTCGTTGTTGACGGAGGCGACACCCGGGTAGTTGTAGAGGATGATGCGACCGTCGTGGGCGCGGCGCATCCGGCAGACGCCGAAGTGGCCGTCGGGGATGAGGCAGCGCCAGTGGCAGACGTTGCAGCGTACCTTGCCGCTGGCCTGCCCCTCGTAAAGGACGGCTTCGCGCTTTGGACTGGTGCTGGCGGGCATGATTAGTTCAATTATACACCGGCGTCGAGGGCCCGTGGAGAATAGCTAGGCGGAGAGGGCGGCTTGGAGGGCGGCAATCAGCAGGCGGTCTTGGCGAGGGTCGACGGTGCGGGGGTCGAGGAGGAGGAGGTCGCGCTCGATGCGGGCGATGACCGGCGGGTCGCTCAGGCGCAGACGGCGGGCGACAGCTACCACGTCGACGGGAGCGCCGAGGGCGAGCAGCTTGGTGGGCAGGCTCTCTTCGGGCAGGCTGCCGCCGCCGATCATCGAGCGGCCGTCGACGATGCTCGCGGGCTCGCCGAGGGCCTTTGCCCAGCGGGCAGCTCGGTGCTCTATCGCGGCGACGGGTAGGGCGATCATCCGCCAGACGGGTATCTTTTGGAGAGTTTCATCCTTTACATAATGCGTGAGCGTCGCAGTCAGGGCGGCGATGGTGCCCTTGTCGAGGCGGAGGGCACGAGCGAGGGGGTGGCGCTTGAGCTTGTCTACGAGGTCGCGGCGTCCGACGATGATGCCGGCCTGGGGCCCGCCGAGGAGCTTGTCTCCGGAGAAGAAGACGAGGTCGGCGCCGGCGGTCAAGCTCTCCTGGACTGTGGGTTCTTCGCCGAGGCCGAACTGGGTCGTGTCGAGTAGGGAGCCGCTGCCCAGGTCGTCGAGGAGCAGGATGTTGCGCTCGTGGGCGAGGCCGGCAAGGTTGCTGAGGGACGGCGACTCGGCGAAGCCGATGATGCGGAAGTTGCTGGTGTGGACGCGCAGGAGGGCGGCGGTGCCGGCGGTGATCGCGTCCTGCGTAATCGGTGAGGTAGGTGCGGTTGGTGGTGCCCACCTCGACCAGGCGGGCGCCGCTCTTGGCCATGACATCCGGGACGCGGAAGCCGCCGCCGATCTCGACGAGCTGGCCGCGGGAGATGATGACCTCGCGGTTGGAGGCCAGGGCCGCGAGACCAGCAGGACGGCGCCGGCATTGTTGTTGACCGCCATCGCCGCCTCAGCGCCGGTAAGGCGGCAAGGAGACTCTCGAGATGGGATGGCGCGATCCCCGGTCGCCGGTCTCCAGTTCGAACTCGAGGTTGCTGTAGCTGCGGGCGGCCGCTTCCATGGCGCGATCGCTTCGTCGGAAAGGGGGGAGCGGCCCAGGTTGGTGTGGAGGATGACGCCGGTGGCGTTGATGACAGGCCGGAGGGTGGGTGCTACTATGGAGCCGATGCCCTCGATGAGGGACGAGACAATCGCGTCGTAGGGAGGGCAGGGCCGGCCGGCGGCGATGGCGCCCCGGGCCTCGGCGAGGCGCTCGCGGGCCACGTCGGTGATGATGCGGGCGTCGTACTTCTCGCTCAGGCCGCGAACGCGCTCGTCACCGAGAAGGCGGTCGATGCTGGGCAAGCCGCGGTAGGGGCTGGCCATGGACTCAATCCTCTGTTAATGTGTCAGCCATTTTAGCACAGGTGGAGCCGTTGGGCCGCTTGATCCATGTTTCACTAATTAGATAATATGAACTCACCAAGCTCCAGGAGGCACCCATGAACCTACGTATCCCCGGGCCGACACCATGCGCGCAAGAAGCCCTGACGGCGATGTCCCGTCAGATGATCAACCACCGCGGACCGGAGTTCGGTGAGATCTCGACACGGGTGACGTCTCGCGTGCAGGAGGTCTTTCAGACAAAGAACGACCTCTGCATACTCACGACTTCCGGCACCGGCGGAATGGAGGCGGCGGTCGTCAACTTCTTGTCGCCGGGAGATGAGGTGCTCTGCGTGATCATCGGCGCCTTTGGTGACCGGTTCAGCCAGATCGCCAAGGCGTACGGCGCCAAGGACCACGATATTATCTTTCGAGTGGGGCAAGGCAGCCGATCTGGACGAAGTCGATAAGGCGCTGGCCGCCAACCTCAACTACAAGGCAATGCTGGTGACTCACAACGAGACATCAACCGGCGTGACGAACCCGCTGGAGGATCTGGCGCGGGTGGCCCGCAGGCGCGGCGTTCTCACGATAGTCGACGCGGTGAGCAGCATGAGCGCCATCCCCTGCCCGGTGGACAAGTGGGACCTAGATGTGGTGGTCACCGGCTCGCAGAAGGGCTGGATGGTGCCGCCGGGGCTGGCCATGGTCTCGATCAACGAGCGGGGCTGGAAGGCGTATGAAGAGGCGAAGATGCCGCGCTTCTACTTTGACCTGGGCAAGGCCAAGAGCAGCGCAGAGAAGGGGCAAACCCCCTGGACGCCGGCCGTGTCCATCTACTACGCCCTGGACGTGGCACTGGAGATGATGCTCAAAGAGGGTCTGGAGAGCATCTTTGCCCGGCACGCCCGCATCGGAGAGCTTACCCGGCAGCAGGTGAAGGCGTTAGGGCTGGAGATTCTTGCCGATGAGCGCTTCGCGTCGAATACTGTGACGGCGGTGAAGGTGCCGGAGGGTGTCGACGGCAAGGCGCTGAACAAGATGATGCGGGAGGAGTACAATACGGTGCTGGCGGGTGGCCAGGCCGCGCTGATGGGCAAGATTTTCCGCATCGGGCACCTAGGGTTGGTGTCGGAGACGGACATCCTGAACTGCGTAGATGCGTTGAAGCAGGCGTTGCCGCGGGTGGGGTTCACGCCCGCCAAGGCGTGAGCGCCCGGTCACTTGCCGATCAGGCTGAGAACAGGGAAGGATGGGAATGAACCGCAAGGTACTGGTCACGGACCCCATAGCACAGGACGGCATCAATGCTTTGGCCGCCCACGCGGAGGTGGACGTCAAGCTGGGCATCCCCGCGGAGGAGTTGATAAGCATTATCGGCGAATACGACGCACTGGTCGTGCGCAGCGAGACGAAGGTCACGGCGGCCGTCATCGAAGCGGCCAGGAATCTGGTGGTGATCGGACGCGCGGGCGCCGGCGTCGACAATATCGACCTGGAAGCGGCGACGCAGCGGGGGATCATCGTCGTCAATGCGCCGCTGGGGAACAGCACATCGGCCGCTGAGCACTCGATAGCGCTGATGCTGGCACTGTCGCGGCACATTCCGCAGGCCAATGCCAGCCTCAGGAGCGGCAAGTGGGATCGCAAGAGCTTCATGGGTGTGGAGGTGCGAGGGAAGACGCTGGGGATCATCGGCCTGGGTCAGATCGGGTCGGAGGTGGCGCGACGGGCGCGCGGCCTGGAGATGCACGTGGTCGCCTGCGATCCCTTTGTCTCTCAGGAGCGAGCGCAGGTTCTTGGGGTGGAGATCGTCGAGCTGGAGGATCTTTGAAGGGATCCGACTACATTGCGATACACACGATTCTGACGCCTCAGACGAGGGGCCTCATCGGTGAGAAAGAGCTGCGGATGATGAAGCCGAGCGCCCGGATCATTAACGTGGCCCGCGGCGGCATCGTTGACGAGGAGGCGCTGTACAAGGCTGTGGAGGAAGGGAGAATAGCGGGCGCGGCGGTGGATGTGTTCAGCAAAGAGCCGCCGGGCGACAACATCCTTTTGAAGAGCGATCGCATCATCGTCACACCGCATCTGGGGGCTTCTACGTCTGAAGCACAGGAACGGGTGGCCCTGGACGTGGCAGAACAGATCATCGCGATTTTCCGAGGGGAAGCGCCGCTGTACTCGGTCAATGCCCCTCTGGTGCCGGCAGAGACGATGGCGGTGATCGGCCCCTATCTTGAGGTCGCTATCAAGGTGGCTTCCTTGGTGACTCAGCTTAGTGAGGGTCAGTTGAGCAGCGTGGACGTGGAATACCTCGGAGAGATCGCGGACTACGATGTGACGCCGCTCAAGGCAGCGGTCATCAAGGGGCTGTTGGAGCCGGTGAGCGAAGAGAATGTGACGATTGTGAATGCGAACCTCGTGGCCGAGCACCGGGGCCTGCGCATCAATGAGAGCAAGGGCTCCTATGAGGGGATCTACACCAATCTGGTCCGGGTGCAGGCTGCCACGAGCGCAGGGAAGATGATCGTCGCGGGGACGGCGGGACATGACGGCGCTCACATCGTCCAGATCAAGGAGTACTGGGTGGACGTCTTCCCCGGCGATGGATATCTCCTGATTTGCGAGAACGTGGACCGGCCGGGCATGATCGGAAGCGTCGGCACAATAATGGGGCAACACAAGATCAACATTCTCACTCGATGCGCGTCTCTGCGAATGAGAAGGGCCGGGCGATGATGGTGGTGGGGCTGGACAGCCCGGCGACCGACGAGGTGCTCAAGGAGATGGCGAAGGTGCCCGACATATTCTCCGTTCGCCAGGCCAAGGTATAGGGCTCAATCCGCGCGATGGCAGGAGGCGTCCCTTGGGGGCGCCTCTCTTTGTTGGAGGGTATTCTCGCAGCCGGGCGGGACGCCCGACCTACGCGGGGTATGCGGCGCTAGTCGAGGGGGTACATGACGAGGCCGGTGGGCAGCTTGGGGTAGAAGTAGGTCGATTTCTGGGGCATCCGCTCGCCGGCGTCAGCCACTTCGAGTACGCGCTCCGTCGGTGTCGGATTGAGGAAGAAGGCGAGGGCGTACTGACCCGATTCCACCTGCCGCAGGGCCTCTTCGCCGTCGTGGACGAATTCCACCGGCGGTTCCGCCGCTGCGGTGATGGCCTGCTCGCTGATGCCGAGGATGCGCTGCAGTATCAGGTCCTGGAGGAGGGCGGCGTCGAGGTGACGCCAGGTGGCCGGCCGGTCGGGAGGCATCAAAGCGGCGGCTTTCTCGGGGTCTTTGACGGTGGCGATGAGGCGTTGGTTACCCGCGCGGGTAGCGATGCCGATGGCGGGGGCGTGGCGACCCGCTTCGGCGAGGAGGGCTTCCATCGCTGTCCAGTCGCCGTTCAGCCCGTCGCTGACATCTTCGAGATGGAACGCCTCGCTCAGTCTGATCGCGAAGTCTGCGGGCACATCCGCTGTCCGGAGCAGACGGTGGGTGGGAAGGACGACGAGGCCGGGATCCGCCTGGGAGACGAGGGCGATGAGGACGAAGTTCTCCGCCTCTTCGCCACTCCAGTGCGGCGATTGGGCGCGCCTCTCGTCGCGATAGGTGAGGGCGGTCTCGTAGCGGTGGTGGCCGTCGATGATGTAGATGCTCTTGTCGCGGAAGAGATCGCTGATGCAGCCTAGGGCCGTGTTGTCGGTTATCGCGTGCAGGCGATGGCTCTGCCCGGCCGCATCTGTCGCCTCGAAGAGGAGTGAGCGGTCGGAAGCCTTTTCGAGCGTACGGTCAACTTCGCCGGCGGGATCGCGGTAGAGGCCGAGAACAGGGCTGATGTTGACGCGGCAGGCGCGGAGCAGGCTGAGGCGGTCTTCCTTGGGGCGGCTCAGGGTGCGCTCGTGGGGGCGGATTATCCCCTCGTCCCAGTTGTGGAGACGGACGCGGGCGAAGAACGCTCGCCGGGTCAGGTATTGTCCCTGATGGGTGAATCCCTGCTCGTAGACGTAGAGGGCGGGGGATGTTTCGCGCAGCAGGACGCCGTCGGCAAGCCAGCGGTGGAGGTCGGCGGCGGCGCGAGTGTAGCGATTGTCGGCGGGGGTGTCGGCGTCGCTCGTCTCGCCGTATTCCAGGCGGATGGCGTTGTAGGGGCTGCGCTGGTAGAGCTCCCGCTGCTCATCGGGCGATATGATGTCGTAGGGAGGAGCCAGGACATCGGCGATGTTGACGCTTTTCGAGAAGCGAAGGCCGGTAAAGGGGCGGATGTCTGCCACTTTGGCTCAGTCTCCTTTGGCTGGGAACGGCGGTTTTGTCGGTTGGGGGCGCAGTCGCGTTGACCGCCGGCGGGCCCATACATAGAATAGGCCAAGCCTCCCTCTTAGCATACCGTTTGGAGTGATCGATGGTCTACTGTACTTTCTGCGAGATTGTGGCGAAAAGAGAGCCGGCGGAGTTCCTCTACGAGGACGATGAGGTCGTGGTGTTTCGGAACCGGCTGCGCTGGGCGCCGGTGATGCTGCTGGTCGTGCCGAGGAAGCACATGAGTCAGGAGGAGCTCTGGCAAGACATGGGCCGCGTGGGCGAGGTGGCGGTGAAGATGGGCCAGACCCACTGTCCGAACGGCTTTCGCATTCTATCGAACTTCGGTCGTGACGCGATGCAGAGCCAGCATCACGGGCACGTCCATGTCATCGGCGGGACTTGGCTGGGAGAGTATGCGTGAGGGCGGCTGTCAGTTGGTCTCGCCGAGGGCCAGTCTCTGGGCCTCAAGCAGTTCGCTGATCCCTTGTTGAGCCAAGCCGAGCAGTTGCTCCATTGTGGCCCGCGTGAAGGGCGAGCTTTCGGCTGAGCCCTGCGACTCTACGAATTCCCCTTTCGCGGTCATGACGACGTTGAAGTCGACTTCGGCGCGGGAGTCCTCCTCGTAGTTGAGGTCGAGCAAGGGGACGCCGTCGACAATGCCGGCACTGATGGCGGCGACGGCATCGGTGAGGGGCATGCTCGCCAGTTCGCCGGCGGCGAGCAGCTTCTCGAATGCCTGACGGAGGGCGACGTAGGCGCCGGTGATGGCAGCGCAGCGGGTGCCGCCGTCGGCCTTGATGACGTCGCAGTCGACGATGAAGGCGCGCTCGCCGAGGATGTCGAGGTTCGTGACGGCGCGAAGGGAGCGGCCGATGAGGCGCTGTATCTCGTGGGTGCGCCCGCCGATGCGGCCGAGGACGGCTTCGCGGGGCGAGCGGGTGGTGGTCGAGCGAGGGAGCATGGCGTACTCGGCGGTTATCCAGCCGCTGCCGGTCGATTTCAGGAAGGGGGGCACGCGCTCGCCGAGGCTGACGGCGCAGAGGACGGCGGTGTCGCCAAGCTCGATGAAGGCGGAGCCTTCGGCGTGGGGCAGGTAGCCGGGGGTTATGCGCAGGGGGCGTATCTGGTCGGGGCGGCGGCCGTCTTTGCGTTCCAAGGGTGCTCCTTTCGGTTTTTCCGGGGACAGAGGGAGTATAGCATCGCCGGCGCGTCGTGAGAAGCGGAACCCACCCCTTGTTTAGGGCGTAGGGGTCTCAGGGGGATCGCGTTCGGTGGAGATCCACAGGCGCTCGCCGTCGGTGGAGAAGTCGATTTCGCCCTGCTGGTCGGTGCGGTAGATGAGCGTGTCGTCGAGGCGGGCGAGGGTCGCCGTCGAGGGATGGCGGAAGCGGTTGTCCTCGCCGACGGAGATGACGGCTACGAGGGGGTGGACGGCTCGCAGTAGCGACTCGCTGGTGGAGTTGGCGGAGCCGTGGTGGGCTACCTTGAGCACCGTTGCTTGCGGATCGACGTTGCTTTGGAGAAGGGCGGTTTCGCTTGCAGCCTCCAGGTCGCCCGTAAGCAGGAAGCTGGCGCGACCCCACGCTAGCTTGAGCACGACGGAGTTGTTGTTTGTGTCGTCGCTATCGGTCAGAGCGGCGTCGGCGGGAGGCCAGAGGAACTGGAGGGTCGCTCCTTCACCGAGGGCTATCCATTCGCCGCTTCTCGCCTGGTGGCAGGGGATGTCTTTTTCGTCGATGAGACGCTGCCACTCCGCGTAGGCGTCGGTGTCGGCGGCTTGGGAGTTGGTCACGATCTCCTCTCACGTCGTAACGCTCCAGCACTGTCACCAGTCCGGCCAGGTGGTCGTCGTCGGGATGGGTCAGTATCACCATGTCGATCTTGCGGTCCCAGAAGGAAAGCTCATCGCCCAGGGCGTCGCTGACGAGACGGCCGCTGGGCCCGCCGTCGACGAGGAGCTTGTGACCGTCCGGGGTGCGGATGAATATCGCGTCGCCCTGACCGACATCGAAGACCTTCACCTCCAGTCGATCACCGGGCGCGGAGAAGACGGCTATCCAGACAAGGGCGGCGGCGATGGCAAGGCCACCGGCCAGCCAGACGGTCGGGATGAAGCGCAGGGGGCGACCGGCGAAGGATGCCGTCCTCGCTACCGGTTGCAGCAGCCGTTTCACTGTCTCAAGGCCAAGCGGGCGGCGGCTCATCGACCAGGCGAGGAGACCCATCAGGGCATAGAGGACGACGGCATGGCCGGTGTTGAAGCCGCGTAGCTCCAGGGAGGCGAAAGGCAGGTCGGCGAGCAGGCGCACGGCCTCGATCATGTAGGTCAGCCCCAGCCAGGCGATCCAGCCCAGGACCGCAGCCAGCGCACTCGACGCGAGACCGGCTATGGCGACGAGGGCGGAGGTGATCATGATGAAAGGGAAGGCCGGGACGACGAGCAGGTTCGCGGGTAGGGCGACGAGCGACAGGCGCTGGAAGTGGAGGGCGATAAGGGGGAGGGTGGAAGCGACGGCGGCGATGGTGACGATGGCCGTCTCGAAGAGCATGCCCGGGAAGCCGCGAGAGAGGGAGCGGGTGTCGCTCATAAGGGGCGAGGCAGCTTGGGCTGCCCGCTCGCGCAGGAGAGGCACGAGCAGGACAAGGCCGGCAGCGGCGGCAAAGCTGAGTTGAAAGGAGACATCCTGGATCACGGGCGGGTCGAGCCCGGTCATGAGGGCGGCGGCGACGGTGAGCGATACGATTGCGCTGTTGGGTCGCCCCAGCAGGGTCGCTATGAGGTAGAGAGCGCCCATTATCGCAGCTCGCACGAGGCTGGGCGAGGCTCCGGTCAGCACGGTGTAGGCGACGATGGCGGCGAGGGCCAGCAGGGCGGCGTTGCGCCGTCCGACGAGCCAAGCCAGGGTGCTGATGACCAGAGCCGGCCACGAGGGTGATGTTGTAGCCGGAGAGGGCGATGATGTGGGAGGTGCTGGTGGCGTTGAGGTCGTCGGTGAGGTCTTGGGGCAGCGCCGAGCGTTCGCCGAGGAGGATGCCCTGGCCCAATGAAGCCTGAGGCTCCGGCAGGGCGTTCGCCAGCACTGATGATAACTCTCGTCGCAGGGAGTGGATCGCCGCCAGCGCTCTGTTGCCCTGGCCGGACTCCGAGGAAACGGATCTTCGGGTATTCGGCGATGGAGACGATGCCCTGTCGAGCAAGGTACTGGCGGTAGTCGAAGTCGGGGAGCACCGGCGGTGTCTCTAGCTTGCCCTCGATCTCAAGAAGATCGCCGTAGTGGTAGCGGGGGAAGAGGTCCTGCCGGAGGAGCACGCCGCCGCTGGTCGGTTGCCATTCGCCGTCCTGCTAGACCTCCTTCACTGTGAGACGCAGGCTGAGGGAGCGTGCCTTCTCCTCGGGATCGTCCGTCACCAACGCTCGGAAATGGAGCGGTGGGGTCAGCGTGCGTTGAAGACGGCGATGCCGGTAGGATGGGCCGGCGGTTCGGTCGCCTGGAAGCGGAAGATGGCAGCGGCGAAGAGGCCGGCGCAGAGGAGGGCAAGGAGGGCCAGGGAAACGTTGTGGCGAGAAAGCGCTATCGCGGCGGCAAGAACGGCGGCGCCGCCGGCGACAACCCAAGCCAAGTCCCAACCGAGGGCACCGGCGACTGTCCCCAGGACCCAAGCTGCGGCCAGATAAGCTAGCGTCAAGGCCCAACCGTAATCAGGTCTTTGATCTTCTCGAAGGTCGCGCGAGGGATGATATCCCGTTGCAGCAGGTCGTCGATGCTGGCGAACGGGCCGTTGGCGGTGCGGGAGTCGACGATGCGCTGCGAGTAGACCTCGCCGATGCCGGGCAAGGAGTCGAGGGTCTGCGCATCGGCGGTGTTGATGTTACTGTGGTGGAGCGGTCGCGTCGGCGCTGTTCGCGGTCTGACCCTGGCGGGGCACCGTGATTGATCCTCGTCGCTCAGAGCCGCGCTAGGTTCAGAGACGAGGTCGGCGTCGGGGGCAGGGCCGCCGGCGGCGTCGAGGGCGTCGGTGATGCGGGCGCCGTCGTCGAGCGAGTAGACGCCGGGTGCTGGACGGCGCCGGTGACGTAGACCTCGATGGGCTGCCCGTCGACCGGTGGTTCGCCGAGGCGGATCTCAAGCGGTTGCCGGCCGTCACGATGCTGGAGGAAAAGAAAGACGAGCCCGATGACCACCACTGCCGTAAGGGTGACGAGGATGGTGGCCCTGTGGCGCTCCAGCCAAAGATTCACGGATTGTCCCTCATCCGAGATGGAGTGAGCCGCGTGCGATGTGATGCATAAGTTACATTCGCTGCCGCGTAGCGTCAAGAAGGTGTGGCACGGGCACGGATGAAGTGGATATTCGCTCGATTATTGCTATGCTATACTTGCCAACGTTGAAAAGGAGACGTGTCGTGCGGGAAAAGACCTGTTGTCGATTGCTGACCTGACGCCTGATGAGCTGAAGCGCATCCTCGACGTGGCGCTGGATATGAAGAGGAACGGTTATTCCCGTGTCCTGGCGGGCAAGACGCTGGCGCTTCTCTTTGAGAAGGCCTCTCTGCGGACTCACGTCAGCTTCAACGTGGCGATGCAGCAGTTGGGAGGGCAGGCCGTTTATCTGGGGCAGAGCGAGGTGGGGCTGGGAACGCGCGAGCCTGTCGCCGACGTGGCCCGCGTCCTCAGCCGCTACGTCCACGGCATCGCTGCCCGCACCTACACGCAGCAGACCCTGATCGACCTGGCCGAATTCGCCGCCGTGCCGGTTGTCAACGCTCTCTCCGATGAGGAGCACCCCTGCCAGGCTGTGGCCGACCTGCTGACGGTCTTGGAGAAGAAGGGGCGTTTCTCCGGACTGACTTTGGCTTTCATCGGCGATGGCAACAACGTATCGGCGTCGCTGGTGCAGGCGGCGGCGATGGTAGGGATGAACTTTGTTATCGCCTCGCCGGAGGGCTATGGCTTGCCGGAGGAGACGGTAGCGCGGGCACGGAATTGGGCGGCAGAGAGTGGGGCTCGTATCGAAAGCGCCCGAACGCCTCGGGAAGCCGTACGAGGGGCGGATGTCGTCTACACCGATGTCTGGATCAGCATGGGTCAGGAGGATAGCTATCAGGCTAGGATGAAAGCCTTCGCCGGCTATCAGGTCAATGCCGAACTGCTTGCCGAAGCGTCGCCGGGCGCTATCTTGATGCACGACTTGCCGGCGCACCGCGGTGAGGAGATAGCGGACGAGGCGATTGAAGGGCCGCAGTCGGTGGTGTTCGATCAGGCGGAGAACCGGCTGCATGCGCAGCGGGCGATACTGGCGCTGTTGCTCGGTGAAGGTACGGACTAGCGCGGGCGCGGCGTGAGCCGACAAACGAACCGGCTCATTTATTCCCCCGATTGAGAGCGATGGAAGAACTGCTTGACTCGGTCAGAGAGAACCTGGGGCGGCTGGATGCCCGCAGCATAATTGACATCCTTCTGATTGCCGCCTTCATCTACTGGGTGTTGCTGCTCATCCGGGGCACGACTGCGATGTCGGTCCTGCGGGGCGCCGCGATCGTCCTTATCGGAGCGTTCGTGCTCGCCCGCGTGTTCGACCTGACGGTCCTTAGCTTCATTCTCCGCAACTCGCTGATCGGGTTGTTCATAGCGATACCCATCATCTTCCAGCCGGAGTTGCGGAGAGCCCTGGAGCGTGTGGGACGGACGGGAGGGCGCGCTTGGCTAGGAAGATCCAGTTACGACGCTATCGACAACATGATCGATGCCGTGACCAGGGCTGCCGCCAATCTCTCGCAGCAGCGCCACGGCGCTCTTCTGGTGGTGGAACGGGAGACGGGCTTGGAGGACTACATCGATACCGGTGTGCGGGTTGACGCTGCCCCGTCGGCGGAGCTCTTGGAGGGCATCTTCTTTCCTAACTCGCCGTTGCACGACGGCGCGGTGATACTGAGGGAGAACCGGGTAGTGGCGGCGGCCTGCACTTTGCCCCTGGCCGAGGACACTCGCCGGGGCCAGATGGGGACACGCCATCGGGCGGCGCTCGGCATCACTGAGCGCACTGATGCGGTATCGGTCGTGGTGTCGGAGGAGACGGGTCAGATATGTGTGGCATCGAACGGCCGGATGCTGCGCCGCCTCGATGAGGGGCGGCTACGCGCCACTTTGGCCAACCTCGTGGGAAGGACGCCGTCTGAGCGTGAGTTTGAGTAGTGGGCAGGTCTAGGGAATGGGGAGATAAGAGTTGAGCCTCTTGGAACGCCTGGGACGTGCGGTTCTGACGGTTATCCGTGAGGGCTTTGACGTCGTCAGGAACACCATAAGCCTGGGGATCCTTTCTATCGCCCTCGCCATAGCGATCTGGTTCTTTGTCATCGACGTTGAAAACGAGACGCGCAGAGACTTCTTCCCCGGCGTGATAGCGGTAGAGGCGGTGAATGTTCCTCAAGGACTGGCGGTGTCAAGCATATCTGAGCCGTTTGTCAGGGTACGGATATCGGCTGATAAGGATGTGTGGAATGACATCTCGACAGACGATTTCAGGGCTATCATCGATCTCTCGGGGATGAAGCAGAGGGAGACGAGCGTGTCAGTTCGCGTCTCTGTGAATAGGGGTGACGTGGATGTTGACGAAGTCGACCCACGCGAGGTCGTCGTCAACTTGGAGCCGGTAACGACGAGGACTGTGCCGGTAGAAGTGAGGCTGGTAGGGGCGGCCCCCCTCGGCTACAGCCTGGCAGAGTCTGAAGTGTCGCCGGAGGAAATCAGCATTTCCGGTCCGGCGAGCCTGGTCGATCTGGTGGATGCTGCTGTTGCGGATGTCAACTTGACCAATATCAAGGTGGATTTGAAGCATGAGTTCACTCTCACGCCTCGTGATGCGCAGGGCGGAGACATCAGTGGGGTCAACCTCGATCCGAACACGGCAGAGGTGAGCCTCACGATAGTCAAGGAGGAGTTCAGCGTCGTCTACATCGTTAATCCCTCTATCAGCGGCAACGCTGCTCCGGGATACAAGGTCACGGCGGTGGAGGTCGACCCCGCTTTCGTCAGCGTCTCCGGATCCCTGGAGGTTCTGCAGTCTATCGACACTCTGACCACGGAAAACGTGACAGTCGATGGCGCGGAGTCGGACGTAGTGCGGAGCGTACGCTTGCGTCTGCCGGAGGGTGCCCGGGTTGCGAATGGGGAAGAGGTTGTCGTGCGAGTGCGAGTGGGCCCGGCACAGGGAGAGAGCGCTTTCACTGTCGCTGTGAAGACCAGCGGGGCAGAAGCGGGCGTGTTGGCGACGGTGGTGCCGTCGACGGTGTCCGTCACAGTGGCCGGAGAGATGCCGGTCCTGCAGACGCTGACTGCTGATGAGATCACCGTCACCGTGGACTTGTCTGACCTCTCACCCGGCACGCACCGGCTCGCCCCGGTGGTGGAGCTACCGGCGGGGCTGGAGTTGGTGGGGGTGGACCCCGTAGAAGTGGTCGTTACGGTATCGAGCCCGTGACGGCGCAAGATAAGACAGACTCCCAACTAGAAGAGACGGCGACATTGACTCCTCCGAGCAAACCGGTAGTGGCGCTGGTCGGACGGCCCAACGTGGGCAAGTCCGCTCTATTCAACCGCATGTTGGGTGGGCGGAAGGCGCTGGTAGAAGATATCGCGGGGACGACCCGCGACCGTCTGTACGGTGACGTGGAGTGGCAACAGAAGGAGTTCCGCCTCGTGGACACCGGTGGGCTTCTCGTCGACGAGTCGGCACCGTACAGCGCTTTGATTAGGCAGCAGGTAGAGCTCGCCATAGAGGAGGCGCAGGTCATCCTCTTCGTGGTCGACGCGAAGGAGGGGATCACTGCCGCCGACCTCGATGTGGCCGACGTTCTGCGACGTGCCGCCAAGCCGGTGCTGCTGCTGGCGAACAAGGCGGAGAACTGGACGCGGCGGGAAGCGGCGGTCGAGTTCTACGAGCTGGGACTGGGAGAGCCGATCCCCGTCAGCGCTTACCACGGCCAGGGTGTCGCCGACGTGCTGGATATGGTCGTGGAGCTGGCGCCGGCGCCGGCTGCCGCGGAGACGGCGGAGGCCCTGTCGATAGCGATTGTCGGACGGCCAAACGTGGGCAAGTCCATGCTGCTGAACGCTATTTTGGGAGAGGAGCGGGTCATCGTCAGTGACGAGCCGGGCACTACCCGCGATAGCATCGACACCCTTTTCGAGTTCCAGGGACATAGGCTGCTCATCCTCGATACCGCGGGCATTCGCCGAAGAGGGCGCGTGCAGCGAGGGGTCGAGAAGCACTCGGTCTTGCGCGCAGAGCGGGCTGTCGAGAAGGCCGACGTTGCCTTTCTTCTGATGGATGCCGCAGAGGGGGTGGCAGCTCAGGACACGCACATCGCCGGCCTGGTGGCGGACGTCCACGTCGGTCTGGTGCTGGTGGTGAACAAGTGGGACTTGATGGACCCTTCTCCCAACGTCCGCAAGCAGTTCGAGAGGGTGGTGCGCCTCCGGACGCGCTTCGCTCCTTGGGCTGCGGTGCGCTTCATCTCGGCGAAGGAGGGGACGGGCATCGACGGGCTGCTGGCGGAGGCGCTGAAGGTGGGGGAGGAGCGACGGAAGAGGGTCGGCACCGGGGAGCTTAATGCGATGGTGCAGCGGGCAATCGAGGAACGGGGGCCCCCTTCGGTGCATGGCAAGAAGCTGAAGGTACTCTATTGCACTCAAGTGCAGGTGGCGCCACCGACGTTCGTTTTCTTTGTGAACGATGCCGCACTGATCCACTTCTCCTACCGCCGCTATCTGGAGAACCAGCTACGGCGGGTCTCCGGCTTTGCCGGCACGCCGCTGAAGATGGTATTCAAGAGCCGGGGGGAGCGTTAGAGATGGCCTGGGAGTACATTGTCGCGGCGGTGGCCGGCTATCTGTTGGGCGGCATCCCTACGGGCATTCTCATGGGCAGGCTGCTCCGTGGCATCGACGTGCGCGATTACGGAAGCGGCAAGATGGGCGGCACCAATACCCTGCGGACGTTGGGGTTGCGGGTTGCCTTGATCGTGATCATCGTCGATATCGCTAAGGGGTCAGTGGCAGTGCTGATCGCGCGGGCGATATCGGGTGAGGCGTACGTGCAGGCGGTGGCCGGGCTGGCGGCGGTAGCCGGACATGTCTGGCCCGTCTACGTGGGCTTTCGGGGCGGCCGCGGTGTCTCCGCCGCCTATGGGTCGATGCTGGCGATGGACCCGCTGGCCAGCCTGGCGCTCATACCCATAGCGGTCGCTGTAGTTGCCATAACTCGCTATATGTCTTTGATGTCGGTGGGCATGTCGGCAGTGGCGGCGGCGGTATTCCTAGCGCTGGCGGTCGCCGACGTTCATCCCTATGCCTACGGGGTGTTCGCAGTTGATCACGGCGGCGCTGATAATCGTCCTGCACCACGACAATATCCGGCGGCTGCTCTCCGGTAGCGAACGCAAGATCGGGCAGAAAGAGCAGATCGGGGAACCCAAGCGCGCCCAGGAGGGGATGTGATTTCGGCGGAGGGCATTGACAAGGTAACGGTGATCGGCACGACCAGTTGGGGCACGACCCTGGCGGTCTTGCTGGCGAGGCGGGAGGTATCCACCTACTTGTGGTCGTGGCAGGAGGAGGAGGCGGAACGGCTCCAGCGAGACGGAGAGAATAAGCTGCTGCAGCCGGGCCTTCGGTTCCCTCCCTCTCTCACGGTGACTCACGATCTGGGGGAGGCTCTCGCCGGAGCGGGGTTGGTCGTCTTGGTAGTGCCTTCGTCGTCGCTGCGGGAGAATCTCCGCCGGCTCCGCCCTCATCTCGATCCCGCTTCGATTGTATTGAGCGCTGTCAAAGGGCTCGAATCGGAGACAGGAAAGCGGATGTCGGAGGTGATCGGGGAGGAGCTAGGGTCGGCGCTGTCGAGGGAAGTCTGCGTTCTCTCAGGGCCGAACCTGTCGCGGGAGATCGCGCGAGGTCTGCCGGCGGCGGCGATCGTTGCTTGTGGCGATCTGCCCACAGCCGAGGCGGTGCGCGGCTTGCTGATGGGGCCGTCGTTCCGGGTGTACACGGGCGGCGACGTGGTCGGCGTGGAGATGGCAGGCGCTCTCAAGAACATCATCGCCATCGGCGCCGGCATGTGCGACGGCTTTGGCTACGGCGACAATGGCAAGGCGGCTTTCCTGACGCGAGGGCTGGCCGAGATCACCAGGCTGGGAGTGGCGGCAGGGGCGCAGGCACTGACCTTCATCGGGCTGGCCGGCGTCGGCGACCTGGTGGCGACGTGCTATAGCTCTCTCAGCCGCAACCACACCGTCGGCTTCGAGCTGGCAAAGGGCCGCCCCCTGAACGAGATATTGGCGTCTCTGGGGCAGGTGGCTGAGGGCGTGACCACGACGGTCGCGGCCCGGAATCTGGCGCGTCGCCTGGGAGTGGAGATGCCGATAACGGAGAAGATGTACGAGGTGCTCTTCGAGGGGCTGGACCCGCATCGAGGGGTGGCCGAGCTGATGGCGCGCGAGCCCAAGCGGGAGCTGCACGGGGTGCAGTAGGGGTGATGACGGTATGGCGTGGTGGCTAGAGGGCCTGGTGCGTCTGGGCTATGGCGAAGACGTCCTGGCGGTTGATCTCGGCTTTCGTCTTCTCGCCGCGAGCGACTCGCAACAAAAGAGCTAGAATCTCCTCACCGACCTCTTCCAGTGTCTTTCCACTGAGCACCTGCCCGGCGTCGACGTCGATGTCGTCGGACATCGCTTCGTAGATCTCGGTATTGGAGGCCACTTTGATCACCGGCGCGATGGGAAAGCCGGCGGGTGAGCCTCTGCCGGTAGTGAAGATTATTGCCTGGGCGCCGGCCGCCGCCATGCCGGTTATGCTCTCGGCATCGTAGCCGGGGGTATCCATCACGACCAGCCCCTGCTTACTCGGCCGTTGCCCGTAGGGAAGCACCTCCCGGATGGGAGAGCTACCGCCCTTCATGATGCAGCCGAGGCTTTTCTCGGCGATTGTGGAGAGGCCCGATTCGACGTTACCGGGGGCCAGGGCGCGGTCGGCCAGCGGCCCCAGTATCTGGTGGGTGATGACTTCCTGGTTGTCGATCATCTGCTTGAGGCTCGCCGCGATGTCGGCGTTCTCGGCGCGGCGCAGGAGAGGGCCGAGGGCGCCGATCATCTCCGTGGTCTCGGAGAGGATGGCTGTGCCACCCATTGCGACCAGCCTGTCGACAGCCTTGCCGACGGCGGGGTTTGCGGTCATGCCGGAGAAGGTGTCGGAGCCGCCGCATTCCAGGGCTACCGTGAGATCGGCTAGCGTGGCTTTCTCGCGGGGCATGGCCGCCAGATCAGCGAGCATCTCGCGGGCCATCGCCTCGACCTTGGCGGCGGTCTTCTGGGAGCCGCCGGCCTCCTGGATGACGATACCTTGCAGGGGCTTCTTGTTGTCGGTGAGGACGGCCTGAAGGAAGCCGACGGAGACGGGCTCGCAGCCGAGGCCGACGATGATCGCGCCGCCGACGTTGGGGTTCTCGACGATGCCGGCCAGGGTGCGGAGCTGAAGGCCGATGTCCGGCCCGCCGCGACCGCAACCGTGGGGGTGCTCGATGACGACGGCTTCGGGAAGGCGGCGTCCCACCTCGCGGACGACACCGGCGGCGCAGACAACGGAGGCGAGCACCAGACAGTGATTGCGGATGCCGATGCGTCCGTCAGGCCGGCGCCATCCTTCGAATGTGAAATCGTTGCTCATTTCTTGCCGCCCATGTTGTGGGTGTGCACGTGCTGGCCGGGGGCGATCGCTTCGGTGGCCTGGCCGATCTCCTCGCCGTAGCGGTACACGGTCTGGCCGGGAGAGATCGCGGTCAGGGCAATCTTGCGACCACGAGATACCGGCTCGATTGCCTGAACCTGGACGCCGTCCGCCTCGATGAGGTCGCCGACGTTGACGTCGGCCGTAAGTACGGCGACGTTGTCGCGCGGGTTCATGCGTATTGCTCGCACTGTCATGTTTTCACTCTAGTCGGCGGCTTGTTGTGGGTCAATCGGTGGTGAACACGGTCGATGCTATCATTGACAGGGGCTTTTTCCCGTGGATAGACTGATCGAGAAGGGCCGGTTTTGAGGGACGAGGGTATGGTTCTGGAGTCGTATCTGCAGGAGTTGACGGACTTGGCGCGGCCGCTGGCGTTTTCGCGGCTGGCGCAGTTGTCGGCGCTTGAGGCAGATGATGTGGCGCTCCTCCGCAGCATCTGGCCACAGATTGATCTGGGGCGCCGCCGGCAGATCGTCAGGCAACTCCTGGATCTGGCAGAGGACAACGTGGATATGAACTTCGACGCCGTGTTTATTACCGGCCTCGAAGATGAGGACGCGGAGGTGAGGTACGCCGCCGTGCAGGGGCTCTGGGAGTACGAGGGGCGGGACTTGATCACGCCCCTTATCGCGCTTCTTGAGGGAGACCCTGAGCCTGCCGTCCGCGCCCAGGCGGCGCTCGCTCTGGGAGCGTTTGCGCTGCGGGCGGAGTTCCAGCAGTTGAGCGCTGCTGATGGGGAGAGGGTCGACCTGGCCCTTCGCGGCGTGGTCGAGAATCCGGAGGAAACAGTTGAGGTACGTGCCCGCGCCCTGGAGTCGGCGGGGGCGCGGAGCCTGGGATGGGTGCGGCGGAGCATCGAGGAAGCATATGGCAGCCGTCATCGCCAGATGAGGCTGAGCGCGGTGCACGCCATGGGCCGCCACTGCGACCCCCGCTGGCTGCCGATCCTGCTCCGCGAATTGGAGAGCGACGATGCCGAGATGCGCTACGAAGCGGCCAACGCCTGCGCGTCGATGGGTGGTGAGGCTGCTGTCCCTGAACTGATCACGCTGCTGGAAGATGAGGACGTGGAGGTCCAGGAGGCCGCGGTCGCTGCCCTGGGAGAGATCGGTGGTGAGGACGCCAAGACCGCGCTGGAGGAACTGAGCGAGCATCCGGAGGAGAGGCTGCGGGAGGCTGCGGTCGCTGCTCTGGAGGAGATGGAGTTCAACGAGGACCCCCTCGGATTTGGACCTGCCCGCCGGTAGACAAGTGTCGCTGGGAGAGAAAAGGCGTTGGCTCGGAGGACAAGTCCCGGTCTGCAAACAAAGGCTGCTACTTCTGCGGGAGGGGTCGTCTACCGTCAGGGCGCCCAAGGCACGGAGGTGGTGATTTGCGGCCGCGTGCAGGAGAATCTCTGGGGGCTGCCCAAGGGGACGCCGGAGCCGGGCGAGGACCTGTTGACGGCAGCGTCGCGAGAGGTCAGGGAAGAGACCGGCCTGGAGGTCGCTGTCCAGGAGAAGATCGGCAGCATCCGCTACTGGTTCGTGCGGAAGGAAGAGGGCGTTCGCTACCACAAGACGGTTCATCACTTCCTGTTCGTGGCCACCGGCGGCAGTCTGGCTGACCATGATCATGAATACGACCACGTGGAATGGCATACGGTGGAAGAGGCGTGCCGCCTACTGAGCTATCCCAATGAGGCCGACATAGTCCGCAAGGCAGCGACGATGGTGGAGGGGCTTTCCCCTCCGACCGGCAGCGGAGGCAGATGATGACCGCCGTGGTCCAGGGGGAGATCGCCCGCGGCGAGATGGTCGTATTGCGGGAGAAGCGCAGGGAGGACGCCACGGTGGACTACGCCTGGCGCAAAGACCCTGAGCTGGCCCGCTATGACGCCGCGAAGCCAATCGCGACGGCATTCGCCGACTATGTGGCCCTGTTTGAAGATGAGCTGGAAAACCCGGGCGCTTTTCGCCGCAGCTATGCGGTCGAGGATGGAGAGGGGCGACATATCGGCAACGTCATGTACTACAACATCGACCGTCTCAAAGGGGAGGCGGAGGTTGGCATCACCATCGGTGACCGCAGCTACTGGGGCCGGGGCTACGGCACGGATGCGCTGAGGACGCTGGCCGGCTACCTTTTCAGGAATACCGTCATGAGGCGGCTCTACCTCAAGACTCTGGACTGGAACTATCGCGCCCAGCGTTCCTTCTCTAAGGCGGGATTCGTCGCCTGCGGCAAATCGCGGCGCAGCGACGGGTCGTTCGTTCTTATGGAGTTGCGCAGGGAGTGGGTGGTACCGGAAGAGGGCGAGGAGTAGGCTCGCGGGCCCCCGCGAGTGGAAAGGCCGGCGAAAGTGCGCCGGCCTTGTGTTTTCCTGCCCAGAACGCCTCGATTCTAGGTCTCGCGCGTCTCCGGTGACGGCGCTGGATTGGACATGCCCGTCAGGAGATGTCCCGGCAGAATTGCCGCCAGTTCGTCGATGGTCCAGACGCCTTCCTTGGTGATGGAGCGACCCATGTCCTCGTCATAGGCCAGGGAGATGGCGCCACCGGATACGTAGAATACCCTGCCGTTCACGTTCCAGGCGTCTTCGGTGGCGAGGTAGGTCACCATCATCGCTACCTGTTCGGGGTCTCCCAGTGGGGACGGTTGTCCGGTGGCAGCCGCCGCTTCGGCGATGGGGGCGGTCAGCCGCGTCTGAGCGATCGGCGCGATAGCGTTGCAGGTTATGCCGTTGCGTCCCAACTCGCGGGCGAGGACGCGGGTAAGCCCGGCCACGCCGGCCTTGGCGGCGGCGAAGTTGGCCTGACCGAAGCCGCCGAGAAGACCCGGGCCGGCGGTGAAGTTGATGATGCGGCCGTAGCGCTGGCGTCGCATACGGGAGGCAGCAGGCTTGCAGGTGCAGTAGGCGCCCTTGAGGTGGACGTTGATGACGGCGTCCCACTCCTCCTCGGTCATTTTGAGGAGCGTGCGGTCGCGGAGGATGCCGGCGTTGTTGACCAGGATGTCCACCCGGCCGAAGCTGTCGAGGGCGGTCTTTATGATGGCGGCGCCGCCTTCGACGGTGGCTACGGAGTCGAAGTTGGGGACGGCCACGCCTCCCTGGGCGACGATCTCTTGGGCAACGTCCTCGGCGGGGCCCCTGCTGGAGCCGCTGCCGTCAACGGCAACACCGGGGTCGTTCACGACGACGCCGGCGCCTTCAGCGGCAAGGGCGAGCGCGATAGCTCTGCCGATGCCTCTCCCTGCTCCGGTGACGACGGCCGCTCTTCCCTTCAGTCTGTCTCCCACGGTTTCTCTATCCTTTGTAGGTCTCGGTTCTCGGTCTTCTTACTCTGACGGGTCTGGTTCGCCGGCATCTCCGGCGGTTGGCTGAGCGCCGGGCCGCAGGTGGTCGGCGGGCGGCGCAGGGTTGGCGATGCCTCCCATGAGGTTCCAGGGCACCATTTGTATGAGCTCGTCCAACTCCCAGCGCGTGGGTTTGAAGATCGTACGCATGGGGATAGGGGGTTGAGCCAGGCATACGGTGCCGCCGAAGACGTAGAATACCTGGCCGTTGATACCGGCGGCGCTGTCGCTGGCGAGGTAGGCGACCGCGGGCGCGATGCCCTCAGGCTCGGGGATGTTGAAGCCTATCTTGGCTGCCTGGTCGGCCATGCCGACGGTGAGCCTGGTAGCGGCCATAGGGGCTATGGCGTTGCAGGTCACGCCGTAGCCCGCCAATTCGCGCGCGACGACGCGGGTGAAGCCGGCGATGGCTGACTTGGCAGCGCCGTAGTTGGCCTGGCCGGCGTTCCCGATAAGGCCGGAGGAGGAGCTGGTGTTGATGATCCGTCCTGACCCCTGGCGGCGCATCCAGACCGCTGCCGCCTTCGTGCAGGCGAAGGTGCCCTTGAGGTGGACGGCGATGACGGCGTCCCAATCCTCTTCGGCCATGTTGACGATAAGGCGGTCGCGGAGGATGCCGGCGTTGTTGACAAGTATGTCGATGCGGCCCCAGGCGTCGAGCGCTGTCTTGACGATACTCTCGCCGCCCTCCATGCTGGCGACGGAGTCGAAGTTGGCGACCGCCTCGCCGCCTTGGTTGCGGATCTCCTCGTACTACCTGGGCGGCCGGGGCATTGTCGTGGCCGGTCCCGGTGGGATCGACTCCCGGGTCGTTGACGACGACGCGGGCGCCGAGCTCTGCCAGGTGCAGGGCGACGACGCGACCAATCCCCCGCCCAGCACCGGTAACTACCGCTGCTTTGCCTTCTAGAGCTTTAGACAAGGAAGAACTCTCCCCTTGTTGAGAATCGGGACGGTGCCGGCAGACCCCGCCGGCCTTAACGCGATGGCAGGACTACCGTAGCCTTGCCCGGGGACGTCTTCTCGCCGCCGTCCTTCTCGGTCCAGATGTCCAGCTCGACGAGGTTGAGGCCGCCCTCTTGCGTCTTGTTGGTGACGACGCCGCGACAGGTGATGTTCTCGTTGGGCACATCCATGCCGCGGTACTGGCAGCCGTACTTCTTGATCCAACCCTTGTCGCCGGCCCAGTCGTGGAGCATCTGCCCGAGGAAGGCATGCTTGAGGGCGCCGTGGACGATGATCCCGGGAAGGGTCCCGAGAGCCAGGGCGAAGTCCTTGTCGTAGTGGATCTGGTAGAAGTCGCCGGAGCCGGCGGCCCACATGACCAGTTGCTGCGTGCTGCAGTTCTTTGCCAGCTTCGGGATCTCGTCGCCGACGTTGACGTCTTCGTAGTAAACCTGCTCAGCCATCTCTGCCACCTCCTAGTACATGATGGCGGTGCCGCGCTGGGTAGCGACGAGCTTGCCGTTCTGGTTTGTGTAGTTGGTTTCGGTGACGACGAACAGCATCTGGCCGAGGGCGCCCGCTCTTTCGCGGACTTCAGCAAGCTTGCCGACGCCCTTGAGGATGTCGCCGGCGCAGATGTCCTCGCCATAGAACTCGAACTCTGTGCCACCGTTGAGGACGCCTCTGAACTGCGCCTTGATCGCCGGCATTCGCGTCACGGAGGACCCGATGATGCCGGTTGGCTGGAGCGGCGTGTGGATGGCGTGCCCGACAAAGCCGGGCGGGCAGATGATGCTGCGGTGCCCCTTGCTCTTGGCGTACTCCTCATCGTAAAAGACGAGGTCGGTGTGCCCGACGGCGCGGGCGAACATGCGGATTGCGGTCTTGTCCACCTCGATAATTAGCGGGTCGCCTTCCTTGCCGATAAGCGTTCGCAACTCGTCTGCGAGAGAGCTTTCAGTCATCGCTCCCTACCTCCTTCCTGGGTACTACTCAACTAGGCGACTTGGTTATGGCGAAGATGACGATACTTTAACTTCAACCTCCGATTAGTGTCAAACCGGCGCCGGGCGAAAGGGCCGTCGCTTCCGGCTACGTTATCAGGAGGTGGCCGGCCGCAGGTCAACGGCCTGAAATCGCCCCGCTTTGAGTTCAGCGATGAGGTCGCCGACGTTGCCTATTTCGCGTTCGAAGCGGGTGGCGCAGCGGCCGATATGGTTGGGGTTGTGGGCGTCGCCGCCGCCGGTACCGGGCAACCGCAGGAGTTCACAGAGCATCTCGGAGAAGCGGTTCTGCTGGGGGTTGCCCCGGCCGTGGAGTTTCTCGAGCGCTATGCAGTGCTGATAGGCGGGGTTGGTGGTCGCTCGCTCCAGCGCCTGCTCGAAGTCCTTGGCCTCGAGGTGGTGCCAGCGCATGTAGCGCCGGTAGGGGTGAGCGGCGATCATGGCGCCTTCTGCCGCTTCGACCATCGCTGCAAGCTGCTTGATGCGGTGCATCCCGAATTCGAACTTGTCGAGGCCGTAGACGAGGATATGGCCGTCTTCGGTGTTGACCTCGATGCCGGGGAGGACGAGGAAGTTGTGCCGTTTCGCCAGGGCCTGCACATCGACGGTCTTCCAGAAGTAGTCATGCTCTGTGAGGCAAACGCCGTCGAGGCCGGCAGCCTTTGATAGTTGCACGAGTTCGTCCGGGGTAAGGTCGGAGTCCCAGGAGATCGGTCTTGTGTGGGCGTGTAAGTCGATGAGCATGAGACAGAGTTCCATTCCAGTATGGTGGCTGGGGGAAATCTGTGTCAACGAGGGGGTCTTTCCGCGGGCGCATCCAGTCTACCGCCGCAAGGAATAGGTGCCGGGGAAGCGAGTGATTAGGGTTTCTCCCGATTCAGGTGGATATGGCCGCTGATCCAGAATGGTCGCAGGTGGTAGCTCCGGTGTCTCTTCCCCCGTGGGGACGGGCAGGGACATCACAGACCGCCGCCGAGGAAAGTTGTCCGTCCTGGGGGTCTGGTGGCGGGCCGAGGACGCACAACTTCGGGAACATCCGGTTGACCGGTGTCGGTCAGTCGGTTCAGACTTGGTTAGGGGTGTTGATGACGTGGCTGTGGCCGGTGGAGCCGTGGCCACCACTCCCGCGGGTCGTAGGAGTGAGTTCAGATACCTCAGTCAAGGGAAGTTCGGCGAGCCGCACCAGCACGAGCTGGGCTATGCGGTCGCCGTCGTTTATCCGGTACTCCTCCTGATCTCCGAACAGGTACATCGTGACCAGCACCTCCCCTCGGTAATCACTGTCGATCGTACCGAAGGTAACACCGACGCCCTTTGCTGAGAGGCCGGAGCGCGGTCGCACCTGAGCGTCGAATCCCTGAGGGAATTCGATGGCGATGCCTGTGCCGACGCGGATAGGCTGCCGGCCAAGCACGACGTAGCCCGGTTCGTCGATGCAGGCGAAGATGTCCAGCCCAGAGGAGCCTTCTGTGGCTCGTTCCGGCAGGCGGGCGCCGGGACGCAGTCGTTTCACCTTAAGAGAGTCGTTGTAGTCCACTGCTCAACTCCGCGATTGTTGTCATCGGGGAGTATAAGCGGGGGCTTGACTTGCGGACAAGGGCGATAAGGCGGCGGAGAATTCCCGATTGGCTTTTCTATTGTCACAAATGACGCTTGTGCTACAATTGCCCAATCAGAGGTTCGTAGAGTCGCATACACTGGCGGGAGGTTAACATGGTCGACTTTGGACTGAACGAAGAAGAGAGAATGGTCCAGCAACTGGCGCACGAGTTTGCCCTCAAGGAGATACGGCCTCGTGCTCAATACTATGACGAGCACGAAGAGGTTCCCCGCGACATCATGCTGAAGGCTAATAACCTGGGCCTGTCGGCGGGCATGTTCGGCGGTGGGGATTCCGTTCTGACGTCTGCCGTCATCACCGAGGAACTGGCATGGGGTGACGGCGGTGTTGCCATTTCCATCTCCTCCAGCGGCCTCGCACTCGCCGCTATCGTAGCCATGGGCACTGAGGAGCAGAAGAAGTATTGGGTGCCCAAGTGCATGAGTACTGAGACTGAACTGCGCCTGGGCGCCTTCGGCCTTACCGAACCGGAGGCAGGCTCGGACGTCGTCGCGATGTCCACTACGGCCGTACGTGATGGCGACGACTACATCCTAAACGGCACTAAGCGGTTCATCACCAACGGCGGCATCGCCGACGTTACCGTCGTCTTTGCCACAGAGGACAAGAGCAAGCGATGGGGCGGTCTCTGCGCCTTCGCGATTGAGAAGGATACACCCGGTCTGTCCCAGGGCACGGTCTGGAAGAAGATGGGCATTCGTGCCTCTCACACTGCCGACGTTATCTTGGAGGACTGTCGTGTGCCTGCCGCCAACCGCCTCGGCCCCGAGCCGGGAGCACCGGCGGGTGCTGGTGGTGGCGGAGGCGGCGCCATTGGTGCGCTGGGCGCTCTCGACCGTACGCGTCCCATGATCGGTTGCTTTGCCCTCGGTGTCGGCCGCGCCGCATACGAGTACGCCCTCGACTACGCCAAGGAGAGGGTACAGTTCGGCCACCCCATCATGACCAAGCAGGGGATCGCCTTCAAGCTGGCCGACATGGCGATCGAGCTTGACGCCGCCCGACTCTTGATCTGGCGCGCCAACTGGATGTCCCATTCCGGCATTCCATTCCTGCGCGGTGAGGGAAGCATGGCCAAGTGCTTCCCGTCCGACGCGGCCATGCGGGCAACCGTCGAGGCTGTGCAGGTCTTGGGCGGCTATGGTTACGTCAGCGAGTTCCCGGTGGAGAAGTGGATGCGCGACGCGAAGATCTTCCAGATCTTTGAGGGGACGAACGAGATCCAGAAGGTGGTCATCGCGCGCGCCATCTCCGGTGGCATGAAGGTTTAGGGCTGCGGCACTTGGTCTGAGCAGAACGAGAGGAAGACAGAGCTGTAGCGGTCCTGTGCGCGAAAGCCTGTAGTGTGTCTAATGACGTGGCTGAAGGTTCGCCTTCAGCCATTGTCTTAGAAGCTCCCGCAACTCTTGGCGGCGCTGCCTTAGGCTGTGCTTTGCTCCCGGCAGAATGACTAGCTCCTTGGGCTCTCCCGCCCGTGAGTAGACATAACGCGAACAGTCGGGCGGTAGGCGTCTGTCCAGCTCCCCGTGTACGAGGAGGAGCGGCCGCGGGGAGACCTGCGGTGCAAGGCCGGTCCCTGCTGTCTGCGTGCTGAGGGTCACCACGGCGCTCACATCGGGTGATAGCGCTGCTGCTGTTATCACAACAGCGCCCCCAAAGGAATGACCGACCAGCCCGATCCTTCCGGCGCCTTCGCGTCTGAGGAAATCGACTCCCGCCAGCACGTCGTGGGTCCCCTCTTCGACGATGCCGGGCACGTCGCGGCGGCGGAAGTCCAGTCGCAGTGATCCGATACCGTCTTCGATGAGGTCTTCGGCCAGGGTAGCGTAGATGGCATTGGCCGGGCCATCGAAGCCGCCGTCTGTGCCACCGACCCAGATGACGGCTCCGCCTCGGGGCGCGCCGCGATGATATACGCAGGCGATGGGGCCCCGCTCAGTTCGAATGTATATCTGTTCGCCGCTACCCCGCATCACAGCTCGTTCCTCCGCGAAGCTGCGAGCGCTTGCTCTAGGCGTTCGCTTCGGCCAATTATAGTTGCTGCCGATGTCGCGTCTCAACTGGTGATTCGGGGGAGGTCGCACGTAGGAGGTGTGGCGTCGACTTGCGAAGAGGCATATAATGCGTGAAAAGTATTCGTAGTTAGGGGTTAAAGCATGACAGACCGGGTCATGGTCTACATCGATGGGAGTAACGTCTACCACTCACTGAAGTCGATCTTCGGCTACACGAACCTGGACTTCGAGGCCTTCTGTAAGAAGCTGGCCCGCCGTCGCCAACTGGTGCGGGTCTACTACTACAACGCTCCTGTCGATCACACGAAGGAGCCGGAACGGTACAAGGACCAGCAGACCTTCTTCAACCGGATGCGGCGCATACCTTACGTCGAGGTCCGGTTGGGACGGCTGGTCTACCGGAACTGGCCCACCGAGCGTGCGTATGAGAAGGGCATTGACGTCAAGATAGCGACGGACATGGCGGTGCAGGCGTTCCACAACCTTTACGATGTGGCGGTGCTGGTCAGTGGTGACAACGACTTCGCCGATGCGCTTCAGGCGGTGAAGGACACGGGGCGGCATGTAGAGGTCGCGCTGTTCGGCGATACATGGTCATCGCAGCATCTGCGTGACGTCGCCGACAAGGCGATAAGGATCGACAAGAAGTTCTTGGTAGGCTGCTGGAAATAAAAGCCAACGGGTTGCGAAAAGCAACCCGTTGAGGCTCATCACCTGGGATTGCTGGGCATTCCCAGGGGGTTCAGCAGCGCTAATTATAACAGCCGATGGTTACATGTCAACCTCTCAGAGCGGTAAATGAGAGGTTGTTTTGAATTATCCTGTTTGGGGAGGGGGTTAGGATGAGGCTGGGCGCTCACGTCTCCACTCAGGGCGGCCTGGATAAGGCGATCGAGCGGGCCCAGGCGATGGGCGCTGAGACAATACAGATATTCGGCGCTGCGCCTCAGACCTGGCGGCGGCGTGACGCTTCTGCGGAAGAGATCGCCGCTTTCCGCGAGAAGGCGGCAGCGGCCAATGTCGATCCCGTCTTTCTTCACGCCGTCTACCTCATCAACCTCGCTGCTAGTGATCCTGTCAATCTCGAACGGGGCGTGGCTTCGCTTGTCGCCGACCTTGAGCTGTGCGCCCAGATCGGCGCCAAGGGAAGCATCGTGCATATCGGCAGCCACCGAGGCGCGGGGCTAGACGCTGTGTTCCCGCAGGTGGTCGCGGCGATCCGCAGGGTCTTGGACAGCACGCCCCAAGAGACGTGGCTCGTCCTCGAGAACAGTGCGGGCATGGGGGGAAGCATCGGCGCTAAGTTCAGCGAGCTGGGCGCGGTGATGCGGGATATCGGCAACAGACGGATCAAGGTGTGCCTCGACACGCAGCACGCTTTCGCGATGGGCTACGACGTCGCGACCGCGGACGGTCTCCAGGCGGCGCTGGACGAGTTCGAGCGTGAGATCGGACTGGATAGGCTTGTCGCCGTTCACGCCAACGACTCGAAGGTGCCGCTGGCAGGGGGGAGAGACCGCCACGAGAACATCGGCGAGGGCGCGATCGGTCGAGAGGGCTTCCGGGTGATAATGTCTCACCCTGTCTTCCGTGACTTGCCCTTCCTTCTGGAGATCCCCGGCTTCGACAACCATGGGCCCCGACAAGAAGAATCTAGACATCCTCAAGGAGATACGCGAGGAAGCGCTCGCGGGCTAGAGGCCGGCGAGGATTGTTCCCGCGACTGCCTGCCCGCCGACCATCGTCCCAGCGATGCCGTGCCCGAAAACGGTGCCGGCGCCGGCCAGATAAAGCCCCTTGATCTCGGTGGCGAAGGGAAAGCGGGCTTCCCCCATCTGGTCGGGCGTGTACTCAAGGCCGTAGCTCGTTCCGCCGGTGGATAGGGTGAACCGCTCCTGCGTCAGGGGGGTCGCCGACTCCTGCCAGACGACATCGCGAATGAACCCCGGCATGAGCCGCTCCACCTGGTGCAGCATACGCTCCTCCATCTGCCGCTTCGGCGCCACATAGGCGGGTGCATGGCGATAGCGCTGGCCCGACGCCGGGCCCTCGTCCATTCCCCACGTTTGGGGATCAGCAGGGGCGACGCTCATCAGTTGCAGGTTGGTGTAGCCTGAGGGCGCGATGTTGCGGCTCTCGGGGTCTTTGCGGGAGGCGATGGAGATGAAGACGGCCGGCTCGTCGGGGAGCCTGCCGGCGTAGCAGTCGGCGTACTGCTCCTCGATGTCATAGGCGGTGGCCAGCATGTAGTTTGTGTTGGGGATGCCCAGTTCCAGGGGGTCGCGCTTCATCGCTAGGTAGATCACGAACAGGGGGAGCGCCATACGGGTGCCTTCTGCCTTTTCTACCAGACCTTTGCTCAGGTGCTCGCGTCCCACCATTTCGAGGAGGGTGCGCTTGGCGTCGGCGTTGGAGATGATGGTCTGGGCGCGCAGGACTTCGCCGCTGGCAAGCTCGACACCGCAGGCCGCGCCATTCTCGACAAGTATCTTGCGAACGCGCGACCGGAGGCGGACCTCGCCGCCGTTCTTTTCGATAACGCCCACCAACGCGTCGACGAGAGCTCTTCCACCACCGCGGATGAAGTAACCACCCGAGCTGATGTAGTGCTCCTGAAGGCCGGCGTGCAGCGACGCCGCCACCCGCGAAGGAGGGCAGGCGTAGGTGCCGGTCAGGCTGGCGAGCACGCAGCGGAGACGCAGGCTGCACTCCAAGGTGGAGAAGACATCCTCCAGCGTGCAGGCGCTGACCGGCTTGCCCAGCCTTCGTTCCAGATCCAGCGGCTCGGCGGTCGGAGCTCCGCCTGGTGCGGCGGTTAGCCAATGCACGAACTCCAGGTAGCGGTCGATGGCAGGTGTCTCTTGGGGAAAGGCCTCGTGCAGGCGCCGGCGATAGCGCTCCCAGCCGGCGGGAACGCGGAAGCGAAAGTCGGGGAAGAGGAGGGTGTCGAAGCCGTCGGGATCCATGGGCAGGAACTCGATCTCCTCGTCGATGCCGAGGTTCTTCAGCAAGGTAGGGAAGAGGCCGCCCTGGTTGCAGCCGCCGATGTAGTGCAACCCGACATCGAAGTCGAACATCTTCTTACGGCGGAAGGTCTGGGCGTTACCGCCGGGGAGGAAGTGGTGCTCGAGCACCAGAGGCTTCAGTCCGGCCTGGCTCAGCCGGGCAGCCGCCGAGAGGCCGCCTATGCCGGAGCCGATGATGATGACTTGATGCTCCTGGTTCATGTCTCGACCTCGCAATCTCTGACTCGCCACGGATGGGGATTGTCGCGGCGATTATATCATCCGCTGACGGCGGCGCATATTGCGATGAGGGGCGCGGCGCTATCTCATGTCTTGGGACGTGCGGCAGTCTTTCCGCTTGTGATAGTATTGGTGCACCTTGTCCAGAAGGGCCCGGCCGGCCGGCTGAGCCCAAGCGACTCCATTCTTCGGATAGAAGGCCAGCCCTAGGCGATCATGGCTGTCGACGATACAGAAAAGCAAGGCATAGCCCGTCAGCTTCTTGGCAATCGGCGGCTCTGGCTTCAGCTCGGGCTCACTGTTGCCTTTGTGGGTGTGCTGGCCTGGCGTGTGAATATCGGCGATGCCGTTCGTACCTTCAGTCAGGTGGGCTATGGCTGGGTGGTTCCGGCGCTTGTCATCTTTAGCCTCTCCAAGTTGATCCACTCCTATCGATGGCAACTCACACTGGAGAAGACGGAACAGGCGCCGGTGGCCGAGCTATTCGGCATCTATCTCGTCTCTAACATGACCAACAGTGCGGTGCCATTGCGTCTCGGCGACCTTCTACGGGTTCAGATACCGGCGAAACGCTTCGGCATCCCTCGCGCCGAGCTGACGGCTTCCGTTTTTGTGGTGGAGACGGTCCTCGATGGCTTCACGTTCCTCGTTCTGATCGTCGCGGTTGTGAGTTTCTTGGATCTTCCGGGGCTGTCGACGGGGCTTCTTTGGGGGGTGTGTGTCGGCGCTGCTGTCGGCTTCGTCCTCGCCTTGGCAGCCGCCCGTTTTCGCCC
This sequence comes from uncultured Chloroflexia bacterium, assembly GCA_963763495.1. GTDB lineage: Bacteria > Chloroflexota > Dehalococcoidia > DSTF01 > JALHUB01 > DAOUEO01. The sequence goes on from CAVXOY010000009.1 coordinate 60,813, forward strand.
GCCGGCCAACCTGGCGGAGAAGCGATGGCTGCGGCTGTTCTCGGAGGATATCCGCCATCATATCGCGCGCATCGTGCCACAGTTCTTGGACGGCATGGAGGCGATGCGCGACCCGCGGCGGATGGCCCGCGCCATCGCGGTTTCCTTTCCCGCCTGGCTGGTGGAGGCGGTCATGTTCTGGTTCTTCGGCCTGGCCTTCGGGCTGGATTTGGCTCCGCATAAGTACATCATCATCATGATCACGGCCAACCTCGTTGTCGCGGTGCCGATAACGCCCTGGAACATCGGGACTTACGAGGTCGCCCTTCAGGAGGTGATCAGTGCGCTGGGGGTCGATAGGTCGCTGGCGGCGGGCTATGCCATTGGGATCCACATCTTCTCGATCATGTGGATCACCTTCACCGGCCTGGTCTCTGTGTGGCTGCTGAAGCTGAGTCTGCGGGACGTGTTCTTCATGGGGAAAGGCGCGGCGGTGGAGGTTGAGAGTGGGTAGGGGGCGCTAGTAGAGGACCTGCTCGGCGACAAGGTCGGCAATCTCTTCGTCATCCATTCCGAGAATCTCTTTGCACACGTAGTAGGTGTGCTCGCCCAGGCAGGGGGCGGGCGAGCGCAGATACCCCGGTGTCTTGGAGAGGCGGAAGGCGGGGCCGTCATAGGCGGTGCGTCCGGCCTCAGGGTGATCTAAGTAGACATAATACCCGCGTTCTTTGAGATGGGGATCGTTCTCCAAGACATCCTGCGCAGTTTGAACGGCTCCGGCGGGGACGCCTGCCGCCTGTAGGATCTCCATCACCTCAGGGGCGCTCTTGTCTTTGGTCCACTCACCGATCCGTTGCTCCAGCTCGTCCTCGTTCTGTTTACGTCCCAACAGGGTGGAGAACTTCTCGTCGCGGCACCAGTCGGGGTCACCCATCGCTGCACAGAGCGCCTGCCATTCCTCATCGTTGAAGACGGCGATAGCGCACCAGCGATCGTCGCCGGGCGCGACTTCATCGGTCGGACGCTCTTCCCCCGGCCACAGCGGGCGTTCGACGGGAAGACAAGGGAAGGCTCCGTGAGGAGAGGCATAGGGGACCCGGTTCCCTTGCCGTTCCTCTACTCTACCGTTGACGGTGTAGTCGAGGAGGGCGCCTCCCAGGGCTGAGACCGACGACTCGATCTGGGCCAGCTCGATGCACTGTCCCTGTCCCGTCTTGTGGCGGTGGTGGAGAGCGGCCAGTATCGCGATAAGTGTGTGGCCGGCGTTGACGACGTAGTCGGGGTAGTTGGTGCCAAGGCCGACCGGCTCGCGGTGAGGGAATCCGGTGAGGTGGTTGAAGCCGGCGATCGGGCAGAGCACGGCGCCGAACCCCAGGTAGTCGCGCCGGGGGCCGTCCATGCCCTGCATGGGGGCGTAGGCGGCGACTATGTCGGGCTTTACCCGCGCCAGTTCGTCGTAGGTGAGGCCCCAGCGCTCGACGACGCGGGGGGTGAAGTTGGTGAGGAAGATGTCGGCCCAGCGTACTAGACGGTAGGCTATCTCCTTCCCCTTCGGGAGATTCAGGTTTAGGGAGAACGACAACTTGCCGGCATTGTAGTTGTTGAACCAGCCGCTGACGTTGTAGCTGTTCTTGTCGGGAGGGAAGGGGGCGACGGATCGCAGGCCGTCAATGCGGGTCTCCGATTCGATGCGGACGACCTCCGCCCCGAAGGTCGCCAGAGCCTGGGAGCAAATGGGTCCGGCGCCGAACCAGCTAAAGTCGGCGACGCGAATTCCCGTCAGCGGCGGCGGTGCGGCCATGTCAAATCACTCCTGCGCCCTTCAGGTCTGCCATCTCTTCGGCGCCGAGGCCGATCTCGCTGTAGACCTCGGCGTTGTGCTCGCCGATGAGAGGAGGCCGGCGCTGTAGCCGCCAGGGGGTTTGAGAGAGTCGTGCCGGTGGCCCCGGGTAGCGCAGCGTCTCGCCCAGCTCGGGATGGTAGAGATCCTGGAAATAGCGGCGGTGGCTGAGCTGCTTGTCCTCCACTAGGTCTTTGGGGGTGCTGACGATGCCGATCAGTATCCTTCGTTCCTGGGCTTCTTCGTAGGCGTCGACCTTCAGTTTCGACGCCAGGAAGCGCTTTAGTACGTCTTCGATGTGGGCGAGGAAGGGGGCGATCCGCTGCATGGTGGGTGGGTCGGTCAGCGCCTGGGAAAGAAGCGGCAGCCCGAGGTCCTGGATGAAGGACAGGTAGGGCTCCTCGGTCAGGTCTTCTGCCTTGCCCTCGTCGGCCATCCAGCGCAGCATTTCCGTCCAGGGGGCACCGCCGGGCGTGCCGAGATAGCCGAACACGTAGCCATCCCGGCACTCGTAGGGGCCGATACCGGGAACAGTCATGCCGGGGATACGTGCTGCGCCGATGCGCCGCCGCGGGAGGTTTGCCAGGTCCCAGCTCTGAATCGATGTCTCCTGGGCCATCGACAGCGCCTCCTGCATGGATACGTCAACCTGCTGGCCCTCTCCGGTGACGTCGCGGTGGTAGAGAGCCATTAGCGTGCCCGCTGCTGCCTGGATGGAGGCAGAGATGTAGCCTTGGTTGCCGTAGAAGCGGTTGGGCGGGTCTTCTGCCTCGCCGGCCAGCCACATAACGCCGCTCATCGCCAGGCCGACGATGTCGCTTGCCTTGTACCGGCTATGCGGTCCCCACTGGCCGAAGCCGGTGATCGATGTCAGGACGATGTCCGGCCTAATCTGGGCGAGGCCGGCGTAACCCAAACCCAGCCGGTCGAGGTGGCCGGGAGGGAAGCTTTCCACCACCACGTCGGCGGTGGGCACGAGGCGACGGAAGAGGTCGCGGCCATCGCTGCTGTCGAGGTCGAGGGTTATGCTCTTCTTGTTGGTGGTGAGATTGAAGAAGTAGAGGCTTTTTTCAGGGTCTATCTCGTCGTGGTAGAAAGGGCCGATGCCGCGCGCCGGGTGGCCGCAGGGCGATTCGACCTGGATCACGTCGGCGCCCAGGTCGGCGAGCAGCTTGGTGCAGTAGAGGCCGATCTCTCCAGCGATGTCCAAGACGCGGATGTCACGCAGGGCCGATTCTTCGTCTTGCGTCACCGGCGGTCTCCTCGCGCTCCCGGTTCTCCGATCCGGCTGTCGCTTGGCTGTTTGAGGAGATTCTACGCCAATGAGGGTAGGTGTCAACGGGGGCGGAACCTACTTGCGTTGACGGCAGGGTCAGGGGATCGTACCCTGAGGCTGTTCGTTGTGACGACCTCATGCCAGCCGGGGGCATGGTGCTGCTCGATGCGTGGCAGCCTCCGGCCTAGCCGCCAATAAGACTCCCATGCTGGGCAAGGTGATGCGCCGTTCTTCTCGTGGAGATATAGCTGTGAATTCCGCCTGGGGGCGCTTTGCCGCAGACCTCCGCGCCTGCTGGGGACGAGGTGAGAGCAGGTTGGGCGAGGACTTTCGTCGCCCTGCGCACCCACGTTTCCGCTGGTACTGGATGGGGATGCTCGCCTACTTCCTGGCCATGAACATGGGCGGGATAGCCCGGGGCTGGCTGGCCTACGATCTGACGGGCAAGGCTACCGCCCTCGGGCTTGTGAGCCTGTCGTGGGGCGCGCCGATGGTCGTCTTCTCGCTTCTGGGAGGGGCCATCGCCGATCGCAGCGATAAGCGTGCCATCACGCTGGTGAGCCAGGTGGCCCTGTTTGGCCTCGCCATATGTGCAGCCGTCCTGGTGCACACAGGCGTGATCCGGGTGTGGCACCTGGCGGCGCTCGCATTCGCCGAAGGGACGATACTCTCCTTTGCCATCCCCGCCCGGATGGCCTGGATCCCTGAACTCATCGACGAGCGCAACCTGATGAACGGCATCGCTCTCAATAACGCTGCTATGCAGACCACTCGCATCGTCGGTCCAGGGATGGCGGGAGGGCTAATCGCGCTTCCCTTTTTCGGCATGACCGGCACCTTCTATCTGATTGCCGCCTGCTACGTCTTGGTGTTCTGGTTCATGTTTCAGATACCATCGTCGAGAGGCTCGCACAGCGATGTGAAGCTCTCGCTGGCCACGCGCATGCTGGAGGGCGTGCGCTATATCGCCCGCCACGATCTGTTGCTTCTTCTTCTCATCTTGGCGCTTCTCCTGGTCATGCTGGGGGCCCCTTTTCAGATAATGCTGCCTGTCTTTGCCGGAGAGAAGGTCTACGATGTCGGCTCTGTTGGGCTGGGGATAATGGCGACGTCTGCCGGCATCGGCGCCACCATCGGCGCGCTGGCGGTCGGCTTCTGGGGTGATTCTTTCAAGCAGGGCAAGGTGCAGTTCGCGGCCGGACTGGGGTTCGGCATCGGTCTGGCCCTTTTTGGGGCCGTCGACAGCTTTCTCCTCGCTCTGCCGATTCTGGCGCTTCTGGGGATGACATCCGCCAGCTACCTGATAATCAACAACACGCTTGTCCTAACCTATGCCGAGCGCCGGTTCCACGGGAGAGTGATGAGCGTCTATCTGCTCACGTGGTCGATCATGCCCGTCGTTGCCATGCCGATAGCCGCCCTCGCCGATATCGTTGGTGTGCAGCGGACTGTTCTGGGTCTGGGACTGGCCCTTGTCCTGCTGCTAGGCGGCATTCGCCTTTTCCACCCGGGCCTCCGGCACCTCGACAATCTGCCGCCGCCGTCCTCGACCGAATAGGAGAAAGCAGGCCAGGGCGGATACTCTGGCTCCTCATGGGCACGCAACAGTGAATTGCAGTCGAAAGCGGAGAGGCGGTTCGGTCGTCAGTAGCTTTCTTCTCTCTCGGCGACGTCTGGTTTCCCCTCGATGACGCGGTAGTCGTCGTCGCCGAGGGGCGCCAGCTCGCCCTTGCGGTAGGAGTCGTAGAGGGCGAAGAGCTCGCGCTTGTGGGGTCGCTTGCGGCCGATGGGGCACTTCTGCCAGTCCTCGAAGGTCTCGTCGCAGTAGCCCATCCGGCGCTCGCCGCACTTGGGCTGGAGGTAGCGGGCCAGCTCCGGGCAGACGCGGTTGACCTCCGCTCGCATCAGGGACGCCACTTTGCGGAACTCCCACTGGGCGCGGGTACAGAGGCGGAGGTCGCAGATGTGGAGGAGGGCCTGGAGGTTGACGGTGATCTTGAAGTTGGTCTGGGCGGCGTTGGGAATGAGGAAGCGGGCGTCCTCGGCGGGGACACCGGCGTCGAGCATCTCCTGGTAGAGCCGTCCCAAGCCGGCGAATGCCTCCTCCATCTTGTCGGCGAAACCGGCCTTGCGGACGGTCTCCGGCACGGTGTGGGGGAACTCGCCCTTCTTGAAGGCGACGTAACGCTGGCTCTGCTGCTCGAAGCTGATGCCGATGCGGTGGCGGACGAACTGGTGGCTGAAGGCGCGGGTCACGCCGGAGATGGCGAATTCGAACCAGACCTGCTCCAGGGGCGAGGCGTGCCCCGTCTCCAGGCGCTTCTCGATGAAGTCGAGCATCTGGGCGCGGGTGATCCGCTCGCTCTCGATCCGCTCGACGATCTCGGCCGGCGGGAGCGCGGAGTAGGCCGTGCGATAGGCGACGTACAGGGAGCGGATCGGGTCGTGGCTGTGGTCGAGAAGCTTGACCTGTATCGACATCGATTCCTCTTCGAGGAGATGGTCTAGGGAATTGCCTGTGGGCCTATTGTAGCCGAGAGAAAAGCGGGCGGCTAGTGCGGAGGTCGCTAGAGGGGCCAGCGGTTGGGGAAGGTGACCTTGAGCCTGCCGCCGACGTCGAGAACCTCGACCTGTGTGCGCCGCCGTTTGCGCTGGAATAGGAGGTCGACGTGCGCCTGGCCGATGTGGAGGCCCTTTAGCTGGAGACTTTCCAGCCAGAAGGGAAGGTGCGGCCGTATGATCTTGAGCTCTTTGTTGGGCGCGTCGGGGCAGAGGCCCAGCGTCGCCTGCAGGAGCAGGGGGAAGGCGCCGGCGGCCCAGGCCTGGGGCCGGCAGGCGACCGGGTAGGGCACGGGCGAGTGATGGGGCGTTCGCGCTTCGCCGCCGAATAGCTCCGGCATCCGGTAGTAAGGGAAGGAGCAGGCGGCGTCGAAGAGGGCGGTCATCACTTCGTTGAGCTCCTCTTCGAAGCCGTATTTCTTGAAGCCCATGGCGATGATGGCGTTATCGTGGGGCCAGATGGTGCCCAGGTGGTAGCCGATGGGGTTAAAGCGGGGCGACGTGCTGGCCAGGGTGCGGATCCCCCAGCCGGTGAACATGTCCTCCGCCATCAGCCGCTCCACGACGAAGGGCGCTCGTTCGCGGGGGGCGAGGCCGGTCCATAGGGCATGGCCGGGGTTGGAGGCGGTGGTGGCGGCGGGATGATTCTCGCCGTCGAGGGCGAGGGCGTAGGACTGCTCATCCGGCAGCCAGAAGTCATTGTTGAACCGTCGATAGAGGGTCTGGGCCTGTTTCCTTAGCACCTCCGCCTGCACGTTGTCGCCGAGGGCGTCGAGGATGTTGGCGACGCCGCGCTTGGCGGCGTAGACGTAGCCCTGGGCCTCGACGAGGGCGATAGGCGGCTGGACGAGCGTGCCGTCGGCGTGGACGATGCTGTCGCCGGAGTCCTTCCAGCCCTGGTTTACCAGCCCTTTCTCCGATCGCTTCTCGTACTTGACGTACCCATCGCCGTCCAGCTCGCCGTAGGTGGAGAGCCAGCCGAGAGCGGCGAGGAGTGAGGGTTTCAGTTCCTCCATCAGGGCTAGGTCGGCGGTCCAGGCGAAGTACTCCGCCGCCAGCATCAAGAAGAGCGGCGTCGAATCGACGCTGCCGTAGTAGGCGGAGAAGGGGATCTCGCCGGAGGCGGACATCTCGCCGCGCCGGACCTCATGGACGATCTTCCCCGGCTCCTCGTCGCGCCAGGGCAGCAGTTCCTTGCCCTGCCAGGAGGCGAGCATGCGCAGGCATTGCTTGGCGATCTGGGGGCGGAAGGCGAGGGACTGAAGGGAGGCGATGGCGGTGTCGCGGCCGAATAGGGTGTCGAACCAGGGAGTGCCGGCGGCCAGGAACCGCTGGGAGTGGGCGTCCTGGCTCCAGAGCATGCGCAGGTCGGCGAGGGAACGGTCCATGACCTTGTTGAAGAATTCGTTGTTGGAGAAGACACGGGTGCTGCTCAGGGTCCAGCGCCGGTGCTTGGCGGCCACGTTGTCGAAGCGGCTCCGCGCTTCTTCCTTGGAGTCTTGTCCGTTGAGGGCGATGACCAGCTTGATGGTCTTCGTCTCACGGTGGTGCAACGTGATGCGGAAGGTGGCGCGGCGAGAGGCAAGGATGGTGGGACGGGGGGAGAACTCGATACGGGTCTGGCGGTGGTTGCCGTCCCGCCCGTCGTAGGAGTAGGTGAGAACGTCGCCGTCGATGTGGGGCGGCAGGAGTGTCCCCCGTTGCGATCGCGCCAGTCCCCGGACCTCGAAGATATCGGCGAAGTCGGTGTCGAACTGGTAGCAGAGATCGAGGGTGACAGGGAATACGTTGAAGTTGGTGACGTGAAGGGTCTCTTCCAGCACGCTGTCGATGACCCGTTGTCGCCGAACTTCGATGCTCTCGCGGGGCAGGCTGCGCCCCTCTATGCTCTCCATGTGCGGGTTTGTCAGGACTTGCTCTTCGCTGAAGCCCAGCTCGGCGGTCGACAGCAGGGGCACCGGCGGGACGTGGTCGAAGCTGAACTCGTAGCCGGAGAGGTGACGGGTGTCGGCGTGATACAGTCCGAGGCCGCGGCGGTTACCAGCGGGGACGTTGCCGTTGTTGTCGGTAAGGAGAAAGATGTCTCTCTCGCGGATTACCAGCACGTCCCGGATGTCGTCGATTGCTACGGGAACGTTTTCCGGGAGTCTTGTCCGTGTCCCTTTGCGCATGGCCTTCTGAGTGAGAGTAGTAGTCATCTCACTTTATGTGATCGACCGAGTTTGCCCAGAATTGAGACTTGGGAGATTCTAGGCCGAGGGTGTGGAAGCCTCTCGCTCCTGTATTGTGTCGATATCGTCGGAAAGGGGCAACAGACCGGGAGTGGTCGCAAGGCTGTTTATGACCTCTCTTACGGGAGAGAACCAGCGTACGAGGTCTTCCGCGGCGAGACGGTGGTAGGAGGACGGGACAGTGCCCGTCAGCCTGACGACGCCCCTGTTGAACTTGACGTTGACGGTGTTGAGGAAGAGAAAGCGGCGGAGCGCCTTCTTGATCTCTCCCTCTGTTTCGGCGGTGGTCTGTTCTCCTCCTCTTACACTGAGTTGGTTGACGACGTTCATGACACCCCGGACTAGGCGTACGGCCTTTTCGGCAGCCTGCCTTGTTGCCCAGGAATCTACTTCACCCGTCAGGTGGACTATGCCATTGCGGCAGCGAACGCGCACCTTCGCAATCCCTCCTTGCTCCAGGGCGAGGAGGCGGTCTTGGGCTGTCTTCGCTATTGCGTTGTCCTTGCGGGGAACGGCCGGAGCCACTCGCAGGTGGTTGACTATACGGGCGGTGCCGCACATCGAGCCGGCGATCTCGGCTGCCCGCCGCTTGTCCTGGAGTCCGGGGACGCTGCCTTCGATGTGGAGCGCATCGCCAATCGCGGACACGTCGAGGTGTTCGATGTCCAGAACCTCGGCAAGGGCTTCCCTGATTCGCTCCTCACTTTGGGAGTGCAGGCTCTTCTGACGTGTCACTGGCCCCTCCTGTTCTCGGCAGGACGGTAGCGCGATTCTAGGCGACAGCCGAGCCGCGGTCCGCCGTATCGATTGCCAGTCGCTGAGGAATGGGTGCGAGGGCAGGGAGGCTCGCTCGGGCCGGCGCCCGTTGCAGGATCTGCTGGTAGAGGCGCAAGTAGCCGTTGGCCATCTTGTCCGGTCCAAACTTCTCTGCCACGTGTCTGCGACAGAGGCGGGGGTCGATCTGGTCTGCCCGACGAACGGCCTCAACCATGGCTGTCTAGGTCATCAACAAGGAAACCCGTTCGATCGTGGGCGACGACTTCAGCTGGCGGCGCCGCGCCGGAATGCGACTACCGGCGTGCCGCAGGCCATAGCTTCCGCCATTACGAGGCCAAAGGGCTCCTCCCAGCAGAGAGGGATGAGGAGGCAGCGCGCCTTGGAATAGAGCTTCCTCTTCTGCACGCCGTTGGCTTCGCCGAAGAACTGAATCTGCTTGCCGTCGACAAGGGGCGCCACGGTGGTATGGAAGTACTCCTGGTCCGTTGGGTTGGGGTCCACCTTGCCGGCGATGATGAGTTTCTGGCCCAGTCTCTTGGCTACCTCGACCGCCAGGTGAGGGGCTTTGTCGATCGATATGCGACTGAGGAAGAGCAGGTAATCGTCCTTCATTTCCGCATAGGGGAAGCTGTCGACGTCGATCCCGTTGTAGACGGTGCCGCAGTAGTTCTTGTTGGCGACTGCCGGCATCAGGGTCTTCTCGGAGAGGCTTATGGTGTTATACCACCCTTCGTAAGTGTCCCAGATGAACTTGTTGTCCTGCGTGATGAGGCAGTGCATGGTTGTGAGCATCGGCACGTCCACAAGGTGGCTCATGGCCATGACCATCTCGCCGGCGTGGTTGTGAATGACGTCGAACGACTTTGCCTCCTTGAGGGAGAGGGCGGCGTGCACAAGCTGATGGGGCAGCTTGTCTTGAATGTCGGAGGCTGTTCGCAGACTGCGAGGGAATATCGAGAAGAGTTCAGCGCTGGTGGTGGAATCGCCGCTGGCGCACAGCGTCACGTCATGGCCGCAGCGCACGAGTTCCTCACACAGCACGCTCACCACGGCCTCCGTGCCGCCATAAGCCGGTGGGGGAACTATCTCCCATAGAGGCGCTATTTGGAGGATCCTCATCCGCACGCCTCCTCTCTCGCCCTGAGGCAAGATTCCGTCCTCAAGACAATCCTGGCGGATCGGTCCTGAGAACCAAGCGCTATTGGGAACTGTTTTGTAAGACGGAGGCTAGAGCAGCCCACGCCAATGGGTGGCGTAACCCTTTTCATAATACTACCCTCTAGTTGCCTTGACAAGAGGATTATCTTGCCAACAGGATCGTCGGATGGGGGCTCGGACATCCGTAGCGTCCCCGGAAGGCCGGCGATGGCATGGCTGCTATCTGTCTCTTTATAGCTCAACGAACACAGTCCCCTGCCACAGAATGACGGCCACAGTAGCGACTGAGATGAAGGGCGCGTAGGGAATGGGATCCCTCCGCCCGCGAAGGCGCAACAGGAGAAGCAGGAAGGCGGTAGCGCCTCCCGACAACGCCATCAGCATCAGGGCGGGCGCGACGAGAGGCCAACCCAGGGCGAGTCCGGCAACAGTCGCTAGCTTCACGTCCCCCAGCCCCATTGCGCCACGGGAGATGATCAGGGCAAACAGCATTAGACCGCCGGCAGCGGCCCCGCCCGCGAGTGCTTCTGGAAAGTCGGAGTCAGGCATGAAGGCCCCGATGAGTAGAGCGAAAATGATTGCCGGATAGCTGATGACGTTGGGTACCCGGAAGGAAGTAAGGTCGGTTACAGCGCAGGCAACGAAGACTGCGATGTAGACGGCGACAACGGCAGTGCGCGAGATGTCGTCGTAGCGGATGGCGGCGACGATGATCAGGGCGATGGCGATCACCGCTGCTATGGGCCGCAACCCGGGAGTGTCGCTAGGAAGAAGGGGACGCGCGCTCTCGGCCGCGTCCGGTTCCTGCGGCGTTTCCTGCTGTTGAACCTCGGAGTCGATGGCTGACAGGCTCCTTCCTGTGTTGTTGAGGGTCTCTATGTTGATTATCGTACATGATGCGGGAGCGGCGCCCTAGCTACTACTAGGGATATCCCCTATTCCCTGGGGCAGATGACCCTAATCGCTAGAGGTTGGCTGGAGCTCCATCTTGATTGGGCCTTTCAGGGGGATTCTGTTTCGGTTGGGCCCAAGGCGTGATAGATGTCCTCGCTGGCCAGACTCGTGTATGTTTCGGGGCGACGGTCGCGGAAGATGTTAAGGGTACCCCACTGGCGACGCCGCAAGCGGTCTCGCGGCACCTCTGCGGTTGCCAGGCCCTCCTCCTCGCCGGTGTCGGCGACTACGTTTCCCAGAGGGCCGATGATCCGGCTGTGGCCGTAGTAGGTGATCTGCCCCTGGTCGCAGGTACCCACCTGATTGGATGAAAGGAACCAGCATTCGTTTTCCGCCGCTCTTGCCCGGTCGAAGAGGTCGTACTGGGCGCCGACGTTCTGGGGCCAAGCGGTGGGCAGGATTATGATCTGGGCGCCCCGCAGCGCGAGTTCTCGGGCGGCCTCGGGGAAACGGAGGTCGTAGCAGATGTGCAGCCCGAGGCAACCTATCTCCGTGTCGAAAACCGGCCAGTCCTTTCCTTGACGGAAGACGTGGTACTCGTCGCCGGGGGCATGGACCTTGCGGTAGACGCCGATCAGCCCCTCAGGGCCGACGAGGACGGCGGAGTTGTAGAGAATGCCGGCGCTGGACACCGCCACCTTCTCAGTCATGCCGAAGACAATGTACATGTTGGCCTCGCGGGCCAGGGCGGCGACGCGCTCGGTGGAGGGGCCGGGCACCGGCTCGGCGTGGTCGTAGTGGTAGTTCATTTCTTCCGGCGAGAGGGCGTGGTTGAGGTGGTAGAGGTAGCCCTGCAGGCTCTGCTCGGGAAGAACGAGGAGCCGAGCGCCCTTTGCCGCCGCCTCATCGACGAAGCGGGCGTACTTGTCGAGGTTTCTCTCCGTGTCGTGCACCGCATTCATCGCGGCGACAGCGAGGGTGATGGTCTGCTCGTTCATCTCGAATCACCTTCTGTGTTGGGATGACTAGGGCTCTGCTCTTCCGCCCGCGGAGGGGGTAACGTCACGCAGCTTCTCGACCAGCTTCGGCAGGGCCGCGGCGGCAGGGGCGCGGAGAACGACTCGACATAGTTCCGACAGCGGCGTCTCCATCGGGTTGAACTCGATGAGAGGCGCACCGCCGCGGGCAGCGATGAGGGGAAACTCCGCTGCCGGGTAGACAGTCGCCGACGTTCCCACGAGAAGCATGCAGTCGCAACGGCGGGCCTGCAGTTCGCACGATTGCAGGGCATCGCGAGGGATGGGCTCTCCGAACATCACCGTATCCGATTTCAGGATGTCTTGACAGTGAGGGCAGCGCGGCGGGATCTCATCCACCTTGAACTCGCGCAGGGGGAAGCGGGCGCCGCAACCGATGCAACGGAGTTTGGTGCGGTTGCCATGGATCTCTGTTATCTCCCGGCTGCCTGCCTCCTGGTGCAGGTTGTCGATGTTCTGGGTGATGACGTGTTGGAGGAATCCCATCTCTTCCATTTCCGCCATGGCATAGTGGGCCGGGTTGGGTTTGGCGCCCTCAAGCATTCTGAGGAACTCCGACATCTCGTCTTCTTGGTCAGAGACGCGGGCGGCCCACCAGGCGGTCGGGTCGGCCATGAACTTCTGGTAGCCATCCATCGCCGGTTCGCCGAGCTTGGTCCAGATCCCGCCGGGGCCGCGGAAGGGAGGGATGCCGCTCTCGACGGAGATGCCGGCGCCTACCAGGGCAACGGTGTGCCGCGCTCCGGCGATTATCCGAGATGCCTGCTCCAGCGCCCGGTCGTCGACCATGATATTCCTTGTCGTTTCACTGCTCTGATTCTCTCTGTGGGATTCCGGACTCCCACGGTCGGGCGTGACTATGCCCAGCCGCTCTTGGCTCCGGCGCCCATCGCCAGGGGGCCGACCGGCCAGTTGAAGCCGTAGACCATCGCCTTGTTTATGTCCTCGGCGGAGGCGATGCCCTCTTCCAGTACCTTGCGCGCCTCAGCGACGGCGGCGAAGTAGACGCGGTTGGCCACGAAGCCGTAGCTGCCCGGCGCGTCCTTCACGCGGATCGTTGCTCTTGCCTGCCTTCCCACCAACTGCCTCGAGACAGGCGATTGTCTCCTCAGCGGTCTCCGGCGCGTAGATGATCTCGATGAGCTTCATCGCCGCCACGGGGCTGAACCAGTGCATGCCGATGAAACGTTCCTTGTTGGAGATCACCTTCTTGAGGTCGGCGAGGGCGAATCCGGAGGTGTTGGTGGCAAGAATCGCATCCGGCCGGACGAGCGCGTCCAGCTCAGTGAAGACCTGGTGTTTCAGCTCGAGGTTCTCCGGTACGGCCTCTATCAGGAGGTCGACGTTTCGGAGGTCTTCGGTCTTGGTGGTGAAGGTGAGCCTAGCGATGGCCTGCTCCTTCTGCTCCGGGGTGATCTTGCCGCGGTCGACGCCTCCCTGCAGGCCGAAGCGTCCTTCGACAATCGTTGCCCGCGTCTTGTCCAGGAGCTCGTCGGTCAGGTCGCGCAGAATGATGCTGTAGCCGGCTACGGATAGTACCTGGGCGATGCCACCGCCCATCACTCCCCCACCCATTATTCCTATGGTCTTGATATCTGTCGCTTTCATCGTTGCTCCTCCGCTTTCAAACGCACATACGCTGGACTATCTCAAAGAGTATCTGGGTGCCAAGGCGCAGGTTGTCAATAGAGATGCGCTCGTTGTGGCCGTGGGCGCTGGCCAGCTCCGCCGGCTTGAGAAGGCAGGGTACGAAGCCATAGGCAACGACTCCCCGCCGGCGGAAGGTCCGCGAATCGGTGAAGCCCGGTGAGATGGAGGGCAGCAGCACCGACTGCGGGACGTGCTCCCTGACCACGGTGTCGATGACACGGAGCAGCTCGGTGTCCACGGGTGAGATGGGGGTATGCGACTCGAGGACCTGTTCCACCTGGACACGCGGGTCGTCGATCACGGCCTTTAGCTGGCTGATGAACCAGTCGGGCTCATGGCCGGGCAGCAGGCGGCAATCGATGACGGCTTCAGCAGTGGTGGGAATGACGTTGGCCTTGATGCCGGCGTTGCATATTGTGACGCTGATCGTGTCGGTGAGGAGCGCCCTAAGGAGGGGGATCCTCTTGGCCAGGCCGTCCAGCGTCTCCTGGGAGAGGTCACCTTCGATGACATTCAGCTCGCGCATGAACTCGAACAGGGGGTGCATTTCCGGCAGAAGCGTTGCCGGGCGTTCCCAGGTTTGGACTTTGTAGAGGGCGCGGACGAGCCTTTCCAGGCAGTTGTCGCCGTGAGGCGTCGAGCCGTGACCGGGGCTGCCCTCGGTGCGAAGGCGCAGCCAGAGAGGGCCCTTCTCGCCGACGGAGCAAGTGAATACCGGCCGGGGCACGCCGAACATCCCTTCGCTGCCGAAGGCGCCCTCGTTGAGCACGTACTCGACGTCGAAGAGTTCGGGGTGGTTCTTGTCCAGCCATTCGATCCCGATGTCGCCTCCGGCCTCTTCATCGGCGGCGGCGACGAAGAGCAGATCGCGGCTGAGGGGGATATTGTTGCGGCGCAGGAGGAGAAGCGTCAGCAACTCCATGATGCCCATGCACTTCATGTCGATGGCGCCGCGACCCCAGACGAAGCCGTCCTTCACTACTCCGGCGAACGGTTCTTCCTGCCAGAATTCGCGCTCCACAGGCACGACGTCCATGTGATTGAGGAGGACGAACGGTCGCTTGCGGCCGTCGCCCGGAAGGCGGGCAGAGAGATTGGCGCGACCGTCAGGCAGGGGGTAGATCTGGCACTCGATGCCGTCTTCGCGGAGCACGCCGGCCAGAAAGTCGGCGGCTGCCTGCTCCCGGCCGGGAGGGTTGCTGGTGTCGATGGCGATGTAGCGGGAGAGAAGGTCGGTGGCCTCTTCCGTCACCGCGTCCCAATCGATGGTTGCCATGGCGGCTCCGCAATCGCTGCGCTGTCACGCACCCGGTACGGCGCGGCAACGTTCCTAGTTGGAATGATAGCGTCTATCAGCGTGCGGTCAACAGCGACCGGCGTTGTTCTGCTTGGTCCGGTGTGCGGATTGACGGCTCCGGCGGCCGGTGCCAAACTGCGACTGTCGATTCGGTTTCGAGGTCTGATTCAGGAGGCGCTTATGGCGGGGCCGTTAGAGGGCGTAAAGATACTCGACCTGACCTGGGTGCTGGCAGGGCCGTTCGCCAGCATGGTGCTCTGCGATCTGGGGGCGGAGGTGATCAAGGTGGAGAGGCCGCCCATCGGCGACGTGGCCCGCGCCACCGGCCCGATCGTCAACGGCGAGAGCTGCTATTTCTTCAGCATCAACCGGGGGAAGAAGAGCATACGGCTGGACCTGAAGACGGAACGGGGGAGGGAGACGTTTCTGCGCCTGGTCGAGAAGGTGGACGTGGTGATGGAGAACTTCACGCCGGGCACGATGGAGGCGCTGGGCCTGGGTTACGACGTGCTGGAGCGGCGAAACCCGCGGCTGATCTATGCCGCGACTTCGGGCTTCGGGCAGACCGGACCGGAGCGGCTGCGGCCGGCGCTGGACGTCGTCGTGCAGGGCATGGGCGGGATCATGAGCATCACGGGGGAGCCGGACGGCCCGCCGGTGCGACCGGGAGCGTCGCTGGGCGACATCACGGCCGGGCTCTTTACGGCGATAGGGGTGCTGGCGGCTCTGCACGAGCGGGAGCGCAGCGGGCGGGGCCAGATGGTGGACGTGGCGATGCTGGACTGCCAGATCGCGATACTGGAGAACGCATTCGTCCGCTACTTCGCGACGGGGGAGGTGCCGAAGGCGCTGGGGACGCGACATCCGCTGTCGACCCCCTTCCAGGCCTTCCCGACGAAGGACGGCTACATCGTCCTGGCTCTGAGTTGGGGGGTGGAGAACCAGTGGGAATTGTACTGCGCGACGATCGGACGTCTCGACCTCATCGATGACCCCCGCTTCGACACGCCGGCGCTGCGGACGGAGCATCACGCCGAGCTGGAGCCGATCCTCAACGAGGCGATGCGCCGGAAGACGACCGCCGAGTGGCTGCGCGAGTTCGATGCCATCGGCCTTCCCTGCGGGCCCCTCAACAACATCGCGCAGTCGGCGGAGCAGGCGCAGGTGAAGGCGCGGGAGATGCTGACGCCGGTGCGCCATCCTAAGATCGGCGAGCTCCCGCTGCCCAACACGCCGGTGAAGCTGTCGCGGACGCCGGGCGGCATCGGAGGCCCATCGCCGGAACTGGGCGAGCAGACGGTGGAGGTGCTGACCGGCCTGCTGGGTCTCGACGGCGAGGAGATAGAGGAGCTTCGCCGGAGCGGCGTCATCTAACGGGCAGGGGAACCCCCGCCAGAGAATTTGCGATTTTTCCTGAGATAACTCTTGACAAAAGGATGATATATAGCTACCCTAGGTATAGCGCACCTAGGTATTGGGTTAGATCAAGTTTGAGGACGTGATGGAGAAGCAGCGAGACACCTACTGGGAGATGCTGATCAACCGCAGTGTGCAGCGGTTCTTCCTTCTCTGGGCGCTGCACGGGCGGCCGATGCACGGCTACGAGCTGGCGCGGACAATCAAGGACGCCTGTGGTGGTTGCTGCGATCCTACCGACGCCATGATCTACCCGGCGCTGCGGGACCTGATTGAGAGCGGCCACGTCGAGTGCCGGGAGGAGACAGTGGGAGGGCGGCGGCGGAAGGTCTGCCGGCTCACCGACCACGGGGAGGAAGCCTACCGGGAGGCCGCGGGAGCCTGGCAACGCATGCTGGGGCCGCTGAACCAGGCGGTAGACGCCGCTCTGCTACCACCGCAGACAAAAGCGATGGGTTGCATGGCGGCAGCGAAAGGAGACAAGAAGTGATGGGAAACAAAGTGCGAGACGTTGGGCGGGCAGTGTTGAACCGAGATGCCACGGTCTATCCGGCGCTGCGCGACCTAATGGACGGCGGTTACCTCGATTGCCAAGAGGAAGTCACGGCCGGACGGCGGGAGCACGTCTGCCGACTCACCGAGAAAGGCAAAGAGGCGTATATTGTCGCTGCTAGGGCATGGCAGCAGGTGCGCTGAACCAAGCCGCGGACGCGGCATCGGGGCTATCATCGAAGACGGCGAATTATTGACATAATACCCTGAGGAGAGATCGAATGGCAGAGAACAACCCTGAGGATATCAAGCGAGCGGTCTTGGGCCGCTACAGCGCCCACGCCCGGCGGTGGCTGGCCGATCTGGAAAAGACAGGCATGCCCTGTTGCGGGCCGTCGGAAGCACAGGCAAGCGAGTCCTCGTGCTGCGGGCCGGCGAAGCCGCAGGCGAGCGAGTCTTCCTGCTGTGGATCGGAACAGCCGAATGTCAGCGAGGCCTCCTGTTGCGACTGCTCGCCGTCAGCGGTGGCCGATCAGAACGTAGCCACGGCCATCTACTCGAAGGAGGAACTGAAGGACCTGCCGGAGGATGTCCTCACGTCGCTGGGCTGCGGCAATCCTACCGCTATCGCCGGGCTGCAGGAGGGCGAGTCGGTGCTCGACCTGGGCAGCGGCGGCGGCCTCGACTGCTTCTTGTCGGCGCAGAAGGTGGGCCCGAGCGGCAGAGTCGTCGGGCTCGACATGAACGCGGACATGATCCAACTGGCGCGGCGCAACGCCCAGCGGGTGGGCGCCGAGAACGTGCAGTTCCGCCTGGGCGAGATGGAGGAGATGCCCTTCCCGGACGCCTCGTTCGACGTGATCATCTCCAACTGCGTGATCAACCTCTCCCCTGACAAGGACGCCGTCCTGCGCGAGTGCTACCGCGTTCTCAAGCCGGGAGGGCGGCTGCGGGTGTCGGACATCGTCTGGACGCGGGAGCCGAGCCAAGCGGAGCGCAACGACCTGGCGAGCTGGACGGCCTGCGTGGCGGGCGCCCTGACCGAGATGGACTATGCCGACAAGCTGCGGGCGGCCGGATTCCGCGAAGTGCGGGTGGAGCCCAAGGGAGGACCGGATACGCCGGTGGTGAACCTCTACAGCGGCTACATCTCCGCCGAAAAGTAACTGTACCCTCGATACCAATGGCCTGGCGTCTACCCTTGTCTGCCGGGCCATTGCTTTGCCCAGCGTGGCCGCCCATTATGGCGCGGCTGCGGTAATTCACACGTATTGACGATTAATAAATACGGTTGTGGCAACGCTTGTCGCTGCTAGGGGCAGGGCGTGAGAATCGCGCCCCGCGCCGGCCAGTTGCCGGGCAATAGTGAAAGGGGTCTGCCATGTTCAAGAAGCTCATCATCGCCGGCGGCGTGTTGGTCCTGTTTATGACCGCCTGCGGATCGGGAGACAAGAAGGAGCCGTCGACGGAGGCGGAGAAAACGGCTGCACCCCCCACTGCGGTTGCCACTGTCGAGAAGGAGGCGACGCCGGTGGTAGAGCCGACACAAGGGAGGACGAATGAGCGGCGGCGGGGCGGTCAAGAGCGCATTCCAGCCGCTCAGCCTCATGGGTGGGCCGATGTTCGGCAGCAGTGGCAGCAGCGGGCTGAGCATGGAGGGTGGGTCGCAGGAGGTTGCTCCCGAGTTGAAGGCGGCGCTTCTCCATGAGGCTGATCTTCCTCCCGGCTTCGGCAACTTGGGCGGAGATATGGGCTTCGCTGCAGATACCCCTGAGGGCCATATGGAGATGGCCATGAACATGTTCTTCCGGGGCGACATGGTCACGGGAGACAGCGCTGAAATCGTGATGTCGGGTGCGATGACGATGTCTGGCAGTGCCCTAGCGGAGTTCGATTCCAGTATCGCCGAGATGGAGGGGATGAACCTGAGCCCGGAAGAGATCGAGGAGATTGATGGGCGAATCGGGGATGCAGGGCATCGAGTTCAAGGAATTCCGGTTCCTCAAGGCTTCGGGTCTGGGCGAATCGGGCGTCGGGCTGCACATGGTAATGGACATGAGCAGCTATGCCGGGGGTGCGGGGAGTGAGATGGGCGCCTTCGAAAACGGCATGGCGATGGATGTATATATGTTCAAGGCCGGCGACCGCATCCTGATGGTGGTGACGATGTGGCCGGCAAGCGAGCAGCCGAATGTCGATGCGCTGGCGCTGGCTGAGATCATGGACGGACGGGCGCAGTAGCGCAGCGCTACTATTACAGCGAGACAATCGACAGGGCGGTCAAGCGACCGCCCTGTTTTCATCTCTGCGGGTGGGCGATATCATGCCTGTCAAGCCTGTCCCGGATAGTTTCGCGCAAAAACTGCATTTAAAGCCGTAAATCCTTGACAATATGCAGGATCCGTCCTACTCTGGAATCAGAGATTCCCTATCGAACCGGAATGAGAGAGCGGGGGCAAGCATGTCCAAAGAGGGAGCGCTTTTTGTAATCGACAACCTTCACGTTAGCGTCGAAGGCAAGGAGATCGTGAAGGGGCTCAATCTCACCATTGAACGCGGCGAGACCCATGCCATAATGGGGCCCAACGCCTCGGGCAAGAGCACGCTCGCGCATGCTCTGATGGGTCATCCGCGCTATGAGATTACCAAGGGAAAGGTGCTGCTCAAGGGGGAGAACATCGTCGGTCTGAAGCCGGACGAACGGGCGCGGCGGGGCCTCTTTCTCGCCTTCCAGTACCCGCGGGCGATCCCCGGCGTCAGCATGGTGAACTTCCTCCGCTCCGCCCTCCGCGCCGTGCGAGGCAGCGACGTCCCGGTGCGCGAGTTCCGAACGATGCTTCAGGAGACGATGGAGCTGCTGAAGGTGGACGAGTCGTTCGCCCGCCGCTACATCAACGACGGTTTCTCGGGCGGCGAGATGAAGCGGGCAGAAGTCCTACAGATGAGCATCCTCCAGCCGGAAATGGCGATCCTGGATGAGACGGACTCAGGGCTGGACATCGACGCGCTGCGGACGGTCGCCGAAGGGATCAACGCTCTGGCCAACGATCAGCGAGGGTTCCTCGTCATCACCCATTATCAGCGTATCTTGAACTACGTTCGGCCTGACCATGTCCACGTTCTCTTCGACGGGCGCATCATCAAGTCGGGAGGGCCGGAGCTGGCGCACGAGCTGGAGGCCGAAGGATACGAGCGGCTGATCGGCGAGTACGCGGCGGCGCAGGGGGTCAGCAAGTGACAGACCGCAAGGCCGCTGACATTGTGTCGGACGGCTACAAGTGGGGTTTCCACGACGAGGCCCGCCCTCTCTTCAGGACTGAAAAGGGGCTCTCCCGCAAGGTTGTGGAGGAGATTGCCGGCATCAAGGAGGAGCCCCAATGGATGCGCGACTTTCGCCTCCGCTCTCTGGAGATGTTCGAGAAGAAGCCGATGCCCGGGTGGGGCCCTGACCTCTCCAGCATCAACCTTGACGAGATGTACTACTTCGCCCGCGCCAGTGACCGGGCGGAGCGCGACTGGAAGGATGTCCCTGACTATATCCGGCGCACCTTCGACCGGCTGGGGATACCGGAGGCGGAGCGCAAGTTCCTCGCCGGCGTCGGCGCCCAGTACGACTCGGAGGTCGTCTATCACAACATCCGCGAGGAGCTTTCCAAGGTAGGCGTCATCTTCGTCGACATGGATACCGCCGTCCGCGAGTATCCCGACCTTGTCCGCCAGTACATGGGTACGCTCGTCCCGCCGGCCGACAACAAGTTCTCTGCCCTCAACAGCGCCGTCTGGAGCGGCGGCAGCTTCATCTACGTGCCGGAGGGCGTGCGGGTGGATGTGCCGCTCCAAGCCTACTTTCGGATCAATGCCGAGAACATCGGCCAGTTCGAGCGAACGCTGATCATCGCCGAACCGGGGAGCTTTGTCCACTACATCGAGGGGTGCACGGCTCCTATCTACACTACGAATTCCCTGCACGCCGCCGTCGTCGAGGTCATCGTCAAGAAGGGGGCGCGCGTCCGCTACAGCACCGTCCAGAACTGGTCCAATAACGTCTACAACCTAGTGACGAAGCGGTCCATCGCCTATGAGGACGCGGTCGTCGAGTGGGTGGACGGCAATCTGGGGAGCCGGACGACGATGAAGTACCCGGCGATCGTCCTCCGCGAGCCGGGCGCCCATGGCGAGGTGCTTTCCCTGAGCTTCGCCGGCCAGGGGCAGCATCAGGACACCGGCGCCAAGGCGATCCATCTGGCGCCTCACACGACGTCAGTGATCACGGCGAAGTCGGTGAGCAAGGACAACGGGCGGGCGAGCTATCGCGGCCTGGTGAAGGTGATCAGAGGGGCGAAGGGTGTCAGGTCAAGCGTGCGCTGCGACGCGCTTCTCTTGGATGAGGGCTCGCGCTCGGACACTTATCCGACGATGGAGATCGATGAACAAGAGGCTACGATCTCCCATGAGGCGACGGTGAGCAAGGTGGGCGAGGAGCAGCTCTTCTATCTTCAGAGCCGGGGTATCGCCGAGCAGGAAGCGACAAAGATGATTGTGAACGGCTTCGTGGAGCCGGTTGTCAAAGAGCTGCCGATGGAGTATGCGGTGGAGCTTAACCGGCTGATCGAGCTTCAGTTGGAGGGTGCGGTCGGCTAGCCGAGGGCAGTGGGAATGGGGACGGTGTTAGAACGGAAGCTGGTCGAGGATATCTCCTCGTTGTACGAGGAGCCGGCGTGGCTGCGGGAGCGGCGGCTAGCTGCCTGGCGTCTCTATGAGGAATTGCCTCTGCCCACGGGCAAAGAGGAGGAGTGGCGCCGCACAGACGTCAGCGCCCTGAACCTCGAAGGGCTGACGCTGTTCGCGCCTACCGCACCATCGTCGAGGCTTCCCGTCGGCTTGCGGGAGGGACGGAACGGCTACGGTGGACAGGTTGTCCAGAGCGGCTCACGCATCGTCTTCCAGGAGATGCGATCTGAGCCGGCTGAGCAGGGCGTGGTCTTCACCGATCTCCACTCCGCTGTCCAGCGGCATCCCAGACTCATACAGCGACACTTTATGACCGAGGCCGTGCTACCCGCTGAGTGGAAGTACGTGGCCCTTCATGCTGCCCTCTGGAGCGGCGGCGCCTTTCTCTACGTCCCGGCCGGCGTGGAGGTGTCTATGCCCCTGCGCTATGCCGTCGGCGTCGATGAAGCGGGAACGGGAGTCTTCCCCCACACCCTGATCGTGGCGGAAGCGGGGAGCAGCGTCACCTTCATCGATGAACAGCGCTCGGCGACGCGGAAGGGCACGGGATTCAGCAGCGCTGTCGTCGAGATCATCGCCGGTGAGGGCGCGGAGGTGCGCTACGTCGGCGTCCAGGGCTGGGGGAAGAACGTCAACAGCTTTCTTACGCTGCGAGCCCTCCTTGATAAGGGCAGCCGGCTGCATCTGATGTCGGTCGGTCTGGGGGGCAGGGTCGCCAAGGCCAAGATCGAGGCGGTCCTGAGGGCGCCCGGCGCGCGCGCGGAGATCGTCGGCCTCACCTTTGCCGATGGGGATCAGCATTTCGACTACAACACGCTGCAGGATCACACTGCGCCCAATACCGTCAGTGACTTGCTGTTCAGATCAGCCATGAAAGACAGGTCGCGGTTTGCCTGGTATGGCCTGACGAGGGTGCACAAGGGGGCCGGCGGCAGCGACGCCAATCAGGAGAGCCGCAGCCTCCTCCTCAGCGACGAGGCGCGGGCGGTGCCGATGCCGGTGCTGGAGATCGAGGCTTATGACGTCGAGCGTTGCAGTCACGGCGCCACCGTGAGCTCGGTGGACGAGGAGCAACTCTTCTATCTGATGTCTCGCGGCATACCGCGGGAGGAGGCGTCGCAGGCGGTTGTGGAGGGATTCTTCCGGCAAGGGCTAGAGCGTCTGGGGAGCGATGGTCTGCGGCGAAGCGTTGTCCGCGCTCTTCAGCGTAAGCTGGCGGTTGGCTAGGGGGAAGATGATGAAAGACCAGCCGGCTAAGCCGAGTACGGCGCTGGATATCGAGGCGATCCGGAGGGATTTCCCGATCCTGCAGCGTACGGTGCATGGCAAGCCGCTCGTGTATCTGGACAACGCTGCTACCACGCAGAAGCCGGTGCAGGTCATCGACGCGCTGGTGGAGTATTACGAGCACTATAACGCCAACATTCACCGCGGTCTCCACACACTGGCGGAAGAGGCGACTGCCCGCTACGAGGAAACGCGGAGTAAGGTCGCGGGCTTCATCAACGCCCCCGGTACGGAGAGCGTCATATTTACCCGCAACACTACGGAGTCGATCAACCTGGTCGCTCAGGCCTGGGGGCGGAAGTATCTCCGGCCGGGCGATGAGATAGTGCTGACGGTCATGGAGCACCACAGCAACCTCGTACCTTGGCAGCTCTTGGCCAAGGAGACCGGCGCCGTGTTGCGCTTCGTCGACATTGATGACGAAGGGCGGCTCCTTTGGAGTGACTGGGAACGGATGATCGGCGAGAAGACAAAGCTGGTTGCCGTGACCCATATGTCCAACGTGCTGGGCACCATCAACCCCGATCAAGGAGATCGCCGAGCTTGCCCATCAGCGGGGCGCCATGCTGCTGGTGGATGGGGCGCAGAGCGTTCCCCACATGCCGGTGGATGTTCAGGAGCTGGACTGCGATTTCCTTGCCTTCTCCAGCCACAAGATGCTCGGGCCAACCGGCGTGGGGGTGCTTTACGCTCGTCGCAGCGTGCTGGAGGGGATGGACCCCTTCCTGGGCGGCGGCGAGATGATCAGCAAAGTGACGCTGGAGGAGTCGACCTGGAATGACCTGCCCTGGAAGTATGAGGCGGGCACACCCAATATCGCCGATGTTGTCGCTTTCGGGGCCGCTATAGACTATCTGCGTGGTCTCGGCATGGAGGCGGTGCGGGCACATGAGGTCGATCTAGCAGGCTATGCCCTCGACGTTTTGGGGAGAATACCGGACCTGGTGATCTACGGGCCGAAGGATGCAGCCGCTCGCGGTGGTGTCATCGCTTTCAATCTGGGTGATCTGCATCCTCACGACGTGGGCACCGTCCTCGACAGCTACGGCATAGCGATCCGAGCCGGGCATCACTGCGCGCAGCCGCTCATGAGACGACTGGGCTGCGTCGCGACCGGCCGGGCCAGTTTCTACGTCTACAACCGTCGGGAGGAGATCGACGTCCTGGCGGAGGGAATACGAGAGGTCGCGAGGTTCTTTGGCCGTGCCACCCATTCCTGAACCACAACTCGATGATTTGTACAGGGAGCTGATCCTGGACCACTACCGGAATCCGCGGAACCGGCGGTCTCTTGATGACCCTAAGGTCGTTGGGGAAGGGTACAATCCCCTATGCGGCGATGAGGTTGAGGTTCAGGTGCGGCTTGATGGGGGCGTCATCAGCGACATTGGCTTCGCGGGGCGTGGCTGCTCGATCAGTCAGGCATCCGGCTCGATGATGACGGAGGCCGTGAAGGGCAAGTCACTGGAGGATGTCCGGTCTTTGATCGCCGCCTTTACCCGCATGATGACCGATCCCGACTTCGCGCCGCCGGCGGAGCTGGGCGACCTAGAGGCGCTGCAGGGCGTGGCCAAGTACCCGGTTCGCGTGAAGTGCGCTACCCTCGCCTGGCGTGCCTTGGAGGAAGGCCTCAATCAGCGAGGCAGTGAATAGGACGCTGGCTCTAGCTGGGAATCGGAGTGGCAGGAGTGTTACTGCTTTCCGAGGAGATGATAAGGGAACGGCTGCGGGACGTGGTGGACCCGGAGTTGCGCCTGAACGTTGTTGACCTTGGCCTTATCTACGGCATCGAGATCGACGCACAGACGGTGCGTATCACCTACACACTGACCAGCCCCGCCTGTCCTCTGGGTGGGGTTATCGCCGAGCAGATCCGCGGGGCGGTCGCAGAGATGCCCGGCGTCCGCGCTGTCGAGCTCAGCCTCACCTTCAGTCCACCCTGGGATCCGCGCACTATGGCGAGCGAGGATGCCCAGATGGAGCTGGGGATCTGGTAGTCACCTGCACGGACAGGTGTTTTCAGGGTTTACTTCCTCCCATTAGGGCACTTTCGTAGATATGAGAGTGGCTCACCCCCAGGCAAGTTAGGGTGCCAGCACCCTTCATCCGCGCCCCGATTATTTCGAAACACAATCAGACCCAAAACGGATGGGATGGCAGTCAAGACCTGACTGCTAGTAGCCCCGCCCAGAGCGGGGGACGGGCCGCGTCTCAAAAGGGCCCATGCTTCCAGTAAGGAGGGAGTGAATGAGTAAGCTGTTAAGGTTTATCAAAAGAGCAACGCGGGAAGAGGAAGGCATCACGGGTCTGGAAACGGCCATCATCCTGATCGCCTTCGTAGTGGTTGCGACTGTGTTCGCCTTCGTGGTATTGAGCACCGGTCTCTTTAGCTCCGAGCGGGGCAAGGAGGCGGTATACTCCGGTCTCCAGAAGACCAGGGGTTCGCTCGAGCTGCGAGGCAGCGTAATCGCCAACACCGACGGCACCACGGTGTCAGACCTCGTCTTCGACGTGGCGAACGCCGCCGGTGGCGAGCCGGTCAACCTTGACCCGGCCGCGACCAGCAACAAGGTGGTCATCGACTACCGCGATAGCGACGCCAACGAGGCCAACATGACCTGGACAATCGATTGGTTGGTCGGCGACGCCGATAACTTGATGGAGGCCGGAGAGCTGGCGGAGATTACCGTCGATGTCAGCGCGCAGACGCCTGGGGGCCAACCAGGCGTTCACACTCGAGGTGAAGCCGCCGCTGGGTGGCACGATGGTCATCGCCCGGACGACTCCCGCCGGCCTCGATACCGTGGTCGACCTCCACTAAGGAGAACTCGTACTCCTGCTGAGGCGCCAGACGAACGCGGCCGTCAAATAGAATAGAAAAGCCTCAATATCTGGGCACCCGCTGCCGAATACGGCGGGTGCCCAGTTGTGTCCCCTGGTTCCTAGGTAGGGATGTCTCGGCGCTGGAATATCACTACCGCCGCCGCCGCTGATCCGATGAGGATTGCTAGAGATACCAGGATGCCTGCCCAGCTCAGGTCCCCGCTGCTCATCACGCGCTGCGGTTGATAGAAGTGGAAGAGGGAGACGTTGCCCAGCCAATCGATCTTCTCTACCGTGCGGGAGACGATGTCGACGGCGTAGAAGGCGGTGGTCAGGAGTCCTGCCGCCGCTCCCGCTTTGGCGGTGGAGAGGAACAGGCAGGAGAAGGCCAGAGAGTAGGCGGCGATCGCCAGGGCGACGAGCCAGGCCTGGAAAAGGGTAAGCAGTAGATGCAGGGCGTTGACGCTGCCGCCGCCGACGGCCAGTCCCACGAGCAGGATGGGAGCGATGGCCAGGAACAGGACGGCGGAGGAGATGACGAACACCATTCCCCTGGATGCGACGAACCGGCTGCGGCGTATGGGTTGGCTCAGCACGAGGTCGAGGGTGCCGTTCTCCGCCTCGCGGGCGATAGCCGCGCTCCCGTGAACGACGGCGTAGATGGCGAATATTATCGCTCCCCAGCCCAAGAACTCGGTCGTCAGGTAGGTCTCCGCCGGCAGCCGGCCGTCTACTGTCAGCGGCATGTTTGGGTCGAGGCCGAAGGCGGCCCGAAAGCCCTCCGGCATCGACTCGATGACGCTGGAGTAGTCCGTGGTGGCGACGCTCCGGTACAGCGCTGCGACCAGGAAACCAAGGGCGCCCACGCCGATGATCCAGGCCAGGACAGTGTAGCGATGGAACCACAGGTTTGCCCGCAATACGGCTTCGCTCACCGCTCTACCCCCTCGCCGTAGTACTGCATGAACGTGTCCTCCAGGGTGGCCTCCGGGAACTCGAGGTCCTCGATCGGGAGTTCGACCAGGCGGCGCAGGATGTCAGGCACGTGACCGAGCACGGCCAGTTGGGCGCGGTTGCCGTCGAGGCTGCGGATCTCGACCCCGTCCATGACCAGGGCCTCCCGCGCCACGGGGCGGCTGAACGTGAGCTCCAGCATACGCACCTTCTTGTGCTTTATCGCGTCCACTTCCTCCACGGCCACGAGCTTCCCTTGTCGTACGATGCCGACGCGGTTGCAGACCTTCTCCACCTCGGGCAGATTGTGGGAGGAGAGAAAGACGGTGCAGCCGCGTTCTCGCTCCTCTCTGAGGATTGTGTAGAGCTCCTGTTGCACCAGCGGGTCGAGCCCCTTCGTCGGTTCGTCGAGAACAAGGAGCTCCGGTTGGGGCATGAAGGCGGCGACCAGGGCCAGCTTCTGCCGCATGCCGGAGGAGTAGTCGCCGACGCGGCGGTGGAGGGCGAGGTCGAGGCGGTCGGCGAGGCGGCGGCCGTGCTCTATGGAATTCCCGCCCCGCAGACGGACGAGAAGCTCGAGGAGGGCTTCGCCCGTCATGCTCTCGTAGAGAGAGACGTCCCCCGGCACGTAGCCGACGCGCCGCCGGACGGCCAGCGACTCCGCCTGGGTGTCGTGCCCCAGGATCTCGGCGCGACCGCTGCTGGGCCGGATGAAGTCGAGGAGGAGGCGGA
>CAVXOY010000010.1:0-48971 GCA_963763495.1 uncultured Chloroflexia bacterium
GGGGCAGGATGCCGAAGTTCACCAGATTCGTCGCGTGGATGCGGGCGAACGACTTTGCCAGCACCGCCTTGAGCCCGAGGTACATCGGGGCCAGCGCCGCGTGCTCGCGACTCGACCCCTGCCCGTAGTTGCCGCCGCCCACGACGATTCGAGATGCCGGCCTCCCGTGCCCGCCTTGCGAACTCGTGGTCGACCCGCTCGAATACGTGCTCCGCCATCGCCGGGATGTTCGACCGCAGGGGCAAGAGCTTCGCCCCCGCCGGCATGATGTCGTCGGTCGTGATGTTATCGCCGACCCTGAGCACCACCGGCGCCCGTATCGACTCCGCCGGCGGCTCCGCGAGAGGCAGCGGCATGATGTTGGGGCCGCGGATGACTTGCACATCGTCGCCCTTCTCCGGCGGCGCGATGATCATCCCGTCGTCCACCCAGAACTCCGCCGGCAGCTTCACCCGGCGCCTCGCCCAGGTCTCGCGGGTCAGTGCATGGCTGCCGCGCAGCGCCGTCGCTGCCGCCACCGCGGACTGCACAGATACACCCCGTCGCCCACCGTGCCGCTGCGTCCCGGGAAGTTGCGATTGAACGTCCGCATCGACGCCGTGCCGGACGCCGGCGCCTGCCCCATCCCGATGCAGGGCCCGCAGGACGACTCCAGGATGCGGAACCCGGCGGCGATGAGGTCGGCGAGGCCGCCGTCCCTATCGATCGTCAGCAGCGCCTGTCGCGAGCCGGGGTTGATTGCCGCGCTCACGTCCGGATGCACCATCTTGCCCTTGGCGATTGCCGCCACCGTCGATCGAGTCGGCGTAGGACGAGTTCGTGCAGCTCCCGATCGCCACCTGCGCCACCTCCGTCCCTGCGACCTCCCGTCACCGGCACCACCTTGTCCGGGCTCGACGGCAGCGCGATCAGCGGCTCCAGCTTGTTCAGGTCGATCTCGATGACCTCGTCGTATTCCGCGTCGACGTCCGCGGCCAGCGCGTACCACGCCTTCTCGCGCTTCTGCGCCCGCAGGTACTCCCGCGTCCGCTCGTCGCTGGGGAAGACGAGCTTGTTGCTCCCAGCTCCGCGCCCATGTTCGTGATTGTTCGCCCGCTCCGGCACCGAGAGCGTCGCCGCTCCCTCGCCGCCGTACTCGAAGATGCGGCCGACGCCGCCCTTCACCGTCAGACGTCGCAGCATCTCCAGTATGACGTCCTTCGCCGCTACCCAGGCCGGCAGCCGGCCCGTCAGGTTGACCCGCACCACCTGCGGCATCATCGATAGAACGGCTCGCCCGCCATCGCCAGCGCCACGTCCAGCCCGCCGGCGCCCATCGCCAGCATG
The DNA here is from genome assembly GCA_963763495.1 of uncultured Chloroflexia bacterium. GTDB lineage: Bacteria > Chloroflexota > Dehalococcoidia > DSTF01 > JALHUB01 > DAOUEO01. The sequence continues at coordinate 1,327 of CAVXOY010000010.1, forward strand.
CCCGCGCCGCCGCCTGTCGGTGTGTGGCTGTCCGAGCCGATGAGCGTCTGCCCGGGGGCGCTGAACCGCTCCAGGTGCACCTGATGGCATATCCGTTCCCCGGTCGGGAAGTACGATGCCGTACTTGGCGGCCATGTTCTGGAGGAAGCGATGGTCGTCCGCGTTCTCGAACCCCGCCTGCAGCATGTTGTCGTCGACGTAGCTGACCGAGAGCTTCGTCCGCACGCGGGGAATGCCCATCGCCTCGAACTGCAGATACGCCATCGTCCCCGTCGCGTCCTGCGTCAGCGTCTGGTCGATGCGCAGCCCGATCTCGCTGCCCGCCTTCGCCTCTCCGGCGACCAGGTGCTCATCGATGATCTTGCGCGCCAGGCTTTTCCCCATGTGCCGACCTCTAGCTCAGTGATAAGTCCTCTCAACCCGATTATATAGCCCGCGCCGCCTTAGCCCAATCCATATCCTCCAAAAGCGGTAGGGTCGGGCAGCTTGCCTGCTGTTTGCGCCGGTTTTGCGAGCAATGGCGGGCTGGCTTGGATCGCCCCTGCAATTCTTCTCCCATGGCGCTGCCGAGAACAAGGAATCACGGACACAACAGACTTGACAGAATAGCACAAATGTACTATTCTCACTCCTTGTCGCTCGTGATTCTGGTCATGCTTCGGGTGCTACGGCCATGCGTATCGCCTGCGTGCTCATCCCCCACTTCCCCGTCGCTGTGGAGCGCCAGCGCGACCCCGCTCTCCGCGGCCGGCCGCTCGTGATCGGCGAGACGCCCGACCAGCGAAAAGCCGTCCTCGATTGCTCGCCGGAAGCCGAAGCGCAAGGTGTACGCGTCGGCATGCCCCTGCGGCAGGCCCTCGCCCTCTGCCGCGAGGCCGTCTTCCTGCCGCCCCATCCGTCGCTCTACCGAGACGTCTTCGAGTCGGTATTCGAGGTGCTGGAGGGCTTCAGCCCGGAGGTGGAGGAGAGCGCCCTGGGCCGCGCCTACCTCAACGCCGGCGGCCTGGCGCCTCCACTACGAGGGCGAGCTGGACATGGGGGAGCGGATGATCCGCTCGCTGCGCGACGCCACGGGTCTGGTGGCAAGCGTGGGCATAGCAGAGGGGAAGTTCGTCGCCTGGACAGCCGCTGTCACCAGCGAGCCGGGGCAGGTCTGCACCGTGCCCGCTGGCAAAGAGGCCGAGTTCCTCCATCCCCTCGACGTCTCCCTCCTGCCTGCCTCGCCCGATACCCTGCGACGGCTGGACCTATACGGCCTGCGCACCATGGGCGACCTGGCGCCCTGCCCCTGGGGCCGCTGCAGGCCCAGTTCGGCGGCGAGGGGAAACGGCTCTGGGAGCTGGCCCAGGGCATCGACAGAGAAGCCGCTGCGGCCGCGACGGCGAGAAGAGGTGCTGGTCGAGAGCATGCGCTTCCCTGCTGCCGCCGTCAGCGTCGAGGCGCTGGTCGTCGCCTGTCGCCGTCTGCTGGTGCGCCTGCACTGGCGACTGCGCGGTCGCGCTGCCCGCCGCCTGCGTCTGCGCGCCATCCTCTGGGGCGGACGGAGCTGGGAGAAGACGCTCACCTTCCACGAGGCCGTCATCGACTGGGAGCGGATGCTGTTCATCGCCAAGAGCGTCCTGGCGAACACGACGCTGCCGGGACCGGTGGAGGAGCTGACCATCGAGCTTTCGGGGATCACGGAGGAGCGGGGCAGGCAGGCGACGCTGTTCGCGGAGAAGGCGGGGATGAGGCGGCAGTTGGGCGAGGCTGTCCGCCAGCTTCGGGCGCGCTGGGGTCGGCCTCTTGTATCGCGGGTGGTGGAGGTGGAGCCGTGGTCGCGCCTGCCGGAGCGACGCCACGCCCTGATCGACTACGAGCCGTGAAGACGCTGCAACCGCTCAAGCAGCCGCGGCCGGTCGACGGTGGAGGCGGACGAGTCGGGCGAGCCGGTCGCCGTTGTGCTGGGCGGGCGGCGGCTGGCGGTGGCGCAGGTGCAGGACGTCTGGCGCATCGACGACGAGTGGTGGCGGGAGGAGGTCTCGCGGCTGTACTACCGCCTGCTGCTGGAAGACGGTCGGGCGGTCACCGTATATCGCGATCTCTGCGGCCATCGCTGGTTCAAGCAGGACTATGACTGAACCCTACGTCGAGCTGCACTGCCACTCCTGCTACTCCCTCCGCGAGGGCGCATCGACGCCGGAGGAGCTGGTGCTGCGCGCCCGCGAGCTCGGCTACGACGCCCTCGCCCTCACCGACCACGACGGCCTCTACGGCGCGATGGCGTTCGCCCAGACGGCGAAGGCGTTCGGCGTGCGGCCCATCACCGGCGCCGAGGTGACGCTCGCAGGGCGGCTCACCACCTCACCCTCCTCTGCGAGTCGCAGCGCGGCTACGCCAACCTCTGCCTCCTCCTCACCCACGCCCACCTGTCGAACAAGCGCGGCGAGCCGGCGCTGGACTTCGAGACGCTGGCCCGCCACAGCCGAGGGGCTCATCGCCCTCTCCGGCTGCAAGAAGGGCGAGGTGCCGTCGCTGGTCGCCGCCGGGCAGCTATCGAGAGGCGGAGGAGGCGGCCCGTCGCTACGTCGACGTCGTTCGGCCGGGAGAACTTCTGGATCGAGCTGCAGAACAACCTCGTCTACGGCGACCGCGAGCGCAACCGGGCGCTGGTGGAGCTGGCGGAGCGGCTCGGCGTGGGCTGCGTCGCCACCAACAACGTCCACTACCACGTGCGGGAGCGCCATCGCCTCCAGGACGTGCTGGTCGCCATCCGCAACCGCACGACGCTCGACGCCTCGCACCAACTGCGCCGCGAGAACTCCGAGTACTACCTGAAGTCGCCCGAGGAGATGGCGTCGCTCTTCGCCGAGTGGCCGCAGGCGCTCGCCAACAGCGTCCGCATCGCCGAGCGCTGCACCGTTCGACCTCACCCGCGACCTCGGCTATCGCTTCCCCGACTACCCGGTGCCCGAAGGGCGAGACGGTCGACTCCCACCTGGAGCGCATCTGCTACGAGGCCGCCCGCGAGCGCTACGGCCGCATCACGCCGGAGGTCGACGCCCGCCTGCGCGAGGAGCTGGCGCTGGTGCGCAAGCGCGGGCTCTCCGGCTTCTTCCTGGTCTACCGGCAACTGCTGGAGATGGCCCGCGAGGAGGCGGCGAAGGTGCGCGGCACTTCCCCGCGGTCGATGGCCGGGCTGCCGCCGGGACGGGGTCGCGGCTCGTCGGTCAGCTCGCTCATCTGCTATCTCATCGGCCTCTCGCACGTCGACCCGCTGCGCTACAACCTCTTCTTCGGCCGCTTCCTCAACGAGGAGGGGACGTCGGTGCCGGACATCGACCTCGACTTCGCCCGCGACATCCGCGAGGCGCTCATCCTGCGGGTGCACGAACGAGTTCGGGCCGGACCACGCGCCGCTGGTGGGCGAGATCATCACCTACAAGCTGCGCTCCGCCGTCCGCGACGTGGGCAAGGCGCTGGGACTGCCGGAGGCGGAGCTGGACAAGCTGGCGAAGCGGGTCGATGCGCGGCACGCCGACGACCTGGCGGAGGAGATGGCGTCGCTGCCGGAGTTCCGCCACAAGGCGGACGCCCCTCTCTGGCGCGACCTCGTGCAAGCTGGCGGCGCGAGATCGACGGCTTCCCGCGTCACCTCTCGCAGCACGTGGGCGGGATGATCATCTCCTCGGAGCCGGTCGCCGAGCTGGTGCCCATCGAGCAGGGGGGCATGGCCGGCCGCTACGTCTGCCAGTGGGACAAGGACTCGGTGGACGACGCGGGCATGATCAAGATCGACTTCCTGGCGCTGGGGATGCTGTCGCTGGTCGAGGAGTGCGTGGAGCTTATCGCCGAGCGCCGGGGCCGCGTGCGTCGACCTCAGCCGCATCGACTTCAGCGACGCCGCCGTCTACGACATGATCTGCGCCGGCGACACCATCGGCGTCTTCCAGATCGAGAGCCGCGCCCAGATGCAGCTCCTGCCGCGCACGCGCCCGCGCTCGCTGGAGGACCTGACGCAGGAGGTGGCGATCGTGCGGCCGGGGCCCATCGTCGGCAAGGCGGTGAACCCGTTCGTGCAGCGCAAGCAGGGACGGGAGCCCGTGACCTACGACCACCCGTCGCTGGAGGCGGCGCTGGAGGACACGCTGGGCGTCATCATCTACCAGGACCAGGTGCTGCAGGTGGCGATGGCCCTGGCGGGCTTCACCGCCGGCCAGGCGGAGGCGCTGCGGCGGGCGATAAGCCGCAAGCGGTCGCGGGAGGCGATGCAGGGCTTCTGGCAGCAGTTCCGGGAGGGCGCGCTGGCCCGTGGCGTCGACGAGAAGACGGCGCAGACGGTCTTCGACAAGCTGCTGGGCTTCGCTGAGTTCGGCTTCCCCAAGAGCCACGCCGCCGCCTTCGCCGTCCTCGCCTACCAGTCGTCCTGGCTGAAGAAGTACTACCCGGCCGAGTTCTACTGCGCCCTCTTCAACGCCCAGCCGATGGGCTTCTACGCGCCGCACGTCTTCACGAACGACGCCAAGCGGCATGGCGTGGCGGTGCTGAACCCCGACATCAACCTCAGCGGCGCCAGGTGCACGGTCGAAGACGGCCCGGAGGGCGACGCCGTGCGCATCGGCCTCGGCTACGTGCGGGGCATCGGCGACAAGGCGGCCCAGGCGGTCGAAGAGGAGCGCGAGGAAAACGGCCCCTATCCAGTCTGTCTGGGAGCTGATGAACCGGACGCGGCTCTCGCAGACGGCGGTCGAGAACCTGGCGTCGGTGGGGGCATTCGAGTCGCTGACCGCCAACCGCCGCCAGCCGATGTGGGAGGCAGGGCTGGTCATTCGGCCCCGAGACGGCCAGCTGGCGCTGCCCCTGCCCATCGAGCAGGACATGGTGGAACTGCAGGATATGAGCCCTTGGGAGCGCATGGCCGCCGAGTACGGGAACCTGGGGCTGTCGCCCGGCCATCATCCGCTGGCCTTCATCCGGCGCAGCTTGGGAGAGGGGGTCGTCTCCAGCCGGCACCTGGAGAGCCTGGAGGACGGCACGACGGTGGAGATAGCGGGGCTGGTGGTCTGCCGCCAGCACCCGCTGACGGCGAAGGGCTTCGTCTTCCTGCTGCTGGAGGACGAGTTCGGGCTGGCGAACGTGATCGTGAAGCCGCAGCTATACGAGGGGTCACGCAGTCTTATCAAGGAGGAGCCCCTACTGCTGGTCAGGGGGCAGTTGCAGCGGCGAGAGGGGATCACCAACGTCGTCGCCGAGAGCTTCCGAGCGCTGAGGGTCGACCGCTCGCTCGTCGCGCCGCCGGCGCACAATTTCCGCTAGGTCGGCGGCTCGTTGTCTGACACACCCTCCGCCGCCCGTTGCCATCATCGGGGGCAAGCCATCTACAGCGGCACGTTCCCGTGCTTCTTCCGCGGCGTCGAGTCCGTCTTGCGCTGCAGCATCTCCAGCGCCCGGATGACCCGCCACCGTGTCTCCCGCGGGTCTATGACGTCGTCGATGTACCCTCGCTCCGCCGCCGCGTACGGGCTCGTGAACTTCTCCCGGTACTCCTCGATTAGCTTCGTCCGCAGCGCCACCGGGTCCGCATCCTCCTTCAGCTCGCTCCGGAAGATGATGCCCACCGCCGCGTCCGGCCCCATCACCGCGATCTCCGCCGTCGGCCACGCCAGGTTCACGTCCGCCCGCAGGTGCTTCGACCCCATGGCGATGTAGGCGCCGCCGTATGCCTTCCGCACGATGACCGTCACCTTCGGCACCGTCGCCTCCGAGTACGCGTACACCAGCTTCGCCCCGTGAGTGATGATCCCGCCGAACTCCTGCGCCGTCCCCGGCAGGAACCCCGGCACGTCCACGAACGTCACGATCGGTATGTTGAAGGCGTCGCAGAAGCGCACGAAGCGCGCCGCCTTCCGCGACGAGTCGATGTCCAGCACCCCCGCCAGGTACAGCGGCTGGTTCGCCACGATCCCGACCGTCCGCCCGGCCATCCGTCCCAGCCCAACCACGATGTTCTGGGCGAAGTGGGCATGCACCTCCAGGAAGTCGCCGCTGTCCACCACCCGGTATATCAGCTCCCGCATGTCGTACGGCTTCACCCGGTCGTCGGGCACCAGCACCAGCATCTCCTCCGACCGCCGGTGCGGGTCATCGCTGATCGGCGCCAGCGGCGGGTCCTCCATGTTGTTCAGCGGCAGGAAGGACAGGAGATGCCGCACCTCGTGCAGACAGTCCTCCTCCCCGGCAATCGCGAAGCTCGCCACGCCGCTGCGCGTCGCCTGCGTCATCGCGCCCCCCAGCTCCTCGTGGGTCACCGACTCCTGCGTCACCGCCTTGATGACCTCCGGGCCCGTGACGTACATCTGCGACGTCTTCTGGACCATGAAGATGAAGTCCGTCATGGCCGGCGAGTAGACGGCGCCGCCCGCGGAAGGCCCCATGATGACCGATATCTGCGGTACCACGCCCGATGCCAGCGCGTTGCGCAGGAAGACGCTGCCGTAGCCCGCCAGGCTCGCCACGCCCTCTTGGATGCGCGCGCCCCCCGAGTCGTTCAGCCCGACGACCGGCGCGCCGTTCTTCAGGGCCAGGTCCATCACCTTGCAGATCTTCTCTCCCACCACCTCCGACAGCGAGCCGCCGAAGACCGTGAAGTCCTGCGAGAACACGTACACCGGCCGCCCTTCGACCTTCCCGTAGCCGGTGACCACCGCGTCGCCGGGGAAGCGCTGCTCATCGGCGCCGAAGTCCGTGCAGCGGTGGACGGCCAGAGCGTCCAGCTCCACAAAGCTGCCCTCGTCGAGAAGGATGTCCAGCCGCTCGCGCGCCGTGAGTTTCCCTCGCGCGTGCTGCGCCTTGACCCGCTTGGGGCCTCCGCCCTGGCGCGCCTCTTCTTTGAGCTTCCGCAGGCGTTCTAGGTTCTCCTGTACGGACATAGCCTTGTATCTCCTGTCCCTGGCTGGTCCCGCCTGTTGCTGCGCCTCTTGTGTAGCGATCGTGGCGGCGGGTAGGTCATCATCTTCGAAACGTTGGGCCGAAGAGCCTGCTCTACGGTGCCGGCGTTGGCGTTTCTGGGGCTGCTGTTGGCTCCTCGGTGGAGGTTGGGGCGGCGGGTGTGACGCTCGATGGCGGAATGATCAGCACGTCGCCGACCTGCAGGCTCCGCAGACCATCGACCGTCGTGTTGTTCGCCGCTGCCAGCTCCTCGACGGTAATGCCGAAGCGGGTGGCGATATCGCTGGCATTGTCCCCCGACTGCACTGTGTAGGTCGTCTCTCCCTCCCGCGGCGTCGAGGCGGGACGAGGGGTACTCGTGGGGCTGCTCGTCTCTCTCGGCGTGGGCGTCGAAGGGGCGCGTGTGCCTTCGGCTGTTGGGGTTGCCACCCTTGAGGCAGGGATCTTCAGCACCTGTCCTACTACAAGCTGAGTCGGATCGGTGATGGAGTTCAGAGTCATCAGCTCCTCGACGCTGACCCCCAGTTGCTCCGCTATGCTGGAGGGACTGTCGCCCGACTTCACGGTGTAGGTATCACCCGACGGGGCAGACGGCGTTGGCATGCCGTTGAGAATCAGCGGCTCGGGAAGCTCGGCGGGGAGAGTAGCGGTGGGTATCTTCCCCAGATCGGGTCGCCCCGATGGCGAATCAGAGCCGCCGCAGGCAAGACACAACAGCGCCGCTGCGAACAGGGCAACCACCACGGTCGGCTTGAGCAACTTCAAGGACAGCCTCCGCTCGGCTGGATAGTACTATAGCTGCGCCGGGGCGACAAGAGAGCGCTATCGATGGGCCTGCAAGCGGCCAGGAGTGTCTAGCGCCTCCCGCCGCGGTGCCCTTTACTGAACCAGCCTCTCACTTTGTCGGTGAGACTGGGTTCCGCGAGATCGACCACCTGCCCTCGCCAGCGCTTCTCCTGCTTTGGTCGCCGGGCGGTGAAGAAAGAGACGGCGACGGTCGCGAGCAGCAGGACGATCCCGGCGATGAAGGCGTACGCCGCAAAGGGCGACGAGCGAAAGACGTAGGCGACGACGATCAGCGCCAGGGACGCGACCATCACGTGCCCCGGCGAAATGCGCGACAGGCGTTGTGCTAGGTTTCTCCGCCATCGCCGGAACCGGATGCCCCAGCGTCCGCGCATCCGAATGACTGGGCTTTCCTCCGGGACAAAGTTGTCCAGCTTGTCGAGTATCTCCTCGATCTCCCGCTCAAGCTCGTCCGGCATTGCCTGCCTCCACCACGCTCATTCTACACTGCCTCCAGAGGGGAGGTCTATCTGTCGTCAGCAGTCCTCTCAGAAGGTGCCTCTCCTCGATTGTGGCCGGATTTGACGCTCTTTTTACATTTGTTTAGCGGCTTCTTAGCCACCCGCCCGTATACTTAGCCTTGTAACGAACGCAAGTACAAAGCGCAGGTTGGGAGAGGAGAATGTCCGTGAATCGGAAGGTTGGGTTGTTCGCAGCTCTGGGAGTCGTAATCCTCCTTATCTCTGGCCTTGTCGCTGGAGTGGCGCTGGCGCAGGGTGGAGGTGAAGGAGGTGCGCAGGGAGAGCGCGAGGGCTTCTTGGCCCGTGTAGCCTCTCATCTCGGTGTGACGGAGCAGCAACTTACCGACGCCTTCAAGGCGGCGAGGCTGGAGATGGTCGACGAGGCCGTCGCGGCAGGCAAGATCACTCAGGAACAGGCAGACCGGATCCGCGAACGGATAGAGGAGGGACGAGGTCTTGGTTTTGGATGGGGAGGCTGTCACATGCGTCCCTTTGGAGGCATCGTCTCCTCTGTTGCCGAGACCTTGGATATGACTCCCCGCGAGATCCTCCAAGAGATCAGACAGGGTCAGAGTCTGGCTGAGATCGGGCAGGCCAAGGGAGTCTCGCCGGAGGAACTGAAAAGTGTCATCCTGAGCGCTGCCGATTCGAAGCTTGACCAGATCGTCGCCGATGGGAAGATCACCCAAGAACAGGCGGACAAGATCATGACTCGCCTGACCGACAACATCGACAAGCTCCTCAACTGGAAAAGCGACGGCTCTGGTCGTGGGCTTCTAGGGAGAGGGATGAGGATGGATTGGGGAGCCGGCCCAGGGATGCGCATGTGGTAAGCGCAGTACGAGCGTCTTCATTTGGTCGTTACCCGCTCATCACGATCGGGTGAGAGGGTCAGACAACACACCCCGCTGAAGCAGTCGCCCCTCAGGGGCGACTGCTTCATATTCATTGTTCTGCCGTCTCGACACTTCTATTGGGCGTCTTTGGTCGTGACAGGCCCTCGTTGAGGCTGCCGCTGCGGAAGCCTGCCAGATCGAGGGCGACGTAGAGATAGCCCAGAGACCGCAGCTTCTCAACCACAGCCCGGCGGTTCTCTTCGCGCATAAGCGTACTCATGCCTTGGCTATCGACTTCTATGCGGGCGATGTCGCCGTGGTGGCGGACGCGAAGCTGGCGCAACCCGAGCGACCGCAGGAAATCTTCCGCCTCCTCGACCTGCCTCAATGCCGCCTGGGTGATCGGCGTCCCGTAGGGGAGCCTTGATGCGAGACAAGCCATCGCCGGCTTGTTCCACGTTGGCAGGCCACGTTTTCTGGACAATGTTCGGATGTCTTCTTTGTTCATTCCGGCTTCTCGCAGGGGACTTCGGATGCCGTGTCTATCAGCAGCCCGATGTCCCGGGCGGTAGTCGCCTTCGTCGTCGATGTTGCTCCCATCGAGCACGTAGGCGAGGCCCATCTCCTCGGCGAGGGATCGCAGGTGGCCGAACAACTCATTCTTGCAGTAGTAGCAGCGGTCGGGGGTGTTGGCAACGTAGTCTGGGGAGTCCATCTCTCGCGTCTCGATGATGAGATGACGGATACCTATGAGTCTCGCCACCTCGACCGCGCTGTCTGCCTCTGATCTAGGCACAGACGGCGAAAGGGCAGTGACCGCGACCGCCTTGTCGGCCAGGACGTCGCGCGCGACCGCGGCAAGGAATGTACTGTCCACCCCGCCGGAAAAGGCTACCAGCGCTGAGCCCATCTCCGACAAGATGGCCTCAAGCCGGGCCTGTTTCTGCCCGTTCTCTTCCATCTGTTCTCCTCTCGTCCGAACGGCTCGACTACTTCCATCTTACCATTGGCAGCCTTGGCCTGGCCATGTTGACACCCGCTGTCTAGTGCTCTCAGGGCAGCGGTCTGCTGGCGTATGTTCCCGGGGTCTTAAAGCTTTCCCCAATTTCCGCCGATACCTATATGCGGTGAGAGGCCGCTAGGTCGAGTCTCATAGGATCAACATGCCATGCCGAGAAGCGTAAAGGGCGACGTTCTATATCCATTCGCCACTCTGAGCCTGATCGCCGTAGTCCTCGTCGGCGTTGCGCTGGCGATGGTCATCGGCCGCGACATCGAAGGAGGGATGCGAGAGAACGCTGCTGACACAACTGCTGCGTCCGTCTCCTCCGTCCTCGAATCCCACCTCCAGGCCTATGACTATAGTGTCGAGAGCCCCCTTACGGGGCCAACCTACGACCAGCTCCAGCAATTTGTCTCTCAGTCCATACTTTCATCGGATACCCTACGCCTGCGCATATACAATCAGGAAGGGATAGCGGTCTACTCCAGCGAGCGGGATGAAGTTGGCGTTAATCTCGCTGATGGGGCGGCGCTCAACAGTGCCTTCAGGGAAGAGACTGCGGCTGAAGTGGCTGGTTCGGAATCTGAGCTCCAAGGGGGGGCAGGTGAAAGTGGGTCTGTCCTTCGGGTCTACACACCGCTTCACTCTCCGACCACCGGCAAGGTGACAGCAGCTCTTGAGATTCACAGAGACTATGCTCCGATCGCGGCTGACATAGCTGAGGCTCAAAGGTTTCTCTACTTCAGCCTGGGTGCGGGACTGCTCGGTCTCTACGCTGTTCTCCAGATCGGCGCTTGGGGCGCTACACGTATCTTGGCCAAGGATCATGCTCGCTTGGCCTACCTCTACCAGACCGGCGAACACGTTCGGTCGTCTCTCGATACGCAAGAGGTCCTTACCCAAATCGTTCGTGATGCCACCGTGCTGGCCCAAGGACATCACGGGATCGTGTGTCTTCTAGAGCAGGAATCCGGCGATCTCATTGCCCGGGCTAGCTATGATCATGAAAAAGGCTCCGTCTCCCTTCACTACGGCAAGATGGACGAATGGCTGTTTCATAGAGTCGTGGCCACAGGCGAAACGAGTGTGTCCACGCAAAGACAGGTCCGCTGTGGCCCCCTACTGGGCTTGAACGCAGAGGACATCTCCATGTCTGTCGCCTGTGTACCTATGACGCTGCGCAACAGGGTAAACGGCATAATCATTGTGCTCCGGCGTTCCCAGAATGACGCCTTCGGGAGAGCAGAGATCAGGTTGTTGGAGGAACTGGCTGGTCAGGCAGCAATGGCGGTGGAGCAGGCAAGTCTGTTCGCCAAAGTCAGGGCCTACGCCAGCGAGCTGGAGCTAAGCTACGACACGACACTCAAAGCGTTAATCGCTGCCCTCGATGCCAAGGACGCGGTCACGGAGGGTCATTCCGAGCGGGTGGCGAATCTGACCGTCGCCATGGCGAGGGAGATGAATATCCCTGAAGAGAAGTTGATTGACATTGAGCGAGGAGCGCTTCTCCACGATGTGGGCAAGATAGGCGTGCCTGACGCTGTCTTGCGGAAGCCGAGAACCCTCAGCCGGCGCGAGTGGCAGGCGATGCAGAGACATCCTCTGTTGGCCGGGCTTCTCGTGTCGAAGGTGGGGTTCCTGGAAGGTGCTTTGCCTATCCTTCTCTATCACCACGAGCGATACGATGGCCGCGGCTATCCCTTCGGCCTGGCCGGCGATCGCATCCCCATCGAAGCCCGCATCTTTGCTGTCGTCGACGCCTATGACGCAATGACCTCCGACCGTCCCTACCGCAAGGCAGTTCCCCACGAGGAGGCAGTGGCAGAGATCGTCGCTAACGCGGAGACTCAGTTCGATCCTGCCGTTGTCCGGGTCTTCCAGGAGGTCGTGGAGAAGATCCCTCTGACGAGAAGAAGAGACCCCCGGTAGCGAAGAAGTGGCAGCATAGCCGTTTCCGTGTTGTCCCTCCTCCATTCGCTCGCCCTGTACCACAAGTTGTGAGAGATTGAGCTCGCCTTGACTACGTCTCTCTACTCTGATAACTTGGTTTGGCGTGCCCCACGGTCCCCTTCCGCGGTCTGGAGTCTTGCCAAGAGGCACTAGGGGTGGACCTGTCGCCACTTGGGGATGGCCCGCCTGCGAAGGTTGGAGGATCGTGGTGGTGCGGTGGGATCAATACGTTGCGCCGCTGGGCGCTTGACTGAGGAGTAGCCGATCGTGAAGCAGTTAGAACTTACCGTCACCCCCCGTTCAGTTCTGGGCAAGAGAGTGAAGGCCCTACGGCGTGGAGGCCAGACGCCGGCCAACGTCTACGGCCATCGCGTGGAATCACGGGCATTGCAGATTGAGACCGTCGACTTGGCCCACACTCTGCGCTCCTTGGAGCGGAACGCTATCCTTTCCCTTCGCGTCGAAGGCGAGAAGAGTGCGCGCCCAGTAATGGTCAGGAACATACAGCGAAACCCTGTGACTGACAAGATACTCCACGTGGATTTCTATCAGGTATCTCTTACAGAGAGGATGCGGGCTGACGTGCCGCTTCTGTTGGTGGGCAAGGCGCCGGGCGTTGACGACTTTGGCGGTATCCTTCTCCAGAGTCTCGAGAATATCACCGTCGAGGCGTTGCCTGCCGATATGCCGTCTCATGTGGAGGTTGACATCACGGTACTGAAAGAGATTGACTCCTCCCTGCACGTCAGAGACCTCATCCTTGACCCCGATCTTCATGTCTTGACGGACTCGGAGATTGTCATCGCCAGTGTGGCAGCACCACGCACGGGCGCGGAAGCTGCCGCTGAGGCGGCGGAAGAAGAGGCCGCAGCGGCCGAGAAGGCGGAGGAAGCCGCGAAAGCCGCGGAAGCCGCGGAAGGCGAGACAGCGACGGAGGGGTGATCCTGGTCTGGCATACCTGAGCGCCCTGGTCTTGGCCGGGGCGCTTTGCTTTGGGGTCTGGCCCTTGTACCTGCCCACTGTGGATCGTTCAGGCGGAAGCGCTATCCCAGGCTCCGGCCGATGAGGCCGCGCTCTCCGCGCAGGAAATCAGTAGCAGGAAGAGGTCGGCGTCCCGCCTTCTGGACCACGAGTATCGCCAGCAGTCCCGCGCCTGTCTGGACCGCGAAATGTGCCCTTCAGCCGTTCGTCTGGTGACCGTGGAGAGGATACCACGGTGCCCGGCGGCTCCTCGCTGCTCTCGGTCAGTGGCCAAGCCTCCAGGATTCGCAAAGGTACGCCATCCAAGTAAGTGAAGGCTCCGGGCCAAGGATTATAGGCGCGCACCCGTCGCCAAATCTCCGTGGCTGGCAACTTCCAGTCGATGAGCGCGTCCTCCTTGTGCACTATCGGTGCGTAGGTGGCGCCTGAGGAGTCTTGTGGCTGCGGCTGGATGGTCCCGTCCGCGAAATGGGGTAGCGTTTCCATCAGCAGATCCGAGCCGATGACGGCCAGTCGCTCTGTTAGAGTGCCGGTCGTGTCTTCGGGAGCGATGGGCACCCGGCGCTGGGCCAGAATGGGTCCCTCGTCGAGGGCCAGCGACATTAGCATGACCGTTACGCCCGTCTCCTCATCGCCTGCCAGTATCGCAGCCGCGACCGGCGATGCCCCCCGGTGTCGGGGCAGCAAAGAAGGGTGAATGTTGATTGCACCGTATGAAGGTACCTGGAGGACTCGCTCCCGGAGTATCTGGCCATAGGCGGCTGCCACGATGAGGTCGGGTCTGAACTCCGCCAACCTTGCTGTCTCATCGGGAGTGCTGACCCGCTCTGGCTGCAGCACCGGTAGTCCGTCGCTCCAGCGCCCAAACCTTCACCGGCGGTGGCGTTGGGTGTTTCCCTCGTCCTGCCGGTCGGTCGGGCTGTGTGTACACTGCCACCACCTCGTGCTCGCTCTCGACCAGGCGGCTTAGGCTTGGCAACGCGAATTCGGATGTACCCATGAAGATGATGCGCATGGTCAACCCCTGCTCGATTCTAACACATGGCGCGAAGGCATGACGCTCGGTGTCGTAGCCCTTGACTCCGCTGCTATACTGGAGTGGTATGACAGGAGGAGGGTATTCGTTGATGCGCCTAAGATGGCTCTCCGCGGCGACAGTGTTGGCATCGTTCTTGGGGATTCTCCTGCTAACGAGCTGTGATGAAGCGGAGGCGCCGGAAACCACCCCAGTGCAGACGGCCGGCCCCTCGGCTACCGTTGTAGCGCCTGCCATAGTCATAGAATCGCCGAATGACGGCGACACCGTGAGCGTGCCTGTCAAGGTCAGTGGAACGGCCAGCGTTTTCGAAGGGACGCTGATCGTGACGATGAAAGATTCCCGGGGAAACTCCCTGTGCCGTATTGTCGCCCAGGCCAGTGAAGGAGCTCCGGGGAGGGGTGACTTCGCGGTGGAGTTCTCGTTCCCGCCGCCGGCCGCTTCGATGGAGGGGCGCGTCGAAGCCTATACAGAGAGCGCCAAAGATGGCAGTGTAGAGGATCTCGTATCGGTTCCGGTCACGATCTCTGCCGATCAACCGCCCATCGTGCTCACGTCGCCGCAGTGCAACCAGGAGATCACAAGTCCCCTCCTCGTTGAAGGCACCGCTAGTGTCTTCGAGGGCGCCATTATCATCGTTGTGAAGGACTGGACAGGCCGGGAGTTGGCGCGGACGCCTGTTCAGGCTCTTGCGGCTGCCCCCGAGAGGGGTGCCTTTTCCCAGGAGATCACCTTCACGCCTCCAGACGTGCCTCAGCCCGGCACAATCGAAGCGTTCAGCGACAACCCTGAAGACGGGAGTGTCATCAACCTCTTCTCCGTGCCGGTGGTACTTACTCCCTAGCCTCGGTACGGATTTGTACTGTCACCGGTGTCCCGATCTCTGCGCCCAGGAGTCGAGCGGCGCTGCCCTGGTTGACGGCGATCTCAAGGAAGCCACTGCTCCCGATTAGCGCCATCAGACCGCTGCTCTCACCGTAAGTCCTGCTGAGTCGATCTAGTTGATGGCCCATCACCTCCACCACCATTCTGCCCGCAGAAATATCCCGCTCCTCTATGTTCGTGATCAGGTTCCCAAAACGGTCGATGTGGATGACGCGGCCACCCAGATTGCCGTCGGCCATCCTGACGGCTCGAAATGGAGGCAGTGCCGCGAGCGTGCTAACTGGCCTGCCCAAGGCCTCCAGAGGCGTGCCCAATGATATATGAGCTGCCACTGGAGCGAACACGTCGCGGCCGTGGAAGGTCGCGCTGACAGGCTCATGCAGGAAACGAGGCTCGCTTATCGCTACCGCTCGATACTCATTGGGCAGCCGTACTCGCCCACTTCGCCGGATACTGTCCGGCAGAGCAGCGGCAAGGATGCCGTTGTCCGGCCCGACGAAAACGCCCTGAGGAGTGGATAGCGCGATGCTCTTTCGGTTGCCTCCCACACCTGGGTCCACCACCGCAATGTGGATGCTGCCCGGCGGAAAGTAGGGCCAGGCTGCCGCCAGCACGAACGCGCCTTCTTCGATCTGGTGAGGGTGGATATCATGGCTGATGTCGACGATTTGAGCTGCCGGGTTGATACAGAGGATGATTCCCTTCATTGCTGCCACATAGGGGTCGGAAAGGCCGAAGTCGGTTGTCAGGGTGATGACAGCATTCAAGATAGGGTCTCTTCGAAGGGGCTAGTTACCCTCCATATGCCACTGGCGCACCAGCGAGAAGCGTGAGCCGCTGTCAAACAGAACGCCCGTCTCCACTCCCAGCAGCCGCTTGTCCACGATGTAGGAGAACGTGCGCTGAAAAAGGGGCAGACTCGGCAGCTCTTGAGCAAAGACCTCCTGAAACTCTCGGTACAACGCTGCGCGTCGCCGAGGGTCGCTCGCTTGGCGCGCCTCCTCCAGCACAGCGTCCGCGTGGGCATCCACAAACCCAGCCAAGATTTCCCCCTCCCGCTCCGATCTGGCTGCTGTGCCAGGTGGGGTATGGGTCGGGGTCTAGCCCGCTGTCGAACCCGTAAAGAGCGGCCTCGAACTGGCGCGGCATCAGGGTGTCTCGTAGAAGGTTGGTTGGCTTCTGAGTGCGGACCGTCGCCTGGACGCCGATCGTCGACCATGACCGGACCAGCTCCTCCGCTATGGCGATGCGTGTTCCCTCCTCATTCGTGACTAGGGTGAATCGCAGCTCCTGCCCGTCCTTTACTCGGACGCCGTTCGGCTGGAGAAGCCATCCGGCCTCGTCGAGCAGCTTCCCCGCCTGGTCGAGGTCGAGGCGGTAACGGTCGAGAGCCGGATAGTAAGCCCAGGTTTCAGCCGGAATGGGGCTGTCAACGCGTACAGCTTGACCCTCCATGAGAGAGGAGACGATTTGATCGCGGTCTGTGGCGTATGCCAGTGCTTGTCGTACTCTTTCATCCGCGAATGGCGGGTAATCGTTGTTCAGATAGAGAATAGTATAGGCGCTGGAAGGCAGCTTGACGGACTCCCATTGCTCTTCGTTCTCCAGATAGAGCCTGTCCTCGGTGTTGAGATAGGAGCGAAAGAATGCCCCTTGCAGAGCGCCGTCCTTCAGCGCTCTCAGAAGGCGGGAGTCGTCGGCATAGAATCGTAGTTCCAGGCGGTTGAGATACGGCTCACCCAGATGGTAGGCGGGATAGCTCTCCAGAATCGCCCGCTCGCCGGAGAGATCAACCAGGCGGAATGGCCCCGTGCCGATCGGACGCTGGTTGAAAAGGTCGTTGTAGAGTTCGTTGGCAGACAGGCCGGCCAGGAGGTGGGCAGGCAGGATACCAACTGAGGCGTAGGCCAGGAAAGGTGCGAAGGGCTGGACAAGCGTGATCTCCACCGTTAGATCATCGATCTTTGTGGCTGAAAGGCTTCGGAAGAGATCTCCCAAGGAGGGTTCGCCGCGGAAGTCCGCATCCCTAATGGCCTCGATTGTGAAGATAACGTCATCGGCGCCGAAAGGCTCACCATCATGCCAGGACACCCCGGCACGCAGGCGAAACGTGTAGGTCAGACCGTCCTCGCTGATGTCCCAGCTCTCGGCGAGGTCCGGTAGCACCTCGCCATCGAGACCCAGCCGGGTGAGACCGGAGAAGATGAGCGCCGTGAGATCTCCGTCGACGGCATTGAAGGAAGCGAAAAGGGGGTTAACCCGACTGGGAGCCCCGGCGACACCTTCGATGTAGGTGCCCCCGGGTTGCGGGCGTACCGCTTCTGACGAGCGGGATGCAGTGTACCATAGGAAAGCCATCATGACGACGCCGGCGGTCAGCGCCATCAAGAGGAACCATCGCGAGCGCACAGCCAATCACCCTATCTATCGAGGATCCCAAGCCCCAGGAGATCGCGGTCATCCCAGCGAAACCTCACCCGTAGGGCTAGGAAGAGGTGACACTCCACATGGAGATGAGGATAAACACCGCCGACAGTACGATGGTCAACTGAAATAGCGTCTTCTCAACACCGCGGCGAGTGCGGAAGACGGATTGGCTGCCCAGTTCTCCAAACCCCGAGCCTCGGACCTGTAGCAGGATGACCACTACCAGGACTACCGAGATGATGATCTGGATGACGTTTAGATAAGAGGTCCCGATGATGCTTAGATAAGAAGTTCCTATGTGCACGCTCGCCTCACCCTTCGTAAAGATTCCTATGCCGTTACGCCCTCCGGCGCTGCCTCTGGTACCATCTCTTCTATCTGGTGTCTTTCATAGTACAGGTGAATGAGGGCATCGGCCAACTTCTTCGGGTCGTGGTGATAGCGGTTCTCCTCGCTTACCACGTCTGCGGTCACTACCCGCGCTCCCCCGACGGATGTCTTGTCCACCAGCACCGGCTGGGAATGTGCTTTCTCCGGTAGCCGGCCGCGCACGTTATTGTTTGCCAGTATGTAATGGAACATATGGGTGTTGACGTGTCGCTCTAGCGCCGTGAAGTGGTCCGCCACTGTGAAAGCGTCTGTCTCCCCATGTTGAGTTGCCACGTTGCAGACGTAGACCTTCAGGGCTGGCGACGCCTGTATCGCCTGACGGATGCCGTCTACGAGCAGGTTGGGCATCACACTTGTGAAGAGGCTTCCTGGGCCTATCACAATGAGGTCGGCGTTGAGGACTGCCCGGACCGCATCGGGATTCGCCTCAACGTTTGTGGGTTGCAGATACACGTCACGGATGCGGCCGGGGCTGTCGGTAATGTTCGATTCGCCGTGAATGGTCTCCTCGTCCTCTGTGTGGGCGCACAGAGTGACGTTGGCAAGCGTCGAGGGTAGTATGTGCCCCCGCACTGCCAGGACGCGGCTCGTCTCGCGCACCGCCTCCTCGAAGTTGCCCGTCACGCCGGACATCGCCACGATGAACAGGTTGCCGAAGCTGTGGCCCTCCAGCCCGGAGCCGTCGCTGAAGCGGTACTGGAACAGCTTGGTCATTAGGGGCTCGGCGTCCGCCAGCGCCGCGATGCAGTTGCGCACGTCGCCTGGGGGAAGGATGCCCAGCTCGCGTCGCAGCCGGCCGGAGCTGCCGCCGTCATCAGCGACGGTGACTATAGCTGTTAGATTCCCTGTGTACTCCTTGAGACCGCGCAGCAGCGCCGAGAGGCCCGTTCCGCCGCCGATGGCCACGATCTTTGGTCCTCGGTTGAGGTAGCGGTAGTTGTAGAGAATGTTCACCAAGCTTTCATCTTGGCCGGGACGAATGAAGGCCGATAGGAGCGAGCGGTTGAGTTTCCAGATCGCCAGCAATATGATTCCGACGCTCCCGCCGATGAACATGATGCCGCGCAGCCAGCGGGGCACGAACTGGAGAGTAATGTAGTATGCAGAGTCGGGGAATGTGTAGGTAACATACGCCTCGCGCAGAAGGTATGAGAAGCCGAGGCCCATGATGGCGACACCCACCAGCAGCAGCAACAGCCACCGTTTGATGTGCATGCCGAAATAGAACCACTTTATGAAATTGCTCTGCCGGAGCGAACGCATCTGTTGCATCATCCCAGCCAACAAAGGGAATGGCAGCAATTGCTATCCTTGTTCTAGACGCTCTCGAAGCTGGTCATTCACCAACTCAGCGTTGGCGCGACCACGTGTCTCCTTCATCACTTGCCCGACCAAGAACTTGATGACTTCGGTCTTACCGCTCCTGTAGTCCTGCACCGCCTTCGAGTTCGCTGCAAGTACGCTGTCTACTACTGCCGCGACCTCCTCGGTACCGCTGATCTGGGTGAGACCGAGTTCCTTCACTAATGCCTGTGGGCTCTGGCCGGTATCGAACATCCGCTCGAAGACGGTCTTCGCGCTCTTTCCACTGAGCGTGCCCTCTTCGATCATGCCAATCATATCATAAAGCTGCTGCGGTTCAATCTTGGCCTGGTCGATCTCTATGCCTGCCGCGTTCAATAAACGGGCGAAATCCCCTAGGATCCAGTTGCTCACACCCTTTGCCCGTTGCTGGAGGAGCTTCCCATCGCCGCCGGCGAGAGGGGCCAGACAAACGTCGAAGTAGTCCGCCCTTGCGCGTGTCTCCGTCAGCAGGTTGGCGTCGTATTCCGAAAGTCCGTACTGCTTGATGAACCGTTCCCTCCGCGCATCCGGTAGCTCCGGCAGGCGCGCCCGGATGTTCTCCACGTATGCGCGTTCTAACCGCAGCGGTGGCAGGTCGGGCTCCGGGAAGTAGCGATAGTCGTGGGCATACTCCTTCGTGCGCTGGGCCACCGTTTTTCCTTGTTCCTCCAGCCAGCCGCGGGTTTCCTGGATCAGCCGCTCGCCTTTCCCCAGGAGTTCGCGTTGCCGCTCCACCTCGAATTCCAGCGCCCGGTACACAGCCCGGAAGCTGTTCATGTTCTTCACCTCTACCTTGGCGCCCAACTCGGCGCTTCCTGCAGGGCGCAGGCTGATGTTGGCGTCGCAGCGGAAGCTCCCCTCCTCCATGTTCGCCGTGCTGACGCCGATGTAGCGGAGGATCTGGCGCAGCTTCATGAGGTACTGCCGCGCCTCCTCCGGCGAGCGCATGTCCGGCTCTGAGACGATCTCCATAAGCGGCACACCGGCGCGGTTGACGTCGACTAGGCTGTAGGTCTCCCCCGCTTCGTTCTGGCGATGTAGCAGCTTCGCAACGTCTTCTTCCAGATGGACGCGCGTGACCCCGATGCGTTTGTGGGCACCGTCGACCTCTACCTCTAACCAGCCGTTGCGGGAGAGCGGCAAATCGTATTGCGATATCTGGTAGCCTTTCATCAGATCAGGATAGGGATAGTTCTTGCGGTCGAACTTAGAGTGAGGGGGTATCTCGCAGTTGAGCGCCAGGGCGGTCATGATCGTGAACTCTACCGCCTGCTGGTTTATGACGGGCAGGACACCGGGCATACCCAGGCAGACAGGGCATACGTGCGTGTTGGGCGGCGAATCGGCGTAGCTGGCGCTGCAGCGACAGTACATCTTGCTCGCAGTGAGGAGTTGGACGTGCACCTCCAAGCCGATGACTGTCTCGTATTGGATGGCCGTTGTAGTTGTCATAAGAACAGTACTACTCGATTCCCGAGTTGGTGCCGGGGGTGGGGCTCGAACCCACACGACCGCGAGGGTCTGCGGATTTTAAGTCCGCCGCGTCTGCCAATTCCGCCACCCCGGCCTGGTTCTCCCGACGAGCTATGCAACCGGCTTGGCTTCTTCTCCTACGCATTCGAAAACAAGGCTCAGAACCCGCCTCGGTCGCTGGTGTTCTGAGCCCGCAATTGAGATTGGAGGCGACGACCGGATTCGAACCGGTGATGGGGGTTTTGCAGACCCCTGCCTTGCCACTTGGCTACGTCGCCCCAAAACGCCCTGTCCGCTCTTGATCTTGGTGCCGAGGAGGGGATTTGAACCCCTACGCCCGAAGGCACGGCCCCCTCAAGACCGCGTGTCTGCCAGTTCCACCACCTCGGCTCAGTGCGCTTCTAGCTCCTTCAGCCGGAGTGACTCTACGCCTCCCTCCGGCTCATAGCTTCGAATTTGGCAGGAGTGGAGGGACTCGAACCCCCGACCGGCGGTTTTGGAGACCGCTGCTCTACCGGCTGAGCTACACTCCTTCTCAAGCAGGAGTATAGCAGAGCATTTTTCGGGTCGTCAAGCAATATGGGCGTGTGCGCTAATATGACTGTGCGCGCGGCATCGTCATTCCGTGGCTGTCGCGGCTTCAACAATCGGCTTCAGGAAGGCGCTATCGTCCCAGTTCTTGTCGTCTCCCTCACCCAAGCGTACGGCTACTATGTCCAGGCTGGGGATGACGTAGATGCGCTTCGTCTGGAACCCCATCGCCATGAACGCGTCGGGCGGCACACCCGGGAGATCGAATAGCCACCAGTAGTACCCGTAGTTCGGGTTCTCCATCTGCGATGGCTGCGTCGACTCGCGCACCCATTCCTCTGGCACCACCTGCTCGCCGTTCCAGCGCCCGTCTCGAAGGAAGAGATAGCCGAACCTCGCGAAATCTCTCGCCGTGGTGAAGACGCAGCAGAAAGTCAGCGCCTGGCCGAGTTTGTCGGTCAGCCAAGTGGCGTTCTTCATGCCGATTGGCCCAAAGAGCACCTGCTGCGCGTACTCACCGACCTCCATGCCGGTGGCTGCCTTGAGTATGCCTGAGAAAGTCTGGGTATCACCGTCAGCGTAGTACCAGTCGGAGCCCGGCTCGCGGTACACGGATCGGGCTACGACGTAGCCCACAGCGTCATCAGCACCCAGCATCTGGACGGTATCGCCCGATGGCGGATCATAGATCATCCTCCATGAAAGGCCCGACGTCATCGTGATCAAGTGCCGCAAGGTGACCTTCTCTCGGTTGTCACTGCGCCACTCTGGAATGAAGTCGGCTGCGCTTTGGCTGAGGCCCTTGATCTTTCCTTCGGCGATGGCGATGCCAACGAGGGCGCTGGTGATGCTCTTTGCCATCGACCAGCTATTATCGGTGGAATTCTCGTCCCAGCCGCCCCAGTAGCGCTCCCACGCGATGCGCCCGTGTCTAACGACGACGACGGCGCGGCAGCCGTGCTCCTCGCAGTATGTGGCCACGCCCTCCAGCTTGGCGCTGTCCATCCCTTCTTCCTCAGGGCCTGATAGCTCCCAGTCGGTCCCAGGCCATACGTAGGACTGGGTAGTGGCTGTTGGCTCAACTGCGGCCATTGTCGGCGCAGCAGGAGTAGCGCACTCATCTCCTCCGCCGTTGCACCCTGCCAGCATCAAGGCGCAGGCCGCGACCAGCCAGTGCACTAGCCTGGGCTTCATCCACGTTGACATGGCATGCTCCTCGAGAATGGACGTTGAACCAGTCTCTGGTATCCCACAGCCCGAAGTGTCCTGAATCGCCGATCAGCAGCGAGCATAGCGGAGCACTGGGAGAGGCGTCAAGGTCTTTCGGCGTACACGGCTGGCAGGGCGGCTCTTGGTTGCGGTTCGCTGGCACCGGGCGTAAGATGCCCCGTGGGAGTCTGTGGGTTAGTGTTGCGACTCGCAACGTACGATGCAGGTCATGACTGCTATCGCAGAGTGAAGGGGGTGAACATGAATCGATTGGGAGTGGTACGACTGGCTGCTGTAGCTAGCATCCTAGCGGGTATGTTGCTTGTCGGCTGTGGTGGTGAAGATGGAGAGGAGAAGGTGACACCTGCGCCACCTACTGCCACCGTGGCCCCCTCCGGCTTCTTTGACTCCGACGGTGTGAAGATTCACTACGAGACGTTTGGCGAGGGGGCATCCGATCGTTCTGGTGCACGGCCTCTTCGGTAGCATCGAGGGCGACTGGGTGACGACTGGCCTGGTAGACACTCTGACCGGCGCCGGGCGGCGGGTCATTGCCTTGGATCACCGCGGCCACGGTGAGAGTGACAAGCTTCGCGATCCTGAGGATTACCGGGTTGAGAAGATGGGACAGGACGTCATCAATATGATGGACTACCTTGGAATCGAGAAGGCTGACATCTTCGGCTATTCGATGGGGTCCTTCATCTCCTCCTGGGTGCTGATCAATCACCAGGATAGGCTCAACTCCGTGATTCTCGGCGGTACTGGCGGCAATCTCAAGCCCAACGATCCTGCCCAAGCACAAGCGGTGTACGACGCCCTTATGGCCGAAGACCCCTCGACGATCACGAACCCGCTGATGAAGGTGCTACGTGACGCCTTTGATCAGGCAGGGGCCGACCGTGAGACTCGCGAGGCCATGGCCGCCTGCACCATTCAGTTCTTGCCGTTGACGCAGCACTACGAGGCGTCCGACTTCGCCGATGTCAAGATCCCGGTGATGATCATTAATGGGGAGGAGGACACCACGACTGCGGGTGTGGAGGACCTAGCGGCAGCGATTCCCGGTGCCAAGCTGGTCACAATACCGGGATCCGGTACTGATCACCTCGGCGTCCGCTTGACCTCTCAGTTCAAGGAAGAGGTGTTGAACTTCCTGGAGGCACAGTAGGTAGGCGCTTGGTCGGGGGCAGCGTGCAGCCTCGACTGGGCCCGTGTGGGCTACACGTAGATAGGATCGAGGTACACCGAGCCTTTGATCTTCGCTGGTGTCGGGAGTCCCAGGCGTGAGTATCCGGAACAGCGTTGTGGAGTGAGGCAGATCGTCCATCAGAGAAAACAGGCGGCTCTCCGTGGGCAGCGAAATCATCAGATCTCTCCTCTCCCCTTCGGCCGCCATCGCCATTAGTCCCATCAGTACCTCTACCATCGCCTCTTCCGCACCTGCCGCGTAACCGTAGTCGAGCACGAAAGCCGGCACCGATACGTGCTCCTCGCCGGTGGCCTTTTCCTTCAGCTTTATCTTGAGCGAGCAGCCAAAGTCCCACATGCCTGCCGCTGCCAACAAACCCTGGTCAGACCGATATCCCTCGCCATTGCTGCCAACTGTAGCCGGGGTCTAGGCTGAGCCGCTTCTGGAGCCGTTCGGCGGTGTAGGGCAGGAACATCTCGCGTCCGGTGTGGGTTCGGTTGATCAACTCCAGTACTTGCGGCATGTCGCCCGGCCCGACGTTGCCCACATGTCTACCGACTGGACGCCGGGCGCTCACGTCGAAGCTGTCCATTCGCCCATCAACGGGCCAGTGTTGGACTCCCACCCGGCTGCTGAATGCAAGCGACGTGTCGTTGTCGGGGCTGATAAGCCAGTAGGGTGCGTCGACCTTCTCCTCGCTGGAGAGGACAAGGTGGTGGACCACCAGGTCAGAGGCCACGTGCCATCGCCTGTACTGAGGCAGCACTCTGCCCTGATGAATGTAGATGAGCCGGCGCGGCTGGCCCTCGATCAGTACGTCATGCCAGGCGCTGGCCACGATCCCTACCAGCCGTCCCTCGTCCTCAGCCACAAGCACCCGGCCGTGCTCCTCCAACCGCTGGTGGGCGAAGAAGTTGGGGCTTCTGTCGAATGTGAGCAGGGCGTCTCCCAGATCAAGGGGAGACCGGCGCTCCAGATCGATCAGGGCGTCGTTGTCGTCTTGGGTGGCCTCGCGGATCGTGTGCACGGTGAGCCCAATGGTAGCTCGTTCTCGGCTGGCTGCCAATAGGCATGCCGCGGAGACTGTCTTGGGGGAGTGACTCAGACGCTGGCGGCGCTACTCGTACCGGAGGGCCTCGGCGATGGGTATGCTCGCTGCCTGCCGCGCGGGAACGAACGTCATCAGCAGCGAGGCGAAGTAGGCGAATGCGGAGATGAGGATGATCTGCAGCCAGGGGACATAGAACCCCTCGATTTCGCCGCCGCCAAGCTCGCCGCCGGTGACGAGGAAGTACGACAACATGAGGGCGAGGCCAACTCCGGACAGGATGCCCATCAGCGTCACGAACGACGACTCCATCAGAAAGCTAAGCGCGACGGTCGAACGCTGATAGCCGATAGCGCGCAGCATGCCGATCTGCTGGCGGCGCTCTACTACCGTTCGGAAGGCGATAACACCGACGGCGGCGACGCCGACAACAAGTCCCAGCCCCATGAACCCTTGCATGAGATACAGGAAGTTCTGGAACATCGCCGTCTCGTCCTCACGCTGCGCCTTTATCGAATCTGCCTGTGCGCCGGTCGTGAACAGCGTTGATTCGATGCCCTTCGCCACGCTTTCTGACTCGCTGGGATTTGCCAGCCGAATGAAGTGCACAGAGTACTCTGGGCCGCCGAACACTTCCTGGATGAGCTTGGGAGACGTGATGAGCCCCGAGAAGTTGGAGAAGGGGCCGGAGCCGCTGGCGGCGAAGTCCAGAATGCCGATGATCTGCACTTCGTCTTCTGACGCTGTGGCGCTGTCGCGGACAATGACTCTAATCGGCTCGAACTCTGTTGTGGACGCGTTCACGCCGTCGAGATGGAAGAGGTCCATGCCGCCGAAAGCGAACTCTTGAGGCAGGGCATTGGCGTCAATGATCGCAAGCTTGGGGTTCGTGCGCAGCGCTTCCCAAACCGACTCGTCGTCGTCATAGCCCGTGGCGCGCGCCGTGAATGCCAGACCTGGGTCTGCGAGGAAATTCATGTCTGCTCCCTTGACCAAGTAGAAGGCAAAGTCTTCCTGTCCGTCCTGCCGGAGTTCGGCGGCGGAGGGATTGGCGACTTCCAGTGTGCCGAGGCTGGTGAACTGCGTAGTATCCACTTCACTTCCCGCCAGCGCCTGTTGCAGATCGCCGATAGGATTGTTCGGGTTTTCGAAGACTTCGACATCCCAGCCGCCGCGCGCCTTCTCGCTGAGGAAGAGACGCTCGAAATTGAAGTTCATCGTCGACATCGTGGTGAGAGCGAAGATGACCAGCGATATCATGGCAATCGTCATGCCGGTGCGGAACTTGCTCGCCATGGGGTAGGCGATCGCCGTCTTTACCGCCGGCAATATGCGACCGGCGCGACCGGCTGCCAGCGTGAGGAGACGGAGAAGGAGGTCCGCATTGTAGACGAGGACGAAGGTGGCGGCGGCAACCATGACGATGCCGCTGAGGAAGAACATCTCTACGCCACCCTCGGACAGCTCGCGGTTGGCCGTCATCCATTCAGGGAGGCGGTCACCGGCACCAAACAGCCAGAAGACTAGGAGAATGAGTCCAATGGCCGTGAAAAGCGGCCGTTCCGGCACGCGGAGATACCGGAGGGCTATCCCTAGCCCGAAGAAGAGGAGGGAGAAGCCGAGAACGTAGGGGAACTGTACTGCCGAGGCTATTCCCAAGAACATGAGCAGTCCACCGAAGATGGCGATAACGATGCCGACTATGAACGAGCGGAGCCGCGGTTTCTTCTCAGGCTCAGGAAGATCACGGATGGCGCGGACGATGTTCAGGTTGCTCACTCGCCAGGAAGCGAAGACGACGGTGATGAAGGTAAGGACGATGCCCAGAGAGTAGGAGATGATCAGGCTCCGCAGCGTGACATGCGGCGATATCGAAAAGCCGAACTCTGAGAATACTGCCGCGAGGATGCTCGTCAGGATCAACGATACCATGACGCCGAGGGTGACGCCGACGAGCGCTGAGAGCATGTTATAGCCCATGCCCTCGGACAGGAACATCTGGATCAGGTGGCGGCGTTTGGTGCCGATGGCACGGCTGATGCCCATCTCCGTCTTCCGCTCGGCGGCAAGCATCACGAAGATCATGATGATTAGGAGAATGCCGGCGGCGATCGAGAACAAGCCCATGATGAGGAAAAAGGTCATCATGCTGTTTCCGGCCAGCTCTGCCATCTCCAAGTCTTCCTGTTTCGACTCGGCGACGGAGAGGTTAAGGTTCTTGTCTTCGATAACCTGCTCGATCTTGTCGATAACGCTGTCGCTTAGCGATACGGAGTCGCGAACGCCGCCGCTGTTCGATATGACGATGAAGTCGAAGACGCCCCTGCGGCCGAATATCTCCTGAAGCGCCGATAGGCGTCCCACCATCCCCTCGCCGGTGCCCATTTCGATCGCACCGGTTGCTGCTTTGTCTCGAACGACATCGGCAACGGTGAACCGAAATGGCTGGTTCTGGAAGTAGATTGTCACGGTGTCTCCGGGCCGTACGTCCAACTCGTCCGCCGCGCTCTCGTTCACGTAGACCGCGTTGTCGCCGAGGTTGTTGAGGTCGAGCACGTCGCCCTGTAGGTTGATGATGTCGGGGAAGCCGGTCATCGTCGCCGGGTCGATGCCCATGACGTGGACTCCGGGAGCGCTTAGGTGTTCCTCCTCGTTGACCGCTGGGACGCCCTCGATGAGGACGGGCGCGATGCCGTCGATGTTCGGGTCGCCGGCGAGCGCGTCGCGCAGCTCGACGTACGTTGATTCCGGGATAGTGACGTCGCTCTGCCCGACGCCGTTCCCCTCGCGCTCCGTCTCGTACTCGATGATCTCGTCGACGTGACCGAGGGCGTCGTACATCATGTTCGTGATGCTGTAATCGACGGTATCGCCGGTGGTGAAGGCGGCGGAGATGATGAGCGTGCTCAACATAAGACCAATGATGATGAGCACGGTCTGGGCGAGGCGCCGCGGGATGTTGCGAAGTCCCACGAGGAACATGACGCGATTGCGTAGGGCGGTAACGCCCACCGTCGCCACGGAGATAGCGAGGAGCACGATCATCGCGATCATTATCGAGTTCATGGGGATTCCGAAGAGGCTATCCATGATGTCTCCGAGATAGTTCCCGTGGTTAGCAGGGCTCTTGCGTGTTCTGTTTCTGATCGACGATCAAGCCGTCGACCATGTAGACAATGCGGTGAGCGCGGGCGGCGATATTCGAGTCGTGAGTGACGAGAACGAAGGTTTGGTTGCGGCTTCGGTTGAGCTCGCAGATTAGGTCCATGATCTGCTGCGCATTGGTGCTGTCGAGGTCGCCTGTGGGCTCATCGCCCCAGACTATGGCCGGATCGTTCACTAGAGCCCGCGCAACCGTGACCCGTTGCCGCTGGCCGCCGGATAGCTCCGCCGGCCGGTGGCTGGCCCACTCCGTCAGGTGCACCTGCTCCAGCGCCTCCAGCGCCCGCTGCCGTGCCTCCTTCACCCTGGTGCCCGATACCAGCAGCGGCAGCTCCACGTTCTCGATAGCCGATAGGACGGGCAGCAGGTTGTAGAACTGGAAAACAAAGCCCATCCGGCGGGCACGGAACTCCGTCTTCTTGTTGTCGGAAAGACGGTTAATGTCAGACCCGTCGACTACTATCTGCCCCCCGTCAATCGTGTCCAGACCACTGAGGCAGTTGAGTAGCGTCGTCTTCCCGCAGCCGGAAGGCCCCATGATCGCGATTATCTCCCCACGGATCACCGATAGGTTGATCCCACGTAGCGCCTTGACGGCGACCCGCCCCGTGTCATAGGTCTTCACGACCTCGGTCGCCTGAACGATGAGACCATCTGATTGGGGCTGCTTTTCCGCTGGAGAAGCAGTCATGATACCTCCCCTGGCTTCATATCTCAATCGTAGGGAGGGTCGCTTGGGTTAATGAAAACCCATACACCCTCCCCATAGAATAATAGAACCTCAACTGTGACCCGGTCAAACGCGATAGCCTTCGCTGCCCCCTATAGTCTGTTAACTTTCAGTAAAATCTGCTGATGTCCCTGGTTTTCGCATCTCTTACTGCGGTGTCCGCCAGCGCTGCAGCGCTTCTTGGATCATCTCGTACTCTCCCGGTAGGGCGTTCTCCCACTCACCGGGCATCAGAATGATGGGCGACGATTCCCGGCCGAACTTCATACGGTAGTAGACATAACCTATTGGGTAGTACCGTGAACCGCCGGCCTTAGTTGGGGCTAGCTGCTCTAGGCGTTTCACAACATCACTGGGTATCTGACCCGGCGGAAAGGAATCACCGAGTAGCACCAGCGCCTCCGGCTCGGCCAGTTGCGCTGCCAGCGTCCACTCTCTCCTGGCGCGGTCGATGTCGCCTTGGGCGGCGTACCATTTGCCCAGGGCTGTCCGTGCCGGACCGAGATCGGGCTCCCGCTTCACGACGAAATCGAGGTGCTCGAAGGCAAGCCCATAGTCTCCTGCTGCCATGAGCATTTGCGCCAGTTCAATGCGGGCGTCCAAGTTGTCGGGATTGCCCAATACGAATAGGGTGCATCCCTTCCAGCAGCCCCGCCTCGTCCACTGCGGTCGTGCTGCCCGTACTTGCTCGCGCCAGCAGGCTTCCCAAAGAGCAACGGTTCAACGCCAGGGACGAGTTCTGGAGGATCTCGTCATAGTGCTCCCGACGGAACTCACTCCCCATCCAGAAGGTCGAGTCGGCAAGTGACGACATCTGTGTTACCGCCATCGCGTATGCCTTAATCGCCTCTTCCGTCGACCCGACACGTTCGAGGATGTTACCTGCCGCGAGATGAACAGTCGCGTCCGCGCCGGCGAGTCTCTCCGCTGTCAGCGCTGCCGTGCGTGCCTCCTCATTTGTGCCTTGCAGTTCCAGCGAGCGGGCCAGGTTCGCGTAGCCGATGGCGCTGCGGGGGTCCAATTCCACCCCTCGTTGCAGGTGCTCTATCGACTGCTTGAGAAATGCCTCGGCCCCGTCCTTTTCAAAGGCTAGACCCTCAGTCAACCCAAGTTGTAGCTGATAGATCGCGAGGTTCGGGTCCATGTCGACTGCCTCGCCTTGCTTCGAGGACAGCGTCGAACGTCGCGCCGTTGCGCAGCTTCGCTAGACCCTCTGAGTAGTGGTAGTGTGCCGCATCGATCCATCCCCAACTGACGAATAGCCCCAGCATCGCTGCCGCCATCAATGCTCGGGGTAGGAGCGGCGCCGCTCTGGTCATGACGTTGGACTGAGGGGGCTGAGTATCCTTGTTAGGGTCAGCGGCGGGCGCGGGCGTATCCTTGGTTGCAGCCACCTGTCGATGGTTCTGCACGGCGATGGCTAATACGGCTGCCAGCGCCACAAGTGGGGTCTTCCAGACGTTCGCTGCGTCTGCCAGGTTGTGTACGGCAAAACCGACCAACGCCCCCGTGCAGCCTATCACCATCAGCTTCTCTGGTCGCGAGCCGGACTCATAGCTCTTCCAAAGAAGCCAAACCAGTGCCCCTCCCAGGATGGCGAGGGCGGCTAGTCCCACTAGTCCTGTGTCCACACCAGCCTGAATATAGCCGTTGTGTGCGTGGATAGCGTAGATCGGGTTTTCGCCGCTGTACTCGGGGTAGAGCAGGCCGAAAGTTCCCGGCCCTGAGCCCAGCAACGGATAATCACGGAAGATATCTATGCCGGCTTCGTAGACATCTTGCCGTGGCGAGAGTGACTGCCGGAAGAGCCACTGCGGTCGAGTTTGCCATTGCGTCATCAATGTGACGGCGGCGGCGACGATCACCAATGCTACAGCCAGCGCCCCCGCGAGCGTGAGGAGCGTGCGCCGTTCGCGAAGCCTCCGAGTGATGGTTGTTCGCCGCAGTAGCTCCCTTGGCCAAGTCTGTGTCGTGACGACGATGGCCGCGATCGTGATGGCAGTGCCCGTCAGACCGCCGATCCAGGCTCCTCGGGATAGCGTGAGGAAGATAGCCCACGCGGCGGCTAGGAGTGCCGCTCCCCAACCCAGACGCTCCCAATAGGATGGCGCGCGATAGATGGCGACGATATAGAAGGGGATTATCAGGGTAAGCGTCATACCCAGGATATTGGGGTGGTCGCCGACCCCATGCACCTTCGGCACCGTAGGTGGTATCAAGTCGCCGAGATGAAAACTCCCCTTTGCCGAGCGGGCGAAGTTCAACCAGTCTGCGTAGTCTCCAGCGACGATCCACAGAGCCCAAGCAGACGCTGCGGCGCCGGCCAGCATAAGGGCATGCTGCAGCGACAGGGGACCCAAGAAGTGCACATCGCTCAGGGCATAGAAGACGATGATCGCCATCATCACCAGCAGCGTGCTCTCGAGGCTTACCCGCCAGTCGATGGAGGCGGCGGTTGCTGCGAGGTAAGCGAGCAGGAGAAGGAACAGCGGCCAGTCGAGCCGCGACCCCCCCGGCAACCGTCGGCGGACCAGAAGATAACCGGCATAGATGACCGCGAGGGCGAAAGTCATCGCGTGAAGGGCGATGACCCGTGGGAATACCTGAAGGCCGCTCTGGGGCATACCGCTGCAGATGTAGTATCCCAGCCACATTGCAGCCAAGACGATCCCGGTCCAGCGCAGCAGATGAGGTGAGACTATTGATCGGGTGTCCCGGTTCATACAGACCTCCCTGGAGCAGTGGCCACATTGTACTTAGTGCTGGGCGTTAGCGCCAATGTGCGGACCTGCCTATAGGGGAAGAGTGGTAGTGGTTGGGGTGCCTGGCTCGAAGAAGCGCCGGTCTATCGATGGGCAGAGACACTCCTCGGATTGTCTGCCATCCGGACGATAATGATCTGGTAGGGAAAGTCATGATCAGTTGCCTTCCCTGGCTTCGCTATTGATGATAATGAGACACTTCATCCGCTTGGTTCAGCCGGAGAGTGGGTTTGGCCTGCTCCCCGGCGCGCTGTTCCTGACCATGGCGGTCGTACTGGCTGCCATTGCCTTCGACTCGGCCATCTTTCTAGGCCGTGATGCGCACGGCTCGCTGGGAAGCCGAGGGAATGGCTATGGCCGCGGCTCGGGAGTTGCGTCAGACAGCCGACCAGGATGCCGCACTGCGCGCCGCCAGGGATTGGGCCATCCGAAACGATGTCGATCCGTCCCGAATCGAGTGCTGCGAGTTTAGCGACCTACGCCCGTTGGCGGCCCCCGATGGCAACGTCGATACGGTGACGGCTGCGTCTCGTGCTACGCAGGACACGTTCTTCCTGCATCTCTTTGGAGCTCCCGAGACCGTTTCCGTCAAGCGCGCCGCGACCGCTCAGGTGGTTGGAGCTGAGGGAGGGCCGATCTGCCCTTGGGGGGTCATAGGTGATCCGTCGGATTTGACGCCTGGAGACGGGTCCTACTTTGGCATTGTTCCCGGTAGGGTTTATGCCATTGACCTCAGCGCCGCACCTGAAGGGCAAGGCGACTTTCTTCCCCTCGATCTGACCGAGACAGGCGTTGCCGGCTATCAGGATATGATTGCTGACGGCTGTAGAGAGTCGGCGAGCCGGGGTTTGGTCGGCTGGAGACTTGAGCGGAGTGATATCAAGCGGGAGCGATGTCGTGCGTTCGACACTCCGAGCCCTCAACGATCACTACTTGTTCGAATCGGCAGATGGGTTTTCGGACTACCTGAACCTGAAATGGTGCGACATCGATTTCCAGCTCGACAACGAAAGAGGGGGCGTAGGCCATGCCGTCGGCTTCAGCCCCTATCTTCAACCACCATGGAGTGAGTGCGTTCGAGACGCACCGGAAGGAGGGGCCGGACGCCTAGTGCTTGTTCCGGTCGTTAGCCGGCTCTCCGGCGACTCCGAAGGACGTGTCCAGATCATCGGGCTTGCTGCGATGTACATCGTGTCATGGGATAGGGGAGACTCATCAGTTGCCGGTACCGGCGAGGTCTACGGGATGTTCTTGGATCGCTCTCATGTAAACACCACCGATCTGGTGGGTGAGGACGACAACCCTCTGGCGCCTTTGCGGATCGTTTTGATCCACTAGTCCCGTTTTCGGGAACCTCAGGCTGGAGTGAAGTTAGCCGTCTCCCTGTTCGCGTGCAAACTGGTCAATTGCCTCGGCGATGCGGCGGGCCATCGCCTCCCTAGCTGCGTCGTCCTTCAGCACGGCGGCATCAGCATCGTTTGTGAGAAATAGGAGCTCCGTGAGGACGGCAGGCGTGTGTACCTCCCGGGTCACCAGAAACTGGCAGAACCCGTCTGACTGGTGCACCGTGGAGTCCTCCTGCGTCCCTCGACGCACTGCGTCGTAGCCGTAGTCTTTGAGGCCTTGCATGGCCGCATCAAGCAAGTACTGAGCCAGGCGGGAGCTTTGGGCGCCGAACTGGTGCTCGCCGCAATACCATATCTCCACGCCCGATTGACGGGGATTTGTCGATCCGTTGCTGTGCAGAGAAATGAAAATGTCCCCATCCACGGCTTTAGCGAGCTGCACTCGTGCCCAAAGGTCGGCGGTGATCAAGAGGCGGGTCAGCGGCCCATCTGCCGGCGGCCTGCCGAATCCCGCTCGAGTCACGTATACGTCGTACCCCTTCTTTTCGAGGAAGCGCTGCAGGTGCTCGGCGATCGCAAGGTTGGATTCAGCCTCAGTAAGATCTACCTCTCCGCTGGCGGTGTG
Source organism: uncultured Chloroflexia bacterium (assembly GCA_963763495.1). Lineage (GTDB taxonomy): Bacteria > Chloroflexota > Dehalococcoidia > DSTF01 > JALHUB01 > DAOUEO01. The sequence continues at coordinate 34,491 of CAVXOY010000010.1, forward strand.
GTGGACTGCGCCCGGGTCGCCACGGCCGTGGCCGGGATCGAGTATGATCGTCATCCGGGATGGTAGGGGGGTCGGTTGGCGTTGCGGCAGCGATCTGTCTCCCTGCACTTGGCGGGCTTTCGTCGCTGGCAACGCCTCTTTCGGCACCGGCAGCACCTGTTGGTGGGGAGTATTGACTGCGGCCTTCTCCGGAGGTGAGGCAGCTTGGTCTCCTACCTGCGTTGACCCACTCACTGTGGTCGCTTCGCCGGCCTGCTCGGCGGGAGCCTGCTGGTCTGACGAGGTCTCTGCCGTGAAATGAGAATGGGCCGCGATGGCCGACGCCGTTATCAGGCTGACTAGTACGGCCAAGCCGCATCCAACGAGGACTTCCCCCCGGAGTTTCACCGAAACCTATCCCCTCCCAGGGCCTGCAAATTGTCTAGTGCCCACACCTACGAATCGGGCGTGCCCGTTCTCTGGCGCGACGGTACATTGAAGGCCGACGCCAGCACCCTAAGTTCCTCCAACAGTTCGGTCGCTGGTACGTCTTCGATTTCACTGACCAGACCGGAATTGTCGACGAACTCTTCATCCACTGAAAGGAACACGTTAAGCAGGTCATCGGTCTGCTCTTCCGCCTGTTCCTCCTGATTCTCTACGGGAGTTCTCTTCCGTCCTTCTCCTCATCTAAAGTTTCTTCCGCGGCTGCAGCCTCATCCTCGGGGGGAGCTGCAGCATCTCCTCCGGAAACTCGTCCACTAAGTCCGCGTCGTCCTCCGTACGTTTTCTACCCCAGAACCTGAGCAAAGGCACTAACTTCATGTCTGCCTCCTTGTTCGCTACATCGGGCTTGACACGCTGGCAAAGATGAACTGCACTAAAGCCGGGACAACCAGCATGGCAAAGCCGGTAAGAAAAGTCATCACCGCGCCGTAAAGGCATAGTTTATAAATATGGCCGCCGGCAGCCGCGTAGGGGGCAAACGTGTTGGTCGCCGTCAAAATCAGGATGACAACAATGACGAATGCCTTTACGAGGGCAATGTCAGGAGACGTGAATGCCAGACTCGTGTCGACGTTCGCTTCTGCCGCTATGCCCTCGCTGAGACCCTGTTGCTGCACCTCCACCAGCTTCTGACCGAAGATGATCAGCACCTCCGTCACGAACAGAAGGATCGCCAGCAGAACGACGTGAAGGGGGATCATGACAAAAGTGAAGGTAGATGAGACCAGCTTTCGGCTCGACCGCAGCAGCGATATCTTCATGCTGTACGCGGACGCCAAAGAGCCGACCTGCTGCGCATCGCCGCCCAGGCGCAGCCCGTCCCAGAAGATACGCACTGAACGTGTGACCACCTCGCTACCGGACTCCGAGGCAAAGCGAGCCCAGGATAGGTCAGACCTGAGGCCGTTCTTCAGACGTACATGTAACCGCTTGACCTGGGGCTCCAGGGAGCCCAGCGAGCGTCGGTTCAGCCGTGTCAGCGCCTCACCGACGGTGCTGGACATCGCGGAAACCATGCTCCCCAAAGCCCGCAAGACACTCGCAATGTCGCGGTCTCTGCGGTCGATCTGGAGGTCCTCCCTATATGCCAGCACCCCCACGGGTAGCAGGAACACCGACATCGTGATGAAGGCCAGCGGCAGTCCGAATCCCAATAGCATGACGCCGGCGCTCGCGGCCAGTCCCACTGGGAGGGTGTATCGAGCAAGAAGGGCGGCAAAATGACGTTCATGTGAATGCTCGGCGGACTTGCATGCCTTGATCTCCACCGGTGCCACGCTATAGACAAGCCAGGAACCGACGAATGTCGTGGCAATCACGATCACAGCCAGACCCATAATGATGCCGGCGCCCATGCTGTAGATCATCATGGAGACAAATGTAATGACGACGATGAGAGCCGCAGAGACCATCAAAGCCACGTAGGCGTCCGTCCACCGCTGGAGCGTTTCCAGGTCGCGCTCGTACGTCTTGCCGTACATCACCAACTGCACTTCCATCTCGCGGGCGAGGAACTGTTCCTCTCCTTCGCCTGAGGAGAGAGAGCTTGCCAGACGGAGCAGCAGACTTCTAATGTTCTCGTCGGTAAGTGTCTCTGCCACCGCCTCACACGCCTGGGCGTAGTCATAGTTCAGACGTTGCGCCGCCCAATGAATGCGCCGAAAGAGCGCTGAAGTGCTGTATCCCAGGGCTGCCGTGTGCTCAAAGAGCTGGGCGCGCGAGACGCCCGCCGTGGCTATCGCCGACATATAGGTCAGTTGTGTGATCAGATCAAACGCCAGCGGCTCCCGCCCAAAGAACTTGGACGGCTGTTCCACGCGCGCCCGTTCCGGGGCAGCGGTCTTAGAAAAGACCTTCGCGCTGAGCCTTGGCCAAAAGTTGATAGAGAGCATGGAAGTCGGTCGTGCCTTGCTGGAACAGCTTCTCTAGGACTGCCGCCTTCTTGTCTAACTCGGTGTAGATCTGCCGCTTGTTCTTCGACGTGAGCCCTCGCCGGGGGGCAACCCGGTTCTCCAGGAGGTAGCTGTTCATGTGCCCAGTGAATTCGAACACATCCTCTGCCGGGTTCCAGTGAAAGGCTTCCACGAATGAGAAGGAGTCAGACGACAGGTCATACCCTATGATCTCGTTGATACTCAAGACCCGACGGCCCATCTTTCCGGACGGGAGTCTGACCGCGCTACAAATGACCACCACGTTGAGGTTGTCCATGTAGGGCTTGGGCACGTTGATCGGGTTACCCGTGATACGCTGGATCAGCTTCTCCACGGTGGACGCGTGGAAGGTGGACATCACCTGGTGCCCGGTCTGCATAGCCTGGAAAGCCACTGCCCCCTCTTCACCACGGATCTCACCGACGATGATGGCGTTGGGCCTTTGCCGCAGAGCTGCCCGCAGCAGACCGAACATGTCTACCGAAGCCCCTTGACTGGCGTCCCCTCCCATCCGGACAACTTCCCTTATCCAGTTCGTGTGTGGTATCTGGACCTCCGGTGTGTCCTCGATCGTCACTATCTTGGCGTCCGGCCTGATAAAAGTGGTTATGGCATTAAGGAGTGTTGTCTTGCCGGAGGCGGTCTCTCCGGACACCCATAGGTTCATCCCGTCACCCACCACCATCGCCAGGTAGGCCGCCATTCTGTAGTCCATCGAGCTGAATCCCACGAGTTGCAGGATGCTGATTGGAGTCTCGGCGAATTTGCGGATGGTGAAGTTGCTGCCTCGCTTGGATACCTCATCCCCGTACACGATGTTGATACGCGAACCGTCCTGCAAGGCGGCGTCAACGATCGGGTGCTTGAAAGTCACGGGCTTCTTGATATTCTCTGAGAGCCTAAGGACAAAATCATCTAGCCCTTCGTGCGTATCGAAAACGATGCTGCTCTTCAAACCCTTGAAGATCTTGTGCTCCACGAACACACGCCCCAGTCCGCTGCAGCTAATGTCCTCGATATTGGTGTCTCTGATGAGTGGCTCAAGCGTCCCCATGCCGATCTTGTCGCGCAGGATTATGTACTTCAGGATTGCCAGTTCCCGGCGTGTGACCGGTATTCGCCCATCTCGGCCCGATGCACGGGGGGAAAGAGACCGCTTTTTCTTGTTGTCGTCACCGTCGCCGCTTCCAGATTTGTCTTCCCCCTTTACTGTGCATATCTGGTCCACCGCGTCCGCCAGCGCTTTGGCCTGCTCCTCCGTGGTTTCCGCGTTGGCTAGGATGTCCACGAAGTCCAACAATGCTCGCTCCACTTCCTTGAGCAGTTCCTCGATCTCCACGCCCACCCATGGCTCTATGGTGATGTAATAATTGCGGGGATCCTCGAGGTCGGGGTAGATGTGGACGAACGCATCATCACTCACTGGATAGATCAGGTTGGGGTGTTCGATATCTCCCAGCTTGCGCGATATCTCCGGATAGTAGTCAGGGACCCCCACTTGGGTGATCGGGACCATGTGCAAATAGTCCATGAGATGCGGTGTCGCCTCGGCTTGCTCCCGCAGTGGCTTGGGCAGCATCTTCAGCAATGCGCAGGGCTTGTTGCCGTCATGATCATCGATCGTGTTTTCGACAGGGAAAGGGAAACCGATGGTCTCCATCCTATGCCTTCGCCTTGGTGATCGGGACGATCCGCATGCCCATTCCGGGCTCTACATCGAAGCTCACGACGTTGCCGGTGGTCTTCGCGGCGCCCCGAATCTTGGCGACCTCCAGCACTTTCACGAGTTGCTCTCCTATTTCCTCGGTGCGCAGTCGCAGGTGGGCATCGCAGATAGACCGAATACGGATGAACATCGACTCGTCAAACGCGTAGGAGTGCAGAGTAATTATCAGTGTCTTGTTCCGGTCACAGACGTTCTTGGCGTTAGTGAAGAACGTCAGGGTCTGTTGCTCCGGTACATGGGAAACGAACGATGTCAGCGAGTCCATCACCGCTACGTCATAGGTGGGTTGCCGGGATAGGTGCGTCAGGAGCTTGGTGAACACTGTCAGCGATTGCTCCGCGGTTAGGGCGGATGGAACAGGATAGATGTTTATCTTGCCCATCAGGAAATGATCCGTGATGGACATGTTTAAGCTGTCCATCTGGCGGAGGAGGCTTCGCGTCGTGTCCTCTGTGGTGTAGTAGATAACCCGAAGCCCGTCCTGCAGGGCACCCCAAGTCAACTGCTGGACGAGCACGCTCTTGCCGGCGTCTGATTGCCCCTCAATGAGGGAAAGAGAGCCCTCAGGGATTCCACCGCCGATCTTCTTGTCGATCTCCGGGTTGCCCGTCGAAACGACTCGATTGACATCCAGATGTCGCGCAGGTTCCATGATCATTCGCTCCCTTAGGCGCTCACGTATGCCGAAACGGTGACCCCGTTTTCGGTCGCTACAATGACCCATCCCGTGGTGCCGATCCCCAACGGTGGGTTGACCCTGATCTGCATCTCCAGTACCTCCCCCGGGTTCAGCACCTCTGGCTCGAACGCGTCGTTGGAGATCGTCTCCACCGTCCAGCTATTCGACTGAAGACCCCCTGAGGTGTAGGGAATCCAGCGCACATAGCGCTCCCCGGATTCGGAGAAGTACTGGACCATGACGTCCATCCGGGCATAATCGGCGATCTTCGTCTGCCCGTCGTTGCGGAGCCGCACCGTAATGTTTGCCAGGCTCTCATCTATGCGAGTCTCCACCGCTGTCAGTTCGGTATGTGTCTGATCGTTCAGGCGCTCCTCCATCACTTGCCACGACTGTCCCAGTTCGTCCAGCGAGGTATAACCGCTGCGGGCTAGGACCACGGTAGTGATCATCAGTATCGCTGTCACCAAGAGAGCCGGAATACTTGTTTCCATTGCCGCTCACCCGCTAGACGGTGAAGAACTTCGCGTCGGTAGACCCATTCGGCGTGACTATCTTTACGTAGTAGATGGTGCCGCTCGCCAGCGGGTCACTCAGATGGACCGTGATATGAAGTGTCGCGGTAGGCGACCACTGGGTGTCGTTCTCCAGTGTGTATTCCCAGCAGGGAGCCGAACAGCTCGCCTCACCGTAAGAGATACGTCCGAATTCGCCCTCGGGCCCGAAAAAGACATCAATCCTCTCGAGAGGGCTGATGACGGTCGCGCCGATGTTCTTAATCCAGATGTCGGCGTCCTCTGACCCCGATTCGCCGGTCGCGTGAACGATCTCTACTTGGCTGCTGAGGCGGTCGTCGAGGACGCTCGCTGTAGACGTCAAGGCGCCGCTTGTGCGGTGAACGGCGGGCAATACCGTGTTCACCACAGCGACAACAGCGATTACACCAGCCACCGTAATCATGATGGTGGTAATTGCCTTCTCGATTGCGACACCCCCTTCTGATCCGTCACTGCGGGGGACGGATGGGTCTTACAGCTTCCTTGACCATCTCCCGGCTATCTACTTGCCCGAGCCCGCCCGCGTGTCAGTCCTGATGTCTCCTCGTCCTGCATGAGGGCGTGGAGTTGATACAGGATCACCAGACATTCGTTGGTCGACGGCGGCCGCTTGCGTTCCTCTATGGCAAGACCAAGGTTCATTACCCTCGTCAGGGCCTCCTTCGCTGTCTTTGGCAAGTAGCCGGCGAACTCGCAGAGGTCGAGCAAGATCTGCAGCCGTTCCGGTCCGACATGCTTCAGAGCCTCCTCGGCCCATACCATCAGACCGGCTACCTTTATCAGGCTCCAGTTGGGAACTACCTGAGGAGAGGTTGCGGCCACTACTTCCTGCTTCGGCAGGGGAGCGGGCCTGCTCGGAGAAGGAGGTGCCGAGTTTGCACTTCCCCGTTTCGTCGGCGCCGGCTCTTCCACCGGCCTGGGGGGCGCGTATTCCTGGCGGTCGCTGACTGTGCTCTCGATCTCAGCCTCTTCGATCCCTTCTGCCAGCGCCTCTGCTGCCGGCAGATCCGCCTCGTCACTCCAAGGGATTTCGGAGACGGGTTCGAGGGGACTCGGAGCTAGTGCAACTTCTTCTTCGTCCTCCGGCGTGACCTTCACCACGCGTATCGGGGGACGTTCCGCTAGCGCCGCTGGATCAGCATACAGCGATTGGCCAGCATCCGCGGAAAACGGATTGTTCTGGCCTAGAATCGCTGCTCTGATCTCACTAAGGATGAGCTTTACCTCTCCCTTGAGGAGCTTCACCTCATCCTCGAGCGAGGACAACTTTGCATTGAGTTCCATGCTTCTGCCTCCCTGCCGAAGTGGGGCGGTGCCTGCACCCTTGCGCTATCTGCTTTCCTGCACCGCCCCTTGCGGCAATGAACTCGACTTAGACTTAGTGCAGATCTATCACCGCGTCCAGGCCGGCGGGAGTCGTCCGGGCGATGACGCTCGTTCCCCCCAGCGGCGGCTTCACCTCGAGGGTGAACGCCTGGTTAGCCCCCAGGTTCTGCGCGCTGACATCGATGGTAATCTCCGCCAGTTCTCCGGCCTCCATCAGGTTATCGCCGTCGCCAACAAGCCAGTTCACCGTCCAAACAATATTGGGCAGGTTGACGGTCATTGTCGCGGTAGTCGATGACCATCTTGTTGCTGGTTGCGAGCCGGGTCAAGGTTGACCGGCTCACCACCGGCGGCGTTCGCCACGTCAAAGACGACAGTCTGGACGGTGGTCAGGTCGGTGTTGGCGACGACGCTCCCCCGCAGCTCGAGCGAACCCCTGGTCTTCTGGAGACCGGAGTATACCGCCTCCTTGCCCCGCTCGGAGCTAAAGAGACCGGTGCTCAACACCACGAAGGCGAAGACTGTCGCAACCACTACGAAGGCGATCAGGATGATGGCCGTTTCCAGACCGGTGATACCTTCCTCTTCTCGTGCGGCTCGACTAAAGAGCCTTGTGAGTCTATTCATGTACTTTCCTCCACGCTGATGGCCATTAGCTATTGAATGCGGGCATTGAAGTCGCTTCTACGTCCGATGTACAGCCGCGGGAGCATCTCGACTCCAGACTGCGAACGTCTCCGACGGTTTCGCAACTTCAATGCATCCGCAGGAGTTTTCGTCGTAGCTGATGGGCAACAGCATGGTGCCATCCCCCAAATGGAGTGGGTGCCAGCACCCATCGACGGATTTGGCTCCGCGGAGAAATGATGGCTAGATACGGAAGAGGTGAGGGATAATCCTTAGGGGACGAGGTGGCAATGGGCTGATGTTACCGGCTGCGCACTCCGAATCGCTTGAAAACTAGAGCCTCATACCGCTAAAGATATACGCTTTCTGCCCGATAACAGATACAGACCCTTCCCAGGGAGCGAACGCCGAAAGCACGGCGGCTGGGGACATCACTGCGAAGGGTTCATCCTGAGAGCGAGCTTTAAGAAGATGCAGGGACGCCAGAATAACGATAAGCTCCGCCTACTCGTCATTGAGGACGAGGGCCTGTGGCGTGACATGCTTTGTCTCGCCCTGTCTACTCAGCCCAGAATAGAAGTAGTGGGGACGGGTTCGAGTGGCGATGATCTAGAGTCCCTCTGCAAGACGCTCAAGCCTGACGTTCTCCTCATCGACGCCGATCTGGAAAGAGACTCCCGCCCAATCGCCTCGGCTCACGCTGTGAAAGGGGAACGGCCCGAGATGGGCGTGGTCGTTTTGGCCTCCAGCAGCGATGGCAATAGTCTTTCCTCATTGCCCTCCCCGGATAGCCCCGGCTGGTCATACATAGTCAAACAGTCTCTCACCGACACGGGCGCGCTCATCCGTGCCATCGAAGCCGCCGCCGCCGGCCTAGTGGTGCTCGACCCCGCTATCCTCGCCGGTACTCTGGAGGCGCGCTACTCACGGTTGGGCCGGCTGACCCCTCGCCAGATGGACGTGCTTCATCTCATGGCCAAAGGCTACAGCAACGGTGCCATTGCCAAAGCGCTTGTCCTGGAAGAGAAATCGGTTGAGAATCATATCAACGCTATCTTCAGCCAACTGGTCGTGAACCGCGACCCCTCCGTTCACCCGCGAGTGAGAGCCGTGATTACCTATCTCCAGGAATCGCGCGACTACTCCGCACGCGCAAGTTAGTCTCCTCCGCCCCGGCGGCTGTGCCGCTCCTGCCGCTGATCCAGCAGTTCCTATTTCCCCATAGGTGACGACAGTTCTCCAGCATCCCGTAAGATTCTGGAGCCAGCGACGTTTGTATAATGGTGAGCACCTGCTCACTGGCTGGTGAGTGAACCGAGAGGAACCATGTCCCGCAGAGTCCTGCTTCTGGCTGTCGTTTCTTCTTGCCTTGTTGGGGTGACACTGCTACTGTTGTGTCTTTTCCTCCTGGGCCGTGGGAGTGGGTCCGATTCGCAGCCTACCTCCGAGGACTTGCCCCAGCAGGCAGAGGATTTCCTCAACCAGGTCAATGAGTATCATTCGTCAGTAAAGGGTTACTCCATCCGCTTCCCTGAGGACTGGACGAACAATCCCAGCCGGATTGACATCGGTAGCACGTCCACCGATGTCTTCTATGCCCTTCACCCCAGCGAAGGGGCCAGTGTCGCTCCGACTCTCAGTATTACCAGCGAGTCGCTGCCCTCGGGCGCCACATCCAAAGACTATCTGGAGGCCCGCCTCAGCTTCCTTGATTCTGTCGGCGCGGAGGTCAGCAAGCCCCGACCGGTCGAGGTCGACGGCGTCGACGCCTACCTGATCGACTACAAGGGCTACTCGCGGAAGTACCCCTTGGAGGCGACGTCAGTGGTTCTGGTCAAAGACGGACTGGGCTGGGAGTTTACCTTCTCCGTGCCGGTGGGGCAGCGCTCCGAATTCAGACCCCTTCTGGCCTTCGTTCTCCACTCCGTTACCATCCCCTAGCACTGCTGGCACACGGTTGTGCGTGCGTGGGTTCGCGGTCACCTCGTCGCGTCCGAACGCTGATCTCCTTGTCTCCTGCGGGTCAGTGTCTGCTGGTGGCGGTTGGTGTAGGTGTCGGCGTACTGTGGCGGATGGTGAAGGCGTTGCTCTGGTGTAGGCGTGTAGGTGCCGGAGGCCGGCGTTGGGGTCGGCGTTTCTGTTACTGCGACTGTTGGGATAGCAGTCGGCGTTTCTGTCGCGGTCTCTTCCGGCGTGGGAGACTCCGTAGGGGTCGGCGTCGCACTTGGCTCTTCTGTGGGGGTAGCGGTGGCGGAAGGTGTTGGTTGGACTAGGTGTCACCCCCGGCGTAGCTGACGGAGTCGCCTCCACTCCGCCTCCTCCCGATCCGCCGAACATGCCGGTTCCCCAGGCGATACCGCCCGCCGCGCCCAATACGATGACTGCTGCCCCCAAGGGCAAGAGCAGACTGTGCCCGGAAGTGAGCCTCTGCCAGCGGTCGCCGAGGGCGCCGAGCGCGACTAGCGGTCCCCTCCTGCCGCCGCGCCCTTCGCCTGAGCCGCCTGTCTCTGTGGCCGGCGGTGGGAGTGGGGGCGTGACATCCGAGGACGCTCCTACGGGGGCCATCTGGAAGGCGGTCGTCCCTGACGCGATGACCCGCCGCCGGGATTCCTCACGGAGCCCCGCTGGTGGTGATACCGCCGCCAGCGCTGCGAAGACCTCCAGCGGTGATACGATCCCGCCCAGAGCGGCGGTGCAGACTGCACAGCTCTTGGCATGGCGTTCGGTTGCCCGGCGGAGTTGCTCCCTTGTAGCGGACGATGGGGAGGGACAGTAGAAGATGTCGCAGATCGGGGCAGCTACTGCTGACGCGCCGCGCCATGATCAGGGCCAAGGCGTCCCTTTCCGTATCTCTCTTTAGCTTGTCGAGCCCGCTTTGGGCCGAGCGCTGCCCGATCCCGAAAACCTTGGCTATCTCAGAGACCTGAAGACCTTGGCGTAGGTGGAGGTCCAGCAGCGCGTAATCCCGGGGGTCGAGCCTTGAGACGCTTTCCCAGACGAGGCTGGCCTCTTCTTGGGCAACTGCCGCATGGCCGGGGTCTCGGAGCCGTTCAGGGGATATCTGCCAGAGTGCCTCTTGCTCTGCGCCCTCGGCAGGACGCTGAATCGTGGGTGCGCTCTCTAAGACGAGTTTGAGGGCTTCTGAGAAGAGGTTAGCTCGGAAGGCTTCCGGCTGTGGCGGGCTACTCAGCGAAGCCAGCGAGCGCTGGAATGCCGCCGCCGCGGTGTTTGCTGCTGCGTCAGCGTCGAACAGCAGTCTGAGGCAGAAATCGTACGCCTGGTCGAAGTACAAATCGTGCAGCGCGGTGACGCTCTCATCGTCGCCCTGCAGGCCCCCCTGCACGAGCTCTCCTTCGCTCAACTCCGCCTCCTGGCACAGTCAGCTAGAGCCTACCGGCGGCCTCATTCTAGTGTCCCTAGCACCGCTTGTCTAGGAGATTATGCTATCATTAGGCCCAAACTGGAAGGGAGGCCGCTGACATGAAGATCAAATGGCTGGGACACGCCTGCTTTCTGCTTACATCTGATGCCGGATTGAGAATCGTGACCGATCCTTACACACCTGGTGGATTCGGTCTCCAGTACCGCCCCCCTGCGGAGAAGGCGGACATCGTCACCGTCAGCCACGAGCACGCCGATCACAACAACGTGGGTGACGTGAAGGGAAACCCGCAGATCGTGCGCGACGCCGGCGTCCATCAGGTCAAGGGGATCGAGATCAAAGGGGTCAGCACCAGCCACGACGAGATGTCGGGCTCGCAGCGCGGCTCCAACACCGTCTTCTGCTTCACTCTCGATGGCGTGCGCGTTTGCCACCTAGGCGACCTCGGGCACGACCTGACGGCTGGCTCACTGGCGGAAATAGGCGAAGTTGACGTGCTTCTGATACCGGTCGGCGGCAGCTTCACCATCGACGCAAGCGTTGCCAGCCGCGTTGCCGATCGCCTCGCCGCCAAGGTCGTCATCCCGATGCACTTCAAGAACGAGAGGTGCCCCGACTTCCCCGTCGCCGGCGTGGCCGACTTCCAGAAGAAGCGCCAGCGCGTCCGCACGGTCGACGGCAGCGAAGTGGAGATCAAGAAGGATGGGTTGCCTGCGGAGACAGAGACGGTTGTGCTGAAGCCCGCCTGCTAGCGGTTGAAGCGGTTCATCGCCGCCTCCAGCCCTTCCGTCATCATGCAGGTCACGGCGTCAATCGCCTGCGCGACCGCGTCGTCCAGCGCTCGTCGCTCCTCCGGCGGCGGGTCGCTGAGCACGTATCCCGCGATCACCTCCGGGTCCCACGACGGCTCGCCGCCTACCACCGGTCGCCCGATGCCGATGCGGATGCGGGGGAATTCGTTCACCCCCAATCGCTGGATGATTGACTGCAGCCCCTTGTGGCCGCCGTGGCTGCCCTGTGCCCGCACTCGCATGGCGCCGACCGGCATGTCGAGGCTGTCGCAGATCACCAGCAGCTCCCCGGGCGATACCTTGTAGCGGCGGACCAGCGCTGCCACGGCCTCACCGCTGCGGTTGACATAAGTGCGCGGCTTCGCCAGGATCACTTTGTTCCCCTCAACAAGCCCCTCTCCCATCGTCACCAGCGACGTGTGCGTCTTGAGAGAGATGCCGTGACGCCGGGCCAGCCGGTTGACGCACCAGAAGCCGACGTTATGGCGGGTGTGGGCGTACTCTCTGCCGGGATTCCCCACGCCGACGATCAGCCGTATGGTAGGGGAGCTCTTGGGCATGACCTGCTCGCCGTCCTTGTCCGAACGGTTGGAGAACAGGGATCGGAGAAAAGAAGGTGGAGTCATGTGTGGGGCTGCCCCTTCAACACTTTCGCGCGATACCTTCCTGAGGCATCTAATCGATTCCTGCCCGAAAGCGATGATAATCGATTACCTTGCGTAGCGCTCGCGCCCCCTGCTCGAATCCGGCGAAAACGGGTATGCCAAGCTCGATCAGCTTGATGCGCTCCTCTGCCGCGTGTGCCTCCAGGTGACCGGGGTTCAGAATAGTCGCGAATGCCTTGGGCGATCGCTCCTTGTGGGCGGTTAGAGTACGGGGAAGCCAGTCGGCTGAGGGGCCGCCCGCTCCCAGCGCCATGCGAATCAGGTACCGTGACGTTATCTCCAAGACGATGGCGTCCACGTTCTCGTCCTCGTCCAGTATCGTGAGCATCCGCTCCAGGTTCTCCGGCGCCGCGCCGAAGCCGAGCGTGCCCCCGACGTCGAGCGGGTTGCGATAGCTGCCGCCGATGATGTTGAAGAACGCGCTCAGTTTCTCGTATGAGCGATCGCTGAGCAAGGGTATCTCCAGCCCTGCCCGCGCGAAGGTGTCGGTTATCACCACCGATTGGCCGCCGGTCAGCGCCATCAGTCCCATGCGATGGCCGGTGCAGGGCCTCGTGTAGAGCAGCGCCTTGATGACGTCCACTGTCTCGTCCAGGCTATCGGTCGTTATCACCCCACACTGCTTCACCAGCGCCTGCCAGACCGATGACGGCGTCGCCAGCGCCGCCGTGTGCGAGTACATCGCCCGTTGCCCTGCCTCCGAAGTGCCGCCTTTCCATACCACCACCGGCTTCACCCGCGCCGCCTTCTTCAAGGTCCTGAAGAAGCGCCGGCCGTCCTGGATCCCCTCCAGATACATGCCGATGACCTTTGTCTCCTCGTCTCCGGTCAAGTACTCCAGATAGTCCGCTGGACCCACTACCACCGAGTTCCCCGCGCTGACCGACTTGCTGACCTTGACGCCGTGCACCGCCCCCAGAAGGCTGAAGTTGATGGCGTGAGTGCCGCTGTGGGAGATAAACCCCACCGACCCTTCATCGCCGGTTGGCTGGTCCATTGCCTGCCGCACGCCCAGCCGCCGGTTATAGATGCCCATGCAGTTCGGACCTATCAATACGAGGTCACCCTCTCGCGCGATGTCTGCTATCTGCTGCTGAAGTCGCGTGCCCTCCGCCTCGCCCGTCTCCGCAAAGCCGGAGGTGAACAGCGATACTCCGCCCACATTCTTCGCGACGCAGTCGGTCACGATGCGTGGCGCCACCGGCCGCGGCACAGCGCAGACTACGTAGTCGATCTCGTCGGGGATGTCGAGGAGGCTTGGGTAGTTGGGGATGCCCAACTCTTGGATGCCGGGGATCTCATTGGGGTCGATCTGTACGGAGTACACCTTCCCGCTTGAAGGTGCTCATGTTGCGTAGCCAGAAGTAGCCCAGGGCCCGCTTGTCGCCGACCACCGCTACTGTGCGTGGGTCGAAGGCGCGCTCCAGCCGCTTTGCCATGTTACTCAAGCGGGTACGCCTCCGATCCAGGAGTCGTTGGGTGGCGTGTCCCCGAAGCTGACTGCGGTCTCGAGGGTGCCCGTCTCTCGACCCATCCGCGCGCTGTCGAGATGAGGCTAGCCCAGGACGATACGGGCGTCCACGGCCAGCACCCCGTCCTTGTAGGCGAAGACGGGGTTCAGGTCGAGTTCCTTTATTTCGGGGTGCTGCTCGATGAACCCGGAGAGCCTTCAGAATGAGCTGCTCCAGGGCGGCGATGTCCGCCGGCTCCTGCCCGCGGTAGCCTTCCAGCAGCTGGAAGCCCTTTATTTCCCGGACCATCTCGGCGGCATCCCGCGGGCCAGCGGCACAATGCGGAAGGAGACGTCCTTGAGCACCTCGACCAGTATGCCGCCCAGACCGAACATCAACACCGGCCCGAACTGGGCGTCCTTGCTCATCCCGATGATGACCTCGATGCCGGGCCGCGCCATCTTCTGCACCGAGACACCCTCGATCCGAGCCTTGGGCTGCGCCTTCTTGGCAGCGGCCATGATATCCTCGAAGGCGGCAGCCACCGCCTCTGGAGTCTCTAGGTTGAGCTTCACACCTCCCACGTCACTCTTGTGGGCGATGTCGGGCGATACGATCTTCAACACAGCCGGCAGCCCCGTTTCCTTGGTGGCGGCGACGGCCTCCTGGGCGGTCGTGGCCAATCGTGCCCGTGCGGTGGGTATGCCCGCTTCCTCGAGGATCTCCTTCGACTCTACTTCCGAGAGGAGGGCTCGTCCTTCAGCCTTGGCCTTGTCGACGATGCTGGCAATGCTCATAGTGACACGCTTCCATTTCTAGTGATCACGACGCATCAGCATATTAAGAGGTAGGGCGGT
>CAVXOY010000011.1:0-26867 GCA_963763495.1 uncultured Chloroflexia bacterium
CGCGGGTGAAGAACGGCACACTCATGACCCCGATGCCGGTTGCGATGAGACCGAAAGCACGTATGACCAGCGGGAACAAGATCCAGTTTGAGTCACCGGTGAACTGGAAAATCGCCACTCCCAAGATCATCGCCCCGATGTTCTCCGCCGCAGTCGACTCGAAGAGGTCGGCGCCACGGCCGGCGCAGTCGCCTACATTGTCGCCGACGAGGTCTGCTATCACAGCGGCGTTTCGCGGGTCGTCCTCGGGGATGCCCGCTTCTACCTTGCCCACCAAGTCGGCACCGACGTCAGCTGCCTTAGTGTAGATCCCGCCGCCGAGCTGGGCGAAAAGGGCGACGAAGCTGGCGCCGAATCCGAACCCGACGATGAGGAAGGGGGTTTCTTCCATGGTGTGCCCCAGTATGCGACTGTAGACGGCGAACAGGGTTGCAACACCCAGTAGACTGAGGGCAACGACGAGGAACCCGGAGACGGCGCCGCCCCGCAACGATACGGCGACCGCATCGCGGAGGCTATGCGTCGCCGCTGAGGCGCAGCGGCCGTTGGACTTCACCGACACGTACATGCCGATGAAGCCAGCGATAGCTGAGCATATCGCACCGACCATGAAGGCGATGCCGGTGAGTACTCCGGTCCTCGTGCTGTCGTCGAAGTAGCCGACGATAAGCCCGACCACTACCGCTGTCACTACCGACAACATGGCGATCGTCTGGTATTGGCGCCGGAGGAAGGCCATCGCTCCCTCGAAGATCATGCCGGCGATCCTCTGCATCTCCGGCGTGCCGCTGTCACGTTTGAGAACGTTCCAGGCCAGGCCTGCGGCGAACAGGACGGTTGCTATGCCAACTACAGGCACTATCCAAATCATGTCCATCGTCTCTGTGCTCCTCCAGAATTCTTGGCCTTACGGCTTGGCAGAACAGCCTTGGGACCACAATCGGGACGTGTTTGACTTGCCGCTTGGGAGTGTAGCAAAGGGTCGATTACAGAGCAACACATGCCGCTACGGCTGTCTGCCCCGAGTCGTGGCAAGGAGCCAGAGAAACCAGGTGGTTTTGGAGAGCTCTGGTGGTGCTGGTGCTGGCGAAGCTAGATCAGGAGGCGATCCTGCCGGTGAATACCGGCTCAGATGGTGTGCTCGTCCGTTCTTGGGCCAACTGGTTCAGATCCTTCAATTGGTTTCCCAGCCAGGCCCGCAGGTCATGTTCTTCAATGAGAGTCCGGAGATGATTCGCCCGGATACGTCTCTCATTCTCCGGCATCTGTATTGCCTGCCAGAGTGCGTCGGCCGTGTCCTCGACGTTGTGCGGCTCAATGCCGAGCACACCATCTCTCAGCTCGTTGTAGGAGCCTGCTACTCTTGACAAGACGACGATCCCACTACGCTGGTTTACGATTGGACCTTCCTTGGACACCAGGTTCATGCCGTCAGCCACGGAGTTGACCAATAGCACATCGTAGAGGCTCATGCCCGCCAGCGCCTGGAGATAGTTGTTCTCTACGAAAGTCTCGATTGGTCGCCAGCCGTCTCGGCTATAGCGGGAGTTTATCGCTGCTATCCGTTGCGAGACTTGATGAGCATATTCCCGATACTCAGAGATGGACTTTCGCGATGGTACCAGGAATGCTAGCAGCTTTGCCTCGCCCACTAGCTCAGGGTGTCTCTGCAGCAGAAGCGCGAAGGCATCGAGACCACGCACAACGTTCTTGATTGGGTCTAGCCGGTCTACCTTGACTATCGTGTATCTGCCGGTCAGCTTCGCCAGGCGTTCGCGATACCTGGCAACTGTTGGTGAGGCCATCCGGTCTTTTAGCCCACCCACGTCCACTGACACTGGATAGGTTCTAGCTCTAGTCAAACGGCCTCCCCAAGAAACCTCCGCCCTCGTGTAGTCGATAGCAGTGTAGGGCAGGAAGTTCTCACAGGTGAGGAGGAAGTTATGGGCGGAGTCGCTTGTCTGGAACCCGACGATATCGGTCATGAGGAGGCTGCGACATATCGCAGCAGTGAACTCTTGCGGTATCTTCTCCCATATCTCTGGCGCTGGCCAAGGTATGTGCACAAAGTGCTGTAGAATGGCCCGGGGGACCATCTCGCGCACGTACGATGGGCACATGTAGAGGTGGTAGTCTTGAGTCATCACATATGACGGCAGGCGGTTTCCGTTAAGCTCATTGACGATTGCACGGGCAAAGGCGCGGTTGGCAGGTAGATACCCTCCCGTCCAGGCTCGACGCATCTTCTGCTTGATAGTGGGACTGCCCAGGCTATCCCACAGAGAATGCTGCAGAAGCCAGAGGATGGGATTGCTGAAGACGCTATAGTGGAGATCGTATATGTGCTTAGGGAGTACTACGAAACGGTGATGGCACTGGCCCGCTCCGAGTTGGATGTTTGATCGAGGGCCGCGCTGGGAGGCTATCTGCCTGTCACCTTCTGTCATGGCACTGGCTACCCATGCGAAGTCGGCTAGGGTGGCGAGGCCGCTGAGTGCAGTCACTAGTCCGCCGCTACCGTGCCGAATATCCGATTGGCCGTTTCTATCTCGGTGGTACTCGATGGGGCCACGATGGCTGGCCAAGACAAGCCGCCCAGAGTGCATGCTGTCCGCGGCCGTCGTCAATGGATTGTCTCTTGGTCGAGGGCGATTCGGTCTGAGCGGGACTGGTTTCTCTTCAGGCAGAATGCGTTGTTCGCGGTTTTCTACTTGATCCACCGTTTCTCCATTCGATCGTTCGGATCGTGCTAGTCCCTCGAGAAGAGCGCTCAGCCGGAGGTTCTCCTCAGAGTGAGGTTCCACTTCTGTCCCGAAGCACCGCAGTTGGTGTGCTGCCGGAGGCAGAATAGTCTCAAGACGGTCTTTGTCGAGCATCCTTGCCACCCGCAGCTCGTCTTGCGCATCCCGGTTTCGGGAGAGGCTTGGGTGAGCTTGTCTTCGGAACGAATGGGTGGTGTTCTTACGTATTATCGGCAGCATGCTAGTTTCGTCTAGTCGTGTCTACGTGATCCGGTGATTGAGATATCATGCGGGCTTGCCCTGGCTCTCCGAGAGCGCCTCTGAGAGCACTTGCAGGAACCGCGCCGCCGATTCCGGCCCCGATAGGAGGATATCGGAAGCAGTAGCCAACTCATTGGTCGCTTCCGCTCCTCCGACGCCTACGGATAATCCCAGGACTTCTCCCATCTCTCGCAGGTCTCTGATGGCCCGGAATGCGTCGATGTCAGTCAGGTCGTCGCCCAGGTATAGAATCCCCTTCAGCCGGTATGCCTTCGCAAGCTCTGCGATCACCGTCCCCTTGTTGATGGCCAGAGGGGGTTGGATTTCGATGACTCTCTTCCCCTCCCTGATCGCTAGTCCGCCTACCGCGGGGGTCTCTTCGATTGCCTCAAAGATCGCCTGGCGCGCAATGGCTGGATCGGGTGAGGTGCGATAGTGAATGGATACAACAGTGCCTTTGTCTTCCAGGTGAATGCCCGCCAGACTCTCCAGTTTGTCCTTGAGCATCCCCAGTATCTCTGCCATCGTCGACGTGTAGGAACTCGCCTTGTTTTGGCAACCGTCTGCCCTGCTCCAACTTTCGAGCCCGTGATTGCCGATGTATGCCAGTTGGTCCAAGCCGACCATCCGACGCACATCCTCGACCTGTCTGCCCGACACGACCGCTACCAGATCCAGCGATCCTGCCAACTTGGCGAGGGCGCCCCGGCATTCCGGCAGAACCTCCGCCTCCTGTGGCGAAGAGACTATCGGGCTAAGCGTCCCGTCGACATCGGTAATGAGTGCGGATGGCCTAGCTCTGAGTACTGCGAGGGCTTGTGTCTGATGCTCATCCAGCAACAGCTCAGACGCGGAATCCGGGAAGCTTCCTTCCTGGCCAACCTTCGGCGTCATTGTTCCTCTTTGCTGCCCGGTTCCCGAACTCAGGAGAGAGGGGACCGACATGACATCCTTGTCGGTCGTGGAATGAGCGGGGAAGGAGCAGGGTCGTCCAAGGGTGTTTTGCCTATACTCGCCTTCCGAGTCTGGTTGAAACAAAGAAAGCCGGAGGACTTGTCCCCGGCTTTCAAACCAGCGGATGCTTGTCCTCTTTCAGAGGCCTACGGGGTTAGCTGTCGGGTTAGGGCTGAAAGAGACTGCCCCTCCTGCTCCTGCAGGACACACCCCAAGTTATTGGTTCCCCCGTTCCCGATTTCGGGATTTGGCCTGCCACACTGGGCACGATGAATGTCTTGTAAGTAGTATACCTAGCGCATCCCGGTCTGTCAACCTTGCTTATGCGATGTTGGACTGTCAGCCGGAGTCGTTTACGTTAGAGTACCTGCTGGAGCCGGGCATTTGGGCCGTCCTGTCAAGGCACTGCGCAGACACGGATAGGTGTGTGTGGGGGACGAGTGTTGTAGTATAAATCTGGGAAGCGCGCGGGCCTGTAGCTCAGCGGCAGAGCGACCGGCTCATAACCGGTTGGTCGCAGGTTCGAATCCTGCCGGGCCCACCAGCCAGATCCCTGGTTCCGAAAGACGGCACTCCATGACGCCGCATCGAGGTCTGTCCCTCATAGAGAAGGTGAGGGATACGCTCCGCATCTATGAACCCCTGCGCATACCGCTGGATGGGCGTCCACCTGCGGCGGTCCTTTTGCTCTTGTATGATCTTGATGAGCGGACGCATCTCCTCTTTACGAGGAGAACGGAGCTCGTTGAGTACCACAAAGGCCAAATATGCTTCCCCGGCGGAGCCCGTGAGGAGAGTGATGCCGATCTCCTTGCTACCGCCTTGCGTGAGACTTGCGAAGAAGTCGGCGTCCGGCCGGAACACGTCGAGCCGGTGGGGCGACTGGACGATATCGCGACGATGGGGAGCAACTTCGTGATATCGCCCTACGTCGGCGTTCTTACCGTTCCTGCTCCGTACCCGTTCGACCACGCTCGCCATGAGGTAGACGAGATACTAGAAGTACCCCTGGATCACCTGTTAGATAACAGTAACGTATTCCAGGATGTGCGTCGTCTGGGAGAACACGAAATAGAGATGAAATCCTATCGCTTCGGCGATCACGTGATCTGGGGAGCCACTGCCCGCATCCTCAAACGATTTCTTGACCTCTTGTCCAAGTAGGGGCGGGTATTCTGGGTGCCCGACCCTTCAGTCCCTCTCGGTCAAAACGAGAACGGGCTCCGCTTTCCGGGATGGCCCGCGCTGAGCTAACATCACTATGTCTTCTAGGGTGATGCTTCGGTGCAGGCCCCAATCTTGTTGACGAGGTTCTGGAAGAGGACATTAGAGGATACTGAGGCGGAGGAGTCTGCGGTCAGGCAGATTGCAGATCCCCCGTTCTGGCTGACCGCGTTCGATTTGATCTCGCCCTTCGCTGAGTTGACAAAAGATATTCCGATACCGGCGTTGCGTCGCACTTCATTCTTCAGAACTCTCATGTCCGCTCCCTGTGAGAGAATGCCACCGCCGAGGATGCTACCCAAGCGCACGGTATCTTTGATGGTGTTCCCGCTGATCGTGCCGGACGCGCGGCGCGGGTAGCCCGTCGCAAGTTTCTTGAAGTGAAGTGGGTCGGGATAGGCCCGGTATTCGATAGCGTGTTCCTCGTTCTTGCTGAAGACGTTGGCGTAGGCATCGACTTTGGCGCCCCAAACGAAGAGCCCTGTCAGCAGGTTGCTGGATATCTCGTTTCTTCTGAGTATGCCGGTTGTGCCGGGGAAGAACACTAGGCCGGTACTGCCGCTTGTCCTGATGGTGCTGTCCTCTATGGTCACGTCGCTCGATCCAACGAAGGACGGCAGGTTCGTGAAATAGCAGGCGGGCGCTTCGAGGACACCCGGCGGAAGGAGCGCACAGGGGGACTGACCGGCGAAGAAGCCAGGGCCGTGGTTGTCGGCGATCTGGTTCCTCGTCAACACAACTTTGCCCGTGTGGCCAACCGCCGATACACCGACTCCACCGTTGGCAAAGATGGAATCGTCGGTGAGGGTGACAGCCGAGCGCTGGCGTATCAGGATTCCGTCGTCGCGGTTGCCAGCGACGAGCGAGTTCGTGACTTGGGCGGTAGTGTCTGAATCGAAGTGAAGGCCGACGCCGTTAAACCCTACTATTACGTTATCCAGATGGATGTCCTGGGAGTTGCTGACATAGACACCGGAAGGAAGACCGCCGGCGATGATCACGTCCTTCAAGGTGATACCACTGGTGTTGATGATGAGGACGGCATCTATCGATCCGTCGGAGGCTACGACTGTCTTGTCGGTACCCGCTCCTCGGATCGTTATCCCTGGGCTGGTATAGCTATCCAGCAAGAGCCCGCGGCTGACGTGCCAGCCGGCGTCGAGGCAAATGACTGCTCCTGGAGTCGCAGCGCGCACTGCCGCCTGGAGGTTCCCACCTGCCGAGACTTGATCGGTGCAGGGAAGGAACGCCCCTTCTGCCGGCTTTCCGTTCTGTCCTACGAGTATAGCCAGCGTGGAAAGGCCCACCACCAGCCCCCGCAATGATAACCCTGAGTCGCATCCTCCTCGCCTTTCTAGCTATGCCGTGGAGCTCTATCGCTGGAGAGTGTCAAAGGATATTCCAGAAGCGCGACTTCGTCAAGAGCCTGGAGACGACCACTGGCTAGGAATCTTCCGCTTTGGGGCGCTGCTGTAGCTTCTGGTATGCCTCCCGTATCCGTCGCTCCCATCCCAATTCGCCAGGCTCATAGTAGCGCCGTCCCTGGAGCTGTTTGGGCAGGTACTCCTGTTCGACCTCATGTCCGGGATAGCTGTGGGCGTACTTGTAGTCCTTCCCGTAGCCCATCTCCCGCATCAGGCCGGTTACGGCGTTGCGCAGATGCAGCGGGACGGCGTCGTTGCGAGTCTGGCGGGCGTCGGCGAGGGCGCGCTGATAGGAGGTCAGGGCGCTGTTGCTCTTGGGCGCCGTCGCCAGGTAGATCGCGCATTCGGCCATGGGGAGGAATCCCTCCGGCATGCCGACGAAGTGCACCGCCTGCTGACAGGCGGTGGCGACAACGAGCGCCTGGGGGTCGGCCAGGCCGATATCTTCGGCTGCCAGGATGACCATGCGGCGGATGATGTACAGGGGGTCTTCGCCGGCGTCGATCATGCGGGCGAGCCAGTAGCAGGCGCGGCATCGGGTCGGAGCCGCGCAGCGACTTGATGAAGGCGGAGATGGTGTCGTAAGGTGCCTCGCCGGCCTTGTCGTAGAGGTAGGTGCGATGCTGGAGCGCCTCCTCGATCATGGCCCGGGTGACGCGCTTGACGCCGTCGCTGTCCGGTTCGGCGGCGGACACCGCCAGCTCGATGGCGTTGAGGGCGATGCGGGCGTCACCGCCACAGCTCGAGGCGAGGGCGGTGATGGCTTCGTCGTCCACCGACAGCTTCTGTTGCCCCAGGCCGCGCTCTTCGTCGGTGAGGGCGCGCCGGACGATGGTCTCCATCTGCTCGGGCGTCAGAGGTTAAGGGTGTAGACGCGGCAGCGGGAGAGCAGAGGGCCGATGACCTCGAAGGAGGGGTTCTCCGTGGTGGCGCCGATGAGGGTGACGGTGCCGTCCTCGACGTGGGGGAGGACGACGTCCTGCTGGGTCTTGTTGAAGCGGTGGATCTCGTCTATGAAGAGGATGGTACGCCGGCCGTACATGCCGCGGCGCTCGCGGGCCTCGTGGACGACGCGGCGGAGGTCGGCGACGCCGGCGGTGACAGCGGAGATGGGCTCGAAGTGGGACTTGGTCTGGGTGGCGACGATGCGGGCAAGGGTGGTCTTGCCGCTGCCGGGCGGGCCCCAGAGGATGATCGAGGGGATCTGGTCGGCGTCGATGACGCGGCGGAGCACGCGGCCTTCGCCGATGAGGTGCTCCTGGCCCACGAACTCGTCGAAGGTGCGGGGACGCATGCGGGCAGCCAGGGGCGCCTCGCGCTGGGCTTGGGCACGAGCGCTCTCGCCGAACATGTCGGGCTGAGGGCCCTTAGGCTTGCCGGGGCTCATGGCGGCCGGTCTCCCTCCAAAGGCGGATGGACTCTCCTCAGGTCAGCCTGGCACCATTCTAGGCTATGGGAGGGAGGATGGCCAGCCCCGACTGGTGGTGGGAGTCAGGGTGATGGGTCAGCGGTCCCCGCCGGTCGAATTGTTTTTTCGTTTTGTTGATTTTCGCATTTTCTTTTCGCTCCCCGAATCTGCCGGGGCCGTTTCTGAAGAATTGATGTTGAGATATTTGTTGCCCTCCCAGATAGGACGCACCCCTTGCAGGAGGTGAAAACTATTCGCGGCTCGGGAATCCGTCTGTGCAACCGGTAGATTCGAGGGTTGCAGAATACAATTCACTTTTTCACCCTGTTCAGCGCTATTGTTTACTCTATCCCATCCGGCAGGCAGGCTTGCCAAGCCGGTGTCATGGGGTGATGATAGCAGGGCGATGGTGAGGGATGTAAGGGAGATGTGGCACGGGGGCATGGGAGCGCCGGCGCCGGCGGCGCAACATGGGCGTGGTCGTTCCCACCCACCCGCCCTAGAAAAGTAAGAGGAGGATGGGGGCACATCCCCCATAGCCCCTTGGCAGAGGGAGGAATCCCTCCGCCAGGGGCGGACAGGTCTGCACTCTCTCTTCCCTCCCGACAACAGCCCCCCGGTGAGGGTCGGAACATGGCGGTGGTATTACAGCACAGCGGGGCAAGAACGCCAACCGGAAAGTGGCACAGGGTACGGCGGCAGGTCTCGGCATGAGGGGTGCGCCGAGGCTGCAAAGCCCCGCGTATGGTGGGCAGTCTCTCGGCATGAGGGGTGCGCCGAGGCTGCAAAGCCCCGCGTATGGTGGGCTCTGCGGCGGGTGGGCCTCGGCTACGGCGACTGGTGTGAAGAGAGCGTGTGAGATCTCTCCCTGCGGTCGAGATGACAGGGAGAGCCAGTGGATTGGGCTAAGGCGGCGGCGGACGTCAGTCGGTGGCGAGCATGACGTTGGAGGCTTTGATGACGGCGTAGACCTCCTTGCCCTTTGCCAGCCCCAGGTTCTCTGCCGAGGTCTTGGTGATGATGGAGACGAGCTCGATGCCGCCGGGGAGCTCAAGGATGATTTCGGAGTTGACGGCGCCGTGGGTGACGTTCTTGACGGTACCCTTGAGTAGGTTGCGAGCGCTGATCTTCATGATTGCGCCTCCTTAGAAGTCCGGCTGCTGCCGGCTTGAGCGTTGTTCCTTCTCCTTATAGCTTAGCACAACGGCAAGGGGGTGAGGGGGTAGTTCTGCACATGCTGCATCTCTCGCCTGGGGTCGGGCAGAGACGCCCGACCCTACGATGAAAGCAGGGGACGCCCGCCCTACGACTAGACCCTGCATTTGTTGTTGGAGGGCAAGCGGGTCGGGCATCCCTCCCCCGGCGGGCGGGCCCCTCCTACGGCGGGCAGGCTTTCCAGAGAAGGACAGGTAGACGCCCGACCCTAGGGGAGATGGCGGCAGAGGGCAAGCGGGTCGGGTACTGAGCCCCGACCCTACAGGGAATGGTGGCAGTGGGTCGGGGGAATACAAGTTCTGCGGGGGAGGCCCTGAGGCTGATTCTACGCGCCGTCTCCAGTTCTCGCAGGGGCTCCGAACGGCCCGACAATCCCTTCTTGGACGGCGCGAAGGATCACTTCGGTCCGGCTGTTCAGTCCCATCTTCCCGAAGATGTTCTCCAGATGGCGCTCTACAGTCCTCAGGCTGAGCATCAGGCTGTCGGCGATCTCCCGATTGCGACGCCCCTCAGACAAGAGCGCCAGCACTTCAATCTCGCGTCCGGTGAGGCCGTACCGGTCCCTTCTGAAGATTTGCTGTTGAACCGCGGTAGGGCATTGTCGAGGCCCAGTTCTGCGAAGATGGCCTTCGCTCGCGCCTCCTCGCCGCCGCCTTTGTAAGATCGCCGCGCCTTCGCCGCCTTGTCCTCATTTCTGCGTAGTCGACATACGTGTTGGCCAGCTCCCAGCGGGCCTGACCCTTTTCCAGCTCGCTCAAGGCCTGTTCGAAATGCTGAACAGCTTGTTGCCATATCCCCAGTCGAGTTGCCAGGCGGCCGAGAACGCGCTGCACTGAGGTGGCGCATGCCGTAAGAAGCATGGCGCGTCTTTCAGGCATAAGGGAGTCGTAGCATTGCCGCCAAAGATCAGGCGTTTCCAGACGGGACACGACGTCGCCGAGCACGCCGCGGGCCGAGGCATATCGTGGCGTTGCGTTGATGAGGGACGCATACGTCCGGACAAGGTGTTCGGCCTCTTCTGTGTGACCGAGATCGATCATTATGCGCCCTAGGTGAACAGCCCCGACCGGTGTAAAATCGCCGAGACCCTCTAGCGCCTCGACCGCTGCCCTCGCGGCCACAGGGGCACGCCCGGATGCGAACTGAGCCTCGGCCCACACCAGGCGGGCAAAGGCCGTCTGATAGGAGCCGGCCAAGCGTGTCCTGGCCATCCAGGTCTCGCATGTCTCTAAGAGCTGCTTCCACTGTCCCAGATACCCGAACAGATAGACCTTGATGGACCACAAATGCGGAAGGTTTGTTGCGTCTTCGGGGGCGATAGCCTGTTCCGCGCGGGCAATGTGTGAGATCGCGGCGTCAATATCCAGCACACAGAGGTAGTGGCTGGCAACGCTCATCGACAAGAGCGTGATGGCACGCGAACTGCCCCTCCTCGTTGCCTCTTCAAATCCACTACGCAATATGGACAGGGATTGTGAAGGACGGCCGATCATCAGGTAGCTGTGAGACAGCCAGAAGGCGACGAGGGGATCACATTCAACCTTATCCCATAGCCGCGTGGCTTCTTCCAGAAGTTCCTTCGCGTCGTTGACCTCTCGCTTGAGACACAGCGTGTTTGCAAGCAGGGCTAAAGCTCGGGCTCTGTCGCCCTTGCCAATGGCGATGTCAAAGCCACCTTTAGCCAACGGCGTGCCTCGTCGAGCTCCATGCGCCAGCGATGCACCTCGCCGAGCGCGAGTGAAAGCTCTCCTACTTTCCTCCGGTGATTGAGAGACTGGTAACGAAGCACTGCTTTATTCCAGACTTCGACCGCTTGTTCCCACTTGCCGGCTGCCCAAAGGCTCCAGCCCAGTCTGGAGAAGAGGCGGGCGCGCACCAGTCGCGAATTGGGGTGGGTGCAAGTAATGGCGAGGTGCCAAAATCGGGTTGCCACGTCGAAGGCCATGATCTGTTCTGCCTGCTCTGCAGCGAGTTGACAGTACTGGATGGCACGGCGCCCGCCAGCGGGGCCGAATCCCAGGGCAAAGTGATGTGCGATGTCAGTGATGGCTGATTCTGCATCGCCCCCGTCCTGGAGAGCGATTGCGGCACTTTGATGCAGATTCAGTCTTCTTGGTTCGGGCAGCGTATCGTAGAGTCTATCTGCGAGAAGAGGATGGGCGAATCGATACCGCTCGCCCTCGGGCCCGTTCAGCGGTTCGAGGACATGCTTTTCAACACCGAGCCTCAGGAGCTCTATGGCTCTGGGGCAGGTGATGCGGGCAACACGGCTGACTCTATCCGCTGTGAATTCGTTTCCTAAGACGGCAGATGTTTGGAGCACGTCCTTGAGGGGTTTGGAAAGAGTGCGCAGCCTGAGGTCGACGACGTGGGTCAGACTTTCGGGTTTGCTGTTCAGGGTCAATGCTTCCTGCAATGAGTAGCGCTCCAGCAAGCCGCTGCTTTTTAGATGATGGATCAGCTCACGGAGAAAGAGGGGGTTCCCGCGCGTGTACGTGGTAGCAGCGAACATCTCCTCGTCGGTGACGTACCCTGACCCGATAAGCTGCTCAAGAAGTTGGCGCGTGTCGGAGCTCGGCAGGCCATGAAGGCGGATGGGCACGCTCTTTTGCCCAATGAGAGAGATAAGTTGGCGGGCGTCGGGATCGAGGGTCTCGTCGGTACGAGCTGTGCAGACCATCTGGAGGTTGGTGTCTGAGACGTCCATAAGGGTGTTGATTAGCAGCAGCGTTCCCGTGTCTGCCCAGTGGATATCTTCCAGGAGAAAGACCGTTCTCGAGACGCCGATCACTTTCAGAATGACGCTGGTGAGCTCCCGTAGGAATCGTTCTCTTCGCTCACCGCAGTCCTCGCTGAGGTTGATCCAGTTGACGCTGCTCAACGCCGAACTGGCGACTTGCTTGACGATGTCGGAAGGGGAATTGAGAAGGGATGAACTGTTCAAGATCTGGAAGAAAGGGAAGTAGGGCCCGCATTCGGGGGACGGGTAACAGAAACCTTTGAGAACCACGACCTCTTTTTCAGGGAGGCTTGCAAGGGCAGTGTCTACGAGGCTTGATTTCCCGATGCCGGCTTCGCCGAGGACGACGGCAGACTCCCCGGGTGCGCTGAGGAATTCCAGAAGCGCTGCGAGTTCTCGCTGTCGACCTACGAATAAGTGTGGCGTCATAGGAGGCGGAAGCTAGGCGTTGTGTCGATTGTGTTCGCTTTCGTGTCGGCCAATCTTGGGTGATTCCTCTGATGATTTGAATACAAGCACGCCTGACACTCGAAGCGCAAGCGTCTCGGTGAGGATTGGGGTGTTTTTCCGCGAATTTGCTATGTATTGAGGTGCAGCGCAATGAGAGAAGAAAGAAGGAGGGTTCACTATGGGTGATGCTGGTGGTTGCATCGAGTTTGTAGGCGCGATGAATGCGCTGTTCAGCACGGCACTGATTCTCAACGATGGCCATGAGATCTACGCAGTGCTCGAAGCGGGCGGGGACCCGCTCGAGGAGGCGGGCAAGAAGTTCCCTGAGAACGAACAGATTCAGGCCTTCTTAGAGGTGAAGCGAGGCTGGCCGGCGCACCACATGGAAGCGATCTACGAGATGCTGAGGTGGGCGCTAAGCAAGCTCGATACCGACGAGCGGATAACCGTCCACTGGAAGGGTGACGCACAGGCATTGGAGACTGTGACGCGGTTTGAGCTGCGAGACCACACTCTGGTGGTTGAACTGGCTCATCCGTCTGTAGCTGGGAGTTGACCGGTTAATTCTATAGGAGAGGTCTGTGGGTTGCGCTGCGCCTCTGTCTGTTAACCGAACGACGTTTCATCGTAACTAGGAACGGCTATTCAAGATGACCGGCCCAATTAGGTGGCCAAGACCCTGGTCCCTGTGCTGTAGTGAGGTGCTGAGATGAACGGTGAACATCGTACGCTGGTCTGCGTCGGCACGGCTAGGATGCCGGGAGCGACGGGAATCGGCGAGGCTCGGATGATACTTGAGGTCGATGTTGATCTGGACGGCGGGGATGTCTCAGGCGTGAGGGTGTACCCCCCGATGAGCGGCCTGAACCAGTTGCTGGGAGAGGCTTTGTTGGGGAGGTCCTTCACGCAGCAGCTTGATGCCGCCGATCAACTGCTCAGCGAGCGTTATGTGTCTCCTTTTAAGCCTGCTGCACGGGCGGCCCTGCGAACTGCGGTCGATGCCTATCGTAGCTTTCGAAGGCAGGCCGAAGGGAGGGTGTCTTGGAGCGATTGACGGCCGTGCACTCACGGTACGCGCCACCCGGTGACCTTGCTGAGGCCGGCGGAAATCGTGCGTCGGCGGAGTGCCGGCCCTGTAGTGTGTTGGGGATTAGCGGGCGGGACGCCCGCTTTGCTCTCTGAAAGGCGGTAGGGTTGAGTAGGGACGCTTGGCCCTACCGCCAATAATAAGGCCTTTAGCTCGCCAGGTGGGCGATGGTGACGCCTTCGCCGCCCTCTTCGCGGGGGGCGATCTCGTAAGACTTGACGAGGGCGTGCAAAGACAGCATGTGGCGGACGGCCCGGGCCAGGGTGCCGGTGCCGCGGCCATGGATGATGCGCACCCAGGGTAGGCCGGCGCGGAAGGCGTCGTCGAGGTACTTGTCGAGTTCGGGCAGGACTTCGTCGACGAGGCGCCCGCGCACCTCAATCTCGAAGGGCACGGTTGGAGGCGGCGGTGGGACGGCGGTCCCGCCGACCTTGGGATGAGCGCCTTTGACCCGCTGCACTTTTTCCACCTTCTTCAAGGGCACGGTGCTGCGTAGAGAGCCGAGTCGAAGCTCTACTTCGCCTTTGGCGTCGGGCGGCGAGAGGGCCTCACCAAAGCGGCCGAGACCGCGCACCCAGACGAGGTCGCCGGGCTGAATCTCCTCGGGCGGGATGTTGTCGCCTGTCTTGCGGCGGCGTCGCGGCGATGGCGGCGGCGGCTTCAGGGCCTCGAGCATCGGCCTCGGCGGCGACGATCTTCTCGGCGGCGGCCTCCGGCTTCTGGCGCTCGATGCGACGGCTGGCGTGGGCGAGGAGCTGGCGGACGCGGACGATCTCCTCTTCGGCGTGGGCTCGGGCCTGGGCCAGTATCTCCTCGCGCTCGCGGTCGATGGCGTCCAGCTTCTCCTCAAGGCCGGTGCGTATCTCCTCGGCCTCTTTGCGGGCGAGCATCTCGGCGCGGCGAGCGTCGGCGGCGTCGGTCTTCTCGCGCTGGATGGCGGAGAGGAGGCTCTCGGCCTTCGCCTGATCGGGGGCGATGGAGCCACGGGCAATGGCGATGATGTCGGGCGGCAGGCCCAGGCGCTCGGCGATGGCGAGGGCGTTGCTGGCGCCGGGGAGGCCGATGGAGATGCGGTAGGTGGGGGCGAGGGTCTCCATGTCGAACTCGACGTGGGCGTTCATGATGCCCACGGTGCTGTGGGCGAAGACCTTGAGCTCGCCGTGGTGGGTGGTGGCGATGGTCAGGCAGCCGACGCCCATCAGATGGTCGAGGAGGGCGCGGGC
Organism: uncultured Chloroflexia bacterium; assembly: GCA_963763495.1. GTDB lineage: Bacteria > Chloroflexota > Dehalococcoidia > DSTF01 > JALHUB01 > DAOUEO01. The sequence goes on from CAVXOY010000011.1 coordinate 14,728, forward strand.
GAGGGCGGAGCCTTCGTCGGGGTCGGTGCCGGCGCCCAACTCGTCGAGGAGGACAAGGCTGTGAGGCCCGGCCTCGGCGAGTAGGGAGATGATGTTGGTCATGTGGCTGCTGAAGGTGGAGAGCGACTGCTCGATGCTCTGCTCGTCGCCGATGTCGACGCGCAGGGAGTCGAAGACGGGGATTTGGCTGCCGGCGTCGGCGGGCACGGGGAGGCCGGCCTGGGCCATGGCGCAGAGAAGGCCGACCGTCTTCAGTGCGACGGTCTTGCCGCCGGTGTTGGGGCCGGTGATGAGCAAGACGGAGTAGTTACCGCCGACGGATAGGGATACGGGGACGACATCGCCGTTGAGCAGGGGATGGCGGGCGTTGACGAGGATGAGCGGCGCCGGCGGCTGGGCTAGCCAGGGCTGCGCCTCGTCGTCGTAGGGTAGCTCGACGGCGTCCATCTCGGCGGCGAAGCGGGCCTTGGCGAGGGCGAGGTCGATTTCGGCGAGGGTGTCGATGTTGACGGCGATGGCGTGGGCGTGGCGTCCGACAAGGGAGCTGAGGCGTCGGAGGATGCGCTCGACCTCGCGCTGCTCTTCCATCTGGGTCTCGCGCCAGGTGTTGCCCAGCTCGACGACGGCCAGGGGCTCCATGAAGACGGTGGCGCCGCTGGCGGAGACGTCGTGGACGATGCCCTGCATCTGGCTGCGCATCTCGGCTTTGACGGGGATGACGTAGCGGCCGTCGCGGAGGGTGACTATCGGCTCCTGGATGACGCCGCGTCCGTCCGCCGAGTTGATCAGCTCTTGGAGCTTGGCCTGGAGGCGGTCGTGGACGGTGCGGAGGTTGCGGCGGATGGTGGCGAGAGCGGGGCTGGCGCTGTCGACGACTTCGGCGCGAGGGCTGATGCAGCGGTGAATGTCGGTGGCCACGTCGTCGAAGTCGCTGATCCGCTCGGCGAGCTCAGCGAGGAGCGGCAGCGGGCCGGAGAGTCGGGTCAGGACGGCCTTCAGGTCGCGTCCGGCCTCGAGGGTGGTAGCGATGTCGAGAAGCTCCGACGGGTCGAGGATGCCGCCCAGGTTGGCCTTGTCGGCGAGGGCGCGGACATCGTGGATGCCGCCCAGGCCGGCGCGGGGCTTCATCTCGCGCAGGTGGCGGGCCTCGGCGGTTAGGCGCTGGCGGCGCAGGACTTCGTCGTAGTCGGCGGACGGGCGCAGGGCGAGGGCGAGGTCGCGGCCGGCGGAGAAGGAGGTGTGCTTGGCGAGGCGCGCCAGTATCTTGTCGAATTCGAGGGTGGTGAGGGTCTTTTCGTCCATGGCGCTCCAATTGTAGCAGACGCGAGGCGGGGAGGGCAGCCGCTGCGGATCATTGGCGTGCCGAGGCTGGAAAGCCTCGGCTACGAAGAGACGGTGTGCCGACTACGCGGTAATTATACACTTGACGCAACGAACGCGAGCAGTAGAACTGAGCCTAGCTAGCGAATGGGGCAGCGCGGGGCTGTCGGCATCGCTTTTGCGGATGAGTGCGGGCATGATCTTGGGCATCGGCTCGGCACTAGGCGGGGATGATGAGGTCGCCGTGATCGGACTCATTATCGCAGGAATAACCTTGGGCCTAACCGTAGATGTGGGGGGCTGCGCGCCAATGGTGGCTGGCGACGGAACCGGGCCGAACATATGAGATTGACTTTGGTGCCGACCGACCGTGGACAGGGAGCGAAAGACCTGTGAGGCAAGAAGAGACGATGACAAGAGCATCGAGTTATGCGCTAGGGTACGTGCCAAGAAACCACCGTTATCACGTCGACGCATTCAATTTCGGTTGACGGCCGCCAAATTAGCATAAGGCCCAATCGTTTTGGGCGGTTCAAATGCGCGCCGACGAGCCGGGTATCGGTTTGCCCGCCTATGGGATCGGGACCCCGAATGGGAACGGCAAAGGAAAGAGAACCCTGGGCCGGCAAGCGCCAACCAGTATCCAATCAATCTGAGCAATCCGATGGCGTGGGTACCTGGAACCGCCGACTATGGATTGAAGGAAGCAGCTGTCGAAGCCGAGTTTCTATATCGCTGTGATGGTTGGAATGCGACTTGGCAGGGATTTGGCGCGGCTTTCTCCAATTCACTGCAACAGGGAAGGGTGGGAGGATAAGTCGGTTACGCAGACGGCGAGTTTTGTGCTTGGGCCGTGAGATGGGCTGGCACTCCAATGCGTCCGCAGCCCTTTCGTGCGATCACCCCTGCGACCCCGACGCCGAGTGGGCGTCCTGCCTCGGCAGCTCGCCCTGAGTCGAGACCCAGTCGCTCTGACAAGATAAGTGCAGGGAATGCTCGGCATTCGAGCGATAGGGTGGAATCAGGGAGCTAGGTGAAGCGCTGGACCTCGAAGCGGAAGAGGTCGACGGGTTCTTCGGGGAGGATGCCCGCCTTCATCTTGGCGACAAGTACCTGATAGTCGACGGTGTCGACGCCTTCGAGGTCGGGGAGGAGGAGGCCGCGTCGATTGCCGCACTGGACGATGACACCGTAGCGCTTGCAGTCGAGGCAGTCGGGGTCGTCGACCGGCTCGGGAGGGGTGAGCATGTCGACGCTGTAGGTGAGGTCGGACAGCTCTTTCTCGTCGATGGGAGGGAAGCGAGGGTCGCGGGCCGCGGCGGAGATGGCGTTGTGGATTATCTCCAGGCCCACGTTGTCGCGGACCGGCTCGATGGTGCCGATGCAGCCGCGCAACTCGCCGCGCTTCTTGATGGAGACGAAGACGCCGGCGCACCCTTCCATCTCCGGCGCAAGGTTGGTGAGAGGGAGCAACCTTGCCGTGCGGACGTAGTGCTCGACGGCGGCCTTGGCGAGCTGGACAAGGGGATGGGTGGGTTCCGGCCCGACGCTTGGGGTCGCGGCGGTAGCGGCTTCTTCCTCCTGCTCCGCCTGAGGGCGCGGGCCCAGGACATCGACGGCGGCCACGAGGTAGCCCACGCCGAACGGCCCCTCGTAGGAGAGGACGCGGGGACGCACGCGGAGGTGGCTGAGGGCGCCCATGAGCATCGCTGTTTGGGGCACGGCGTCCTCAGCGGCGCGGCGGCGGAAGTCGATAGTAGTCTCCAACACCCAGTTTACGTCCCAGTCGGCGACGACCTGCTGGTACTTCTGGTCGAACTCGAGGCCGGCGGGGTTGTAGCCGGCGGGAGCACTCGGGTGACAGACAGTGCGAGAGGTCGGCGCTGCAGATGATGGCGGTGCGCTTGCCGAGGCGCTGGAGGGCGCGGCCAATCGCCTGGCCGATGGCGTAGTGCTTGTCGGGCGGTAGGAAGGACGGCGTCAGGGGGACGATCTTGGCGTTGTCGACGCCTGAGCGCAGATAGTAGAGGGGGACGGTGCAGCCCCAGTCCATGCCGGGGATCATTCCGTCGTCCCAGTCTTCGATGGGGATGAGGGGGAGGCCGGCGCGGGCGGCTTCCTCCTGGATGAGGGCGACGGCGTCGAGGTCGTTGTCGTAGCGGAAGCCGACGTCGGGGGCGTCCCAGCGGGCCATGGTGCCGTCGGCGGTGGGCGATGTCAGTATGCCAACGGCGCGAGGGTCCACCGGGCCGTGGGGGCTGAAGAGCAGCACCGTCTCCGGCTGGTGAGCGGCCATCTCCTCCGCCACCTGGAGCAGGGCTTCGATGGTGCGATGGGTCTCCTGCTCGCGCCCCCGGCCGATTTCGTGCACGAGTATCGGCGGATGAGGGGCGATGCAGGCGTAGACGATTCCACTCATAGCAGTACCAATCCTTCAGTGGCCGGCGGGCACGGGCAATCGTCGCTTGTAGGTCGCCGTGCGGACGTTCAGGTCGGCGCCGCAGTGGGCGCAACGGCCGTCTTTCTTGAGCGCGTTCAGGTTCGCCTGGTAGCCGATGCGGGTTATGACCAGCGTACCGCAGTTGGGACAGTGAGTGTTCTCGCCGGGGTGGCCGAAGACGTTGCCCGGGTAGACATAATGCAGACCCTCTCTGTGGCCAAGGGCGACGGCCTTCTCCAGCGTCTCTACCGGCGTCGGCGGGAGATGGCGGAGGTCGTGATGGGGGTGGAAGGCGGTGACGTGCCAGGGTGTCTGAGGGCCCAACTCGTCCTTTATCCAGCGGGCGATGGCGGTCAACTGGTCATCGTCGTCGTTCATAGTAGGGATGATGTTTGTGACGACCTCGACGTGCATGTCCCAGCGGGAGCGGGCGTACTTGGTCGATTCGAGGACGTTCCGCCACTGGAAGACCTTGGCGAGGTCGCGGTAGAGATCATCGGTGAAGCCTTTGATGTCGACGCGGAAGGCATCGAGGTAGGGGCCGATGAGGTCGAGCGCTTCCGGGGTGCTGAAGCCGTTGGTGACGAAGACGGTGTAGAGCCCGGCGTCTTTGGCGAGGCGGGCGCAGTCGAGGGCGTACTCAAGCCAGATGGCGGGTTCGTTGTAGGTGAAGGCCATGCCCTTGCTGCCAAGGCGGAGGGCGAGGGCTACGGCGTCTTCCGGCGCGAGGTCGTGGGAGAGGAGTTCCGCCTGCTCAGGGGTGGCGAAGGATATCTCCCAGTTCTGGCAGTGCCGGCAGTGGAAGTTGCAGCCCCAGGAGCCGAGGGAGAGGCAGGACGATCCGGGGAAGAAGTGGAAGAGCGGCTTCTTCTCGACGGGGTCGTTGTTGACGGAGGCGACACCCGGGTAGTTGTAGAGGATGATGCGACCGTCGCGGGCGCGGCGCATCCGGCAGACGCCGAAGTGGCCGTCGGGGATGAGACAGCGCCAGTGGCAGACGTTGCAGCGTATCTTGCCGCTGGGTTGGGCCTCGTAGAGGACGGCCTCGCGCTTTGGACTGGTGCTGGCGGGCATGATTAGTTCAATTATAGCACCGGCGTCGAGGGCCTGCGGAGAAGAGCTAGGCGGAGAGGGCGGCCTGGAGGGCGGCGATCAGCAGGCGGTCTTGGCGAGGGTCGACGGTGCGGGGGTCGAGGAGGAGGAGGTCGCGCTCGATGCGGGCGATGACCGGCGGGTCGCTCAGGCGCAGGCGGCGGGCGACGGCTACCACGTCGACGGGAGCGCCGAGGGCGAGCAGCTTGGTGGGCAGGCTCTCTTCGGGCAGGCTGCCGCCGCCGATCATCGAGCGGCCGTCGACGATGCGCGCGGGCTCGCCGAGCGCCTTTGACCAGCGGGCAGCGCGGCGCTCTATCGCGGCGACGGGCAGGGAGATCATGCGCCAGACGGGTATCTTTTGGAGAGCTTCGTCCTTTACATAATGCGTAAGCGTCGCAGTCAGGGCGGCGATGGTCATCTTGTCGAGGCGGAGGGCACGGGCGAGAGGGTGACGCTTCAGCTTGTCTACGAGGTCGCGGCGTCCCGCTATGATCCCGGCTTGCGGCCCGCCGAGGAGCTTGTCGCCGGAGAAGAAGACGAGGTCGGCGCCCGCGGCCAAGCTCTCCTGGACCGTGGGTTCTTTGCCGAGGCCGAACTGGGTCGTGTCGAGTAGGGCAGCCGCTGCCCAGGTCGTCGAGCAGCAGGAGGCCGCGCTCGTGGGCGAGGCGCGGCCAGATCGCTGAGGGACGGCGACTCGGCGAAGCCGATGATGCGGAAGTTGCTGGTGTGGACGCGCAGGAGGGCGGCGGTGTCGGCGGTGATCGCGGTTGCGTAGTCGGTGAGGTAGGTGCGGTTGGTCGTTCCCACCTCGACGAGGCGGGCGGCGCTCTCGGCCATGACGTCGGGGACGCGGAAGCCGCCGCCGATCTCCACCAGTTGGCCGCGGGAGATGATGACCTCGCGGTTGGAGGCCAGGGCCGCGAGACCAAGCAAGACGGCGCCGGCATTGTTGTTGACCGCTATCGCCGCCTCAGCGCCGGTAAGGCGGCAGAGGAGACTCTCGAGATGGGAATGGCGCGATCCCCGGTCGCCGGTCTCCAGGTCGAACTCGATGTTGCTGTAGCCGCGGGCGACCGCTTCCATGGCAGCGATCGCTTCGTCGGACAGGGGGGCGCGGCCCAGGTTGGTGTGGAGGATGACGCCGGTGGCGTTGATGACAGGCCGTAGGGTGGGTGCTACTATGGAGCCGATGCTCTCGATGAGGGACGAGACAATCGCGTCGTAGGGAGGGCAGGGCCGGCCGGCGGCGATGGCGCGCCGGGCCTCGGCGAGGCGCTCGCGGGCTACGTCGGTGATGATGCGGGCGTCGTACTCATCGCTCAGGCCGCGAACGCGCTCGTCACCGAGAAGGCGGTCGATGCTGGGCAGGCCGCGGTAAGGGCTGGCCATAGACGCAATCCTCTGTCTAATGTGTGAGCCATTTTAGCACAGGTGGAGCCGTTGGGCCGCTTGATCCATATTTCACTAATTAGATAATATGAACTCACCAAGCTCCAGGAGGCACCCATGAACCTACGTATCCCCGGGCCGACACCATGCGCGCCGGAAGCTCTGGCGGCGATGTCCCGTCAGATGATCAACCACCGTGGACCGGAGTTCGGCGAGATCTCGACACGGGTGACCTCTCGCGTGCAGGAGGTCTTTCAGACAAAGAACGACCTCTGCATACTCACGACTTCCGGCACCGGCGGAATGGAGGCGGCGGTCGTCAACTTCTTGTCGCCGGGAGATGAGGTGCTCTGCGTGATCATCGGCGCCTTTGGTGACCGGTTCAGCCAGATCGCCAAGGCGTACGGCGCCAAGGCCACGATCTTGTCTTTCGAGTGGGGCAAGGCAGCCGACCCGGACGAAGTAGACAAGGCGCTGGCCGCTAACGCCAACTACAAGGCAATGCTGGTGACTCACAACGAGACATCGACCGGCGTGACGAACCCGCTGGAGGAGCTGGCGCGGGTGGCCCGCAAGCGCGGCGTTCTGACGATAGTGGACGCGGTGAGCAGCATGAGCGCCATCCCCTGCCCGGTGGACAAGTGGGACCTCGACGTGGTGGTCACCGGCTCGCAGAAGGGCTGGATGGTGCCGCCGGGGCTGGCGATGGTCTCGATTAACGAGCGGGGCTGGAAGGCGTACGAAGAGGCGAAGATGCCGCGCTTCTACTTTGACCTGGGTAAGGCGAAGAGCAGCGCAGAGAAGGGACAGACCCCCTGGACGCCGGCCGTTTCCATCTACTACGCCCTGGACGTGGCACTGGAGATGATGCTCAAAGAGGGTCTGGAGAGCATCTTTGCCCGGCACGCTCGCATCGGGGAGCTTACCCGGCAGCAGGTGAAGGCGTTAGGGCTGGAGATCCTTGCCGATGAGCGTTTCGCGTCGAATACTGTGACGGCGGTGAAGGTGCCGGAGGGTGTCGACGGCAAGGCGCTGAACAAGATGATGCGGGAGGAGTACAATACGGTGCTGGCGGGTGGCCAGGCCGCGCTGATGGGCAAGATTTTCCGCATCGGGCACCTAGGGTTGGTGTCGGAGACGGACATACTGAACTGTGTAGATGCGTTGAAGCAGGCGTTGCCGCGGGTGGGGTTCACACCCGCCAAGGCGTGAGCGCCCGGCTGCCTGCCGGCCAGGTTTGAGAACAGGGAAGGATGGGAATGAGCCGTAAGGTACTGGTCACGGACCCCATAGCACAGGACGGCATCAATGCTTTGGCCGCCCACGCGGAGGTGGATGTCAAGCTGGGCATCCCCGCGGAGGAGCTGATAAGCATTATCGGCGAATACGATGCGCTGGTCGTGCGCAGCGAGACGAAGGTCACGGCGGCCGTCATCGAAGCGGCGAGGAATCTGGTGGTGATCGGACGCGCGGGCGCCGGCGTCGACAATATCGACCTGGAAGCGGCGACGCAGCGGGGGATCATCGTCGTCAATGCGCCGCTGGGGAACAGCACATCGGCCGCTGAGCACTCGATAGCGCTGATGCTGGCCTTGTCACGGCACATTCCGCAGGCCAATGCCAGCCTCAAGGGCGGCAAATGGGACCGCAAGGGCTTCATGGGTGTTGAGGTGCGAGGGAAGACGCTGGGGATCATCGGCCTGGGCCAGATCGGGTCGGAGGTGGCGCGACGGGCGCGCGGCCTGGAGATGCATGTGATTGCCTGCGATCCCTTTGTCTCTCAGGAGCGAGCGCAGGTCCTCGGGGTGGAGATCGTCGAGTTGGAGGATCTGATGAAGGGATCCGACTACATTGCGATACACACGATTCTGACGCCTCAGACGAGGGGCCTCATCGGTGAGAAAGAGCTGCGGATGATGAAGCCGAGCGCTCGGATCATTAACGTGGCCCGCGGCGGCATCGTCGATGAGGAGGCGCTGTACAAGGCGGTGGAGGAAGGGAGGATAGCGGGCGCGGCGGTGGATGTGTTCAGCAAGGAGCCACCGGGCGACAATATCCTTTTGAAGAGCGATCGCATCATCGTCACGCCGCATCTGGGGGCTTCTACGTCTGAGGCACAGGAACGGGTGGCTCTGGATGTGGCGGAACAGATCATCGCGATTTTCCGAGGGGAAGCGCCGCTGTACTCGGTCAATGCCCCTCTGGTGCCGGCAGAGACGATGGCGGTGATCGGCCCCTATATTGAGGTCGCTATCAAGGTGGCTTCCTTGGTGACTCAGCTTAGTGAGGGTCAGTTGAGCAGCGTGGACGTGGAATACCTCGGAGAGATCGCGGACTACGATGTGACGCCGCTCAAGGCAGCGGTCATCAAGGGGCTGTTGGAGCCGGTGAGCGAAGAGAATGTGACGATTGTGAATGCGAACCTCGTGGCCGAGCACCGGGGCCTGCGCATCAATGAGAGCAAGGGCTCCTATGAGGGAATCTACACCAATCTGGTCCGGGTGGAGGCTGCCACGAGCGCAGGGAAGATGATCGTCGCGGGGACGGCGGGACATGACGGCGCTCACATCGTCCAGATCAAGGAGTACTGGGTTGACGTCTTCCCCGGCGACGGCTATCTCCTGATTTGCGAAAACGTGGACCGGCCGGGCATGATCGGAAGCGTCGGCACAATAATGGGGCAGCACAAGATAAACATCCACTCGATGCGCGTCTCTGCGAATGAGAAGGGCCGGGCGATGATGGTGGTGGGGCTGGACAGCCCGGCGACCGACGAGGTGCTCAAGGAGATGGCGAAGGTGCCCGACATCTTCTCCGTTCGGCAAGCCAAGATATAGCGCGCAGTTTCTGCGATGGCAGGAGGCGTTCCTTTGGGGACGCCTCTTCTTGTTGAAGGGTGCCCTCGCAGCCGAGCGAGGCGCCCGACCTGTGTGGGGTATGCGGCGCTAGTCGAGGGGGTACATGACGAGGCCGGTGGGCAGCTTGGGGTAGAAGTAGGTCGATTTCTGGGGCATCCGCTCGCCGGCGTCAGCCACTTCGAGTACGCGCTCGGTGGGTGTCGGATTGAGGAAGAAGGCGAGGGCGTACCGGCCCGATTCTACTAGGCGGAGGGCCTCTTCGCCGTCGTGAACAAACTCGACCGGTGGTTCCGCCGCTGCGGTGATGGCCTGCTCACTGATGCCGAGGATGCGCTGTAGTATGAGATCCTGGAGGAGGGCGGCGTCGAGGTGACGCCAGGTGGCCGGCCGGTCGGGAGGCATCAGACCGGCGGCTTTGTCTGGGTCTTTGACGGTGGCGATGAGGCGGTGGTTACCCGCGCGGGTAGCGATGCCGATGGCGGGGGCATGGTGACCCGCTTCGGCGAGGAGGGCTTCCATCGCTGTCCAGTCGCCGTTCAGCCGGTCGCTGACGTCTTGGAGATGGAAGACCTCGCTTAGCCTGATCGCGAAGTCTGCGGGCACATCCGCTGTCCGGAGCAGACGGTGGGTGGGAAGGACGACGAGGCCGGGGTCCGCCTGGGAGACGAGGGCGATCAGGACGAAGTTCTCCGCCTCTTCACCACTCCAGTGCGGCGGTTGGCCGCGTCTCTCGTCGCGATAGGTGAGGGCGGTCTCGTAGCGATGGTGGCCGTCGATGATGTAGATGCTCTTGTCGCGGAAGAGGTCGCTGATGCAGCCTAGGGCTGTGTTGTCGGTTATCGCGTGCAGGCGATGGCTCTGCTCCCCGGCGTCTGTCGCCTCGAAGATGAGGGAGCGGTCGGAAGCCTCTTCGAGCGTACGGTCAACTTCGCCGGCGGGATCGCGGTATAGGCCGAGAACAGGGCTGATGTTGACGCGGCAGGCGCGGAGCAGGCTGAGTCGGTCTTCCTTGGGGTGGCTCAGGGTACGCTCGTGGGGGCGGATTATCCCCTCTTCCCATTTGTGGAGACGGGCGCTGGCGAAGAACGCTCGCCGGGTCAGGTATTGTCCCTGATGGGTGAATCCCTGCTCGTAGACGTAGAGGGCGGGGGATGCTTCGCGCAGCAGGACGCCGTCGGCAAGCCAGCGGTGGAGGTCGGCGGCGGCGCGAGTGTAGCGGTTGTCGGCGGGGGTATCGGCGTCGCTCGTCTCGCCGTATTCCAGGCGGATAGCGTTGTAGGGGCTGCGCTTGTAGAGTCCCCGCTGCTCATCGGGCGATATGACATCGTAAGGAGGAGCCAAGACATCGGCGATGTTGACCTCTTTCGAGAAGCGAAGGCCGGTAAAGGGGCGGACATCTGCCACTTTGGCTCAGTCTCCTTTGGCTGGGAACGGCGGTTTTGTCGGTTCGGGCGCAGTCGCGTTGACCGCCGGCGGGCCCATGACATAGAATAGGCCAAGCCTCCCTCTTAGCATACCGTTTGGAGCGATCGATGGTCTACTGTACTTTCTGCGAGATTGTGGCGAAAAGAGAGCCGGCGCAGTTCCTCTACGAGGACGATGAGGTCGTGGTGTTCCGGAACCGGCTGCGCTGGGCGCCGGTGATGCTGCTGGTCGTGCCGAGGAAGCACGTGAGTCAGGAGGAGCTCTGGCAAAACATGGGCCGCGTGGGGAGGTGGCGGTGAAGATGGGCCAGACCCACTGCCCGAACGGCTTCCGCATTTTATCGAACTTCGGTCGCGACGCGATGCAGAGCCAGCATCACGGGCACGTGCATGTCATCGGTGGGGCCTGGCTGGGAGAGTACGCCTGAGGGTTCGACTGCCAGTTCGTCCAGGGCGTTAGGGCCAGGGCCTGGACCCCAAGCAGTTCGCGGATTCCTCGTCGAGCAGGCCCAGCAGTTCGTCCATCGTCGCCCGCGTGAAGGATGAGCTTTCGGCCGGTGCCCTGCGACTCGACGAACTCGCCCGTCGCGGTCATCACCACGTTGAAGTCCACCTCGGCGCGAGAGTCCTCCTGGTAGGAGAGGTCGAGCAAGGGGACGCCGTCCGACAACGCCGGCGACGATGGCGGCGACGGCGCGGCGGAGGGGCGTGGTCGCCAGGTGTCGCCCGCGGCGAGCAGTTTCCCGAACGCCTGACGGAGGGCGACGTAGGCGCCGGTGATGGCGGCGCAGCGGGTGCCGCCGTCGGCCTGGATGACGTCGCAGTCGACGGTGAGGGTGCGCTCGCCCAGGATGTCGAGGCGCGTGACGGCGCGCAGGGAGCGGCCGATGAGGCGCTGGATCTCGTGCGTGCGCCCGCCGACGCGGCCAGGACGGCCTCGCGGGGCGCGCGGGTGGGTGGAGCGAGGCAGCATGGCGTACTCGGCGGTCACCCAGCCGGTGCCGGTCGACTCAGGAAGGGGGGCACGCTCTCCTCGATGCTGACGGCGCAGAGGACGGTGGTGTCGCCCAGCTCGATGAGGGCCGAGCCCTCGGCGTGGGACAGGTAGCCGGGGGTGATGCGCACCGGGCGCATCTGGTCGGGCTGGCGGCCGTCTTTGCGTTCCAAGGGTGCTCCTTTCGGTTTTTCCGGGGACAGAGGGAGTATAGCATCGCCGGCGTGTCGTGAGAAGCGGAACCCACCGCTTGTTTAGGGCGTAGGGGTCTCAGGGGGATCGCGTTCGGTGGATATCCACAGGCGCTCGCCGTCGGTGGAGAAGTCGATTTCGCCCTGCTGGTCGGTGCGGTAGATCAGCGTGTCGTCGAGGCGGGCGAGGGTCGCCGTCGAGGGATGGCGGAAGCGGTTGTCCTCGCCGACGGAGATGACGGCTACGAGGGGGTGGACGGCTCGCAGTAGCGACTCGCTGGTGGAGTTGGCGGAGCCGTGGTGGGCGACCTTGAGCACCGTTGCTTGCGGATCGACGTTGCTTTGGAGAAGGGCGGTTTCGCTTGCAGCCTCCAGGTCGCCCGTAAGCAGGAAGCTGGCGCGACCCCACGCTAGCTTGAGCACGACGGA
>CAVXOY010000012.1:0-25904 GCA_963763495.1 uncultured Chloroflexia bacterium
ACGGTCATGACGCCAATGCCGGTGGCAATGAGACCGAAGGCACGCAGGACCAGACGGGAAAGATCCATTCCGGCTCGCCTGTGAGCTGGAAGATAACCACTCCCAGGATCATTGCCCGGATGTTCTCCGCTGCCGTCGATTCGAAAAGGTCGGCGCCACGGCCGGCGCAGTCGCCCACGTTGTCGCCGACGAGGTCTGCAATCACAGCGGCGTTCGCGGGTCGTCCTCCGGTATGCCGGCCTCCACCTTGCCCACCAAGTCGGCGCCCACGTCCGCCGCCTTCGTGTATATTCCACCGCCGAGCTGCGCGAAAAGGGCGACGAAGCTGGCGCCGAAGCCGAAGCCGACGATGAGGAACGGCGTATCTGCCATATCGTTGCCAGGACGCGGCTATAGACGCCGAACAGCGAGGCGACGCCGATCAGGCTCAACGCGACTACCAGGAAACCGCGAGACAGCGCCGCCTCGTAGGGACACCGCCACGGCATCGCGGAGACTGCGCGTTGCCGCCGAAGCGCAGCGGCCGTTCGATTTCACCGACACGTACATGCCGATGAAGCCGGCGATAGCCGAGCATATGGCGCCGATCATGAAGGCGACGCCGGTCAGGACGCCTGTCTTCGTGCTCTCGTCGAAGTAGCCGACGATGAGGCCAATGATCACCGCCGTCACGACCGACAGCATGCCGATCGTCTGGTATTGGCGTCGCAGGAATGCCATCGCCCCCTCGAAGATCATTCCGGCGATCCTCTGCATCTCCGGTGTGCCGCTGTCACGTCTGAGAACGTCCCAGGCCAGGCCTGCGGCAAACAGGACGGTTGCTATGCCAACTACAGGCACTATCCAAATCATGTCCATCGTTTCTGTGCTCCTCCAGAATTCTTGGCCTTACGGCTTGGCAGAACAGCCTTGGGACCATAATCGGGACGTGTTTGACTTGCCGTTGGGAGTGTAGCAAAGGGTCGATTACAGAGCAACACATGCCGCTACAGCGGTCTAACCCGAGTTCAGTGACGAGGAGCGGGGACAATCGGGTGATGTTGGGAAGGTGTTCGGTGGTGCCGGAGCCTTGCGAAGCTACGATCAGGAGGCGATCCTGCCGGTGAATACCGGCTCAGAGGGTGTGACTCGTCCGTTCCTGGGCCAACTGGTTCAGATCCTTCAATTGGTTTCCCAGCCAGGCCCGCAGGTCGTGTTCTTCAATGAGAGTCCGGAGATGATTCGCCCGGATATGTCTCTCGTTCTCCGGCATCTGTATTGCCTGCCAGAGTGCGTCAGCCGTGTCCTCGACGTTGTGCGGCTCAATGCCGAGCACGCCATCTCTCAGCTCGTTGTAGGAGCCTGACTTCCCTTGACAAGACGACGACCCCACTACGCTGGTTTACGATTGGACCTTCCTTGGACACTAGGTTCATGCCGTCAGCCACGGAGTTGACCAACAGCACATCGTAGAGGCTCATGCCTGCTAGCGCCTGGAGATAGTTGTTCTCTACGAAAGTTTCGATTGGCCGCCAGCCATCTCGGCTATAGCGGGAGTTTATCGCTGCTATCCGTTGGGAGACTTGATGAGCATATTCCCGATACTCAGAGATAGACTTTCGCGATGGTACCAGGAATGCTAGCAGCTTTGCCTCGCCTACCAGCTCAGGGTGTCTCTGCAGCAGAAGCGCGAAGGCATCGAGACCACGCACAACGTTCTTGATTGGGTCCAGCCGGTCTACCTTGACTATCGTGTATCTGCCGGCCAGCTTCGCCAGGCGTTCGCGGTACCTGGCGACTGTCGGTGAGGCCATCCGGTCTCTTAGCCCACCCACGTCCACTGACACTGGATAGGTTCTAACTCTGGTCAAACGGCCTCCCCAAGAAACCTCCGCCCTCGTGTAGTCGATAGCAGTGTAGGGCAGGAAGTTCTCACAGGTGAGGAGGAAGTTATGGGCGGAGTCGCTTGTCTGGAACCCGACGATATCGGTCATGAGGAGGCTGCGACATATCGCAGCAGTGAACTCTTGCGGTATCTTCTCCCATATCTCTGGCGCTGGCCAAGGTATGTGCACAAAGTGCTGCAGAATGGCCCGAGGGACCATCTCGCGCACATACGATGGGCACATGTAGAGGTGGTAGTCTTGAGTCATCACATATGACGGCAGGCGGTTTCCGTTCAGTTCATTGACGATTGCACGGGCAAAGGCGCGGTTGGCAGGTAGATATCCTCCCGTCCAGGCTCGACGCATCTTCTGCTTGATAGTGGGACTGCCCAGGCTATCCCACAGAGAATGCTGCAGGAGCCAGAGGATGGGATTGCTGAAGACGCTATAGTGGAGATCGTAGATGTGCTTGGGGAGTACTACGAAACGGTGATGGCACTGGCCCGCTCCGAGTTGGATGTTTGATCGAGGGCCGCGCTGGGAGGCCATCTGCCTGTCACCTTCTGTCATGGCACTGGCTACCCATGCGAAGTCGGCTAGGGGGGCGAGGCCGCTGAGTGCCGTCACTAGTCCGCCGCTGCCGTGCCGAATATCCGATTGGCCGTTTCTATCTCGGTGGTACTCGATAGGGCCACGATGGCTGGCCAAGACGAGCCGCCCCGAGTGCATGCTGTCCGCGGCCGTTGTCGACGGATTGTCTCCTGGTCGAGGGCGATTCGGTCTGAGCGGGACTGGTTTCCCTTCGGGCAGAATGTGTTGTTCGCGGTTTTCTACTTGATCCACCGTTTCTCCATTCGATCGTGCGGATCGTGCTAGACCCTCGAGAAGAGTGCTCAGCCGGAGGTTCTCCTCAGAGTGAGGTTCCACTTCTGTCCCGAAGCACCGCAGTTGGTGTGCTGCCGGAGGCAGAATAGTCTCAAGACGGTCTTTGTCGAGCATCCTTGCCACCCGCAGCTCGTCTTGCGCATCCCGGTTTCGTGAGAGGCTTGGGTGAGCTTGTCTTCGGAACGAATGGGTGGTGTTCTTACGTATTATCGGCAGCATGCTAGTTTCGTTTAGTCGCGTCTACGTGATCCGGCGATCGAGATATCATGCGGGCTTGCCCTGGCTCTCCGAGAGCGCCTCTGAGAGCACTTGCAGGAACCGCGCCGCCGCTTCTGGCCCCGATAGGAGGATATCGGAAGCAGCAGCCAACTCATTGGGCGTTTCCGTTCCTCCGACACCTGCAGATAACCCCAGGACTTCTCCTATCTCTCGCAGGTCTCTGATGGCCCGGAATGCGTCGATGTCAGTCAGGTCGTCGCCCAGGTATAGGATTCCCTTCAGCCGGTATGCCTTCGCAAGCTCTGTGATCACCGTCCCCTTGTTGATGGCCAGAGGGGGTCGGATTTCGATCACTCTCTTCCCTTCTCTGATCGCTAGTCCGCTTATCGCGGGGATCTCTTCGATTGCCTCAAAGATCGCCTGGCGCGCACTGGCTGGATCGGGTGAGGTGCGGTAGTGAATGGATACAACAGTGCCTTTGTCTTCTAGGTGAATGCCCTCCAGACTCTCCAGCTTGTCCTTGAGCATCCTCAGTACTCCTGCCATCGTCGACGTGTAAGAGACTCGCCTTGTTTTGGTAACCGTCTGCCCTGCTCCAACTTTCGAGCCCGTGATTGCCGATGTATGTCAGTTGGTCTAATCCAACCATCCGACGCACATCCTCGACCTGCCTGCCCGACACGACCGCTACCAGGTCCAGCGATCCTGCCAACTTGGCGAGGGCGCCCCGGCATTCCGGCAGAACCTCTGCCTCTTGTGGCGAAGAGACTATCGGGCTAAGCGTTCCGTCGACATCGCTAATGAGTGCGGATGGCCTAGCTCTGAGTACTGCGAGGGCTTGTGTCTGATGCTCATCCAGCAACAGCTCAGACGCGGAATCCGGGAAGCTTCCTTCCTGGCCAACCTTCGGCGTCATTGTTCCTCTTTGCTGCCCAGTTCCCGAACTCAGGAGAGAGGGGACCGACATGACATCCTTGTCGGTCGTGGAATGAGCGGGGAAGGAGCAGAGTCGTTCAAGGGCGTCTTGCTTATCCTTGCCTTCCGGGTCTGGTTGAAACAAAGAAAGCCGGAGGACTTGTCCCCGGCTTTCAACCAGCGGATGCTTGTCCTCTTTCAGAGGCCTACGGGGTTAGCTGTCGGGTTAGGGCTGAAAGAGACTGCCCCTCCTGCTCCTGCAGGACACACCCCAAGTTATTGGTTCCCCCGTTCCCGAGTTCGGGATTTGGCCTGCCACATTTGGCACTATGAATATCTTGTAAGTAGTATACCTGGCGCATCCCGGCCTGTCAACCGTGCTGGTGCGATGGTATGCTGTCAGCCGGAGTCGTTTACGTTAGAGTAACTGCTGGCGCTGGGTCATTTGGGCTGCCCTGCCAAGGAACTGCGCAGACACGGATAGGTGTGTGTGGGGGACGCTGTTGTAGTATAATCTGGGAAGCGCGCGGGCCTGTAGCTCAGCGGCAGAGCGACCGGCTCATAACCGGTTGGTCGCAGGTTCGAATCCTGCCGGGCCCACCAGCCAAATCCCTGGTCCCGAAAGACGGCACTCCATGACGCCGCATCGAGGTCTGTCCCTCATAAAGAAGGTGAGGGATACGCTCCGCATCTATGAACCCCTGCGCATACCGCTGGATGGGCGTCCACCTGCGGCGGTGCTTCTGCTCTTGTATGATCTTGATGAGCGGACGCATCTCCTCTTTACGAGGAGAACGGAGCTCGTGGAGTACCACAAAGGCCAAATATGCTTCCCCGGCGGGGCCCGCGAGGAGAGTGATGCCGATCTCCTCTCTACCGCCTTGCGTGAGACCTGCGAAGAAGTCGGCGTCCGGCCGGAACACGTCGAGCCGGTGGGGCGACTGGACGATATCGCGACGATGGGAAGCAACTTCGTGATATCGCCCTACGTCGGCGTTCTTACCGTTCCTGCTCCGTACCCGTTCGACCACGCCCGCCATGAGGTGGACGAGATACTGGAAGTACCCCTGGATCACCTGTTGGATAGCAGTAACGTATTCCGGGATGTGCGTCGTCTGGGAGAACACGAAATAGAGATGCAATCCTATCGCTTCGGCGATCACGTGATCTGGGGAGCCACCGCCCGTATCCTCAAACGATTTCTTGACCTCTTGTCCGAGTAGGAGCGGGCATTCTGGGTGCCCAACCTCTCAGTCCCTCTCGAATAAAACGAGGACTGGCCCCGCCTTCCGGGATGGCCCGCGCTGAGCTACCGTCACTACGTCTTCTAGGGTGATGCTTCGGTGCAGGCCCCGATCTTGTTGACGAGGTTCTGGAACAGGACATTGGAGGATACTGAGGCGGAGGAGTCTGCGGTCAGGCAGATTGCGGAACCGCCGTTCTGGGTGACCGAGTTCGACTTGATCTCGCCCTTCGCTGAGTTGACAAAAGATATTCCGATACCGGCGTTGCGTCGCACCTCATTCTTCAGAACTCTCATGTCCGCTCCCTGCGAGAGTATGCCACCACCGAGGATACTACCCAAGCGCACGGTATCCTTGATGGTATTCCCGCTGATCGTGCCGGAGGCGCGGCGCGGGTAGCCTGCCGCAAGTTTCTTGAAGTGAAGTGGGTCGGGATAGGCCCGGTATTCGATGGCGTGTTCCTCGTTCTTGCTGAAGACGTTGGCGTAGGCATCGACTTTGGCGCCCCAAACGAAGAGCCCTGTCAGCAGGTTGCTGGTAATCTCGTTTCTCCTGAGTATGCCGGTTGTGCCGGGGAAGAACACCAGGCCGGTGCTGCCGCTTGTCCTGATGGTGCTGTCCTCTATGGTCACGTCGCTCGATCCAACGAAGGACGGTAGGTCCGTGAAGTAGCAGGCGGGCGCTTCGAGGACACCCGGCGGAAGGAGCGCACAGGGGGACTGGCCGGCGAAGAAGCCGGGGCCACGGTTGTCGGCGATCTGATTCCTTGTCAGCACTACTTTGCCCGTGTGGCCAACCGCCGACACACCGACTCCGCCGTTGGCGAAGACGGAGTTGTCGGTGAGGGTGACAGCCGAGCGCTGGCGGATCAGGATGCCGTCGTCGCGGTTGCCAGCGACGAGCGAGTTCGTGACTTGGGCGGTAGTGTCTGAATCGAAGTGAAGGCCAACGCCGTTAAACCCTACTATTACGTTATCCAGATGGATGTCCTGGGAGTTGCTGACATAGACACCGGAAGGAAGACCGCCGGCAATGATCATGTTCTCCAAGGTGATACCACTGGTGTTGATGATGAGGATGGCATCTATCGACCCGTCGGAGGCTACGACCGTCTTGTCGGTACCCGCTCCTCGGATCGTTATCCCTGGGCTGGTATAGCTATCCAGCAAGAGCCCGCGGCTGACGTGCCAGCCGGCGTCGAGGCAGATGACTGCTCCCGGAGTCGCAGCGCGCACCGCCGCCTGGAGGTTCCCACCTGCCGAGACTTGATCGGTGCAGGGAAGGAACGCCCCTTCTGCCGGCTTTCCGTTCTGTCCGATGAGTATAGCCAGCGTGGAAAGGCCCACCACCAGCCCCGCAATGATAACCCTGAGTCGCATCCTCCTCGCCTTTCTAGCTATGCCGTGAAGGTCTCTCGCTGGAGAGTGTCAAAGGATATTCCAGAAGCGCGACTTCGTCAAGAGCCTAGAGATGACCACCGGCTAGGAATCTTCCTCTTTGGGGCGCTGCTGTAGCTTCTGGTATGCCTCCCGTATCCGCCGCTCCCATCCCAATTCGCCCGGCTCATAGTAGCGCCGTCCCTGGAGCTGTTTGGGCAGGTACTCCTGTTCGACCTCATGTCCGGGATAGCTGTGGGCGTACTTGTAGTCCTTCCCGTATCCCATCTCCCGCATCAGGCCGGTTACGGCGTTGCGCAGATGCAGCGGGACGGCGTCGTTGCGAGTCTGGCGGGCGTCGGCGAGGGCGCGCTGATAGGAGGTGAGGGCGCTGTTGCTCTTGGGCGCCGTCGCCAGGTAGATCGCGCATTCGGCCATGGGGAGAAATCCCTCCGGCATGCCGACGAAGTGCACTGCCTGCTGACAGGCGGTCGCGACAACGAGCGCCTGGGGGTCGGCCAGGCCGATATCTTCGGCTGCCAGGATGACCATGCGGCGGATGATGTACAGAGGGTCTTCGCCGGCGTCGATCATGCGGGCGAGCCAGTAGAGGGCGGCATCGGGGTCGGAGCCGCGCAACGACTTGATGAAGGCGGAGATGGTGTCGTAGTGGGCCTCGCCGGCCTTGTCGTAGAGGTAGGTGCGATGCTGGAGCGCCTCCTCGATCATGGCCAGCGTGACGCGCTTGACGCCGTCGCTGTCCGGTTTGGCGGCGGACACCGCCAGCTCGATGGCGTTCAGAGCGATACGGGCGTCGCCGCCACAGCTCGAGGCGAGGGCGGTGATGGCTTCGTCGTCCACCGACAGCTTCTGTTGCCCCAGGCCGCGCTCTTCGTCGCTGAGGGCGCGCCGGACGATGGTCTCCATCTGCTCAGGCGTCAGGAGGTTGAGGGTGTAGACGCGGCAGCGGGAGAGCAGGGGGCCGATGACCTCGAAGGAGGGGTTCTCGGTGGTGGCGCCGATGAGGGTTACGGTGGCGTCCTCGACGTGGGGCAGCACGACGTCCTGCTGGGCCTTGTTGAAGCGGTGGATCTCGTCGATGAAGAGGATGGTACGCCGGCCGTACATGCCGCGGCGCTCGCGGGCCTCGTGGACGACGCGGCGGAGGTCGGCGACGCCGGCGGTGACGGCGGAGATGGGCTCGAAGTGGGACTTGGTCTGGGTGGCGACGATGCGGGCAAGGGTGGTCTTGCCGCTGCCGGGCGGGCCCCAGAGGATGATGGAGGGGACCTGGTCGGCGTCGATGACGCGGCGGAGCATGCGGCCTTCGCCGATGAGGTGCTCCTGGCCCACGAACTCGTCGAAGGTGCGGGGGCGCATGCGGGCAGCCAGGGGCGCCTCGCGCTGGGCTTGGGCGCGGGCGCTCTCGCCGAACATGTCGGGCTGAGGGCCCTTAGGCTTGCCGGGGCTCATGGCAGCGGCTCCCCTCTCCAAAGGCGGGTAGGACTCTCCTAGGGTTAGCCTAGGCACCATTCTAGGGTATGGGAGGGAGGATGGCCAGTCCTGACGCGTCGGCGGGAGTCGGGGTGGTGGCTCAGCGGTCCCCGGCGGTCGAATTGTTTTTTTGTTTTGTTGATTTTCGCATTTTCTTTTTTCTTCCCGAATCTGCTGAGAGGCGTTTCTGGAGAATTGACTCTGCGATCTGTTGCCCTCCCAGATTCGACGCAGCCCCAGCGAGAGGCGAAAACTATTCGCGGCTTGGGAATCTGTCTGTGCAACCGGTAGATTCGAGGGTTGCAGAATACAATTCACTTTTTCACCCTGTTCGGGGCTATTGTTTTCTCTACCGCCATCCGGCAGGCAGGCCTGTCAAGCCGGTGTCATGGGGTGATGATAGCAGAGCCGTGGCTGAGGGATGTAAGGGAGATGTGGCACGCGGGCATGGGAGCGCAGCGCCGGCGGCGCAACATGGGCGTGGTCCTTCCCACCCACCCGCCCTAGAGCAAGTAGACGGAGGATGGGGGCACATCCCCCATGGCCCCTTGGCAGAGAGGGCGGATCCCTCTCGGCACTGCTTGCCCGATAGTTCACTGCGTCGGTGAGGGGGCGATTCGAGGGATGAAGAGACGCGTTGCAGAGTATCTCGGCCTGACGGCCGAGGCATGGCGTGGAGCGGGCAGAGATGCCCTGCCCTACGTCGTTGGTCGGGGTGGAAGGCGGTGGCGGGCCGTCAGTCGGTGGCGAGCATGACGTTGGAGGCTTTGATGACGGCGTAGACCTCCTTGCCCTTGGCCAGCCCCAGGTTTTCCGCCGAGGTCTTGGTGATGATGGAGACGAGCTCGATGCCGCCGGGGAGCTCAAGGATGACCTCGGAGTTGACGGCGCCGTGGGTGACGTTCTTGACGGTGCCCTTGAGGAGGTTGCGAGCGCTGATCTTCATGATTGCGCCTCCTTAGGAGTCCGGCTGCTGCCGGCTTGAGTGTTGTTCCTTCTCCTTATAGCTTAGCACAACGGCAAGGGGGTGAGGGGGTAGCTCTGCGCCTGCTGCACGTCTCTCCCGGGTCGGGCGGGACGCCCGACCTACGAATGAACCCTGCATTTGTTGTTGGAGGGCACGCGGGTCGGGCAGAGACGCCCGACCCTACGATGAAAGCGGGGGATGGTGGGTGGGACGCCTACCCGTGCGGCAGGCAAGCCCGACTCTACGGCACATTGGAGAATGGCGGGCGAGATGCCAGTCCTGCAGGAGAGGCCCTGAGCCTGATTCTAGGCGCTGTCTCCAGTTCTTGCCGGCGCTGTCCCGCCAGGGGCTCCGAACGGTCCGACAATCCCTTCTTGGACGGCGCGAAGGATTACCTCGGTTCTGCTGTTCAGCCCCATCTTCCCGAAGATGTTCTCCAGATGCCGTTCCACAGTCCTCAGACTGAGCATCAGGCTATCGGCGATCTCCCGATTGCGACGCCCTTCAGACAATAGCGCCAGCACTTCGATCTCGCGCCCGGTGAGGCCGTACCTGGTCCCATTGTCTGGGGATTTGCTGTTGAACCGCGGTAGGGCATTGTCGAGGCCCAGTTCAGCGAAGATGGCCTTCGCTCGCGCCTCCATCGCCGACGCCTTTGTAAGATCGCCGCGCCTTCGCCGCCTTGTCCGCATTTCTGCGTAGTCGACATACGTGTTGGCCAGCTCCCAGCGGGCCCGGCCCTTTTCCAGTTCGCTCAACGCCTGTTCGAAATGCTGAACAGCTTGCTGCCACATCCCCAGTCGAGTCGCCAGGCGGCCGAGCACGCGCTGCACTGAGGTGGCGCACGCCGTAAGAAGCATGGCGCGTCTTTCAGGCGTGAGGGAGTCGTAGCATTGCCGCCAAAGATCGGGCGTTTCCAGGCGAGACACGACGTCGCCGAGCACGCCGCGGGCGGAGGCATATCGTGGCGTTGCGCCGATGGGGGACACATACGTCCGGACAAGCTGTTCGGCCTCTTCGACGCGGCCGAGGTTGAGCATTATGCGCCCTAGGTGAATGGCCCCGACCGGTGTCAAATCGCCGAGACCCTCTAGCGCCTCGGACTGCCGCCCTCGCGGCCACAGCGGCCCGGCCGGATGCGAACTGAGCCTCGGCCCATACCAGGCGCGCAAAAGCCATCTGATAGCGGCCGGCCAAGCGTGTCCTGGCCATCCAGGTCTCGCAGGTCTCTAGGAGCTCCTTCCACTGTCCCAGATACCCGAGCAGATAGACCTTGATGGACCACAATTGCGGAAGGTTTGTTACGTCTCCGGGGTCGATAGCTTGTTCCGCGCTGGCAATGTGCGAACTGGCAGCGTCAATATCCAGCACACAGAGATAGTGACTGGCAACGCTCGTCGACAAGAGCGTGATGGCACGCGAGCTGCCTCTCCTCTTGGCCTCTTCAAATCCGCTACGCAACATGGATAGGGCTAGTGAAGGACGGCCGATCATCAGGTAGCCGTGAGACAGCCAGAAGGCGACGAGGGGATCGCATTCGACCTCCTCCCCAAAGCTTCGTGGCTTCTTCCAGAGGCTCTTTTGCGTCGTTGACCTCTTGCTTGAGGCACAGCGTGTTCGCAAGCAGGGCCAAAGCTCGGGCTCGATCCGCCCTCGCGCAATGGTGACGTCAAAGCTGTCTTCAACCAGTAGCACGCCTCATCGAGTTCCAAGCGCCAGCGAGACACGTCGCCGAGCGCGAGTGAAAGCTCTCCTACCTTCCTCCGGTGGCCCAGAGACTGATAACCAAGCACCGCCTCATTCCAGGCCTCGACCGCTTGCTCCCACTTGCCGGCTGCCCACAAGCTCCAGCCCAGTCTGGCAAGGAGGCGGGCGCGCACCAGTCGCGACTTGGGGCGAGTGCAGGTAATGGCAAGCCGCCAAAATCGGGTTGCCACGTCGAAGGCCATGATCTGTTCTGCCTGCTCGGCAGCGAGTTGACAGTACTGGATGGCACGACGGCCGTCCTCAGGGCCGAATCCCAGGGCGAAGTGATGCGCGAGGTCGGTGACGGCTGGTTCCGTGTCGGCCTCGCCTTGGAGAACGGCCGCGGCGCTCCGGTGCAGCTCTCGTCTCTTTGACTCGGGCAGCATCTCGTAGAGCCTGCCGGCGAAAAAAGGATGGGCAAATCGATACCGTTCGCCCTCGTGCCCGTTCAGCGGTTCGAGCACATGTTTCTCAACTCCGAGCCTCAGAAGCTCCGCGGCTCTGGGGCGGGTGATGTGGGCAACACGGCTGACCCTATCCGCCGTGAACTCATTCCCCAGGACGGCAGATGTCTGGAGTACCTCCTTTAGGGGTTTGGAGAGAGTGCGCAGCCTGAGGTCGACGACGTGGGTGAGACTCTCCGGTTTGCTGCTCAGGGTCAGTGCTTCCTGCAGGGAGTAGCGCTCCAACAAGCCGCTGCTTTTTAGATGGTGGATCAGCTCACGGAGAAAGAGAGGGTTCCCGCGCGTGTAGGTGGTGGCAGCGAACATCTCCTCGTCGGTGACGTACCCTGACCCGATGAGCTGCTCAAGAAGCTGGCGGGTGTCGGAACTGGGCAGGCCATGAAGGCGGATGGGCACGCTCTTTCGCTCAATGAGAGAGATAAGTTGGCGGGCGTCCGGATCGAGGGTCTCGTCGGTGCGGGCTGTGCAGACCATCTGAAGGTTGGCGTCCGAGACGTCCATGAGGGTGTTGATTAGCAGCAGCGTTCCCGTGTCTGCCCAGTGGATGTCTTCCAGCAGAAAGACCGTTCTCGAGACGCCGATCACTTTCAGGATGACGCTGGTGAGCTCCCGCAGGAATCGCTCTCTTCGCTCACCGCAGTCCTCGCTCAGGTTTATCCAGTTGACGCTGCTCAACGCCGAACCGGCGACTTGCTTGACGATGTCGGAAGGGGAATCGAGAAGGGAGAGACTGTTCAAGATCTGGAAGAAGGGGAAATAAGGGCCACACTCGGGGGATGGATAGCAGAAGCCCTTGAGAACCGCGATCTCCTGTTCGGGGAGACCGGAGAGCGCAGCGTCCACCAGGCTCGATTTCCCGATCCCGACTTCGCCAAGGACGATGGCGGAACCCCCGGGTGCGCTGAGGAGTTCCAGGAGTGCTGCGAGTTCTCGCTGTCGACCTACGAATGGGTGTGGTGTCATAGCAGGCGGAAGCTAGGCGTTGTCTCGATTGTGTTCGCTTTGGTGTCGGCCAATCTTGGGTGATTCCTCTGATGATTTGAATACAAGCACGCCTGACACTCGAAGCGCAAGCGTCTCGGCAGGGATCGGGGCGTTTTCCCACGAATTCGCAATGTATTGAGGTGCGGCGCAATGAGGAATCGAGAAGAAAGGGGGTTCTGCGATGGGTGACAGTTGGTGGCTGCATAGAGTTTGTGAGCGCGATGAATGCGCTGTTTACCACTGCACTGATTCTCAATGACGGCCATGAGATCTACGCAGTGCTTGAGGCGGGCGGGGACCCGCTCGAGGAGGCGGGCAAGAAGTTCCCTGAGAACGAGCAACTTCAGGCTTTCCTAGAGGTGAAGCGGGGCTGGCCGGCGCATCACATGGAAGCGATCTACGAGATGCTGAGGTGGGCGCTAAGCAAGCTCGACACCGACGAGCGGATAACTGTCCACTGGAAGGGTGACGCACAGGCGTCGGAGACTGTGACACGGTTTGAGCTGCGAGACCACACTCTGGTGGTTGAACTGGCTCATCCGCCTGTAGCTGGGAGTTAACCCCAGATCAACCGGAGAAGTCTGTGGGTTGCGCTGCGCCTTCTTGTACCAGTCAAAGACTATTCTGCCATAGCCAGAAACATCTACTCATGTTGAACGGCTCTGTCGAGTGACCGAGAACCCTGGTCCGAGTGCTGAATGAGGTGCCTAAGATGAATGACGAACGTCGTACGCTGGTCTGCGTTGGCACAGCTAGAATGCCGGGAGCGACGGGGGTTGGCGAGGCTCGGATGATACTTGAGGTCGATGTTGACCTGGACGGTGGGGGCGTCTCAGGCGTGAGGGTGTACCCCTCGATGAGCGGCCTGAACCAGTTGCTGGGAGAGGCTTTATTGGGGAGGCCCTTCACGCAGCAGCTTGATGCTGCCGATCAACTGCTCAGCGAGCGCTATGTGTCTCCTTTTAAACCTGCTGCACGGGCGGCCTTGCGAACTGCGGTCGATGCCTATCGACGCTTTCGAAGGCAGGCTGAAGGGAGAGCATCTTGGAGCGATTGACGACCGTGGACGCTTGGTGCGCGTTACTTCGTGATTCTACTGAGGCCAGCGGAAGTCGTGGCCGGCAGTGCCGGCCTATGGCGTGTTGGGGATTGGCGGGCGGGACGCCCGCTTTGCTCTCTGAAAGGCGGTAGGGTTGAGTAGGGACGCTTGACCCTACCGCCAATAATAAGGCCTCTAACTCGCCAGGTGGGCGATGGTGACGCCTTCGCCGCCCTCTTCGCGGGGGGCGATCTCGTAGCGACTTGACGAGCGGGTGCAACGACAGCATATTCCGCACGGCCCGCGCCAGGGTGCCGGTGCCGCGTGCCGTGGATGATGCGCACCCAGGGCAGACCGGCGCGGAAGGCGTCGTCGAGGTACTTGTCGAGTTCGGGCAGGACTTCGTCGACGAGGCGGCCGCGCACCTCGATCTCGGAGGGCACGGTCGGAGGCGGCGGCGGCACGGCGGTCCCGCCGACCTTGGGATGGGCGCCTTTGACCCGCTGCACTTTCTCCACCTTCTTCAAGGGCACGGTGCTGCGTAGAGAGCCGAGGCGAAGCTCCACTTCGCCTTTGGCGTCGGGCGGCGAGAGGGCCTCGCCGAAGCGGCCGAGACCGCGCACCCAGACGAGGTCGCCGGGCTGAATCTCCTCGGGCGGGATGTTGTCGCCTGTCTTGCGGCGGCGTCGCGGCGATGGCGGCGGCGGCTTCAGGGTCTCCAGGATGGCCTCGGCGGCAACGATCTTCTCGGCGGCGGCCTCCGGCTTCTGGCGCTCGATGCGACGGCTGGCGTGGGCGAGGAGCTGGCGGACGCGGACGATCTCCTCTTCGGCATGGGCGCGGGCCTGGGCCAGTATCTCCTCGCGCTCGTGGTCGATGGCGTCCAGCTTCTCCTCAAGGCCGGTGCGTATCTCCTCGGCTTCTTTGCGGGCCAGCATCTCGGCGCGGCGGGCGTCGGCGGCGTCGGTCTTCTCGCGCTGGATGGCGGAGAGGAGGCTCTCGGCCTTCGCCTGATCGGGGGCGATGGAGCCACGGGCAGTGGCGATGATGTCGGGCGGCAGGCCCAGGCGCTCGGCGATGGCGAGGGCGTTGCTGGCGCCGGGGAGGCCGATGGAGATGCGGTAGGTGGGCGCGAGGGTCTCCATGTCGAACTCGACGTGGGCGTTCATGATGCCCACGGTGCTGTGGGCGAAGACCTTGAGCTCGCCGTGGTGGGTGGTGGCGATGGTCAGGCAGCCGACGCCCAGCAGGTGGTCGAGGAGGGCGCGGGCCAGGGCGGAGCCTTCGTCGGGGTCGGTGCCGGCGCCCAGCTCGTCGAGGAGGACGAGGCTGTGGGGCCCGGCCTCGGCGAGCAGGGAGATGATGTTGGTCATGTGGCTGCTGAAGGTGGAGAGCGACTGCTCGATGCTCTGCTCGTCGCCGATGTCGACGCGCAGGGAGTCGAAGACGGGGATTTGGCTGCCGGCGTCGGCGGGCACAGGGAGGCCGGCCTGGGCCATGGCGCAGAGAAGGCCGACCGTCTTCAGGGCGACGGTCTTGCCGCCGGTGTTGGGGCCGGTGATGAGCAAGACGGAGTAGTCACCGCCGACGGACAGGGATATGGGGACGACATCGGCCGGTGAGCAGGGGATGACGGGCATTGACGAGGATGAGGGGCGCCGGCGGCGCGGGCCAGCCAGGGCTGCGCCTCGTCGTCGTAGGGTAGCTCGACGGCGTCCATCTCGGCGGCGAAGCGGGCCTTGGCGAGGGCGAGGTCGATTTCGGCCAGGGTGTCGATGTTGACGGCGATGGCGTGGGCGTGGCGTCCGACAAGGGAGCTGAGGCGGCGGAGGATGCGCTCGACCTCGCGCTGCTCTTCCATCTGGGTCTCGCGCCAGGTGTTGCCCAGCTCGACGACGGCCAGGGGCTCCATGAAGACGGTGGCGCCGCTGGCGGAGACGTCGTGGACGATGCCCTGCATCTGGCTGCGCATCTCGGCCTTGACGGGGATGACGTAGCGGCCGTCGCGCAGGGTGACTATCGGCTCCTGGATGACGCCGCGTCCGTCCGCCGAGTTGATCAGCTCCTGGAGCTTGGCCTGGAGGCGGTCGTGGACGGTGCGGAGGTCGCGGCGGATGACGGCGAGAGCGGGACTGGCGCTGTCGACGACTTCGGCGCGCGGGGCTGATGCAGCGGTGGATGTCGGTGGCCACGTCGTCGAAGTCGCTGATCCGCTCGGCGAGCTCGGCGAGGAGCGGCAGCGGGCCGGAGAGGCGGGTGAGCACGGCCTTCAGGTCGCGTCCGGCCTCGAGAGTGGTAGCGACGTCGAGAAGCTCCGACGGGTCGAGGATGCCGCCGAGGTTGGCCTTGTCGGCGAGGGCGCGGACGTCGTGGATGCCGCCCAGGCCGGCGCGAGGCTTCATCTCGCGCAGGTGGCGGGCCTCGGCGGTTAGGCGCTGGCGGCGCAGGACCTCGTCGTAGTCGGCGGACGGGCGCAGGGCGAGGGCGAGGTCGCGGCCGGCGGAGAAGGAGGTGTGCTTGGCCAGGCGCGCCAGTATCTTGTCGAATTCAAGGGTGGTGAGGGTCTTTTCGTCCATGGCGCTCCAATTGTAGCAGAAGCGAGGCGCGAGGGCAGCCGGAGGGCGGGAATAGATGCGGTCTGCGCGATGAACCCTGGTAGGGTATTGGAAACAGCACCCCCGCCGCGTGCGTTGGACTAGGGGCAAAGAAATCTCGTCACATGATGGCTGGAGATGGCGAGTCGCGGTTAGGTGAAGCGCTGGACTTCGAAGCGGTAGAGGTCGACGGGCTCTTCGGGGAGGATGCCCGCCTTCATCTTGGCGATGAGTATCTGATAGTCCACGGTGTCGACGCCTTCGAGGTCGGGGAGGAGGAGGCCGCGTCGATTGCCGCACTGGACGATGACGCCGTAGCGCTTGCAGTCGAGGCAGTCGGGGTCGTCGACCGGCTCGGGAGGGGTGAGCATGTCGACGCTGTAGGTGAGGTCGGACAGCTCTTTCTCGTCGATGGGCGGGAAGCGAGGGTCGCGGGCCGCGGCGGCGATGGCGTTGTGGATGATCTCCAGGCCGACGTTGTCGCGGACCGGCTCGATGGTGCCGATGCAGCCGCGCAGCTCGCCGCGCTTCTTGATGGAGACGAAGACGCCGGCGCACCCTTCCATCTCCGGCGCAAGGTCGGTGAGAGGGAGCAACCTTGCCGTGCGGACGTAGTGCTCGACGGCGGCCTTGGCAAGCTGGACAAGGGGATGGGTGGGTTCCGGCGCCGACGCTTGGGGTCGCGGCGGTAGCGGCTTCTTCCTCTTGTTCCGCCTGAGGGCGCGGGCCCAGGACATCGACGGCGGCCACGAGGTAGCCCACGCCGAACGGCCCCTCGTAGGAGAGGACGCGGGGACGCACGCGGAGGTGGCTGAGGGCGCCCATGAGCATCGCTGTCTGGGGCACGGCGTCCTCAGCGGCGCGGCGGCGGAAGTCGATAGTAGTCTCCAACACCCAGTTCACGTCCCAGTCGGCGACGACCTGCTGGTACTTCTGGTCGAACTCGAGGCCGGCGGGGTTGTAGCCAGCGGGAG
This sequence comes from uncultured Chloroflexia bacterium, assembly GCA_963763495.1. Classification (GTDB taxonomy): domain Bacteria; phylum Chloroflexota; class Dehalococcoidia; order DSTF01; family JALHUB01; genus DAOUEO01. The sequence goes on from CAVXOY010000012.1 coordinate 16,767, forward strand.
CGCCGGGTGACAGGCAGTGCGAGAGGTCGGCGCTGCAGATGATGGCGGTGCGCTTGCCGAGGCGCTGGAGGGCGCGGCCGATCGCTTGGCCGATGGCGTAGTGCTTGTCGGGCGGTAGGAAGGACGGCGTCAGGGGAACGATCTTGGCGCTGTCGACGCCTGAGCGCAGATAGTACAGGGGGACGGTGCAGCCCCAGTCCATGCCGGGGATCATCCCGTCGTCCCAGTCTTCGATGGGGATCGATGGGAAGGCCGGCGCGCGTGGCTTCCTCCTGGATGAGGGCGACGGCGTCGAGGTCGTTTTCGTAGCGGAAGCTGACGTTGGGGGCGTCCCAGCGGGCCATAGTGCCGTCGGCGGTGGGCGACGTCAGGATGCCGACGGCGCGGGGGTCAACCGGGCCGTGAGGGCTGAAGATCAGCACCGTCTCCGGCCGGTAATTGGCCATCTCCTCCGCCACCTGGAGCAGCGCTTCGATGGTGCGGTGCGTCTCCTGTTCGCGCCCCTGGCCGATCTCGTGCACGAGTATCGGCGGATGGGGGGCGATGCAGGCGTAGACGATTCCACTCATAGCAGCACCAGTCTTTCAGTGGCCGGCGGGCACGGGCAGTCGTCGCTTGTAGGTCGCCGTGCGGACGTTCAGGTCGGCGCCGCAGTGGGCGCAACGGCCGTCTTTCTTGAGCGCGTTCAGGTTCGCCTGGTAGCCGATGCGGGTTATGACCAGCGTACCGCAGTTGGGGCAGTGAGTGTTCTCGCCGGGGTGGCCGAAGACGTTGCCCAGGTAGACATAATGCAGGCCCTCTCTGTGGCCGAGAGCGACGGCCTTCTCCAGCGTCTCTACCGGCGTCGGTGGGAGATGGCGGAGGTCGTGGTGGGGGTGGAAGGCGGTGACGTGCCAGGGTGTCTGAGGGCCCAGGCTCGTCCCTTATCCAGCGGGCGATGGCGGTCAACTGGTCATCGTCGTCGTTCATGGTAGGGATGATGTTGGTGACGACCTCGACGTGCATGTCCCAGCGGGAGCGGGCGTACTTGGTCGATTCGAGGACATTCCGCCACTGGAAGACCTTGGCGAGGTCGCGGTAGAGATCGTCGGTGAAGCCCTTTGATGTCGACGCGGAAGGCATCGAGGTAGGGGCCGATGAGGTCGAGCGCTTCCGGGGTGCTGAAGCCGTTGGTGACGAAGACGGTGTAGAGCCCGGCGTCTTTGGCGAGGCGGGCGCAGTCGAGGGCGTACTCAAGCCAGATGGCGGGTTCGTTGTAGGTGAAGGCCATGCCCTTGCTGCCAAGGCGGAGGGCGAGGGCTACGGCGTCTTCCGGCGCGAGGTCGTGGGAGAGGAGTTCCGCCTGCTCAGGGGTGGCGAAGGATATCTCCCAGTTCTGGCAGTGCCGGCAGTGGAAGTTGCAGCCCCAGGAGCCGAGGGAGAGGCAGGACGATCCGGGGAAGAAGTGGAAGAGCGGCTTCTTCTCCACGGGGTCGTTGTTGACGGAGGCGACACCCGGGTAGTTGTAGAGGATGATGCGACCGTCGAGGGCGCGGCGCATGCGGCAGACGCCGAAGTGGCCGTCGGGGATGAGGCAGCGCCAGTGGCAGACGTTGCAGCGTATCTTGCCGCTGGGTTGGGCCTCGTAGAGGACGGCCTCGCGCTTTGGACTGGTACTGGCGGGCATGATTAGTTCAATTATAGCACCGGCGTCGAGGGGCTGCGGAGGAGAGCTAGGCGGAGAGGGCGGCCTGGAGGGCGGCGATCAGCAGGCGGTCTTGGCGAGGGTCGACGGTGCGGGGGTCGAGGAGGAGGAGGTCGCGCTCGATGCGGGCGATGACCGGCGGGTCGCTCAGGCGGAGGCGGCGGGCGACGGCTACCACGTCGACGGCGTAGCGCCGAGGGCGAGCAGCTTGGTGGGCAGGCTCTCTTCGGGCAGGCTGCCGCCGCCGATCATCGAGCGGCCGTCGACGATGCGCGCGGGCTCTCCGAGCGACTGACCAGCGGGCAGCGCGGCGCTCATTGCGGCGACGGGCAGGGAGATCATGCGCCAGACGGGTATCTTTTGGAGAGCCTCATCCTTTACATAATGCGTGAGCGTCGCAGTCAAGGCGGCGATGGTCATCTTGTCCAGGCGAAGGGCACGGGCGAGAGGGTGACGCTTCAGCTTGTCTACGAGGTCGCGGCGTCCCCCGATAATCCCGGCCTGCGGGCCGCCGAGGAGCTTGTCGCCGGAGAAGAAGACGAGGTCGGCGCCGGCGGTCAGGCTCTCCTGGACCGTGGGTTCTTTGCCGAGGCCGAACTGGGTCGTGTCGAAAAGGGAGCCGCTGCCCAGGTCGTCCAGCAGCAGGATGTTGCGCTCGTGGGCCAGGGCAGGCGAGGTCGCTGAGGGACGGCGACTCGGCAAAGCCGATGATGCGGAAGTTGCTGGTGTGGACGCGCAGGAGGGCGGCGGTCTCGGCGGTGATCGCGGTTGCGTAGTCGGCGAGGTAGGTGCGGTTGGTGGTGCCCACCTCGACGAGGCGGGCGCCGCTCTGGCCATGACGTCGGGGATGCGGAACGATCCGCCGATCTCCACGAGCTGGCCGCGGGAGATGACGACCTCGCGGTCGGAGGCCAGGGCGGCGAGGCCGAGCAGAGACGGCGCCGGCATTGTTGTTGACGCTGGTCGCCGCCTCAGCGCCGGTGAGCGGCAGAGGAGGTCTACCGAGTGGGACTGGCGGATCCCGCGTTCGCCGTGTCCAGGTCGAACTCGATGTTGCTGTAGCTGCGGGCGACCGCTTCCATGGCGGCGATGCTTCGTCGGACAGGGGGGCCCGGCCCAGGTTGGTGTGGAGGATGACGCCGGTGGCGTTGATGACAGGCCGTAGGGTGGGTGCTACCATGGAGCCGATGCTCTCGATGAGGGACAAGACAATCGCGTCGTAGGGAGGGCAGGGCCGGCCGGCGGCGATGGCGCCCCGGGCCTCGGCGAGGCGCTCGCGGGCCACGTCGGTGACGATGCGGGTGTCGTACTTCTCGCTCAGGCCGCGAACGCGCTCGTCACCGAGAAGGCGGTCGATGCTGGGCAGGCTGCGATAGGGGCTGGCCATAGACTCGATCCTCTGTTTAATGTGTGAGCCATTTTAGCACAGGTGGAGTCGTTGGGCCGCTTGATCCATATTTCACTAATTGGATAGATGATGAACTCACTAAGCTCCAGGAGGCACCCATGAACCTACGTATCCCCGGGCCGACACCATGCGCGCCGGAAGCTTTGGCGGCGATGTCCCGTCAGATGATCAACCACCGTGGACGGAGTTCGGCGAGATCTCTACGCGGGTGACCTCTCGGGTGCAGGAGGTCTTCCAGACGAAGAACGACGTTCTCATACTGACGACTTCCGGCACCGGCGGGATGGAGGCGGCGGTCGTTAACTTCTTGTCGCCGGGAGATGAGGTGCTCTGCGTGATAATCGGCGCCTTTGGTGACCGGTTCAGCCAGATCGCCAAGGCGTACGGTGCCAAGGCCACGGTCTTGTCCTTCGAGTGGGGCAAGGCAGCCGACCCGGACGAAGTAGACAAGGCGCTGGCCGCTGACCCCAACTATAAGGCAATGCTGGTGACTCACAACGAGACATCGACCGGCGTGACGAACCCGCTGGAGGAGCTGGCGCGGGTGGCCCGCAAGCGCGGCGTTCTCACGATAGTGGACGCGGTGAGCAGCATGAGCGCGATCCCCTGCCCGGTGGACAAGTGGGACCTCGACGTGGTGGTCACCGGCTCGCAGAAGGGCTGGATGGTGCCGCCGGGGCTGGCCATGGTCTCGATTAGACGAGCGGGGCTGGAAGGCGTATGAAGAGGCGAAGATGCCGCGCTTCTACTTTGACCTGGCGCAAGGCGAAGAGCAGCGCAGAGAAGGGGCAGACCCCCTGGACGCCGGCTGTGTCCATCTACTACGCCCTGGACGTGGCACTGGAGATGATGCTCAAAGAGGGCCTGGAGAGCATCTTTGCCCGGCACGCCCGCATCGGAGAGCTTACCCGGCAGCAGGTGAAGGCGTTAGGGCTGGAGATTCTTGCCGATGAGCGTTTCGCGTCGAATACTGTGACGGCGGTGAAGGTGCCGGAGGGTGTCGACGGCAAGGCGCTGAACAAGATGATGCGGGAGGAGTACAATACGGTGCTGGCGGGTGGCCAGGCCGCGCTGATGGGCAAGATTTTCCGCATCGGGCACCTAGGGTTGGTGTCGGAGACGGACATACTGAACTGTGTAGATGCGTTGAAGCAGGCGTTGCCGCGGGTGGGGTTCACGCCCGCCAAGGCGTGAGCGCCCGGCCACCTGCCGATCGGGCTGAGAACAGGGAAGGATGGGAATGAACCGTAAGGTACTGGTCACGGACCCCATAGCACAGGACGGCATCAATGCTTTGGCCGCCCACGCGGAGGTGGACGTCAAGCTGGGCATCCCCGCGGAGGAGCTGATAAGCATTATCGGCGAATACGATGCGCTGGTCGTGCGCAGCGAGACGAAGGTCACGGCGGCCGTCATCGAAGCGGCCAGGAATCTGGTGGTGATCGGACGCGCGGGCGCCGGCGTCGACAATATCGACCTGGAAGCGGCGACGCAGCGGGGGATCATCGTCGTCAATGCGCCGCTGGGAACAGCACATCGGCCGCTGAGCACTCGATAGCGCTGATGCTGGCGCTGTCGCGGCACATTCCGCAGGCCAACGCCAGCCTCAGGAGCGGCAAGTGGGACCGCAAGGGCTTCATGGGTGTGGAGGTGCGAGGGAAGACGCTGGGGATCATCGGCCTGGGCCAGATCGGGTCGGAGGTGGCGCGACGGGCGCGCGGCCTGGAGATGCACGTCATCGCCTGCGATCCCTTCGTCTCTCAGGAGCGAGCGCAGGTCCTTGGGGTGGAGATCGTCGAGCTGGGGGATCTGTTGAAGGGATCCGACTACATTGCGATACACACGATTCTGACGCCTCAGACGAGGGGCCTCATCGGTGAGAAAGAGTTGCGGATGGTGAAGCCGAGCGCCCGGATCATTAACGTGGCCCGCGGCGGCATCGTGGATGAGGAGGCGCTGTACAAGGCTGTGGAGGAAGGGAGAATAGCGGGCGCGGCGGTGGATGTGTTCAGCAAAGAGCCGCCGGGCGACAACATCCTCTTGAAGAGCGATCGCATCATCGTCACGCCGCATCTGGGAGCTTCTACGTCTGAGGCACAGGAACGGGTGGCCCTGGACGTGGCGGAACAGATCAGTCGCGCATTTTCCGAGGGGAAGCGCCGCTGTACTCGGTCAATGCTCCTCTGGTGCCGGCGGAGACGATGGCGGTGATCGGCCCCTACCTTGAGGTCGCTATCAAGGTGGCTTCCTTGGTGACTCAGCTTAGTGAGGGTCAGTTGAGCAGCGTGGACGTGGAGTACCTGGGAGAGATCGCGGACTACGATGTGACGCCGCTCAAGGCAGCGGTCATCAAGGGGCTGTTGGAGCCGGTGAGCGAAGAGAATGTGACGATTGTGAATGCGAACCTCGTGGCCGAGCACCGGGGCCTGCGCATCAATGAGAGCAAGGGCTCCTATGAGGGGATCTACACCAATCTGGTCCGAGTGCAGGCAGCCACGAGCGCAGGGAAGATGATTGTCGCGGGGACGGCGGGACATGATGGCGCTCACATCGTCCAGATCAAGGAGTACTGGGTGGACGTCTCTCCCGGCGATGGTTATCTCCTGATCTGCGAGAACGTGGACCGGCCGGGCATGATCGGAAGCGTCGGCACGATAATGGGGCAGCACAAGATCAACATCCACTCGATGCGCGTCTCTGCGAATGAGAAGGGCCGAGCGATGATGGTGGTGGGGCTGGACAGCCCGGCGACCGACGAGGTGCTCAAGGAGATGGCGAAGGTACCCGACATTTTCTCCGTCCGGCAGGCCAAGATATAGCGCGCAGTTTCTGCGATGGCAGGAGGCGTCCCTTGGGGGCGCCTCTTTTCGTTGGAGGGTATCCTCGCAGCCGGGCAGGGACGCCCGACCTACGCGGGGTATGCGGCGCTAGTCGAGGGGGTACATGACGAGGCCGGTGGGCAGCTTGGGGTAGAAGTAGGTCGATTTCTGGGGCATCCGCTCGCCGGCGTCAGCCACTTCGAGTACGCGCTCCGTCGGTGTCGGGTTGAGGAAGAAGGCGAGGGCGTACTGGCCCGATTCCACCTGCCGCAGGGCCTCTTCGCCGTCGTGGACGAATTCGACCGGCGGTTTCGCCGCGGCGGTGATGGCCTGCTCGCTGATGCCGAGGATGCGCTGCAGTATCAGGTCCTGGAGGAGGGCGGCATCGAGGTGACGCCAGGTGGCCGGCCGGTCGGGAGGCATCAAAGCGGCGGCTTTATCGGGGTCTTTGACGGTGGCGATGAGGCGTTGGTTACCCGCGCGGGTAGCGATGCCGATGGCGGGGGCGTGGCGACCCGCTTCGGCGAGGAGAGCCTCCATCGCTGTCCAACCGGCGCTGAGCCCGTCGCTGACATCTTCGAGATGGAAAGCCTCGCTCAATCTGAGATCGAAGTCTGCAGGCACATCCGCTGTCTGGAGCAGACGGTGGGTGGGAAGGACGACGAGGCCAGGGTACCGCCTGGGAGACGAGGGCGATGAGGACGAAGTTCTCTGCCTCTTCGCCACTCCAGTGCGGCGACGGGGCGCGCCTCTCGTCGCGATAGGTGAGGGCGGTCTCGTAGCGGTGGTGGCCGTCGATGATGTAGATGCTTCTTGTCGCGGAAGAGGTCGCTGATGCGGCTTAGGGCGTCGTGTTATCGGTGATGCGCTCGCAGGCGATGGCTCTGCCCGGCCGGCATCCGTCGCCTCGAAGAGGCGGCCGACCGCACCCTTTTCGAGACGTACGGTCAACTTCGCCGGCGGAATCGCGGTAGAGTCCGAGAACGGGGCTGTGTTGACGCGGCAGGCGCGGAGCAGGCTCAGGCGGTCTTCCTTGGGACGGCTCAGGGTGCGCTCGTGGGGACGGATTATCCCATCGTCCCAGTTGTGGAGACGGACGCGGGCGAAAAACGCTCGCCGGGTCAGGTATTGTCCCTGGTGGGTGAAACGCTGCTCGTAGACGTAGAGGGCGGGGGATGTGTCGCGCAGCAGGACGCCGTCGGCGAGCCAGCGGTGGAGGTCGGCGGCGGCGCGTGTGTAGCGATTGTCGGCGGGGGTATCGGCGTCGCTCGTCTCGCCGTATTCCAGGCGGATGGCGTTGTAGGGGCTGAGCTGGTAGAGATCCTCGTTGCTCATCAGGCGATATGATGTCGTAGGGAGGAGCCAGGACGTCGGCGATGTTGACGCTTTTCGAGAAGCGAAGGCCGGTAAAGGGGCGAACGTCGGCCACTTTGGCTCAGTCTCCTTTGGCTGGGAACGGCGGTTTTGTCGGTTGGGGGCGCAGTCGCGTTGACCGCCGGCGGGCCCATACATAGAATAGGCCAAGCCTTCCTCTTAGCATACCGTTTGGAGTGATCGATGGTCTACTGTACTTTCTGCGAGATTGTGGCGAAAAGAGAGCCGGCGGAGTTTCTCTATGAGGACGATGAGGTCGTGGTGTTTCGGAACCGGTTGCGCTGGGCGCCGGTGATGCTGCTGGTCGTGCCGAAGAGGCACATGAGTCAGGAGGAGCTCTGGCAAGACATGGGCCGCGTGGGCGAGGTGGCGGTGAAGATGGGCCAAGCCCATTGTCCGAACGGTTTTCGCATTCTATCGAACTTTGGTCGTGACGCGATGCAGAGCCAGCATCACGGGCACGTCCATGTCATCGGCGGGACTTGGCTGGGAGAGTATGCGTGAGGGCGGCTGTCAGTTGGTCTCGCCGAGGGCCAGTCTCTGGGCCTCGAGCAGTTCGCTGATCCCTGTTGAGCCAAGCCGAGCAGTTGCTCCATTGTGGCCCGCGTGAAGGGCGAGCTTTCGGCTGAGCCCTGCGACTCTACGAATTCCCTTCGCAGTCATGACGACGTTGAAGTCGACTTCGGCGCGGGAGTCCTCCTCGTAGTTGAGGTCGAGCAAAGGGGCGCCGTCGACAATTCCGGCGCTGATGGCGGCGACGGCATCGGTGAGAGGCATGCTGGCCAATCTCCGGCGGCGATGAGCTTCTCGAACGCTTGACGGAGAGCGACGTAGGCGCCGGTGATGGCAGCGCAGCGGGTGCCACCGTCGGCCTTGATGACGTCGCAGTCGACGATGAAGGCGCGCTCGCCGAGGATGTCGAGGTTCGTGACGGCGACGCAGGGAACGGCCGATGAGGCGCTGTATCTCGTGGGTGCGCCCGCCGATGCGGCCGAGCACGGCTTCGCGGGGTGAGCGGGTGGTGGTCGAGCGAGGGAGCATAGCCTACTCGGCGGTTATCCAGCCGCTGCCGGTCGATTTCAGGAAGGAGGCACGCGCTCGCCGAGGCTGACGGCGCAGAGGACGGCGGTGTCGCCAAGCTCGATGAAGGCGGAGCCTTCGGCGTGGGGCGGTAGCCGGGGGTTATGCGCAGGGGGCGTATCTGGTCGGGTTGCGGCGGCCGTCTTTGCGTTCCAAGGGTGTCCTTTCGGTTCTTCCGGGGACAAGAGGGAGTATAGCATCGCCAGCGCGCCGTGAGAAGCGGACATCTCTTGTTCAGGGTGTGGAGCTCTCAGGGGGATCGCGTTCGGTCGATATCCACAGGCGCTCGCCATCGGTGGAGAAGTCAATCTCGCCCTGCTGGTCGGTGCGGTAGACCAATGTGTCGTCGAGACAATCCAGAGTCGCCGTCGAAGGATGGCGGAAGCGGTTGTCCTCGCCGACGGAGATGACGGCTACGAGGGGGTTGATGGCTCGCAGTAGCGACTCGCTGGTGGAGTGGGCGGAGCCATGATGGGCTACCTTGAGCACGGTTGCTTGCGAATAGACGCTGCTCTGAAGGAGGGCGGTCTCGCTTGCAGCCTCCAGGTCGCCCGTAAGCAGGAAGCTGGCGCGACCCCACGCCAGCTTGAGCACGACGGAGCTGTTGTTCGTGTCGTCACTGTCCGCAGGAGCGGCGCCGGCGGGAGGCCAGAGGAACTGCAGGGTCGCTCCTTCACCGAGGGCTATCCATTCGCCACTTCTCGCCTGGTGGCAGGGGATGCCTTTTTCGTCGATGAGGCGCTGCCACTCCGCGTAGGTGGCGGTGTCGGCGG
>CAVXOY010000013.1:0-75018 GCA_963763495.1 uncultured Chloroflexia bacterium
TATTCCCGGTCTTCCCCAGTAAGAGGACAGCGGGCTCGGATAAGCCGTGGCGGCTGCAGTCAAAGAGACGGACAGAAGGCGCTGAGGGCCTAGGCAGGTGCTGGGGTAGGGGATGTCGTTCGGAGGGAGGAGTCGGCAGCGTATGGCTGGGCAGGTGCTGGGAATCTAGGACTGGCCTTTCGCCATGCGATATCCGGTCTGCCGCTCGGTCAAGATGTAGCGTGGGTTCTTGGCGTCGTCCCCCAGTTTGCGACGGAGGTTGCGGACGAATGAGCGGACGATCTCCGTCTCGCCGTGGTACTCTTCTCCCCAGACCCGCTGCAGTATCTGGTCATAGGTCAGGACCTGGCCGGCGTGGGTTGCCAGCTCATAGATCAACTTGTACTCAGTAGCGGACAAAGATATCTCCTGTCCTCGAAGAGTGACGCGCCGCTCGGCAAAGTTGATCTCCAGTCCATCGACGACAAAAGATGGTCGCCGCTCCGCCATCCCCGGCAGGGCGCGCCGTCGCAGCGCCGCCTCGATGCGGGCCAGAAGCTCTGACGGCGAGAAGGGTTTCGTCACGTAGTCGTCAGCGCCCAGTTTGAGCGCCGAGACCGTGTCTTCGTCGCGGGAGCTGGCGGTGAGGAAGATGATCGGCACGTCGGAGAATTCGCGGATACGCTGCAGCAGATCGAACCCACTGACCCCTGGGAGCCTGAGGTCCAGCAAGATAATGTCCGGCTCCTCCATCTCCACGAGCTTCATTACCTGCGAGGGATCGCCGGTGACGATGCTTTGGTAACCCGCATCCTCCAGGGAGCGCCGAAGAAAGCGTAGAATCTGCAGCTCATCATCGACGGCGAGCACCCGCGTTCGCTCGCCGCGACGCACGCTGATCGCGGGCTGCTTCTTCTCTCTCGCTGCGACCTCCTCTTCCTCAACCGCTACCGGCAGTGTGAAGCTGAATGTCGAGCCCTTGCCTTCGCCGGCGCTCTCGGCCCGTATCCTGCCGCCGTGCGCTTCCACTACTCCTTTGCAGATCGCCAAGCCGAGGCCGGTACCCGAGGCTGGTGCCCGTCCCGCCGGGTGGACCTGGGAGAACTTCTTGAACAGATCCGGCAACTTCTCCTGAGGGATTCCCTGCCCTTCGTCTCTGACGCTGACGGTGGCCTGGACGGCGTCGTGCTCCACCTGCACGGTTATCTGAGACGTCGGCGGCGAGAATTTGGCGGCGTTGTTCAACAGGTTTGTCAAGACCTGCACTATCCGGCGCTTGTCTCCCATTACGAGGGGCAGGGTCTCCGGCGTCGCCACCAGTAGCTCCTGCGAACGCCCACTGCGGGCGAAGATCCTTCGTGCCTCCTCGATAGCCTCCCCCAAGTCCATCGGCTTCGGCGTCACTGTTAGGGTTCCGGCTTCGATTCGGGTCATGTCGAGAAGGTTGTCCGCCAGATCACGGAGCCTGTCCGACTGCTCATCGATGATCTGGAAGAGTTCCTGCGTCTCGTGAAGATCGAGAGGGTGGCGGCTTCCCAGTGCCGTCGCCGCTGAGCCCTTGATCGCGGCAAGAGGCGTTTTCAGCTCGTGCGTGACCATCGCCAGGAACTCATTCCGCAACCGGTCGAACTCCTCCAGCGACCGCAACTGCTCGGTAACGTCACGCGCTATTCCCTCCAACGCAACCACGTTACCCTCGGAGTCATAGATTGGAGTATTGCGATGCTCCGCCCACACTACCGACCCGTCCTTTCGGACCCAGCGCAGCACGATAGGCCCGCTGGAAGCGACAGGAGAGCGTCTCATGGCAGCGAGCGCTCCTTGATCGTCGGGATGAACGATCTTCAGTTCGATCTCAGGATCCGAGTAGACCTCCTCCGGCGTGTAGCCGATTAGGGAGGTAATAGCGGGGCTAACATATTCGTATCTCGGTTCCGGCGCCATCCGGTAGCGGTAGATGACATCCTGAGCGTGCTCAGTCAGGAGGCGATACCGTTCCTCGCTTGCCTGCAGCGCCTCCAGCGTCCGGCTGTTGCGGAGGGCAATAGCGGCGAGCTCGCCGAACGCAGACGCCATGCGGAGGTCGCGGTCGGTGAAGCCCCCCGGCTTGTTGGCGAGGCCGAGCAGTCCCAGCACTTTCCCTTCGATCATGAGGGGCGCGAAGAGAACGTTTTGAAGTTCGGCGTGCCCCTCGGGCAAGAAGCCGACCCACTGGCTTTCGGCGAAGTTGTTCTCATACAGGGCCTTTGCCTGATGGTACGCTTCCCCTCGCAGACCGCGAATGGGCATGGGTAGGGAAGGGTCGACAGTGCAGGGTAGGCCTCCCGAATCGAGGAACAGCACCTCGTTCTCGCTCTCCTCGGGCGTCAACAGGGCGATATAGCCGGCGACAGCGCCGATGAGTGTCTTGCAGCTATCGAAGATGGCGCGCGCGGCGTCTGTGAAATCGCGGTGCTCTAAGACAGCCCGCGACGCCTCCAGCAGCGCCGCGACCTCCGCCTGGCGCTGCTCTGCCTCGCTGAGAGCCGGCCCAGGGGGTATCGAGTGGGGCGACGGAGTCCGAGCACGGCCCGCGGCGGCGCGCACACCCTTGCGGCTGCCCACCGGCCTGCCGGCCTTGTCTCCTGTCTTTCCTTGCGGACTCCTACTCATTCACATCGCTCAAGCGCTCGGTCAATGTCCTCGCCTGTCGCCGGTCTATATGGGGTGCTGCCGAGCGCAAAAAGGCCCCTGCGACTGAATGCGTTCATCATAGCAGGCCGCTGTTGCCTGTCAAGCTGCCGTTCTTTCTCCAGCGCGATGGGAGTTGCTTCGGTGTGGGGGCTCTGGAGATTGATTGCAGGGTATTTGGGAATGTATTGCGTACTCAAAGACAGCGCTGATGGGCGTTTCTTAGATTCGGGCCTTGGGTACGCTGTCGTCCCTTTGTAGTAGATTCTCCAGAGTGCGGACAAGTTCCCAGGGGTCAAAGGGTTTGGCGAGAAAAGGCGCGCCCAGTGCGCCGTGCCGCCTCTCGGCGTCTTCCTTGTCGAGGGCGGATATAGTGAGCCAGACCGGGCCACCATGGGAGCTGCCCTGCTGGAGTAGCCTCAGCACGTCGCCGCCGCGACCGTCGGGGAGCCCCAAGTCGAGGACAACCGCGTCGAAGCGCTCGCTGCCGATCATTTGCAGCGCCTTCCCGCCTAGCTCGGCGGTGCTGACATCGAAGCCGCTGTCTCGGAGGGAGATGCTGAGGGTTCTGGTAATGGCGCTGTCGTCCTCAATCAGGAGGATCTTCATACGGTTCTTAACGCCTGTTGTCTCCACTGCGCCTCCTCAACTGCCGGTATGCGACCTGACCATATCGTACTTCGCATTTGTGATGTTGCAAGCGCGCGATTTCTCGTGGCGGGCAGCGAAATCAAGCGGCCGGCCTGTGGCTCGCTTCCGGCTCTCTCATCGCGGCGTGCTGCCGGTTTTCGGTCGGAGCCTGGGCCTACGCCGAAGGTGCGCCGATGCCCGCATTGCAGGCACACGACGTCCCAACCGGTGTCGTAGTCATACTCGCGGCCGAGGTTCCCGCCGCAGCGTGGGCAGTGGGGGAGTCTCTCGATGAAGGTGATCATCCTCTCGCCTCCTGACTAGATTTCGTTTCCCTTTGTTCGACCGCCGGCCACTCTTAGCGGTCGCCATTGGCTCCAGCGATGAGTCCATCCTAATCGTGATCCGTGAATTATGAGTGAACGGCAGGGCATTCTCCGTGAAGGAAATGTGAAGGATAGGTTGAGGATACGCTCTCGCTCCCCACGGCCGGGTTGTCAGCCGCCGGGCTGTGTTGGCCGCGCGCGATTTGGTAGGATCGTTGCGCGGCCGGTCCTTGGTGGGACAGCTCGAAAGTAGGAAGGGGAGTCTCCTTGCCTCGCGCAGACCTGGACGCAACGCTGCCGCCGGACATCGTGTTCGACGGCCACAACGACACCCTCGTCGCTCTCCACATCCCGGAGCCGGGGAAGGAGCGCTCGTTCTTCGAGCGCAGCGATCACGGCCACCTCGATCTCCCCCGCGCCGTCGAGGGTCGCTTCGGCGGCGGCCTCTTCGCCATCTGCGTCCCGCCCAGCCCGACCGGACACGACCTCCCGGATTTCGACGCCTTCGTGACGGACACAGGCTACGAGGTGCCGCTTCCCCCGCCCCTCGATCCGGCCTACGCCCAGCAGATGACGATCTCCGTCATGGCGCGCCTGTTCCGCCTGGAGACGGAGTCGAACGGCAGGCTGCGGGTGGTGCGCGATGCGGAAGAGCTGATGTCCTGCCTGCGCGCCGGGACTATCGCCGCCGTCCTCCACTTCGAGGGCGCCGACGCGCTCGACCCCGATCTGGACGCCCTCGACGTCTTCTACGCCGCGGGGCTTCGCTCGTTGGGCATCGTCTGGAGCCGTCCCAACGCCTTTGCCGACGGCGTGCCCTTCCGCTTCCCCGGCTCTCCCGATACCGGCCCCGGCCTCAGCGAGCGGGGGAGGGAGCTTGTCCGCGCCTGCAACCGGCTGGGCGTCCTCCTCGACCTCTCCCACCTGAACGAGCGGGGATTCTGGGAGGTCGCCGCCCTAACCGATGCGCCGCTGGCCGTCACCCACGCCGGGGCCCACGCCCTCTGCGCCTCGCCGCGCAACCTCACCGACAAGCAGCTCGACGCCGTCGGCGAGTCGGGGGGTGTTGTCGGCGTCGCCTTCCATGTCGGCAACCTGCGCGCCGACGGCCGCCCGGACGCCGACACGCCGCTGGCCGAGATCGTGCGCCATATCGACTACATCGCCGGGCGCATCGGCATCGACCACGTTGCCCTCGGCTCCGACTTCGACGGCGCGGTCATCCCCCTCGAATTGGGCGACGTTACCGGCCTGCCGAAGCTTATCGAGGCGTTGCGCGGCGCCGGCTACGATGACGCCGCCCTGCGCAAGGTGACGCATGGGAACTGGCTGCGGCTGCTGGAGCGAGACGTGGAAGCTCTAGTGGTTAGAGGAGAGAACAGAACCGAGCCATGCGAACTCTCCGGTCTCCGTCGGTCGGCTCGACTGGATGCCTCGATTTGGCGGCGGATCCGCCTCCTGCGGATCGCTGCCAGCTATCCGGATTAGCTCGCGAGTTTCGAACTGCGGCATGATGAGACCTGCAGCCTATGGCAGTCCAAACTCGCTTGAGGAGGCGGTCCAGCCTTGTCCACCAGCTGTTGTCGGAACTTCCTCGTCTCGGACCAGTTCTTGCAGCGCACGGCATCGTCTCGTCGGCCGAAGAACTGTCCTGTGAGCCCTCGGGTCGTCCGAGAATCGGGAAGCGGATCCCGCAGATGTCGTAAATCAGACCTCCTGAGAGGCGCATCCATCTCACTTGCCGGGAACTCGTTCGGCTGCTACCCTCGTGCCGGACCTGGCACCGCTAGGTTCATGGCGTTGAAGTCGTCAACGATGGCTCGCAACGGAAGTTGCCGCGCTGAATGAGAGCCTCAAGCGACGCCTTGCACTCGTCGAGAAGGCCAGTGCACGGGGGAAGACCTCGCCATGCGCGCAAGCCCGCAGAGCCGAGCTGGCGTCCGTCCTCAAACGGTCTGCGGTCGCTCCTGCGGTCTGACAGGGCATGGAAGTAACCGCCTTCTCTGCGTGGTTCCGCTTTCGTCTCAGAAAGACACCAGAATGAAGCCGATCCCGAGAATGCTATCGAGCACTGCCTCGCCTCCGATTCGTCACTGCATTGCAGCGAGCGAGTACGCACCATTAGGCGACTCGGCAACTGAAGCGACTCCGTGGATCCGAGTCTTTTGCTGCTGCTCAAAACTCGGTTAGAGCCGTCATCCCCTCAGGTTGCAGAGCATCTCCCGGACGGTCGGTTCCGAGAGCGGTATAGACGTCGGTCCTCCTTGAGCTTCCGCGAGTTGCCACGTCAGCTTCGTGCAATTTCCCAGTGAGAAGCGCCTCCCGCGTTGCGCGCCGTCGTCCGACCAGCCCTAGACGCTGGCTTCCGCTGCAGCAAGCCGGGAGCCAGGAAGGGGAGTTCAAAGGCTACGATGCGCTCGGAATGAGCTACTCGTTCCATCACTGTGTCTTCCGGGGCAGCGTGCAAGAGCCGTATCTGACGCCACATAGGAGCCGCCAGATTCTGGCGGTGGAGCAGAAAACGAGATTGCCGCCTCCGGCGAGCTCCCACGCGCACGTATTGTTGCGCTCGCCCGCCGTCTCGCTGCGCACCCTAGCGAAGCAATCGCTTCACAGGCTCTCGACCGCTCTGAGGATCTCTTCGATATCCGGCAGTTCTCCGATGGGGTACACCTTCCGGAACCGGATGACCCCTTCCCCGTCCAGGATGAAGGACGGCCCGTTCGCTGAAGCCGTCCGCCTCTCGGAAGATGCCGTAGGCGCTGGCTACGCCGCCGTGAGGCCAGAAATCGGCCAGCAGCGAGGTTGCCTCGACGCCTATATCCTTGGCCCAGGCCCTCTTGCAGGGGACGCTGTCCACGCTGAACCCCAGGGCCACCGCTCCCAGCTCGTCGAGGCGCTCCTTGCTCTTCTCCAGGTCCTGCATCTGGGCCTTGCAGACACTCGTCCAGGCCAGCGGGTGGAAGGAGAGCACCACCTTCTTGCCCTTCAAATCGCTGAGGCTGACGGCTGTCCGGTTCTGGTCTTGAAGAACGAAGTCAGGGGCGATACTGCCGATCTCTCCAGCCTTGTTCGCCATCATCTACCTCCTGCCGGTTGCGGCCGGAACTAGCTTTCCTGGCTGGGCTCGCTGCCCTGCTCCGGCGGCGTCGGTTGGACGCTTCCCCCGCCCTGGTACGTGCTCTTGCGCTCGCGGTCGCGCTCCCGGTCGATGAGGGCGTGCACCTCCTGGGGATGGGGCACCGCCGGTAGGGAGATATCCTGACGCTCGCCCGCCGTCTCGCAGCGGATGTCGCCGTAGTTGAGCATCGTCGGGAATATGCCCGAGCGGTTCAGGCTCGTATCGACGATGTCGACGAGGTCCGCCGTGGTGATCTTCAGGCTGAACGGGTTGGAGCGGTAGGAATCGATGATCCGCTGATTGGTTATCGTCCACAGGTCGTTGTCGTAGCGGTACTTCAGGAGGATGATCTTCACCGCCCAGACGGCCAGCCAGATCGCCGACACGACCATCGCTATTTTCGCCGCCAGGCCGTCCATCGCGTCCGCCCAGCGCAGGACCAGGAAGAGCGCCAGCACCGGCAGGACGGCGATGAGGATCTGCAGCACCATGCGGGGATACAGGTAGATCCAGTGCCGCCGGCACATCAGCAGCACCTTCTCCGTCTCTTGCAGGGGAAAGGGAAGCTTCACGAGGGGATCACCTCCTTGTGGTTTTGCCTGTCGAACGCGCCGGCGGGGTATCTATCCCTGTGCCCCAGGCGCAAGGGATCGCCAGGCTGAGCTACATTCTACTCGATGGAACCGGCGCGGCGCTATGTGTCGAGGGGTTTACGCCGTCGGGTGTTTGAGGGGCAGCTCTACCGTCATCGTCGTCCCCTCGCCCGGCGTGCTTTCGGCGTGGATGGAGCCGCCGTGCGCCTCCGCGATCCAGCGCGCGATCGACAGCCCGAGGCCCGTGCCGCCCGCCTCGCGGGAACGCGCCTTGTCGACCCGGTAGAAGCGGTCGAAGATGTGCGGCAGCGACTCGGCGGGGATACCGTGGCCGGTGTCGGATACCCGCACCAGCGCCTTTCCGCCGGCGGAGCGTCGCACCTCTAGTTGTACTCTGCCGCCGGCCTCGGTGTACTTGATCGCGTTGTCGGTCAGGATCGTCAGCAGTTCGCGCAGGCGGTCGCCGTCGCCGCGCAGGCGGAGCGGTCGCTCTATCTCCGCCGTGAAGGCAATGCCCCTGCTTTCGGCCAGGAGGCGCATCCCGCGGGCCACCTCGTCCGCCGTCTCATCCAGCGCCACCTCGGCCGGCGTCAGCGTCGACCGCCCGGCATCGGCGTGGGCCAGCGTGAGCATCTGGCTCACCATCCTGCCCAGACGGTCGGACTCGGCGACGATGTCGTCCACCGCCTCGCCGTTGCTGTCGACCGGCTCCGAGCGGTGACGTTTCAGGAGCTCGGCGTTGGCCCGGATCACCGATAATGGAGTTCGCAGCTCGTGGGATGCGTCGGCGATGAAGACGCGCTGGGAGTCGATGGCGGCCCGGATGGGGCGCAGCGCTCGGCCCGCCAGCAGGTATCCGCCGACCATCGCCAGCGCCAGCCCGGCTCCTCCCCCGCCTATCAGCACCAGCAGCAGCCGCTGTAGCGCCTGTTGCTCCGGCTCCGTGCTGCGGCCGACCTCCATGATGAACTGCTCGCCGCCCGGACCGTCCAGCCGCACCACGTACACCCGCAACGACTCCCCTGTCGACGACTTCGTGTCGGTGTAAGCGCTGCCTTCCGCGAGCGCCTTCTCGATTGTGTCGGCGTCGGCCAGTCCGGCGGGATCGACGCTGGCGCTGCTGGTGACGAGGTCGCCGGTGGGCTGCACCAGCGCGTAGAAGTATCCGCCGGCGGCAAACATCGGCCCGATGGCAATCTCCTGCGACGGCGGGGGGCCTGCTTCCGGGTTGCCCGTGAAGATACGTTGCCCGAGCAGAGGACGCTCACGGCGCACTCGCGACTGCAAGTCGTCGTTCACCTGATCGAGGAGCGTGGCGCGGGCGGTCAGGTATACCGTCACGCCGGTGACGGCCAGTATGACACCGAGAACGAGGGTGAATGAGATGGTGAGACGCCAGCGCGCTGTGCCAAACACGTCAGTCCCCCAGGGCGTAGCCCACGCCGCGCACGGTGCGGATCAACTTGCGGTTGTGGCCGCGGTCCAGCTTGCGGCGAAGATAAGTAACGTACACATCCACGAGGTTCGAGTCGGGCGAGTAGTCGTACCCCCACACGTGGTCCAGTATGTGGGTGCGGGTGACCACGCGGCCCTCGTTGCGCACCAGGAACTCGAGGAGGGCGAACTCCTTGGGGCTCAACTCGATAGTCTTCCCGGCCCGTTCGGCGCGGCGGCGTCGCAGGTCCAGGGCAAGGTCCGCCACCTCGAGCCGGTCCGGCTCCCGCGCCTGGACGCGCCGTCGACCGAGGGCGCGCAGACGGGCGAGCAACTCCTGAAAAGCGAATGGCTTGGGCAGATAATCGTCCGCTCCGGCGTCCAGCCCTCGCACCCGGTCCTCAACGCCGTCCAGAGCGGTGAGAAGCAGGATAGGCGTGTCGAAGCGGTCGGCGCGCAGAGTGCGGCAGACCTCGATCCCATCCATGCCGGGCAGCAGGATGTCCAGGACGATGACGTCGTGGGAGCCCTCCTTGGCGATTGCCAGCCCGTCGTTGCCGTCGGCGGCGATGTCCACGGTGTGCCCTTCCTCCTCCAGGACCCTGCGCACCACCTGGGCCAGCCGCCGCTCGTCTTCCACCAAAAGGATGTACAAGTGCCCATCACTCCTTTCCGTTGTTCATGGTACAGGGTCAACATTAAAGAAATGTTAAAGAGACCCCCACCTTAAGGAATTCTAGTCTTTCTTCAACGTCGCCTTAACCAACCCGGCCTAAGCTGAATCTAGCAGTAGCTCGACAAGTCACTCAAAGAAGGAGGTACACACATGAAGAGACTGCTCAAGATAGCGGCTGTGGTGGCGGTTCTGGGGCTGGCGGTGGTTGCCGTTGGCGGGGCTGTTACCTCGGCGCAAGAAGGCGATGGCCCGTTCGCTGGGTTCCTCGCCAAGGTCGCCGCGAAGCTGGGCGTCAGTGAGGACCAACTCAAGGGCGCCATCGACGAGGCCCAGATCGAGACGATAGATGAGGCGGTGGCCAGCGGCCGCATCACCCAGGAGCAGGCGGATCGCATGAAAGAACGCGTCGAAGAGGGCGATTCCCTCTTGCCGTTCGGCGGTCCGCGAGGCGGCCCACGTGGCGAACTGAGGGGCGCGCGCGTTCTGCCGGATGCCGCTGCTCAGGCGCTGGGCATTACTCAGGATGAGCTAATGACCGAATTGAAGGACGGCAAGTCGCTGGCCGAGGTGGCCGAGGCTAAGGGGATGAGCGTCGACGACTTCAAGGCGGCGCTGCTCACCCAGGTGAAGGCGCAGTTGGATAGCCTGGTCGCCGACGGTACGCTGACCCAGGAGCAGGCCGACCGTGTCATGCAGAATACCGAGGACAACATCGACAGCATCGTCAACGCCCAGGGCGGTTTTGGTGGTTGCGGTGGACCGGGGCGTGGTGCTGGCGGACTCGGGCCCTGGCAAGGTCCGCCTCCCGATGACGGGTCCGGCCTCGAGCCGGGGCAGGCTCCGACTCCGAACGGCACGGCCGGGAGTTCCAGCGCGTCCGGCGGGACAGCCTAGCAGCGACACCGCCGTTCTGTCGAAGGAGGCAGGGTTACCGGACTCGGTCGTGGCCCCTGCCTCCTTCATTGTGTCCTTTGGCGTATCTGGACTTGTCATTCTCCTCATTATTAACCAACTCTAACCTGACTCCAATGTTCCCCCAATGATGGGAACATACCCTAGGGAGAGCAACGAGAAAACGAATCGGATGAGCTTTGCGGCCGACGGACTGCCCCGGCCGAGGAGGTACTGTGAGATGAGTCAACCACCCGTCCCTCAAGGAATTGACGACTACGATGATCTGCTGGATATGACCGACCATCCCTGGCGAAAGCGCCTCGTTGGACTGGCGGTGCTCTTGGTGCTGGCTGTCGCCGGCGTCTACGCGCTTTGGGCAACGGTGCTGAGCGGTGACGGCTCGTCCGAGGCGGCGATCCAGACCGCCACCGTCCAGCGAGGCTCGATTGTCAACTCGGTCAGCACGAGTGGCACTGCCGTTGCCCAGTCAACGTCAAACCTCTCGTTCAGCCAGTCCGGACAAATAACCGCCGTCAACGTCACGGTGGGACAGGAGGTCAAGCAGGGCGACGTGCTTGCTGAGGTGGAGTCGGACACGCTTCAGGACTCGCTCACGAAGGCGCAGGTGAATCTCTCCTCGGCCCAGAACAATCTGAACCAGTTGCTGGAGGGCAGCGACGCCGCCGAACTCGCGTCGGCCGACCAGAGCGTCATCCAGGCGCAGGCGAACTACGAAAAGGCCCAGACAGCTCTCCAAGACCTGCTCGATGGACCTGATGCCGCCGAGATAGATTCCGCTCAACAGGCGGTGCTTTCGGCCGAGTCACAACTGGCGAAGGCGCAGTCTGCACGCACGGACGTCGAACTCGACATGGGAGGACGCCGTCGCCGCCGCCGAGGAGGCGGTGGATAGGGCGGAGGGCGCACTGGACAAGGCCGAGCGCGCAGCCGACAATGCGGCCGCAGACTACGACGGATTGTCAAGCCGCGCCGCCGGCCACCGATCCAACCTGCAGGAACGCCTTGGCGGAAAAAGAGGACACGGCTGACGCGGTCGATGCAGCGGAGGACGATCTCGATGCGGCGGAGGACGATCTCGACGAGCTGGGGAACGGCCCGAGCAGTGAGGACATAGCTTCGGCGGATATGGCGATCGCGTCGGCGGAGCTGGCGCTCAAGATGGCAAACGACAAGCTGACGGAGCTCAACCAGGGGCCCTCAGAAGCCGATGTGACGCAGGCGCAGCACGACGTCGACTCGGCCGCCGCGGCGCTTACCGCCGCCCAGGCGAAGCGCAACGATACCTATCAGGGAGCGGAAGCGGAAGAGATACAGGCGCAGCGTAACCAGGTACTGCTTGCTCAGCTTGCGGTCAATCAGGCTCAGAAGGACCTGGAGAAGGCGAAGTTGATCGCCCCGTTCGACGGCACGGTGGCGGCGCTGAACATCAGCGTGGGCGAGGAGGCAGGCTCCGGCTCAAGCAGCACAGCGGCAATCGTCCTCAACACGCCGAACGCGATCATCCTGAAGCTCAGCGTCAGCGAATCGGACCTGCCCAACCTGAAGGCCGGTCAAAACGGCACGGCCACCTTCGACGCCATCTCCGGGCAGGTGTTCCCTATCGTCGTCGACTCCGTCGGCACGAATCCCACGACGACGCAGGGAGTGGTCACGTACGAGGTGCGGGCGCACATCATCTCTGGGAGGAGCATGCTGTCTGGTAGTCAGTCGACAGGCTCACCCGGTAGTAGAGCGTCGCGTGGTGGTCAGATCTCGGCCACGCCGGTCGCAACCGGCACTGCTGCCGCTGTAACGGGTACCCCCGCCGCCGAACCGACCCCCGGCAGCGCGCTACCCCAGGCTCAGGCACTGGCCCCCGCTGCCGTCGATGCCACCGTCACCAACCCGACCCCCGGCATGAACGCATCGGTAACGATCATAATCGACCAGCGCCAGGATGTGCTCACTGTCCCGAGCACCGCCATCCAGCGTGAAGGGCGAGAGAGCTTCGTGGAGGTCCAGAAGGAAGACGGGTCGACAGAGCGTGTAGTGGTCGAGACGGGGCTCAGCGATAGCACGAACACCGAGATCACGAGCGGTCTGGAGGAAGGCCAGACGGTGATCATCCCCAGCGTCACGGCGACATCGTCGAGGCAGTCACAGACGGGTCAGAGCGACAACATGATGCCGGTATTCGGCGGCCCACCCGGCGGCGGCTCTGCACCTGATGGTGGTGGGATCATCATTCGTGGGGGAGAGTAGCGATGATCCGTCTCCAAGGCGTAACAAAGGTGTATCGCGCTGGGGACGTGCCGGTGCCTGCCCTGCGCGGCATCGACCTGGAGATCCAGCGCGGCGAGTTCCTGGCAATCATCGGGCCCTCCGGTTCCGGCAAGTCGACGCTCATGCACATCTTGGGCTGTCTCGACAAACCGACGCGCGGCACCTACCAGCTCGAAGGCCACGACGTGCACCGGATGACCGATGTCCAGCTCTCCCAAATCCGCAGCCGCCGCATCGGCTTCGTGTTTCAGTCGTTCAACCTGATCTCGCGCTGGCCGGCGGTTTCCCAGGTAGAGCTGCCCCTCATCTACCGGCAAACGAACCACCGACGAGAGCGAGCCCTACGAGCGCTGGCCGAGGTGGGACTCCGCCATCGCGCCCGTCATCGTCCGACACAGCTCTCCGGCGGCGAGCAGCAGCGGGTGGCCATCGCCCGGGCGCTGGTGACGAACCCGGCGCTGATCCTGGCCGACGAGCCGACCGGCGCCCTCGATACGAAAGCGACCGCCGACCTGATGGAGATGTTCGTCCGCTTGAACAGCACGCGCGGCATTACGATAGCGCTGGTGACCCATGAGCTGGAGGTGGCGGCATACACCAATCGGGTGATCCAGATGCGTGACGGACGCATAGTCTCGGACGGGTCGCCTGAGAGGCTCGGCCTGCCGTCTGCTCCGGAAGCGCCTATCGAAGGGGGGTTGGCGATATGATGATCCTCAGCATGATCCAGGCGGCGCTCATGGCGCTCAGCGCGAACAAGACGAGAACCGTCCTCACCATGCTCGGCATCGTTATCGGGGTGGCCGCTGTCATTGCGCTGATGGCCGCCGGCCAAGGCGCAAAACAAGGCGTGACCAAGGAGGTTAGCGGGCTCGGCAGCAACCTCATCTTCATCAGCGCCCAGCAGAACCAGAGCCAGGAGGGAAACCGCAGGTCATTCAACCCGTTCTCGCTCACAACCGATGATGCCGACGCGCTGAAAGGACCAGACAAGCCTGCCCTACGTCGACGGCGTGATCGCGCAGTTCAGCTTGGATCTGGAATCGCAGATCACGGGCAACGGACGTTCGACGACCGCAACCGCGATGACCGGCACTCAGCCTGCGTTCGAGTACGTCCGGAGCTGGGAAGTGGCGACAGGAAGGTTCATTACCGAAGATGACATGACCCGCAAGGCCATGAACGTCGTTCTCGGTGCGAAGGTGGCGGAGGACCTCTTCGACACGCCCGAGAGCGCTGTCGGTCAGAGCGTCCGCCTCAACTTTGGGCCGTTCTCGCTCAATCTCACCGTCATCGGCGTGATGGAAGGACGAGGGGCAGCCGGCAGCGGCACCGATGACACGCAGATCATCGTGCCCCTTACCACCTTCCAGTCAAAGGTGCCATTCGGTCGCAGCCCCACCGGCCAGTCCAACGTCCAGGAGATCGTTGTCAAGGTGAACGTCGGGCAACAAGATCGACCAGACGAAGGAACTGATCAGGCAGATACTGCTCCAGCGTCATGACCTCAGCGAGGATTTTGTGGTGCAGACCCAGGAGGACCTCACCGCAACGGCGAGGAACGTGAGCCGAACGCTTACCATCCTCTTGGGCGCCATCGCCGGCATCTCCCTGGTAGTCGGCGGCATCGGCACGATGAACATCATGCTCGTGTCCGTGACGGAACGAACGCGCGAGATCGGCATCCGCAAGGCGGTCGGCGCCAATAGGCAGGACATTCTCCTGCAGTTCATCGTCGAGGCGCTGGTTGTGACGGTCGTCGGGGGAGCCGTCGGCGTGCTCGCGGGAGTCCTCGCTGCCCGGCTCGCCAACGGCCAGAATTTCGGCACGTCCACGGCTGTCACGACGCTGGTAACGCCGCTCAGCATCTTCATCGCGTTCGGCGTATCTCTAGCTATCGGGCTCTTCTTCGGCATCTACCCGGCATTTCGCGCCTCCCGTCTCGACCCGATCGAGGCGCTTCGGGCGGAGTGATTCGGGCGAGGGGAATGGGTATGAGAGCGGGTCTGTTGACGAGCCGATTGGGCTAGAGCAGGGCAAGACGTTGACACGCTTTCAGGGGCGGGCATAGACTGAATTGGTTGACCGTTGGAGAGCCCGTCCTCAGCAGCTTGCTGGAGAAGAGATGACTGACGTTCTCGTCAACGGCATCCGGCTCCATTACCAGGTGCACGGAGAGGGCGCGCCGCTGGTACTGGCGCATGGCTACGGCGCCACCCTCGATATGTGGGCAGGACAGACTGAGGCGTTCTCTCAGAAGTATCAAGTGGTGGTCTACGACATACGCGGGCACGGACGCACCGAGGCTCCCCGCGATTGGTCATCCTACAACCTGGACGACTACGTGGAGGACCAGCGTCAGCTTATGGACCACCTCGGCATCGATACGGCCTACGTGGGCGGCCTGTCGATGGGCGGCGCGATTGCCCTCCGGTTTGCACTGACCCATCCGCAGCGGTTGAAGGCTCTTCTCCTTTGTGACACGAGTGCGCGCAACTACGCGTTGCAGGGCGACGGATCGGGAAGGGCACCGGGTGCGGTGCGCAGGTTCATCTTCCGCGACGTCGTGCCGGCGGGTTTCGTCCTTCGCCCGCTATCTGCCCTTGGAGCGCCTGCTCCAACTCCGCAACGCTCCCGAAGACGCGAAGTCCTACACGCGCAACCTGCGGCAGCACACAGCCTTGGGTCTGAGGGGCGCCTGGCATGCCCTCATGGGGCAGGAGAACCTGGAGGATCGCTTGGACGAGATCCGCGTGCCCACGCTCATCATCGTAGGTGAACGTGACCCGCTGCTGGCGCCGAGCCGGATCATGCAGCAGCGCATCGCCGGTTGCCGCTTCGTGCTCATCAAGGACTCAGGCCACGGCACGGTACTGGGCGACCGGAGGCCTTCAACAAGGCGGTGCTGGAGTTCCTCGAGGACGTGGAGGCCGGCCGGTCTGTCGAAGGCGAGACAGCGCTCTAGGGTTGGAGGCGCCGTACCGATGGCAGTGAGCACACCACAGAACACCACCGGCATCTGGTCACCGTCCCCCTCGCTTTCGCCGCGCGTCCGTCGCCTCCGCGAGGAGTTCTTCTCCTTCGCGGCCCGCGACTACTTCCGCAACGAAGTCCGTCCCTACGGCAGCGGCACTCCCTGGGACCAGGTCTGGTCTCCCTACAACTGGGGAGTCGTTCCGGAGATTTACCCTATGTTTGACGCCGTCAGCGACAGTCTGCTGGCGGCCGCCGAGACCGTCCCTTTGCCGGCCGGCTTCTGGGATGAACCGCTGGTTGTTCGACGCGCCCTTTTCTTCCGCGAGGTCGTCGAGCGCTGCCTGCCGGTGAAGATCCTGGAGGGCGAACTCATCGTCGGCTCCTACTTCAACACCGCCCTCTCAAAGGCCCACACGCGGGCTGAGGCTCGCACCTGGCAGCAGGGCGTTCGCCGCTGGCGAGAGAATGCGGGCAGGCTCAACGACAGCGGCGTCGGCAACTGCGGCGCCATCCCCGGCCACCTGATACCCAACTACCCGAAGGTGTTGCGACTGGGCTTCCGCCGCATCGCCGCCGAACTGGAGGAGATGCGGGCGCGTGAGCCCGACGCGACCAAGCGCGATTTCTTGCGCGCGCTCATCATCTGCTTGCGAAGCCGCTGTCGCCCTTGCCGAACGGTATGCAGACGAAGCCGAACGGCTGGCGCGAGAGGAGCCCGATCGGGCGCGGCGGCTCGAATTGGAGGAGATCGCCCGCATCTGCCGCCGGGTGCCGGGGGAACCGGCCACGACCTTCCAGGAGGCGCTCCAATCGCTCTGGTTCGCGCACATGCTGGTCATGGTTGCTGAGTCCTACCCGGGCCCCGGCCTTTCGCCCGGGCGCATCGACCAGTACCTCTACCCCTACTACCAGGCGGACATGGCAAGCGGCCGTCTCGACCGCCAACAGGCCCAAGAACTCCTCCAGTGCCTCTGGATCAAGCACAACTACGCCTATGACTACCAGGGACGGATCGGCAACCAGGGGATCAACTCCGGCTTCGGACAACTGATCACTCTCGGCGGCATCAACGCCGACGGCAGCGACGCCAGCAACGATCTTACCTGGCTGATGCTGGACGTCATCGAGGAGATGAACCTGCTGGAGCCCAAGCCCAACGTCCGCCTGCACGAGAAGACGCCGGAGGAGCTGCTGCGCCGCGTCGCCGGGCTTATCGCCCGCGCCCAGGGCTCGCCCTTCCTGCTCAACTTCGACGAGGCGTCGATCCGAGGACTGGCCTGGCAGGGACTTCCCGAAGACCAGCTCTGGGACTACGCGCCGGTCGGCTGTTTGGAGAACACCCTCCAGGGCTGCGACCGCTCCGGCACCGTCGACGTCAACCTGAATCTGGCCAAGGCGGTCGAACTCACGCTCAACGACGGCGTCGACATGGCGACCGGCCGGCGCCTGGGCCCGCGCACCGGCGACCCCAGCGCCTTCCCGGACTTCCCGTCGTTCCTGACCGCCTTCAAGCAGCAACTCGCGGCACTGCTCGATCAACTCATCGACTGCAACAACCAGGCTGACGCTCTGCGCTCCGGGTTCGAGCCGACGCCCTACCTGAGCGTCCTCGTCGATGGTTGCGCCGAAAGCGGCCGCGATGTCACGGCCGGCGGAGCGCGCCACAACTACATCACCGTCGAGGGCATCGCCCTGGCGACGGCAGTGGACTCGCTCCTCGCCGTCAGGCATCTGGTCTACGACGAGCGGCGCGTGACAATGGATGAGCTGCTGGCCGCCATCCGCGCCAACTTCGAGGGTCATGAGGAACTACGCCAAGTCCTTATGAACAGAGCCCCGAAGTTCGGCAGGGATGACCCGGAGGCAGACGACCTGGGCCGCGAGGTGTCGCGGTTCTGGACGGAGGAGGCGTTCCGTCGCGTCTCCCCGGCAACCGGTCGGCGCTACCGTGGTGGCTACCTCTCCTGGAACTACTGGATCGGCTACGCGCCGCTGACCGCTGCCACGCCGGACGGCCGGCGGCGGGGGACCTTCCTCTCCAACGGCGTCTGCCCGGTCAACGGTGCCGACCGCGAAGGGCCGACTGCCGCCATCCAGTCGGTAGGCCACCTGGGGCTGGAAACCGCGCCCAACGGCGCATCTCACACATTGAACCTCAGCCCGTCGCTCCTGCGCGACGAAGAGCACGTCGCCAAGCTGGCAGCCCTCCTGCGGGCGTACTGCCGCGTGGGCGGCACCGCCCTCCAGGTCAACGTCCTCGATTCCGAGACGCTGCGGGCGGCCCAGGCGGACCCGGAAGCCTACCGCAATCTGCTGGTGCGCGTGACGGGCTACAATGCTTACTTTGTCACTCTGGGGCGGGAGATTCAGGACGAGATCATCGCTCGCGAGGCGGGCCGGATTTGATCCGGCAGAAGAAACAGCATGCATAGCACGAGCAGCCGCACCACTCCCGAAACCTCGACGGAGACAGCAGGTAGCGCCGGAGCCGTCACCGGCGTCACCTTCAACGTGCAGCGCTTCAGCACGGAGGACGGCCCCGGCATCCGCACGACCGTCTTCATGAAGGGTTGTCCGCTGCGCTGCCGCTGGTGCCACAACCCGGAGGGCCTTTCGCCGCACCCGCAACTCGTCTGGTACGACGTGCGCTGCATGGGTGCCCGTGCCTGCCTGGCCGCCTGCCCGACTCAAGCCCTGGAATTGACACCGGCGGGAATGCGAATCGACCGCGATCTCTGCTCACCTTGCGATCGCTGCGTCGATGCCTGTCCCAGCGGCGCCCTCGAGGTCATCGGCAGGCGATGGACTTCGGAAGAACTCTTCGCGCTGGTGGCCAGGGACGCCGCCTTCTATGAGACGTCCGGCGGCGGCGTGACAGTGTCCGGCGGCGAGCCTGCCATGCAGCCTGACTTCCTGGAGGCTTTCCTGGCGCGGTGCCACCAAGCCGGCATCGCTGCGGCCATCGACACCTGCGGCTACGCGGACGGGAGCGTGTACGAGCGCCTGCTGCCGTACGTCAGCCTCGTGCTTTTCGACCTGAAGGTGGCCGACCGGGAGCGACACCACGCGGCGACGGGCGTCTACCCCGACCGCATCTTCGAGAACGCCGCCGCCATCGCGGCGCGTGGCGTCCCCATGTGGGTGCGGACGCCGGTGATCCCCGGCTACACGGATGACGAGGAGAACATCGCGGCGCTGGCCGCATTCATCGCTGAACGGCTGCCGACGGTCGAGCGCTGGGACCTGCTCGCCTACACGAACCTGGGGCGGCCCAAGTACGGCCGTCTGGACTTGCCCTACCCGCTGGGAGACGCGGACCTGCCTCCTGCGGGAGCGGATGGAGCGACTGGCCGCCGTCGCCCAGCGGAGCGGCGTGCCGACTGTAGTGTGGTCCGGCGCTACTCGGGACTAGACACATGACTGCCACCGACCTGACGGATGTCAAACTCGATCCCGGGGCCGTTCGCGTTCTCTCCGAGATGCGAGTGCCCAAGTTCCTGGCCACCCGCGACGCCGACGGCGTTCCCGAACGTCGTGCCGGTGCTTTCCCTGGAAGCCTTCGACGAGCGAACGGTCGTCTTCGGAGAGATGATGATCTGGAAGACGCGCCGCAACCTGGAAACGGATCCACGGGTATCGATCCTGGTACTTTCACCCGACCTGCGGACCTGGACGATCCGCGGCCGGTTCCTGGAGTTCGTACGCAGCGGCCCCTACTACGACCACGTCGCAGCCAAAGAGAGCGCCCGCTACAACCCCTACGGCAGCTACCGGAGCGCTGGGGTCATTGAGGTGCTCGGATCGCCTCGCCCGGCGCGGGTCTCACAGCGCAGCCTGCTCCTGGACACCGTTCGCTGTCGCCTGCTGGCGCGCAGCCTTTCGCGCGATGGCCAGACGCCGCCGGCGATGCCGGTTCAGGTGCAGGAGAAGTTCGGCCGGCTGAAAGCAGCCAAGGCGCTGGCCGTCGTCGATGCTTCCGGCCACCCCGACTGCTACCCCGGTCTGCCGCTGGTGACGGCGGGACGCGGACGCCTGGTGTTCGGTGGTGTTGCCGCTCGCGATCTGGCCTCACTCGCGCCCGGCGCAGCCATCGCCGCCGCCGTCCTTACTCCGGAAGCGGTCGCCTACCAGGTCAAGGGAACCTTGGCCGGTCTGCGCCGCAGTCTGGGGCGGACGCTCGGCGTTGTCGACGTGCGGGAGGCGTATAGCGCCTGCCCGCCGCTGCCGGGCCAGCCTCTGCCGGTGAGGAGCTAGAGCCCGGTCTCCCGAATCGATTCTTCGAAGCGAGCGGCAGACGCCCGGCCCGATTGACAAGAGACCCCTTTTGGGTGATGATCGGGGCAATCTTGGCTTTTCACGAGCTACCACAAGGAGGTATCTATGCGTTACCGAGGATGGTTCCGGTTAGTGGGGTTGCTGGCGGTGGCTGCACTGGCGTTGACGTTCTTCGTAGCCTGCGACGACGACGAGGAGAGGAGACGTCCAAGGTCACCCCTGCGGGCACTGAAGCGGCGGAAGTGCCCGAGTTGAGTGATGGCGTGCTTCAAGTAGGCTCGGACATCGCCTACGCGCCCATGGAGTTCTTCGAAGAGGGGACGCAGAACCCCCAGGGTCTGGACATCGACCTGGCAAATGCCCTGGCTGAGGAGTTGGGGGTGCGCGCCGAGTTCACCAACACCGGCTTCGACGGCATCATCGGCGCCCTGACTGCCAGCCGTTTCGACATTATCATGTCGTCGATGACGGTTACCGAGGAGCGCGAAAAAGAGATCGACTTCATCCCTTACTTCGCCGCCGGCACCGACATCCTGGTGGCCGAAGGCAACCCCAAGAACATCAAGACTATCGAGGACCTCTCCGGCCTCACCGTCGGCGTGCAAATCGCAACTATCCAGGTGGACCAGTTGCAGGCGGCCAACGATCAACTCAAGGCGGCAGGAAAGCCGGAAATCGATGTTCTCACCTTCGACCAGAACCCTCTGGCAGTAGAGCAGCTTCGGACCGGTCGGGCCGACGCCGTGATAGCTGACTCACCGGTAGTAGCCAACGACGCCCGCCTGTCGGATGGGAAACTGGAGGCGCTGGGTTTGGCCATCGAGGCGGCCCCCTACGGCATCGGTGTGGACAAAGGGTCCGCGCAACTGAAGGCGGCCATCGAGGGTGCTCTCGAGAAGCTGATTGCCAATGGAAAATACAAGGCGATCCTGATAGATTGGGGTCTCGAGGGCGGTGCCGTAGACTAACCAGACAGGACAACCCCTCGATTCCCTCAGTTGCATGCCACTGGCGAAGCCCCCTGGCGCTCAGTCGCTGACCACGGGGGCTTCTGCTAGTCCTGCCACCATGAGCGAAAATCGGACACAGATCCCAAGAGGAGGCGACTGCCATGCCATTCCCCCTTCCATCCATCGACTTTGACCCCCACATCGTCTGGAGATTCCTCTTCAACTCGGTCATTCTGGAGGGGGCACAGCGCACGCTCCTCGTGGCGATAGCAGCCCAGGTGTCTCGGCGTCGGCTTGGGAGTGGTTTCCGCTCTCATGCGCATGTCCAAGAACCCGCTGATCAGCGGTCCCGCCAACTTCTACGTATGGTTCTTTCGCGGTACGCCCCTCCTGATCCAGCTCCTCTTCTGGTACAACGGGATACCGCAGCTCTTCGACAATCCGGACATCACGCGCGAGCTTACCTCCTTCCGGGTCGCGATATTCGGACTGGCCGTCAATGAAGGCGCCTACATGACGGAGATCGTTCGCGCCGGCATTGAATCGGTGGAGAAAGGACAGACGGATGCGGCCAAGTCCTTGGGCATGACCTATGCCATGACTATGCGGCGCATCATTCTGCCGCAGGCGTTTCGAGTCATCTTGCCGCCCACGGGCAACGAGTTCATCGCCATGCTCAAGAACTCGTCTCTGGCCTTCGCCATCGGCCTGGTGGAGCTCTCCAACGCCGCTCGCTCAATCTACTCGGTCAACTACAACGTCATGGAGCTTCTAGCTGTGGCCTCTATCTGGTATCTTGTAATGACATCGGTATTCAGCCTGATACAGGCCGAACTGGAGGCCCGCCTGGCTGTGGGGCAGAACCGACCGCCGACCTTGTTTGGGAGGATGACGGAGGCGTTTGGGACCAGGGAAACGCGAGTCCACTGATCATGCAACCTAATGAAGTAGCCGCCATGATCCGCTGCGAGGACGTGCACAAGCGCTTCGGCAGGCTGGAAGTCCTGCGCGGCGTCAGCCTTGACATCGAGAAGGGCGAAGTAGTGGTGATCGCCGGCCCCAGCGGCTCCGGCAAGTCGACCTTGCTGCGCTGCATCAACCACCTGGAGCGCGTGGACAAGGGGCGCATCTACGTGGATGGCCAGCCCGTGGGCTATCGGGAGGTCAAGGGAAAGTTCGTGGAGAAGAGCGAACGGGAGGTGGCCAGGATGCGCGCCTCTATCGGCATGGTCTTCCAGCGGTTCAACCTGTTCCCTCACCTCACAGTCTTGAGCAACGTGATCGATGCGCCCATCCACGTGCGCAAGTTGAAGCGAAGCGAGGCCCTGGAAGCCGGCCGGACCATGTTGCGGAAGGTCGGCCTTGGCGACAAGCTCGATTCCTATCCGGCGCAACTCTCAGGCGGTCAGCAGCAGCGGGTCGCCATTGCCCGCGCTCTGGCCATGGAGCCCAAGGTGATGCTCTTCGACGAACCCACGTCGGCCCTCGACCCGGAGCTGGTCGGCGAGGTGCTGGAAGTGATGAAGTCGCTGGCGCGGGACGGAATGACAATGATTGTCGTTACTCACGAGATGGGCTTCGCGCGCGAGGTGGCGGACCGCGTGATGCTCATGGATGAAGGCGTCATCATTGAAGAGGGCCCCCCGGCTCAGTTCTTCAATAATCCCCGCAGCGAACGCACCAAGCTGTTCCTGAGCAAGATCCTGTAGGGCCTCCTGCGCGGGGTGCTGCCGCCTCCCTTACTCCTGCTCTGTCCACTCCAGAACGGAGTCGCCTGTGATCTCCTGTAGGACCGCAGAGAGAGTGCTGCCATCCGGGTTCAAGAGCCCCGCCCACGGTTCCCCGGGGTCTGCTTTCACGGTCGCCGAGCCCGAGGTTGTTGCCGTGGTTTCCTCGCCCGACGCAGCGCTCCTCACCTCGTTGACCTTGGGCCCCTCACCCGGCGGCAGAAGGTTGAAGAGAGAGACCTGGTCGCCGCCGCCGGTCACTGTTACCGGCTCGCCCGTGGCGGTGAAGACGATCTCCATTACGGCCCGTCCCCCGTGGACGACGCGGCCGGTCCAGATGCCGTCTTGCTCCTCCAAAGTGATCTCATCGGCTACGTACTTATTGAAGCCGATTGCCCGGCCGCCGTCATTGGCTGTCTTGTCGTCGACGGGCATCGTGTAGGTATACCAGCCGGTGCGCCCCTGGTACTTGCACTGGAGCAGCACATATCCCTCACGGTAGGGCACCAGCGGCAGCGTCACGTCGTAGTAGTCGGCAACAGTCACTACGACGAGAGGTTGGTCGGGCATGTCGAACTGTTCAGGCAGGAGCGAGCGGTACAGTTCGAGGTCCGCCGGCGCGAGGGTGGTCATGAGTCGACGTGTTCCCAGGAAGGCCCACGGTCGCTCCGCTTGCGTCGTGGCTGTGGGCTGGAGGGTCTCCTCCGCCGTCGGTGCCGCGGTCACCGTTGCGCTTGTGCTCGCCGGGTCTTTCTCGTCTTCACCGCCGCAGCCGGCGAGGGACATACAGATGCCGACCGCCAACGCTATCCCGACGAAGAAGAGCGCCACCTGTCGTCGGGTAGTGAGGTGGGCGGATTTCCAGTGTCGCACGTGTCTGCTCCCTTCCTGTCTGGTCACTCCATGAACGCAGCTGCCTGCTCGCCAACGAGCTCCACGAGGTTGCCCAGCGCAATGGTGACGTCAACCAGGTGCAGTCCCCAGGTCGGCCCGAGCGCCTGACTCACCACCGGCCTTTCGTCACCGGCGACGTTTGTGGTGTCAACCTGTAGCCAGTTGGCGTCACCGGAACTCTCGCAGTGGCCGGTGTAGAGCCCCGGGTAGGTAAGTCCACGGCGTGGATGCTGACGGCGACCCAGTGGCCGTAGCGCTGAACAATCCGGGTGGACAGCGCCGTCGGGAAGTAGGGCTTCAGCGGCCCTGTCCCGCCGGTTATCGATGCCGGGTTGACGCAGAGCACATCCATACCCGTGCCCGTGTCCAGGTTTCCTCTAATTCCCCTGCCCGCCTTGCCGAACAGCGTGTCGGCCGGCGGCGGCTCGTTGAAGGCCGAGTAGGCCACCACACAGCCTGTCTGATCGGCTGACCGGCAGGCGGGGATGTTCTGGAAATCACCGCCCACGTCCTTGCCCTTCGCTACCGTCACATTGCCGCCGATGAGCAGCGCCGAGACGAGCAACCCGCGCATCTCCGGCTTCGGGTCGATCTCTGAGATCAATAGCCTTCTCAGCATCAGCGTGCCCTGAGAATGACTGATCAGGACGACCCCCCGGCCGTTGTTGTAGTGGGCCAGATAGTCCTGCCAGGCCGAGAGCACGTCGCCGTAGGCCGTGGTTATGCTCGCTGCGGCCTCGCCGCCGGGCAATGCGCCGGACAGCAATGCGCGAATGCCCGTGACTGTAATCTGACGGTACATCGGTGCGTATACCCTGCATACCTGGGAGAACCGGGATGCCTGCAAGATCGCGACCGCTGTTTGCGCGGGGTCGACGGTCAAGTCGGCGTTGGTCGTCGTTTGGCCGCTCACCGTCGGGTAGACATAGAAACAGTCGATCGGTGGGTCCTTGGCCGGAGACGCCTGTTCGGTCGTGCTCGTGCCGTCGGCCGATATCACCGTCGCCGTCATGTCACTCTCGCAGGGGTTGTCGGCGAGACCGGGACGGCAGAGCCACACCGTGTTCGACGGCGCTGCTGTGGGTGTCGCGCTTGCTGAAGCCGCTGTGGTTGTTGAGGGCTCCGGAGTCGTCGATTCGTTTTCATCGCCGCACGCGATGCCGACCGCCAACGCCATCCCGATCAGGAAGAGCGCCACTTGTCGTCGGGCAGTGAGGTGTGGCGGATTTCCAGTGTCGCACGTGTCTGCTCCTTTACGGTCTGAGTCACTCCGCGAACGCCGCCGCCTGCGAGGCGACGAGCTCCACGAGGTTGCCCAGCGCGATGTTGACGTCGACCAGGTGCAATCCCCAGGTCGGTCCGAGCACCTGGCTCACCACCGGCCTCTCGTCACCGGCGACGTTTGTGGCGTCAACCTGCAGCCAGTTGGCGCCGCCGGAGCTCTCGCAGTGGCCGGTGTAGAGATCCGGATAGGTAACCCACGGCGTGGACAAGGAATCGGCCGAGCTGTACGGCTTCAGTGGTCCCGTCCCACCGGAAAGGGAGGCCGGGTTGACACATAGCACCTCTACGTCCTTGCCGGCTTGCTCGGTTGCCCTTGGGCCGGTTCCCGCCCTTCCGAAAAACGTATTGGCCGGCGGTGGCTCGATTAAAGGCCGAGTAGGCTACCACACAGCCTGTCTGATCGGTAGACCGGCAGGCAGGGATGTTCTGGAAGTCACCGCCGACATCCCGGCCGGTGGCGACCGTCACGTTTCCGCCGATCATGAGTGCTGACACGAGAAGGTCCCGCAGTTCGGGGTTGGGGTCGATCTCAGCCGCGATCAGCCTTGTCAGCATCATCGTCCCCTGGGAGTGGCCGATCAGGACGACCCCCCGTCCGTTGTTGTAGTGGGCGAGGTAGTCCTGCCAGGCAGAGAGCACGTCGCCGTAGGCTATATCCCTAGCCTCAGTTGTATCGCCGGCCGGCCGGGTGGCTTCGGGCGATATGTTGATGGCTGCCAGGGTGAGCTGCCGGTACATCGGGGCGTACACCTTGCATACCTGCGAGAACCGGGATGCCTGCAAGATCGCCACGGACTTTTGTGCCGGGTCGATATTCAGGTCGGCGTTCAGGGTCTTCTGGCCGCTTACCGTTGGGTAGACGTAGAAGCAGTCGATCGGCGGGTCCGCTGGCCGGAGACGCCGACTCGGTCGTGCTCGTGCCGTCGGCCGCTATCACCGTCGTCGTCATGTCGCTCTCGCAGGGGTTGTCGGCGAGACCGGGACGGCAGAGCCACACCGTGTTCGACGGCGCCGCTGTGGGTTCCACGCTTGCTGAAGCCGCTGTGGTCGTCGAGGGCTCCGGAGTCGTCTCTTCGTCTTCATCGCCGCAGGCGATGCCGGCCGCGGCGATCAGCCCTAGGATGACGCCCAGACAGAAGCCCAGCCGCCAATGCTTGCGTAGTATCATTGCCTGCCTCCTTGCGCGGGAGATGCCGCGCCGCTGGCGCCGCCCTTCGCGGCCTTAGCCGGGTGCAATCGGGCGGTCGATTATCAGGACGATCATATGTGGACGCTATCTGCGATGTAGTGTGCATCTGGCATCCTCACCTGTCAAGCAGCCGGACCTCCGTACGTTGCGGGCAGGTCACTTGTCCCCACCGGCGTCAAGGGAATAGACTGAAGCCGATCCGGCGGCAGGTAGCGACAGGAGGAGACCGATGAAGACCAGGATTACGGAGCTATTCGGCATCAAGTATCCGATTCTCTGCGGCGCGATGATGTGGCTGGCCAAGCCCGAGCTCTGCGCTGCGATATCCAACGCCGGCGGACTGGGAAACCTGACCGCGGGCAACTACGGCTCCGGAGACGACTTGCGCCAGGCAATCCGCAGGACGAGGGAACTGACGGACAAGCCGTTCTGCGTGAACCTGACCCTTCTGCCGTCGGTGCGCATCGCCAAAGACCTGCACCAGGACTACCTTCGGGTCTGCTGCGAGGAGAGGGTCAGTTCCATCGATGTGTCGGGTGCGCCTCTCGACAGGTACCTTGGGCCGGATGCAATCCGTCAAGCGAAGGACGCCGGAGTGAAGCTGATACACAAGGTCGGCTCGGTGAAGCATGCCATGCACGCTGAGGAAGCCGGCTATGACGCCGTGATTGCCGCCGGCTTTGAAGAGGGTGGCCATCCCCTGCAGGAGGACGTCACAACGATGTTGCTGACGCCGAGGGTCTGCCAGTCGGTGAGCATACCGGTTGTGACCGCCGGCGGCATCGCCGACGGACGGGGAATGGCGGCCGCCATGGTCCTGGGAGCAGAGGGTGTCATGATGGCTTCCCGATTCATCGCCACGCCCGAATGTCTTGCCCACTCCCGCATCAAGGAGGAACTGGTTCGGCGGCGGGAGAACGACACGGTCATGATATGCAAGAGCATCAACCTTCAAATGCGAGCCCTGAGAAACCCGCAGGTCGAGAAGGTCCTGGAGGTGGAGGCGCGAGGAGGAGGCCTCGGGGACATCATTCCCCTTATCGCGGGCGAACGCCAGGTCGCGCTCCTGGGAGACCGGTGATGTCGATTCCAGCCCGCTTCCCGTCGGCCAGTCTATCGGTCTGATTCAGGATATCGTTAGCTGCGAAGAACTGCTGCTGAGGATGATGAAGGAGGCCGGGGAGATACTGGCGCGGGTTCAGGGGCGATTCGCTGCGGATATCGCAACCTGATGCCGAGCGCGTTCCCCACGGCTGCCCGCGGGAGCGAAAGCCCGCTGCGCCGGCCGGCGTAGACCCTGCAAGGGCCCGTCTAGGGGTTCATCTCGTAGGCGCCGTTCAGGGCGTGCACGTGGTCGCGCCAGACGCGCTCATAGCGTTCGTCATTCACCACCGGCCGTCGTATCATCTTCAGACAATAGGCTGTCTGCTCCGGACTGCATCGCGGCTTGCTGTAGAGTTGCAGCGCGAACTTCGAGAAGTCACGCACGAAGCAATCGAAGATCTGGTCTACGATGTCCGCGGGGATGTCGTAGATGCGGGCGTTCTCGAGGATGAGCTGCCCGTAGGCGACCAGCGTGAACATCTCGCCGACCGTCAGCAGGAAGTCGGTGTCGCGACTCTGGCTCTCGTCCGGAGGCGCCGCGGTGAGCATCTCCGAGAAGACCGCTGTCTGCTCGCGGAAAACGTTGACGTTGGGCAGGTCCCAGTCTCTGTAGGCGATGTTGTAGTCGTGGAATTGGATATCGCCCATGCCCTTCGTCGCGCCCTGCTGGAACAGATAGTCGTCGTTCTTCGGTTCTGAGCGCTGACCGATGCTGGCGTACTCAGCCGGGTTGAAGAAGTAGTTGGCCATGAACTTCAGGATGAGGGCGATGTTGACGTGGACTGTGCCCTCGAGCTTCGGCAGGGCGCGGATGTCCATGGCGGCGCTCTCGAAGTACATGTCCTTCTCGAACCCCTTCGCCGCAATCACGTCCCAGAGCAGGTCTATGACCTCCTCCCCCTGCGTTGTCACCTTCATCTTCACAACTGAGTTGTAGAGGAGATAGCGCCTGTCGTTCGGCGATGCGACTCGCATGTAGTCGGCGGCCCGGAGCGTGAAGAGCTTCATCGCTGTCAGGCGGGCGTAGGCGTCGGTGAACATCTGCTTGACGTGCGGGAAATCCGTGACGTGAATGCCGTAGAGACGGCGGTTGGCGGCATGATTGATCGCCTCGTAGAAGGCGTGCGTCGAGATGCCGATGGATGCCGCACCCAGGTTGAACTTGCAGACATTCACCGTGTTGAGGGCGCAATCCCAGGCCTCCCGCCCTCTCGAGAGTATGTCTGCCTCACTGACCGGGTAGTCATGAAGAGCGAACGCCGAGACGTACGCCTGGGTGGCAACAACATTGTCCAGCAGCTCGTAGTTGGGCTTCGTCGAATCGGCGACAAAGAACACGTAATCGCCGCTGTCCGCCATCTTCCCGAAGGTCGAGACCATGGGAGCGACGTTGCCGTTGCCGATGTAGTACTTGTCTCCGTTCGCCAGGTAGCCGCCGCCCGGTTGTGGCGTGAGCTTCATCTCCGTCGAGTAGATGTCGGCGCCGTGTTGGCGCTCGGACAGCCCGAAGGCAAACACCGCCCCGTCCTTCAGGAGTTCGGCGGCGCGCCGCTTGGCATCCTCGTTGCCGCTCATCCAGATCGGGCCGAGGCCGAGCGTCGAGACCTGCCAGGCGTACCAGTAGTAGAGTCCGTAGAATCCCAGTATCTCGTTGAAATCCACGTTGCGGAACGTATCCCACCGCGATTCCCCGCCTCCGTAGCTGGGAGGAGTGAGCAAAGTGGCGAAGATCTTCTCATCCTTTATGAACTTGAGAAAGTCGTCGTACCAGACCCGCTGATGAACGTCCTCCTTGAGCCGCTTCTTCCCCTTCTTCTCGAAGAAGTCGATTGTGCTGGCCATGACTTCCAGCGAGCGCTTGTCTGGGTACCGTTGGCTGAGCTTCTTCGGGTTCAGTAGAATCATCGCTGGCCTCCCCTTCAAAGCTGCTCTCGAGTTGGCTCCTATTGAGGTGTCGGTGCCGTCGCCTCGCCGCTACGGGTGCGGGTGGTGGTGTGGTGTTTGCGGCCTGCCTCGCGCGTCACCGAGCATGACGAAGTACTCGTGCTGGTCCAGAGCAGGCGTGAACACGCGGTTATCGCGCAGGCTGAGCCGCAAGGCGTCGGGCGCGCACACGAAGGTGCATACCCCGCATCCCAGGCAGCGCTCGACGTCGATCTCCGCGATGCCCTCATCCCCCATCTTGATCGCATCCACCTGGCAGCGATCCACGCAGGCCGCGCAGCCGTTGCAGAGGTCTGCATCGACGGTCGCCCAATAGGCAGAGGGCGCGACCGCGTGCGGGATGTCCAGTTGCGTCATCCCCCGCAAGACCTTGCAGGCGTGGCGGCAGCAGTTGCAGATCATCCAGGCGCCCTCCTGGAAGTTGGCCGTCGTGTGGACCAACCCTGCCTTCTCCGCCAGCTTGAGGACATCCACTACCTCGTCCACCGAAGCCGGGCGGCCTCTGGGCGCGCCCACCAGATGCGCTGGGTCGAGCACCGGCTCCCCCGGCACGTCGCCGCCGTAGAACCCCACGCCGAAGACGATGCACGTGTCTATCGGGTCGTCGCACTTGTGGGAAGCCAGGCGGCACATGCACGGGTAAATCATCGGCGACGAGGCATTCTCGACGATCCGGACCGCATCCTCAAACGGCACCACCTGTTCCTTCGGCACCTGGACCGCCGGCAGCGCTCGCGCCACCTGGAACGAGCTGTTGTGGAGCTCACGCCCCCAGGCCTCGACGTAGTACTTGTCCCACAGCGCCCCCAGCCTGTCCAGCTCCGGCGACGGTTGCCGCATGGCGAAAGGCAACTCGAACAGCCCGGGCAGTATGTAAGGCAAGCGGAAGACGCGCACGCCGTCGGGCCGCTTGACCCCCCGGATGAAGAACTTGGAGGCCATCCTTGTCAGAATCGGCGCCGCCTCCTCCGAACTCATCTCTGCCCGTTTGGCGATGGTCTCTTCCGGCTCCAGGTCCCAGGACATGTGGGCCGCCAGATGGGCCTCCTCCGGCTCATAGTAGAACTTCAGGATCTCCAGGAAGGTCTCGTGGGAGGAGCGCCCAAGGGGTGCCCGGCGAATCGCTCTTGAAGCTCGTGATACGGCCTGTCTTTGACTGATTCGGCTGCCACGATCTCGGCTCCCTTCTCCTGCGCATCGGCAAGCGCAGGCATTCCTGCGGGGCGACGATGTTCAGTCCGGCTCTTCGCCCTAAGTTAACACCTATCGGCGCTGGTGGAGAAGACCCCGGTTCGGCAATCGGCGAGCGCCGTTGATCGCGAGGAGAGTGCGGCCTATACTCTAGGATTCGAGAAAGCGATTCTCATAGTGATGAATGGAGGACGGAAATTGGCACTACTGCGGACTCCTGACGAGCGATTCCACAACCTGCCGGGATACAACTTCGAGCCCCACTATGTGGAGATAGGTGAGGCGCGGGTTCACTATCTAGACGAGGGCGCCGGCGAGACGGTGCTGATGCTGCATGGCGAACCCTCCTGGGCGTATCTGTATCGAAAGATGATCCCACCGGTAGTGGCCGCCGGCTATCGCGTGGTGGCAATGGATTTCATCGGCTTCGGGCGTTCTGACAAGTACCGCGAGATTGAGGCGTACTCATATCAGATGCATGTCGACACGCTTTGGGCATTCATCGAGAAGCTTGACCTGAGCGGGCTAACGCTGGTTGTCCAGGACTGGGGCGGGCTCATCGGTTTGCGCGTCGCCGCGGAACACCCGGAGCGCGTGTTCCGGCTGGTAATCATGAACACGGGCCTTCCCGCGGGCGAGATGGGGCCGACTCCCCCTGACGATGCCGGCGATGTCGACAACGCGTTCCTGCGATGGCGGCGCTACTCACGGCGGGTCGAAGACCTACCCGTGGGCCAACTCGTGCAGGGCGCCACCGTCACCGACCTTGCGCCCGACGTTGTCGCGGCGTATGATGCGCCATTTCCTGATCTCACCTACAAGGCGGGGGCGCGGATTTGGCCGTCCCTGGTGCCGGTCTTCTCCGATATGCCCGGTGTGGAGGAAAACCGCCGCGCCCAGGAAGTGTTCCGCAACTGGCAGAAGCCGACGCTGCTACTCTTCTCCGACTCCGACCCGGTGACACGTGGGAATGACCGTCTCCTCCGCGCACTGATTCCGGCGGCGAGCCGAGAGCCGGAGACAACCATCCGCGATGCCGGGCACTTTCTCCAGGAGGACAAGGGAGAGGAGATCGCCGAGCACATCATCGCCTTCCTGAAACGGCGGCCGGCACCTGCCTAGCCGGTAAGAGAGAAGGGCGAGACCACGCGTCTCGCCCTTCTGCAACGTCTCTTCTAATCGACCGTCTAGTTCGAAGGAGGCAGCTTGAAGGGCGGCTCCGTCGGCAGGTCCTTGAAATCGGGATGGTCTGTCGGCAGCCCCAGGGCCCGCCTCGCGGCCGCCTTAAACCTCGGCCAGTCCGCCATCTGGTAAAGCACCATCTTCTGCGTAGCCAGCGACCCTTCCGCGTGGATGCTGAGCACGCCGTAGAAGGCGGAGCCCTGATTGATGACAGCGTTGATCGCCTTGATCCGCTCCTCGGTAGAGAACCTCGCGTCGCCCTGGAGGTACTTCTCTATGTAGGGGCGCGTTTCGGGGTTCTCCCAGTCCTTCACGGAGGGTATCGTCGCCGCGATGCCGCCGGTGATGTCCTGCAGATACTTCATCGCCTCGTGCCATTGGGACGCGAACCAGTACTTCGCGCAGTTCGTGTAGACGGGGTTGGGCATGGCGAACCCGGTCTCGGGGTCGATGACCGGGTCGAGCGCGGCGGCCTTGCCCATGGCCTCCGTCACGTCGGA
Organism: uncultured Chloroflexia bacterium; assembly: GCA_963763495.1. Taxonomy (GTDB): domain Bacteria; phylum Chloroflexota; class Dehalococcoidia; order DSTF01; family JALHUB01; genus DAOUEO01. The sequence goes on from CAVXOY010000013.1 coordinate 31,823, forward strand.
GTACATGGCCAGCCACGCCAGCATGTCCTGGATCCGGGTAGCGTGCGTCAGGCCGTTGTACTCAGCCATCAGCATTGCCAGCCCGGCGATGAACTGAAGGTGGACGTGCTTGTAAGTCGCGGCCGTCAGTCGATGGTAGCGGGCGAACGAAGTGGCCATCACACGGGAGAACTGCCACTCGCCCGCCATGAACACCCTCTCCCAGGGCACGAACACGTTGTCAAAGACAATCATGGGATGTCCCCCGCCCCTCGCCCCCGCTGTGCCGAGAAAGATCACACCTTTGGCATTGCATGGCACGGCGCAGGCCACGCAATAGTCCTTGCCCGACTCATCGTGGTTGCGGGAAGGAAGGACGATGAGCTCGTTCGAGAGAATGGATTCACTGATGTGGAGCTTGCAGCCGGTGATCCAGATGCCCTCGTTATTGCGGTCGACGATGCGGACGTAGAAGTCCTTGTGGGCCTGTTTGGGGTCTTCAGCGTGTAGCTTTCGGTTGCCCTTGGGATCGCTTACCGCGGCGCAAAGGCTGGGGTCGTTCTTCTTGCACCAGGCTCGGTAGGCGTGCATGTTCTGGGCGTACTTGGTGCCCATCGCCGCGTCGAGCTTCTCAGTGGCATAGGCGACGCCGTTCAGCCCGTCGATGCCGGTGAGGCGTGACCCGCCGACGCCGTTCCGGTTAAGCGTCTGAATGATCGTTCTGCGCCTCTGCAGGTCCTCGCCCGTCTCCGGGATCTTGAACGAGAACGACACTTCCTCGCCGTCCTCCATCATGTTGAACAGAGAGCGGTACTCAGGCTGCGTCGCAATCCAGAACTCCGACGCCGTCCGTTCGACCATGTCCTTGTAGAATGTCGGTACGTCCTTGACCCTCTCGCCGTCCTGATAGACGACTCTGCCGTCACGCAGGCTTTCCACATATTGCTCAGGTGTCCTAATCATCGTTCTTTCCTTCCTCCTTGGTCGAAGGGCTGCTGGCTGCTACTGACACTGACTTGTCGAGCTGGGCGCTGCTGTGACCTGCCTCTACGAACACCTCCAGGTCTGATTTGTCTAGCCTACTCTTGTCGACGGAGGTGCTGACTCCCTGCCTATCCTCTATTCTGGTACTCCGGGTAGATCCACCCCCACATCGAACTCTCGGTCCCCAAGCCGTAGGTGCCGGACGGACCGGTCGAGTTTATCGGCGTACTGCCCCAACCTTGGCTGACGGCGTAGTCGATCCCGTTGATCACCGGCACGTAATACATCATGTCGGAGATGTAGCGCTGGATATCGGCCGACCGCTCGCGAACGCTCTCGACGTCGGTTTGCCGGGCCATCTCCTCGATCTTCGCCACGAGCTCAGGGTCGTTGACCCTCGACATGTTTCGGTAGCCGCCCTCGCCGAACGGCAGGAAGCTCACTGATAGGTAGGCCACGACGTCGGTGAAGTTCGACTGCAACCCCCACGCCATGCCGTCGAAATTGCCCTGGCTATAGGTCTGCGGGAAGTATTGCCCGATGTAGTCCTCCGGAGCCGAGGTGGTGGCCACCGCTATGTCTTTCATGAGAGTGGGCAGGGCCTCCGCCACCACGGGGTAGTAGGGAATGATGTTGTTGTAGACGGTGCTGCTGAAGTGCAGCTTGGTTGGGAAGCCGTCACCGTATCCCGCGGCCTCGAGCAGCTTCTTCGCCTCGCCGATGTCATGCTTGTACCACTTCGCCGCCTCGCCCATGTCGTCGCTCTTGGGGTTGACCCACCACTGCTTTCCCAGCCCGGCCGGCACCATGTTGCACCATTCGCCACCCGTCTCGTCGATCGGCGCTCGCACCAGCGCCAGCAGGCCGTCCCTGTCGATCGCCATCGAGATCGCCCGCCGCACGCGCACGTCGTTGAAAGGCCCCTTGTTATCCGTGTAGGTGGCCGGCTCGAAGTACAGGAAGCTGGTCAAATCTCTTAGCATCCGGTTGATGCGCAGGTTGGGCAAGGCGGAAATAGCCTCCGGCAACAGCATCGGCAGAATGGCGATCCCGAACAGCTTCCCCGCGATGAACTGGGTCACCTGTGTATTCGGATCGGGTATGACCAGGAGGCGCATCCGCTCTATGTAGGGCAATTGATTTCCCCACTGGTCCTTCTCAAAGTAGTTGGGGTTCCTGAAGAACTCGAACTCCTCAGACCGCCGGTAGTGGTCAAGCATGAACGGCCCTGAGCCGACGGAGCGTTTTTCGGCATCACCGTCGGCCTCGATCAGCTCAGGCGGGAGGATCCAGAGGTCCTGGTAGGAGGCGATGCGGGTGAGAAAGAGGGCGAAGGGGTGCTTCGCCTTGAAGGTCACCGTCCTGCTGTCGGGGGCGGTCACGCTGTCGACCACGACCGCGAGGGTACCCTGACCCTTGGAGAGATCTCGGTAGCGGTTGAAGGAGAAGACAACGTCTTCGGCTGTCACCTCGCGGCCGAAAGTCGGGTCGATATCCTGCCATCTCGCCGCGGGATTGAGAGTGAAGGTGTATGTGAGGGGGTCCGGATTCTCGACCTTTTCGGCGAGTTCGGGTACTGCCGTGAACCAGCGCTCTGCCGGGAGTTCCCCCCGCACTGAGTCGTATCGCATCAGCCGGCTGTAGATCCAGGACGCGAAAACGTGGGTGAGAAAGGCCGTGGCCTTGTGCGGGTCCTGGTTATAGAGGTCCGCCATCACCCCAATGTATGTGCCGCCGGGAGTCGGCTGGTCTCGCCCGGGCAGCGGGGTGCCGCCCTCATCGACAACCGTTTCGTCCTTGTCTTCTTTGCACCCGAGTGCTAGACCACCGGCCAGCGCCGATGTCCCCACCACAGCCGCCCCAAGGGCTTTTCGTCGCGAAATCCGTTTTCCTAGCGTTCTCTGCCAAAGTCTTCTGTCCTCGTTCATCGTCTGCCTCCTGAAGGACTCGACAACCCTGGTCGGCAGTGTACGCGGCTACGTGTGGTGGTTCTTGCTCGGCGATACCTCCTCACTGCTAGTGCAGAAGCATGTTTGATGGTTCCTAATTCTAGTCCTCGCCAGCGCGCTTATCAAGGTGGGTCGCGGCGCGAATTGGCTGCGTGGTCAACACAGATCTAGCCGTGTTGTCCAAGCGCTGCCGACTGCTTCAGTACCCCCTGAAGCAAGTGTTGGCTGAGACGCTTGGCGAAGGAGATGATTGTGAGGACGGTGGGCTGGCCCAGGGCCTCCGGGAAAACGCTGGCGTCGCAGACGTAGAGGTTACTGACGTTCGTCTGGAGGTTCTCATCCACCATCTCGCCCAGGCGCACAGTGGCGCTGGGGTGGGTACCGCGAAGCCGTGAGATGAAGATTGACTCAGGGTCGCAGCCCGCCTTCGTCAGGATCCGACGGGAAACGACGCTGGCGTGGTGCAGCCGTTCTTGATCACGGGCTGTCATGGGTTTGCTGATGCGACCCTCCACCGAGATGATCCCGGCCACCTCATCGGTTACCTTGATCATGACCCCAACCGTGCGGCGGTATTTCCGCCAGCTCAGGGCGTGGCGCGGGCCCTTCAGAGCGGCCATGACGGGGTATAGAATCCAGGGATCGATGAGAGTGCTGAGCATGTAGCCGTGCTCCAGATCGCTGTAGCCCACGGTCATCGGCGGCTCAAAGGCGGACCCCTGTTCCTTGCCGACACCATACACGATCGCCGTGGTGTCCATGGCCATCCCGCGCCCCGCCTCCGCAAAGCCCGACTTCTGAAGGATCAAGGGCGTGCCGATGCCTCCGGCGGAAAGCACCACTACCTTGGCGCGCACTTCGAAGGGCCGGCGACCGCCGACCTTGCCCTCGCAGCCCGCCCACTTGCCCATTCTCGATGATGAGCTCATCGACGCGGGCGCGGGTAACGAGAGTGCAGCCCGTCGCGACTGCTTGATCTATGTACTCGTTGGCGGTCCACTTAGCGCCGCAGCGGCACCCCAACATGCACTTGGCGCCGCAATCGAAGCGCTTGCTGCGCGACGGGGTTCATGAACTTGGGCAACGGCTGCCAGTCATGGCCCAGCTCTTGGCCAGCCTCCATGACCCTGCGGGAGGCCGTACCCAGCAGTTCATCCGGCAGGGGCTGGATACCCAACTCACCTATGGTCTGCAGAGCGTAGTCGTCGAGATCTACGCCGTAGCGTTCCTTCAGCCATGACGGCGGCACGGCTGAGCAGCCACAGAACATGTTGGTGGCGCCGCCCGTCATGATGGGCCGGATGATGTTGAGACCTTCCTCAGTGAACAGCAGGCTGTGCCGGTCGGCGTAAGTGAGGGCTCCCAGGTGGCTGCCGTAGAAGCGGTCATGGCGGTAGTCTCTGCCCATCTCCAGGAGGGTCACCTTTTGCCCGGCGCCGGCCAGCTCGCGCGCCACCGTTGCGCCGCCCGGCCCGGAGCCCACCACCGCCACGTCGGTCTCTAGCGTCATCTTCTGCTCTCTCACAGTGTGCCCCCTTCGTAGAACTGCGAGATCCCGTTAACGCGTGGGCAGTGTACGCCGCCTGGGATGCTTTTTCAATAGGTTGGCGGGATGGTCTCTAGGGGACGCCGAATCGCTCCTGGTTCCAGCGGCGTCCCTCGTCCAGCATGGCCAGGTAGTTCTGCCTGGGGATGTAGTTGGCGGCAGTGTTGCCGGTGCCCAGGCAATAGCCGGTGCCCTTGACGCCACAGACTTCCAAGATCTGACGGGTGCGAGCGCGCACCTGCTCTTCCGTGCCCCGGCCGAGCAAGTCCATGTCCACGCCACCCAGGACCGTCACGCGATTGCCCCAGCGCCGGCTGGCCTCCTCCACCGTCACGATCTTGTCCTCGAACGAGTGCTTGGCATCGATGCCGATATCGTCGATGAGCTCATCCATCAGCTTGTACATGTTCCCGCAGGAGTGGAAGACGAGCAGACCTCCCGCCTGATGAGTGGTCTCGGCGACCCTCTTGTAGTGGGGAAAGATGTGGCGACGCAGAAGGTCCGGCGAAACAAGGGTGCCGCTATAGAATCCCAGGTCATCGGCGAGGAGCACCATGTCGACGTTGTCAATCGCGAGGACCTGGGCGCAAGTGGCGGTCGCGAGTTCGCCCACCCTCTGGCAGATCGCCGCCACGAGGTCGGGCTGGTCGTGGAGAGCATAAGAGAAAGACTGCAGGCCCATCAGCCAGGTAGAGTGCTCGAAGATTCCGCCGTACATGAAGGCGGCTATCTTCATCCCCTCCGGCACGATGGCGTTGACGTACTGCAGGGCTGCATGCCTGAGGTCTTCGGGCTTGGGCCATGGGTAAGCCTCGAAGTCGGCCCAGCTTTGGATGGGGCCGCTCGCCTCATCCTGCCAATAGCGCTGACCGTCAGGCCAGTTCCGGGTCCCGCCCGTATCGGTGGTTGCCTTGAAGTTCCTGAGAAGGCTGAAGCCTGTCACCATGAACACATAGTCATAGCCTACCTCGCGGCAGAAGCGGACGTACATGTCGAGGGACTTCATCAGGCCCGGCATCTCTTCGACGGGGAGTTCTGCGACCGGCTCTTCGATGTAGCGGTGCAGGTTGATCGGGAACTTCTCTTCCAGGACGGCCTCAACCATGCCGGGGTCGGCGAACAGATCGAAGAAGGGCACCGGCCCCGGCGGCCCCTGGCGCAGGATAGTCCGCCGCAGGTTGTTGAAATCAGGTTGACGCTTGGCAACGCTGTCCGATCCCATCGTTGCGCTCCTCCCTATGCTTCCGTCTTAAACTCATCGCCGCCGACCTCGTAACGCTTGAGCTTCTCCTCATCAATCTCGAGGCCCAGGCCGGGTCGCTCCGGCAGCCGCACGTAGCCCTCGCTGTCGATCCGGATCGGCTCGGCGAGGAGGAAGTCACGGATCTCCGGCGTCCATGCCGGCGGGTCATACGGGTATTCGATGAAGGGACAGTTGGGGACGGCCGCGGCGACATGGAGATTCGCCATCAGCCCGATACCGTTCGTCCAGGTGTGGGGCGAAAACATGAGCCCCGCCGCTTCCGCCATGCCCGCGACCTTGCGCGCACCCGTTATCCCGCCGGCAAAGGTCGCGTCCGGCTGATAGACGTCATAGCAGCCCTTCTCCAAATAGAGACGGAATTCGTGGAGCGCGGGGTTGAGCTCGCCACCCGCGATCCGGAGGTTGGTCTTTCGGCGCAGCGCTGCCAGCCCGTCATAGTCGTACGCCCACAGAGGCTCCTCCAGCCAGAAGACGTCCAGCGCCTCCAGCTCGCGCGCAATCGTCACGGCCGTCTTCAGGTCCCAGCGGTTCAACACCGGGTCGCCGGGGTAGTTCCAGGCTTGGTTGGCATCAACCATGATCTCCATCGACCCGCCGACCTCTTTGCGAACGGCCTCGGCGATAGGGAGGTCGCTGCGCGGGTCAGGGCTGTGGAAGCGGAGCTTCACCGCCGTGAACCCTTCCTCGCGCAGCCGGGAGATTACCTCTAGCCGCTGCTCCACCCCCTTTAGCTCGCCCGTGCTCGCGTAAGCGCGAACCCGGTTCTTGTGCCCGCCGAGGAGGCGGTAGAGGGGTAGCCCCGCCGCCTTACCGGCGATATCCCAGAGCGCCACCTCGACTGCCCAGGGTCTCCCCATGAAGTAGGCGACGCTGCGCATCAAGTGGACGTGCCGCTCGATCTCCAGCGGGTCCTGGCCGATAAGGAGAGGCGCCGCTGTGCTCTGTGGGGTCACGACGCCGCCGGCGCCGATGCCGGTAATCCCTTCGTCGGTCGTGATTTCCACCAGCGTCATCCGGTGAGATGCGCTGGGGAAGACTTGCCAGGTGGGGAAGAATGGCGTGTCGGGGTGAGGGAACTCAAACACCCGCGTTCGGACCTCGGTTATCTTCATCGCACACCTCCTTGGCGCAACTTAAGATGGCAGTGCCTGACGGATACCGACGGCTCGATGCCGCGACCGCTACTCGATTTGGCGCGTTAGTTCCAGGAAAGCGTCTGTCAAGCGGGGCCAGGCGCCTTCCGGCATATCATGGCCCATGCCTTCGATAACCAGCATCTTCGCGCCCGGGATCGCCTCGGCTGTGTCGAACCCGCCGGCTATCGGCACCAAGGGGTCGGCAGCGCCGTGGATCACCAGGGTCGGCACCGCGACCGATCTAAGGGCGTCTTTCCGGCTGGCGGCGGTCATGATCGCCAGAATCTGCCGGGCCGGGCCCACGGGGTCCGGGTCCCGTTCGTAGCACAACGCCGCCAGCATCCGAGTGCGCTCCTCGTCGAACTTGAAGCCCGGGCTGCCGATCACACGGGACAGCATTACGGCGTGCTCGATGGCCGCCTCACGCTCTGTGGGTATCGGCTGCGCCAGGATGGCGAGCACGTCCGGGTCAGCCTGAGGCAGATCGGGGTTTCCAGTCGTTGACATAATCGAAGTGAGAGTGAGCACGCGCTCCGGATGCCGGATGGCAAGCGACTGGGCGATCATCCCGCCCATAGACGCGCCGATGATGTGCGCCGCCGGAATCCCCAGCTCCTGCAACAGCCCAGCCGCGTCGTCGGCCATGTCATCTATCGTGTATGGCGGGACGATGCTCTTCCCTTGCAGCACATCCACAAAGAGAGGCCCGGGGTCCGGGCACTGCTGGTCGAACTTGGTGGAGAGTCCTACGTCACGGTTGTCGTAGCGGATGACCCGGAAGCCCTTGCCGGCCAGCAGCTCGCAGAATCTCTCGTCCCATATCACCATCTGCGCCCCGAGCCCCATGATCAGGAGCACCGGCGTCGAGTCCTGCTGTCCAAACTCCTCGTACTCGATTCTGATCCCGTTCGCCCTCACGTGTGGCATTCTCGGTTCCTTTCTCTGGGAGAAGCGCTCTCCTCCGGGGCGGCGATATTCGGTCCGGCTGTTTGCCCTAGGTTAACACCTGCCGGTGCCGGTGGTGAAGACCTCAGGTCGGTCGAGCCGCCGGGGACTGTCCAGTTATTCCTAGAAAGGGCACCGCCCGGGCAACCTCGACGTGCGAGATACCCGGGCGGCGCCGCGTCCATCTTGCCTCGGACCTTCTGGCGGGTTGGCCCTCGGCAAGGCGCTCTTCCTATTCTATTGTCTATTCTGTTGTCCGGTCTCAGAGAGACCAGGTTCCACTAGCTTCTATCCCTCTGACGTGCAGGGGGATTGCGACTTCACCAGGCTCGAGTTCTTGGCCGCAACCAAGGCGTCGAGGATGGTGACCGCACCGTTCTTGTCAATGTCCAGGACCCGGTCGGAGGGCGGGCGTCGGGTCAACGCCGCAAGCGCCCTCTTGGCGACGAACAGAACGTCCAGGATGTTGGCGGAGCGGTTACCGTTGACGTCGACGATCTCGATCCAGTCCTCGCAGCCGTCGCCGTCGGTGTCCTTGCGGGAGAGGGCCGTGTTGTAGCCCATCGCCTCGACCGCGTCGACGATCTCGAGCAGGCGGCACAGCAAGGCTGCCCGTCCCGTCGTCGCTGTCGGGGTCGGTGACGGTCGGAGCCGGTCTGGCAGGCGATGTCGTCGCCGTCGACATCCATCTCCACCCACTGGCTGCCGCTGTAGCCGTTGACGAACGCGGCCACCGTCGGCGCCCAGGCAGGTTGAGGTGACAGCCCTTCGCGTACTTCTGCCCCTGAGCGGTCAGGGTCGACTGGGCACTTGGAAGCTGGCGAGGGTTCGGGTCCTTGCCCCTGCATCGACTCCCAGCCGTCGACGCAGCCGTCGCCGTCGGTGTCGGCGAGCCATGGCGTCGGTGATGGGCGCAAGCGCCTCTGCAACGTCCAAGGCGGCGTCGTTGTCGTCGTCGTCGTCACAGGCGTCGCCCAGCTTGTCCTGGTTGGGGTTGCTCGCCCAGCTACCGGGGACAACGCTGCCGTTGTCGCGGCGCTTGCCGTCGTTGTTCGCCTGGGTGGGGTTGTAGACGATCGGGCAGTTGTCGTCGGCGTTCGCCGACTCACCGCTCTCGGCAGCTGCTCGCGGCGGCGGCGATGTAGTCGTCCTCCGGCTTGTCGAGGAGGCCGTCACCGTCGGTGTCCGGGTTCAGCGGGTTGCTGAACTGGAACACCTCGAAGAAGTCGCTGGCGCCGTCGCCGTCGGAGTCGGCCATCCGCGGGTTGGAGCCGAAGACCACTTCCAGACCATCAACCAGGCCGTCGCAGTCCTCGTCGGCGGACTGGAGGTACTGCACCTGGGTGTAGGGCGCGTTCCCCTCGTTGTAGACGATCGGCGCGCACATCGCTACGCCGGCGACGTCGTTGAAGTCTGCCGGGTGGCCGGGCTGAGCGGTGGCCACGTCGGCCATGCAGTCGCCGTCGTCGTCGATGCCACGTAGCCGGCTTGTCGGGATCGGCCATGCTCTCGGCCGGCGTGATCCAGCCGATGCTGTTCGGGTCGCCGGTGTCGGGCGCGCCGTTGAGGTCGTTGTACACGCAGTCCCACTCGACGTACCGCTCGACGTAGCCGGTGTCGGAGGCGATCCCTGTGGCCGGTTTCGAGGCCGGCGTTACCGACTTGCGGACGTCGGCCTCGCCCACGTAGGAGGTGAAGGCACGCGTAGAGGCCGCTGCTGTCGTCGATAGCCGTCGTCCTCCACGTCCTTCGGGCTAGCCCCAGCAGTAGACCGTGACCGCCTGCCAGGCCGAGTTGTTGGCCGGCGCGGAGTCGCCGAACGTCGTCGGCAGCTCGACGAGCTTCAGCGGCACCAGGTAGGTGCCGGGAGCCGTGCAGGTGATCTCCAGGCTCGGCGTTGACCATCACCATCGGGCCGCCCGGCTCCGTCATCGAGATGTTGAGGCCGGCGCAGGGCGTCGGGCCCCAGGGAATGCAGACGGCCGTCGGGCCGGCGGGTAGCGGTATCTGGTTCGCGGGCTCGGAGCCGGATACGCCGGTCACTGAGCCCGGTAGCCAGTTGAGGGCGATGTCGTAGGCCCCGTCGCCGTTCATGTCCGGCGCCTCGGCAACGAGCCACTCCGTGGTCGGAACGTTCCCGGCGGCCTGGGCGCGGCTCAGCGCCGTCATGCCGAGGGTCGCCGTGTCGACCGACAAGGAGTTGCACGTGGTCACTCGGCGGCGTGAGGGGCGTGATCGGCGGGTTGAGGGGCACGCTGCCGGGGCTGAGGGCGATTATCGTTCCCGCAAGGGAAAGCGCCTGCTTGTCCACCTCTGGCGCAGCAGCCCGCACTTCACCCGGATGGTGGCAACGGCCACGTTGGATGACAGGTCGTTGTCCGCCGTCGGCGCTATCGGGTAGGCCGCCGCCTTGATGGAAACGATGTAGTCGCCCGTTCCGAGCGCAGCTTACATTCAGCGTACCCACGTCCTCGTAGGTATTGCCGGGGATCAGGGACGTCCTCGACAAAGCTGATCTCCCTGGCACTGGGAACGACGGTTGGAGCGGGGTCGCTTGACCCAGGCAGCTTGTGCCGTTCCAGCTGCCGCTCGGTGATCGCGGGGACCCAGGTCGCCGTCACGCCGGCCGGAGCCTCAACGTGCCAGACGTCCTTGAAGTTGCCTGTGCCCGGGCCGCCGTTGAGGGCGCGCTGGGTGACCGTGATTACCTGGGCGCCTACCCGTCGCGTCGACGACGGTCGGCGCGGCCCACCAACCGTAGATCCGCTTGTCGGCGCAGTTGGGGCCAACGCAGGGGCTGGACGAGTCACCCCTTATCGGCGGTGTGTTGGTCATCGCAACGGGGGCTGTCCAGGAGCCCATCGTCCTGCGATGAGTTGCCGTTCGGCAGCCGGCCGTGTTCTCCGAGCTGTCGGTGCACATCGGCGCGGACGGCTTCGCGGCGAGGCCGCCGATCCAGATCTGGCTTATGCCTGTCTGCATCGACCAGGGCACGCGCAACGTGAGAATGCTGACCGGGATGGGAGTGACTGGGTCTGGCTACCGTGCCGAAGAGCCAGACGTTGGTGATGGTCGACCCGAAGCGGGCCGTCATCGGGAAAACGCCTGCCTTCGACAGCAGGTACGATTCGCCTGCCGCCGCGACATCCGTGGTCACCTCGTTGAAGGGGACCGGCACCGGGATACGCCGGAGGCCGTCATTGTCAGCCACGAGGTCGCCGTCCGTATCGTCGGTGGCGTCGCACAGGAAGTCGCTCGAGGTCATGTAGTCTCCGAGCGCCTGGTTGTCGTTGACCATGATGTCGGCGTAGCCCGGTTCCGCCCGGGTCCAGTTGGCGTAGGCGAGGCTCCCCCGTATGCCGTGCCCGCCGGCGCTAAGTGACTGCGAGTCGAGCGCCTGGCCGAGCGCCGTGGTGCTGTACATCGTCAGCTTCGGCGTGCGCCGGCCTCATGGGCCTGACCGGGAGGGGGATTAGGGCTTTGCTCGTGCTGACGTCTTGCAGGAAGCCCGCCAGCGCGAGCGCTAAAGCTCCCAACACGATTACTAGTAGACTAACCTTACGTTTCATTGACCTCCTCCTGCTAAGGCTTTTTGCCGGACTAACTTGACCTTCAGAAAGCAAAAACCGACCCGCGGGGTCGGCTTCCCTTGCCTCACAGACCATCTCTGCATCCATTCTCGCTGCGCAGCCCCGCCATCTGCCACAGCTTAGGTACTGGCCCTGGTCGGCCATTGCTTTCGAAGGTCTTGATCCATCAAGGATCATATCACTTCTGTCAAGCGTTTTGGGGAATAGTTCCGCCTGCTTTTGGGTTTTGCTCTACCTTCTCTTCGCCGAGCCTAGGTTTGAGAAGAGCGGGCGTGTTATTCGCTCTCGGTACTCTGTTGAGGCCCTTGACACATGGTGCATGATATCAACTACCATTGGATTCAGTAAATGGTACTGACTACTATTATGATATACAGAGGAAGGCAATGGAGATAAAAGGAAAGGTCGCGGTAGTGACCGGCGCCGCGAGCGGAATCGGCAAGGCCACGGCTGTCGCGCTTGCCCAGGAGGGCGCGGACGTCGTTCTCGCGGACATCAATGAGGAGCGCCTGGCGGAGGCCAAGGGCGAGATCGAGGCACTGGGCCGCCGCGTGCTCACGGTGCCACTGATGTCTCGAAATTGGAGGCGATCCAGAGCCTTTTCGATCAGTCGATCTCCGAGATGGGCCGAGCGGACATCCTCATGAACAACGCGGGTGTGCATTAAGTGTAAAGATGATATAATATATATAATTATATATTAGGCCGCGCGCTCACGGTACACACTGATGTCTCGAAGTTGGAAGCGGTCCAAAGCCTTTTCGATCAGTCGATCTCCGAGATGGGCCGAGTGGACATCCTCATGAACAACGCGGGTGTGCATCTAAGCGGCCCTGTAGACAAGGTGTCAATCGATGACTGGGAATGGATCATCGGCATCAATCTATGGAGCGTCATCTACGGTGTCCATGTCTTCCTGCCCCACATGCTGGAGCGGGGAAGCGGCCACATCGTGAACACCGCTTCCATAGCCGGGCTGATCGGATGGAAAGACCCGGCGATTCCCTACACTGCAACGAAATTCGCCATCGTCGGTATCTCCGAGGGGCTTGCCGCCTATCTGAAGAACAAGGGCATAGGGGTCACGGTCATCTGTCCGGACATCGTGCTCACAGACCTAGAGGCGACGGCTCGGTTCATACCTGCCGGTGACGGCCTTGACCCCGCCAGGAGGAAGCTGCTCGATGCGCTGCATGAGGGGCAGCCGGATTTTCTCGAGCTCCTTGCGTCTCTCCAAATTGTGGTCCTCCGGCCTGAGGAAGTCGCGGTGGCAGTAGTCGATGCGATCAGGAAGGGCACTTGCCTCGTCACGCCTCACCCGGGAACGAAAGAGATGATGCTCCAGCGAGCGCTGGACTTTGACGGCATGATTGCCGAGGCCGCATCGCAACAGCAGGCGAGGGAGGGCCTTATCAGCGCGGCATTCGGTGACGGAGCCTAGACAATCTCCCGCTCCAAGATCGCCCCTTCGGCCGGCGCGCCGGGGGCCAAGTTTGCAGGGTAAGGTGCTGCCGTGTCAGTATTGCAGTTTCCGGATGGCTTCGACTGGGGATGCGCCGCGTCCGCATACCAGACGGAAGGCGCCTGGGATGAGGACGGCAGAGGCGAGTCGATCTGGGATCGCTTCTGCCGTGAGCCGGGACATATCAAGAACGGCGACACCGGCGACATAGCCTGCGACCAGTATCACCGCTATCGGGAAGACGTGGCCCTGATGAAAGAGCTGGGCCTGAAGACCTTTCGATTCAGTGTTTCCTGGCCTCGCGTTTTTCCTCAGGGCAGGGGCGCGGTCAACGAGAAAGGTCTCGATTTCTATGACCGGCTGGTCGACGAGCTGCTGGCGGCAGGCATTTCCCCCCTGGCCAACCTCTACCACTTCGATCTGCCCCAAGCGCTGGAGGACGAGGGGGGCTGGACCAACCGCCATACGGCCCAGTCATTTCGCCGATTACTGCGCCGCCGTCGTCGACCGCCTGGGAGATCGCGTCAAACGTTGGATCATCTTCAATGAGCCCTTCATCTTCACCTGGCTGGCGTACTCTACCGGGGCCATTGCTCCCGGAATAAGGGACTCGGCACTGGCGCTGCGCTCTATGCATGTGGTCAGTCTGGCGCAAGGGCTGGCTGCAAGGGCGATACGCGACAGGGGGAGCGCTGAGCAGGTAGGCATAGCCTTCAGCATGAACGGCGCCTATCCGGAGACGGAGAGCGAGGAAGACAAGGCTGCGGCGGAACGGGCGCACAGGCTCGGCAATGCCTGGTTCCTGGAATCGGTACAGAACGGGCGCTATCCTGAAATCCCCGGCGTCGATGAGGAGAAGCTGGGAGTGCAGCCGGGCGACATGGAGCTCGTCAAAGCGCCCCTCGATTTCGCCGGGGTCAATCTCTACACTCGTATGGTCGTCGCCCATAACCCGAGTGGAGAGAACTTCCGCGTACGTATCGTTGTGGTCCCAGACGTAGAGCGCACCGACAACGGGTGGGAGGTCTATCCGGAGGCGATCCACCAGGCCATCATGCGGACATGGAACGACTACAGACTGCCGATATGGGTGACCGAGAACGGCTGCGCGATCAACGATGGCCCTGACAGTGAGGGCAATGTGAACGATGACCGGCGGATAAGCTACCTCCAACGGTATCTGGCTCAGGTCGGGAGGGCGATCAACGAGGGCGCCGATGTCCGCGGTTATCACGTGTGGACGCTGCTGGACAACTTCGAATGGCTGGAGGGGTACAGCCAGCGCTTTGGACTGGTCTACGTGGACTTTCCTACTCAACGCCGGATCATCAAGAAGAGCGGCCATTGGTATCGTGACCTCATCGCGGCTAACCGGCTTGAGATTTGAAGGGAGTCTGAACTCGTCCTGGAATGCCGCCGTTGACCGTCCACTCGCTCCGTGCGAAGGTACGCGTTCGAAGCGTCAGCAGGGAGGAGAAGCAGCATGGATCACCGTCGCGAGGCGCAGGAACAGGCTCTCGCCGGCGACACGCCGGCCGAAGTCCAACGTCTGAGTGACGACATCTGGCTCTTGCCCAGGCCATTGGGCAACACAGTGCTCGTCGCGACAAAAGAAGGCGCTGCCGTCATTGATCCGGGCCTGGAGGCGAACGGGCCGCGCGTCCGCGAAGAGCTGCGCCGGCGCACCCAGGCGCCGCTCCGCCTGATCATCTACACCCACGGTCACGCTGATCACGCCTTCGGAACAGGGGCACTGCTCAAGGATGCTGCCGAGCGGGGCGATCCGCCGCCGGATATCGTCGGCCATAAGCGTGTCAGAGACCGGTTCGACGTCTACCAGCGGCTGCAGGGGAGGCAGGAGTTCATCAACCGCATCCAATTCGCCATTCCTGCGGCCGTTCAGGCCTTCCCCCGATCCTACTACTATCCCACCATTACCTACGAGGATCGCATCGCCTTCCGCATCGGCGGTTTGACTCTCGAGTGCCGGCACGGAATGGGCGAGACTGACGACGCGACCTGGGTGTCGATAGCCGAGCGGAGCATGATCGTATCGGGCGATTTCCTGATCCAGGGGTGCCCGAACGTCGGCAATCCGTTCAAAGTGCAGCGATACGCGCGGGAGTGGGCGCAGGCGCTGGAGGAGATGGCCGCGCTGGGAGCGGAGATCGTTGTCCCTGGTCACGGGCCGGTGCTCGGCCGCGAAGCCGGCATTGAGCAGATGCTGGAGACGGCGCGTGCCCTGCGCTATCTGGAAGATGAGGTCGTGCGCCGGCTGAACGAGGGGCAATGGCAGGAGCAGATCCTGGAAGAGGTGGACCTGCCGCCGGATCTCAAGGAGAAGCCATACCTGGCACCCACCTATGGCTGTCCCCGCTTCGTCGTTCATGGCATCATTCGCCGCTATGCTGGTTGGTACGACGGCAACCCCAGCGATCTCTTCCCGAGCACTCGGGCGGAGGTTGCCCAGGATGTCCTTGCTGCCGCCGGTGGCCCGCCGTCTCTCCTGGAGCGTGCGCGTTCTCTACGGGATGCCGGCGGAATACGGAATCTGCAGCGCGCGCTGCATCTGACGGACTATGTCCTGTTCGGCGAAGGAGATGCGGGGCCATACGCTCGGGAGGCGCATGCGTTGAAGGCGGAGTTGCTGGAGGCGCGAGCCCAGGCCGAGCCCTCATTCATCGCCCGAAACATCTTCGCCAATGGCGCGAAATCGGAGAGGGGATTCGAGGCTCCGCAGGGCGAAGGACAAGCCTGAGATTCTGTTGCCCCCTGAGGAGGGGAAACGAAATGAATTCGCGAGAACGGGTGCGAAAGACGCTCAACCATGAGGCGCCGGACAGAATCCCGCTCGACCTGGACGCCACAGCGGTTACCGGCATCTCCGCCAGCACCTACGGACACCTTCGACGCGCCCTCGGCCTGGAGCCCAAGCCGGTCAAGGTCTGGGAACCCTTCCAGATGCTGGGTGAAGTCGAGCTCGACGTCAAAGAGGCGCTGGGTGTGGACGTGGTGGGTATCGAGAGGCTGATGACCGCCTTCGGCTTCGCCAACGTGAACTGGAAGCCCTGGCGTCCCTTTCACGGAGTGGACGTGCTGGTCGGCGAGGGCTTCGTCACGACCGAGGCGGAGAACGGCGACACCCTCGTCTACCCCGGCGGCGACCTGACCGCCCCTCCCAGCGGCCGCATGCCCAAGAACGGTTTCTACTTCGACTCGATCGTGCGCCAGCAGCCCCTCGACTGGGATCATCTGAACGCCGAAGAGTGGGTGCGTAGCCGGTTCTTCGTCTACCCCGACTTCTACCTGGAGTATGTCCAGCGGGAGGTCGACAACCTGTACCGCAATACGTCCTTCTCGATAATGGGCGCCGTATTCGGTGGCAGCTTTGGTGACATAGCGGGGGTGCCCGCGCCCGGGAGCAGAGCCCCGAAAGGGATCAGCGACCCCGAGGACTGGTACCTTGTTCATGCCTCTCATCCCGAGTTCATCAAAGAGGCCTTCGATCTGGAGTGCGAGATCGCTCTCCAGAACCTGAAGCTCTACCGAGAAGCGGTCGGCGACAGGATCGACGCCGTATCGATCAGCGGTACCGACTTCGGTAGCCAGCGCGGCCCTATCATGTCGCCCAGAATGTACCGTGAGCTCTACAAGCCTTATCACAAGAAGATCAACGATTGGGTTCATGCCAACACGGGCTGGAAGACCTTCTACCACTGCTGCGGCAGCATTGTCGCCCTGCTGGACGACTTTGTGGAGGTGGGCGTGGACATCCTGAACCCGGTTCAGACCTCAGCCGAGGGGATGGACCCAGTCATGCTGAAGGAGAAGTACGGCGATAAGCTGGTCTTCTGGGGAGGTGGCGTCGACACACAGCGAGTGTTGCCCTTCGGCACGCCGGACGAAGTGCGCGAAGACGTCAGGCGGCGACTGGAGGTCTTCGGCGAGGGTGGCGGCTTCGTCTTCGCGGCGATCCACAACATCCAGCACGGCGTGCCAGCCGAGAATCTAACCGCGATGTTCGAGACTCTAAGGAGTTTTCGACCATAAGTCCTAAGCGTTTCTGGATCGAGGATAGCGGAAGCTGGGAGCAGCAGTGCATAATATAATACTTGCAATTATTGTCTGATCAATCTATATTTATGCCAAAGAGAGGATCAGCCGATTCTGGGGGTATCTTTAGCGGGAAGGAAGATACAAGTATGGCATACAAAGAGATACTAACCGAGACTCGTGGCCGGGTGGGGATAGTAACCTTGAACCGTCCCGAGAGGCGGAACGCGCTAAGCCCGACGATGGGTGAGGAGGTACGGGAAGTCGTTGAGGCGTACAACGCCGACCCGGGTATCGGCGCCATCGTCCTAACGGGTGTCGACCCGGCGTTCTGCGGCGGCGCCGACGTCGGCGACTGGAAACGCGGCTTGGATGAGCCCAAAGGAGGCTCAACGCGAACGCACGCGCCTTGGCAGCGAAGAGAACTGGGTCCATTTCTGGGGGCGCTCCAAGCCCATAATCTGCGCCGTGAACGGGCCGTCGATTGGGGCGGGACTGACAATGACCTTATCCGCCGATGTCCGTATCGCCTCGGACCGTGCCCGCTTTTCGATGCGTTTCGTCCGCATGGGGCTCATACCGGAGCTGGCAAGCACCAAGCTTCTTCCCCTGATCGTCGGCTTCAATAGGGCGCTGGAGTTGATGCTGACGGGCAAGACGATCGATGCGCAGGAGGCAGAGAGAATCGGCTTGGTCAGCCGCGTGGTCCCTCACGACCAGTTGCTGGAGGAGGCGGTGACGCTGGCAGCGGATATAGCCTTCAATCCCACGGAGTCGCTGCTGGTGATCAAGAAGCTGACCTGGGCACACCTGGTTGAGACCGACATCGGCAAGGTTATGGTCAGCGAGGGGACGGAGTTGCTGGCGGCGACCGCTAGGCCTGCTTTTGGGGAAGCGGTGAGCGCTTTCCTGGAGAAGCGGCAGCCGGATTTCCACAAACCTCCCGCCTAAGATTGCGGGCGTGCTTGTCGGTAAACGGAGCAGGAACCTCTGCTCGGGATGGACAAGCCGCAGAATCGACTTGCGATTCAGATGGCAGTCAACGAATAGGAGTGCGGTATGTACACCGAATTGAACCCCGGTCTTACGCAAACCCAGGTCTCCCTGAAGGAGGAGACCCATCGGTTTGCCGCCGAGGTGTTGCGGCCGGCGAGCATCGAACTGGACAAGCTAGCCGATCCGGAGGACGTAATAAAGGAAGGCTCAGCCTTCTGGGACGTATTTCGCAAGTACTTCGAACTGGAACGCCATCTCGCGGGCATGCCCGAGGAGTTGGGCGGCACCACCATGGACCCGCTGGAGCGCCAGATCGTTGGTGAGGAGATGGGATGGGGCTCGGCCGACCTCGCAATAGGGCTGGGCGTGGTCTCTTCACCATTCTCCATGGCTGTCGTTGCGTCGCAGCTATTTGGCGACCGGCGGCTTGTAGATGAACTCGTGGTGCCATACGCAAAGGACAGGGAGGCAAAGTACATCGGTTGCTGGGCAATCACGGAGCCGCAGCACGGCGCGGACACGACCGTGGCCACACTGCCCGGGTATACGGATAACCCCGCTGTTTCGCTCGAGACCAGAGCTAGGCGTGACGGCGATGACTGGATAATCAGCGGCGCGAAGTCGGCTTGGGTATCCAACGGTACGATTGCCACCCATGGCATGGTGCACTTCGCTGTCGACCGTGCGAAAGGGCCGGCTTCTACAGCCATAGCGATCATCCCTCTCAATCTGCCCGGCGTATCAAAAGGGAAGCCGCTGAACAAACTCGGTCAGCGGGCGCTCAATCAGGGAGAAGTCTTCTTCGACGATGTGCGGATCCCCGACTACTACGTTGTCGTAAAGCCTGAGTTATACCCGCTAGTGGAGGATATGATCCTTTCTGTTGCTAACGGGGGCATGTCGGCGACTTTCACGGGGCTGGCGCAGGCCGCTTTCGAGGAGGCGATGACCTACTGCAAGCAACGTGTCCAGGGTGGCAAACCTCTCTGCGAGCACCAGTTGGTGCAGCGGAAGCTGTTCGATATGTTCATTAAGGTGGAATCATCACGGGCCTTCTCACGGGCGCTGCTAACGTACAACGGCCAGGCGGCGATCCCCTTGTCGCGATTCGCTGTCGCGGGGAAGGTCTACGCTACACAAACCGCCTTCGAGGTGGCGAGCGATGCTGTCCAGCTCTTTGGCGGCTACGGGCTATCGAAGGAGTTCCTGGTCGAGAAGCTGTTCAGGGATGCCCGGGCATCAATGATTGAGGACGGCGCGAACGACGTACTTGCCTTGACTGCCTCCCGCCAACTCATTGATACTCACCTTTAGCGGGCAGCATAATAGGCGCGCGATGCACATCGGCGCTGAGGCAAAGCAAGTGATCTGGGCGCATCGGGCCCAAGTCGGCGTCGTCAACCAATGCGCAGATAGTGCCGTCGCTGCCCGGCAACTCGACATAATAGTGGCGAGGCTGCAGTCTGCAGCGTGAGCCCAGAGGCGAGAATTAGGGGAACGGGGGAAAGCAATGGATCTTCGAGACACACCGGAAGAAGCGGCCTGGCGACAGGAAGTCCGCGCGTTCATCGATAAGGAACTGCCGCAGAGGTTCAAGGATGAGCCGATGGACTCGGAAGAGGCAGCGGCGCTCTGGGGTGATCCAGACATGATGGCGTGGCGCAGCAAGTTGGCGGAGCGGGGGTGGATCGCCCCGTCATGGCCCAAGGAATACGGCGGCGCTGCCTTTCACTTTGATGCAGCAGTTCATCATGGGAGAGGAGATGGCGGAGGCGTACGCTCCTTCCGTCGGTGGGGCCGGCATATCGATGGTCGGGCCGACTCTCATAGCGCACGGTACAGAGGAGCAGAAGAAAGAGTTTCTGCCCAAGATACTGTCCGGCGAGACCTTCTTCTGTCAGGGTTTCAGCGAACCTGAGGCCGGCTCGGACCTGGCATCGCTGCGCACCCGGGCTGTCCGCGATGGTGACGAGTACGTGATCAACGGACAGAAGACATGGACGAGCATGGCTCACCATTCTAACTGGATGTTCTTGCTGGCGCGGACGGACGCTGAAGCGCCGAAGCACAAGGGGATAAGCTACTTTCTGGTGGAGATGAAGACTCCGGGTATTGAAGTGCGGCCGCTGCCGGACATCACGGGGAACGTGATGTTCAACGAGGTCTTCTTCGACAACGTGCGGGTGCCGGCGACGAACATAGTAGGGGAGGAGAACCGGGGCTGGTACATTGCCACGACGACCCTCGACTTCGAGCGGGCGTCTGCCATAGGCGCCGTCGTGGCGCTGCGGCAGACCGTCGAGCAGCTCATTCGAATCGCCAAAGAAGGCGGCGAGATGAGCACTCTGAGCCGGAACCCCGGCCTGCGGCAGGAGCTGGCGGACCGGATGATAGAGGTGCAGGTAACCCGGCTCATGGCCTACCAGATCGTCTCGATGCTGGGACGAGGGCTGATTCCCAACTACCAGGCATCGATGCTGAAGACGTTCGCGACGGAGACAGTGCAGCGTGTCGCCGGGACGGGCGTGCATCTCCTGGGCCTGTACGGCGGGTTGTATGGGGAGAAGGCGCCGGAGAAAGGCGCTATCTCCCGAAGCTACCTCAACACACTGGGGCTGACGATTGCTGCCGGGACATCAGAGATTCAGCGCAACATCATCGCTACGAGGGGGCTGGGCCTGCCACGACAGTAGTAAGAGATGATGGAATTGGCATGGGATATGCCTTCAGTGAATCCTGAGGATGGCAGGGAAAAATAGTACTTGCTATTAACTTTTCCGGGGGATATACTACCGCCGAGGAGGAACTATGAGTCGAAGTTCGGTAGCTGCGCGCGCTCCCCAGAAGCGCCGGGTAGCGACAACGGAGCGTCTGCTTGATGCCGCGGCGGAGGTCTTTATCGAGCAAGGATACGACCGAACCAAGGTCGCTGATATAGCCCTTCGTGCGTCCGTCACTGTGGGCGCTATCTACTCCAACTTCCGAGGCAAGGCAGATATTCTGCTGGAGGTCATGCGGAGACGCCTGAAGCAGCAGCAGGATGAGGTCAAAGAGTACGTCAAGTCAAGGCCGGACATAAGCACAGCGATCCTTGCCCTCGCCCGTGATCGAAACCAGCCCGGCATGGCGGAAACGCGGGCATTGACTCTGGAGATCTTCGCCGCCGCGCGGCGAGACCCTGCCGTTCGCGAGGTGGTCGCTGACCTGCTGATGGGAACGATAAGGTTCATGACGTCTCGGATAAAGGCTGCTCAAGAAGAAGGGCTTATTGACAAGGATGTGCACGCGCCGACTCTGGCCTGGCTCTACGTGATTCCGGCAGCCGGTGAGGCCTTCGCCGAGGCGGCCGGCCTGGAGCTACCCCCGTTGGACGGGTGGCTGCCGCTTCTGGAGAGAATCACCCGCGCGGTTGCGGCTCCGGGCGCTGCACCTTCATTGGATAATCTCAAGCGGTAACAGGGCGCTCATTTCGCCGTGAGATGCAGCGAGAAGAACGGGAGATATGCCCGGGTTCCGGTTGGCCGGGTGCGTGGGTAGTGTCGCTGCTGCGCGGTGAGAGTGTCGTGTGATCCAGGCGGGAATTCGCTCCCGCTTCAATATCCGCCGGCGCGGAGAGTCTAGTCTGGTGAATGATCCTTAGCCAAAACGGAGGACAACAATGCAGGATACCAACTACTGGCTTGACAGGGGACGGCGGCGGGTGCTGAGTCGGCGTCTTTCGCGGCGGCGGCTCATCCAGATGGGCGCGCTAGGCTCGGCGGGCGCGGTAGCGCTGGCAGTCGGGTGCGGCGGCGGAGATGACGGAAATGGAGGGAAAGCTACCGCGGGGCCGGGAGGCACTGCAGCGGCAGGGACGCCCCAACCCGGCGGCAAGGTCACGATTGCCTCCAATGCCCCCGTTTCGTCGCTGGATCCCGCCATCTGGTCTCTGGGAAGCGACAAGTACGTCACCTACAACGTCTACGACTGGCCGGCTACTCAGGGAACTGACGAGACCGGCGCTTTGACTGTGTTGCCCAACCTCGCGGAATCGTTCGAATGGGTCGACAACACGCACCTCGCCTTCCGCTGGCGTCAGGGCGTCAAGTTCCATGACGGGACCGACTTCAATTCCGATGCCATACAGGCGTACTACAAACGCGTCCTCGACCCAGAGACCAAATCGCCGCGGGCAGCAGAACTGAATACGCTCGACCACGTTGAGAGCTCAGACCTCTACAATTCAACGTATGTGCTGAAAAGCCCTGACGCGGTAGTAGCGGAGCTCGCGCTGAGTTTTTGGACATCCTGTATTCCCTCACCGGCTGCGTCGGACTTGGACGAGAAGCCGATCGGTACGGGGCCATTCATATTCAAGAGCCAGCAGCCCGGCGCTTCCTACGAACTGGTGAAGAATCCGGACTATTGGCGCCCCGGTGAGCCCTACCTGGACGGTTACTCTGTTAGAGTCATCCCTGACAAGGCCGTGGCCGCTGCCGCCCTCAAATCGGGAGAGGTTGACATGGTGGCGACTCTCGAAGTGCGGGATATCGCTCAGTTCAAGCAAGACCCCAACTTCAACGTCGTCACCCAGGGCGTCGGAGCGAAGAAGGTCTACGTCAACAACAACCGCGGCGCCTGCAAGGACGAGAGAGTCCGGAAGGCTCTCTCACTGGCTGTGAACCGCCAGGAGTTTATCGACCGCTATGCCGGTGAGGCCTTCATAACTCCCGGTCCCCTGATCAAGGGTGGAACTTTTGCCAACCCCGATGAGCCGGACCCGCAGTACGACCCGGAACAGGCAAAGCAACTCCTGACGGCGGCCGGTTACCCGGATGGGTTGGAGTTCGAGAAGATGTACACGACGACCGAACCGGCGGACCAGACTGACGCTCAGGTGCTTCAGGCCCAGTGGGCAGATGCGGGGATCAAGACCAATGTGGACTATGTGGCAACGGCCCAGGCCGGCGTAAGGCTGGCGACAGGCGACTACGAGCTGGCCATGGGTGGTGCCTTCGGCGAGGGTGACGACTATGAGTTGCGCAACGTCTATCACAGCAAGGGCGTGTTCAACGGTGGCTCACTCACCGACCCCGAAATCGATCGCCTGATCGACTCCGCCAAGCTGGAGCTGAACCCGGACGAGCGAAAGAAGATCTACTGGCAGGTGCAGAAGACCATCATGGAGAAGACGATGGCCGTCTTCATCGTCGGTTTGCCCACGAGAGTTGTCGTGGCGAAGCGTGTCCAGGGCTATGCCCCCGATCTGGCTGTGAAGGGTGAGCCGCGCATGCAGTTCCAGTGGCGGAAGATCTGGGTCAGCTAGTCAGGGCACGTGACGGCATGAAGGCTCTGTCACAGCTTTGGCTTCGAGGGTCTCAGGATGGCTAGACTTGTAGTCGCAAGGCTATTCCAGGCGGTTATCGTCCTGCTCCTGCTCACGCTGGTGGTCTTTGCCCTGCTCCGGCTCGTACCGGGCGACCCGATCCTCCAGATACTCGGTCCCTATGCTGACAGGGAAACGATGGAGCAGTTGCGGGAGCAGTTGGGATTCAACCAGCCGGTGTATGAGCAGTATGCCTCCTGGCTCGGCAACCTGCTCAGGGGAGACCTGGGTGACTCCATTATCAGTCGCCAGTCTGTGATGGAGATACTAACGGGGCGCATTCCCGTAACGCTGCAGGTAGCACTCGGCGCCTGGGCAGTCACCATCGCTATCGGCCTACCTGCCGGCATCATCGCTGCTTTGACCAGGAACCGCTGGCCCGACTACCTTTTCTCAATTTTCGCGGTCGGAGGCGTGGCAATGCCCAGTTTCTGGCTGGCGATCATGATGATCATCGTGTTTGCCGTCCACCTGGGCTGGGTGCCCACCAGCGGCTTTGTAAGCCCGACGACAGACTTCTGGAAGAGCATGCAACTCTCTTTGATGCCGTGGCTGGTCGCGGGCATCGGCGGCGCGGCCGTGCTTATGCGCCAGACGCGCTCTGCCCTTTTGGAGGTGCTTGGGCAGGACTACATCAGGACGGCGACGGCCAAGGGTCTCGCTCACCGCGTTGTAGTTTTGAGACATGCCTTGAAGAACGCGATGATTCCAGTTGTGACGATCATCGGCTTGGCGCTGGGGAACCTGCTGGCAGGCGCGGTAATCGTCGAGGTCGTCTTTGGCCTGCCGGGGATGGGCAGACTGCTCGTCGAGTCTCTCTGGACCCACGACTATCCGGTTGTCCAGGGTATCGTCCTGATAGTGGGCATATCGGTGGTGTTGTCGAACCTTCTGGTCGACATCGCCTACGGTTGGCTCGACCCTCGCGTCAGATACGGGTAGGTGGGAGTGATGGAGGCCGGCACAGCAGTCCAGGACTTGGGTTCGACCATAAGCAGAACGAAGGCGTTCGTTCTATGTACTCCGTCAACTGGTCAAGCGACGCACCGCTCTCGCTGGGGCTGATCATTGTTGCCGCCGTGGTCTTCATGGCCGTCTTTGCGCCGCTGATCTCGCCCTAGTGATCCCTTGAAACAGAACGTCAGCAACGGTTTCAAGATGCCTACTCTCTCCCATCCGCTGGGCACTGACGATTTGGGGCGAGATACGTTGAGCCGCATCATCTATGGGTCTCGGACCTCGCTCCAGGTCGGCGTCTTCGCGATCGGCCTGGGCGCGGCGATTGGCATTGTTCTCGGCATGCTCTCCGGCTACTTTCGCGGGGTTATCGATATGGTGGTGATGAGAGTCATGGACGCTCTGCTGGCGCTCCCCGGCCTGCTTCTGACGATCGCCATCGCCAGCTCTCTTGGCACCGGCCTCAAGGCGCTTTGCATTGCAGTAGGGGTGGCGGCGGTACCTCATTTCGCCAGAGTGCTCAGAGGGAGCGTATTGGTAACCAGAGATCTTGACTATGTTCAGGCGGCGAGGACCATCGGCGCCAACGATCTGAGGATCATGCTCTGTCACGTCTGGCCCAACTGCCTGCAACCGATAGTCGTCCAGGCTACCCTGGGCGTTGGCATCGCGATCCTGATTGCGGCGGGGGCAAGCTTTCTCGGTGTCGGCGTCAAGCCACCTGCGCCTGACTGGGGTCAGATGATAAACACCGGCCACCAGTATCAGTTCAGCAACTGGTGGCTCTCGGTGCCTCCCGGAGTCGCCATCATGCTCACCGTGATGGGGTTCAACCTCCTGGGAGACGGCCTGAGAGATGCGCTCGATCCTCGCCTCAGGGGTGTAGGCTAAGCCGAGCGCCGGCAGGCGACATCCCCGACACATCGCGCATGCTCATGCCGGGTCGAAGGACTGCCGGACTGAGGAGAGTGCGGCACAGAGGAGTGGTAGATGACGACGTTGGCTGGCCAGACATCCAGTGGGAAGCGCTCTCCGGACTTCGAGAACTTGCGGCGTACCCTTCTCAGGCAAGGACCGCCTGGGCCGGTCCCTTTCATCGAGCTGGGCGCCGACCCAGCGACCATGGAATCGGTACTAGGCGAGAAGTTCCCCGTCGATCTCCCTGCACTCGTGGCCAGACTGTCAACTGGAAAACTCACGGCGGATGACCTGCTCAACGCCAAGCAGGTCATCGACATGATAGTGCGCTTCTGGTACGAGACCGGCCACGACTACGTCCCCATGTTCCCCGGTCTTGAGTTCGGGCGAAACTACCTGCCGGTCGACGACACTGCTGACACAAAGAACTGGGAAAGCGGACAACGCTTCTGGCAGGATGAGAATAGCGGGCCCATCCAGACCTGGGAGGATTTCGAGCGCTACCCCTGGCCGAAGCCGGAAGAGATCAACTACGCCGCTATTGAATACCTGAATGCGACTATACCTGAGGGTATGAAGGTATGCGTCACCGGTAGCGGCGGGGTTGTCGAGAGCACCGTCTGGCTCATGGGCCTGCAGCCGTTCGCCTACGCGCTCTACGATCGGCCGGACCTGGTGCAGGCTATCGTCGACAAGGTTGGTGAGCTTATCCTGACATCGGTCAAGACATCGCTTACCTATGACAACGTTGGCATGGTCTTCCAAGGCGATGACATGGGCTACTCAGGCGGAACGATGATCTCGCCGGTGGCCCTGCGCAAGTACTTCTTCCCTTACCATCGCCGTCTTGTCGAGGCTGCCCATGCCGCCGGCAAGCCCATCGTTCTTCACTCCTGCGGCAACCTGGAGAAGATCATGGACGATATCATCGACATGGGCTTCGACGCGAAACACTCCTTCGAAGACAAGATCATGACCGTCGAAGATGTCTACCAGCGTTGGGGAGAGCGAATCGCGGTGGCCGGCGGTGTCGACATGGACATTCTGGGGAGGGGGAGCGAGGAACAGGTGCGCCGCCGCACCCGCCAAATTCTTGAGGTCTGTGGTGTCAATGGCACCGGCTACTGCCTGGGCACGGGCAATACTGTCGCCAACTACATCCCCAGGCGGAACTACCTGGCGATGCTCGACGAAGGCCGCCGCTGGAACCGCGAGCACTTCGGGGCGGCGTAGCGGCAGGCTTATCGCCTTTCCCTGCCTCTCAATCCTACTCGACCACGCCCGCGTGAGTTGGCTATCGTGGGGCAGGACATGCTTGAAGCGAAAAACGATGGCTGATAATGTGGTAGTGGGCATCACATTCCCTTCGCGAAAGGAGTGACCGATGAGTGACGCGAAAGATGAAGCGAAGACGAAGCGCATGGTACCTCTCAGGGAGGGTATATTCCGTCTGCCCGACTCGCCCGATGGCAAGCCGGTGCTGCTGGGGAGTCGTTGCCCGAAGTGCGCTGCCTACTACTTTCCCAAACGGCATATCTGTATCGCCTGCGGCCAGAACGGCCTCGACGAAGCGGAACTGAGCCCACGCGGAAAGATATGGACCTTCACAATCGCCCGCCAGACACCTCCCGGCTCCTGGATTGAGGCGCCCTATGCCATCGCCGTGGTCGAACTTCCGGAGAAAGTGGCCATAAGGACGGTGCTGACCGACGTTGACCTAGACGCCGTGAAGGTGGGCATGGATGTCGAGATAACCCTGGCCAAGATGAAAGAGGACGAGGAAGGCAACGACATCATGTCATACAAGTTCAAGCCGGTCTGACGGAAGGCAGGGTCTTGCTGCGAGAAGCTGATTCGTCGGCTAGCGACCTAGGAGGAATGCAGTGGGTGACAACGGTACAAGAATAGTAGTGCTGGGGGTTGGCCTCCACCCCTTCGGTCGTTTCCCAGAGAAGAGCATCTCTGACCTTGGGCGGACGGCGGCTTTGGAGGCTATGAAGGACGCCGGCGTTGACTATAAGGACATCCAGGCCGGCTACTGCGGCCGCGTGGTCGCTAGCGCCGGTGTCGGCCTGAGCATCTTCGAGGAGTTGGGCTCGACGGGTATTCCCGTCACGAACGTCGAGGTGGCCTGCGCCAGCTCTTCCCGCGCTGCAGAGCTTGCTGTCAACGGCATCAAGGCCGGTGTCCACGACATGTGCATGATCGTCGGTGTGGAGAAAATGGGCCGCGGTATGCTTCCTGTCGCCACAAGCGCCAGCGGCGAGGTGAGCTTCGCCGGTGTGATGGGCCTTGCCCTGCTGCCGGGGGAGTACGCTGCGCAAGCCCAACGCCATATGGCCCTCTATGGCAGCAAGCCGGAGCATTTTGCCCAGGTCTCCGTGAAGTCCCACAGAAACGGAGTGCTTAATCCTTATGCTCAGTACCAGGTGGCGCTGACCCTGGAAGAAGTGATGAACTCGCGCATGGTGGCCGACCCGATCACCCTCTACCAGTGCTGCCCCACCAGCGACGGCGGCTCAGCGGTCATACTCTGCTCGGAGGAGACGGCGCGCCGCTACACCACGAAGCCCGTGTATCTCGTTGCATCCATGGGCGCTACTCCGATCTATAAGCCCGGCGAGGTCAACCTATCTGAGGGGCCAACCGCCTGGCTGGCGCAGAAAGTGTATGAGAAGGCTGGCATGGGCCCTGAGGACGTCGACGTTGCCCAGTGCCACGACGCCTTTACCCCCGGCGAGGTCCTGACGGTGGAGAAGCTCGGCTTCTGCAAAGAGGGTGAAGGCGGGGTCTTTGTCTGGGAGGGGAATACGGAGATCACCGGCAAGAAGCCGATGAACACCGACGGTGGACTCCTCAGCCGCGGCCATCCCATGGGAGCAACCGGCGGCGCCATGATCACCGAGATCGTGCGCCAGTTGCGCGGCGAGGCAGGGCCACGTCAGGTGGCGAACGCCAAGGTCGGCATGATCCACAACGCCGGCGTCGGCGGCATCCAGGTATCGATCCTGTCGACCTAGCGCCGGCGCCCGCAGCCCTTCCCGCTCCCGATCACATCCGGCAGCTTCGGGGCAGAGCTGGCGTGGCCGGCGTGGTTCCCCACCACCAGGACCGATCCCAGGCCCACCTATACTCTCCGAGCGACCTTGTTGGCAGTCTCGATCGCGTGGTTGATATTGCCGTTCTGCTGACAATCCCCAATCCTGTGAACCTCGGGCACCTTCCCCTGCAGTTCCGAGAAGAGAGAGTCGTTCTTCTTCCTCCCCAGAGAGACGATCAGGGTGTCGTACGGGATGACTCTCTTGCCCACATTCTTGATCGCCACCGTGATAGCACCCTCGGCAATATTCTGCACTTCAGCCTGATAGATCACCTCTGCGTTCTCAAGCCTGGCTTCTTCCGGAGTGGCCCGGACGAAATCGATGTCGGTCAGCTTCTTTAGGATGTAGACTCTCCTCGACGACTGCGGTAGGACGTAACCCCCTGCGCCGGACACCAGGGCATCTTCGCTGCCGGCCCCCATAAGGATTACGTCTTTGCCCTCCTCAGCCAGCGAGACGGCTAGTTCCTGACCCAGGAAGCCCCAGACCACGACCTTCTTCCCGATCTCCCTCTTTCTCCGCAGGGCTTCCATATGGGTCATCACTCCCGGTTTTCCTTCAGCGATCGCCGGAAGCGTCAGGGACGACCCTGTCGCCAGGATCACCGCGTCGGGCTTGAGTTCGTCAATGTCCTCGCTGGTAGCCTCACGACAGATGCGAGCGTCTACTCTCAGCTTTCGTAGTTGGGTCGTCAGGTAGTCAACGATGTTCTTGAACTCAGCCATCAGCGGGTCGATAGCCAGCGTGCCGACTTTGCCGCCGAGCTCGGAGTCCTTCTCCATGAGGGTCACTTTGTGCCCGCGCAGGGTCGCCACTCTGGCGGCCTCCATCCCGGCCACGCCTCCGCCGATGACTAGGACCTTCTTTGGTTTCTCCGCCGCAACAATCGGAATGGGGTCGCTCTGGGGGAGGTCATAGTTGACGGCGCAAGGACCGCACCCCTGAAGACACCCTATGCACAGGCGAATATCCTCAGCGTTTCCTGCGATGTACTTCTTGATGGTGTCGGGGTCGGTGATCATCTGCCGTCCGAAGTAGATGATGTCGGCCTTGCCCTCCTCGACAAACCGGTTGGCCATTTCGATATCGATGATCCGGCCGACTCCGATGACCGGCAGCTTCGTGACCTTCTTCACTGCGGCAGCATGCTCGATGAAGAACCCCCTGGGATAGTACTGGGGAATAGTGATGCCGTGAGGCGAGTGCATTATGGAACCTTGCGAGACGTCGAGGCAGTCCGCCCCCGCTTCTTCCAGGGCCGGGACGACGTATTTGCAGGCATCGTCTATTGTCGTGCCCCAGTCGCCGAGAAGGTCACTGCCGTTCATCCTGACGTGTATCGGGAAATCATCCCCTACCGCTTGCCTTATCTTGTGGATGGTTTCGCTGGTGAAGGTCATCCTCTTCTCCCAGCTCCCGCCGTACTTGTCGGTTCGGCGGTTGTAGAAGGGCGAAACGGAAGAGCAGTGGAGAGTGGCCCCTCCGTGAGCGCAGTGGAGCAGGACACAGTCGACGCCGGCAGCCTTAGCCCTTCCCGCAGCGGCGGCGATGGCATCTCGATAAAGCTCTGCTTCCTCGATTGGAATCACCCTTACAGGGGCAGGAGCGCCAAAGCCCTCTCCAGTCTGCCCCATGAGCGCGAAGACGGACTGCTTCCCTCGCCTCTCGTCCGGATAGGGTGATGGCGACCAACCCACTCCGATGAGCGGACCACCCATCGCTATCTGAACCCCGAGTTTCGCGCCGTAGGAGTGAACGACGTCGGCAAGTTTCGCAAAGCCGGGGATGCAGGCGTCATCGCCCAGGGAAAGCCTGGGCCATCCAGCCATGGCGATTGGGAGAATGGCTCCAGTCATAACCAGCCCCACTTCGCCCCTTGCCATCGTCTCAAACCATTTGACTGTCACGTCAGTTACACCGGACTCTTCCGGCCCGGCCGGCTGATGAAGGTACGGTGGGAAAGCTATTCTGTTCTTGAGTCGCATCCCCCTGATCTCAATCGGCTCGAAGATCTTCATCGTGCTACCTCCGTGCAGGTCTCGTCCATGTACTCTAGCTCTTGTTGAGTACTCCTGGTCGGATGTTGGAGCCCGGCTTGCGAACGCGATCCGTCACCACCTGGCACCACCGGCTCGCCCATTGTTGTGGTGGAATATTAGCAGAGCGAAGCCAAAGGATATACCGCCTGCCCAAGCTTGCCCCGTCGGTCATGAGGTCATAGACTTGGCTGTACCGCGTTGATGGCCCCCGTAGTCCGGGTTTGAAATCAACGGGAGGAGAGCAGCATGGCACTTTACCAGGAATTGGGCACAGGCTTGAGCGAGGATGACCTGGCGCTGAAGGACCACATTCACCGCTTCGCTGTGGAGGTGCTTCGTCCGTCGGCAATGGAACTCGACGCGATGAGTCCGGAGGAGGCAATCGCCAAGGGCTCCGTGTACTGGGACGTGTGGCGCCGGGTGAAGGAGATGGGGCTGCACAAACAGGGAATGCCCGAGAACGTAGGTGGCGTAATCCTCGCGCCGATCCAAAGGTGCATTGTCATGGAGGAGTTGGGATGGGGCTCCATTGACTGGGGGGTCGCGTTCGGCGCCGGTAGCCTGCCCTTCACGATCGCTGCCTACACCGGAAACCAGAAGCTCATCGATGAGATGGTTATCCCCTACGTTGAGGACACGAAGGGGGAATACATCGGTTGCTGGCCGATTACCGAGCCCGGCCACGGCGGCCACGACGCTGTGCTGGCGGCCATGGCTGGGAGTGGGATCAGCTTCGACACGCGGGCCCGGCGGGACGGCGACGAGTGGGTCATCAACGGAGGGAAGTCAGCCTGGGTGAGCAACGGCACGGTAGCCACGCACGGGCTCTGCATGCTAAGTGCGGAGGAGGAAGGTGGGGGCGAGCCGGGCTACGGCATCGCCGTCGTTCCTTTGAATTTGCCCGGCGTCTCGAGGGGCAAACCGCTGGACAAGATCGGCCAGCGGGCGCTCAACCAGGGCGAGGTCTTCTTTGACGACGTCCGTATCCCCGCCGAGCATATGATTGTCATACCCCGCGGCGCTGAGGGAGGCCTGATGGGCGCTGGATTCAACCCCA
Source organism: uncultured Chloroflexia bacterium (assembly GCA_963763495.1). Taxonomy (GTDB): domain Bacteria; phylum Chloroflexota; class Dehalococcoidia; order DSTF01; family JALHUB01; genus DAOUEO01. The sequence continues at coordinate 63,164 of CAVXOY010000013.1, forward strand.
ACGCGGGACTGGGCATGCTCTTCGTCGGCCTCGCCCGCGCCGCCTTCGAGGAGACGCTTGAGTACTGCAAGCAGCGCGTTCAAGGCGGAAAACCGTTGGTTGAGCACCAGCTTGTCCAGCGCAAGCTTTTCGACATGCTGACGAAGGTGGAGACGGCCCGTGCCTATGCTCGAGCGGTTGTGCTCTACAACGCGTCAAACCCGCTCGGTCTGGGCTACTACAGCAACGCCTCGAAGGTCTACGCGACCCAGGTGGCCTTTGAGATTGCCAGCGATGGCGTCCAGCTTCACGGCGGAATGGGACTGGCCAAGGGGATGCTGATTGAGAAACTCTTCCGCGACGCGCGGGCCGGGCTGATCGAGGACGGGGCAAACGATTCGCGTGGCGCTTCTGGCAGCCCCCAACCTGATCTCAAGCTACGCCTATTGAAGCCTCGATACCACCTTCAGCATCGGTGGTCGGGGGATTTTGACAGTCGAGATCCGGTTCGACCGTACCCGCAGATACGGACGGAGTCTCGCCCCCTGTTGCCTCCGCTCAGGCAAGTGAGCGTCTGGCCGGGAACCCGCTAGATGAAGGAGTCAATCAGCGAGCGGCTACCAGCCAGGGCGAGCACGTCATTGGCGCCGTCCTCGATCATGGAAGCGCGGGCATCCCGGAACAGCTTCTCGACGAGGAACTCCTTGGACAGACCGTAGCCACCGAAAAGCTGGACGGCGTCGCTCGCGACCTCAAACGACGTCTGCGTGCAGTACACCTTGGCTGCGACGCCGTATCTGGACACGGGTGGCAAGGCGACCGAGTTGTATGCCGTCGACGGCTCGCGACAACTGCCTCGCCGACTCGACCTTGATGAACATATCGAACAGCTTTCGCTGCACCAGTTGGTGCTCACACAGGAGCTTGCCACCCTGGACCCGCTGCTTGCAGTAGGTCATCGCCTCCTCGAAGGCGGCGCGGGCGAGGCCGACGAACGGCATCGCCGTTCCACCGTTGGCAGTGGCGAGGATATAGTCGCCGACCATAGGGTAGAGCTCCGGCACGACGAAAACGTAGTGGTTCGGAATGCGCACGTTGTCGAAGAAGATCTCCCCTTGGTTAAGGGCACGCTGCCCGATCTTGTTGAGCGGCTTCCCCTTCGACACGCCGGGAAGGTCGAGAGGGACGAGACCTATGGCAGTTGACTCCGGCCCTTTCGTTCGATCGACGGCGAAGTGGACCATCGCATGAGTGGCGATGGTGCCGTTGGAGACCCATGCTGACTTCGCACCGTTGATTATCCAGTCATCGCCGTCACGGGTGGCCCGCGTATCGAGCGACACAGCAGGGTTGTTTATGTACTCGGGCAGGCTTGCGGCGGCGGTGTCTGAGCCGTGCTGTGGCTCGGTGATCGCCCAGCAGCCGATGTACTTCGCCTCCCTGTCCTTGACATAGGGCATCACTATGTCGTCCATAAGCTGCTGGTTGCCGGTCATCTGGGACGCCAAGTGCGCCATCGCAAACGGCATGCCGCAGGCGCCCAGGGATATCGCCAGACCGGCGCACCCCCAACCCATCTCCTCCGCAGCGACATGTACGTCCAGCCCTAGGAGATTGGCGCCGCCGAGCTCCTCCGGAAATCCAGCCAGGTGGCGCTCCAGTTCGTAGTGACTTCCGGAACACGTCCCAGAGAGGCGAGCCCTTCTTGATCACGTCTTCGGGGTCGGCGAGCTTGTCGAGCGCAATGCTTGCCGGCCGTATCACCTCTGCGGCGAATCTGTGCGTCTCTTCTTTCAGCGTTGTCTGGGTCGGAGTAAGGGAGGGATTGAGGTCAAGGTACATGCTAGTCACTCCTTTGCTGGCTTTGATCCGTGGGGAGGATGACTCTCTGACCTGGAACTGGTACTTGACTTTCGACAGATCATAAGCACCGATGTAGATTGGGCGCAAGTAGACGAGGCATTCGGTAGAGGCGAGCGCACTACCTCGCGATGTTAGATGGCGCCTGCCTCCCTGAACCGTGCTATGTCCCCACTGTCACAGCCGGCCTCCCGCAAGACCTCCTCCGTATGCTCGCCCAGCGCCGGCGCCGGCCCGCGGATGCTCGCCGGTGTGTCCGAGAAGCGGATGGGATGGTTCACCAGCTTCTCTTTATGCCCGTCGGGCGCTTCCCAATCGACCACCATCTGCCGTGCCTTTATCTGAGGGTGCTCTGCTACTTCCTCAAGGGTAAGAACGGGCCCGGAGGGCACGTCTCCCGCGCTCAGAATCTCCACCCACTCGTCTCGCCCCTTCGACAGGAAGACCTCCTTGAGGATGGCCTCCAACTCTTGGTTGCGCTGGAATCTCTCGATAAACGATAGCTTCCCCAACTCCGGCCGGCCGACGGCTTCCCAGAGGTTACGCCAGAAGTGGGGCTCCATAGCCACGCTCAGAGTCAGGTACTTCCCGTCGCCGGTCTTGTATACGCCGAAGCCGGCGCCGCCCAACGGTATCGTGCTGCCCGTCTTGAGCTGCATCGCTAGAGACGTCGTCATCCAGGAGACCAGCCCGTCGGTCATCGACACGTCCACGAACTGGCCGCGGCCCGTCTGCTGTCTCGCCCAGAGGGCCGCCATGATGCCCAGCGCCGCGAACATGCCCGATGACAGGTCGCCGATCGCCACCGACGGCCGGTCGGCGAAGTTCCCATTGTCGATGAGATTCGCCAGGAGGCCGGCGATGCCCTGAAAGGAAAGGTCGTGCGCCGGCCGGTCGCGATAGGGGCCGTTCTGACCGAATCCTGAGATCGAGCAGTAGACGATGGCCGGGTTTATCTTTTGCACCGCCTCATAGCCCAGGCCCAGCCGTTCCAGCGTGCCCGGGCGGAACCCTTCCATGAACACGTCCGCTCCCCGAATCAACCGCTCGCAGATCTCCCGCCCCTGTTCTGTCTTCAGGTTGACAGTGATGCTTCGCTTGTTACGGTTGAGGGAAGCGAAGAAGTCGGACATGCCGGTGGGGCCGCGCGACGAGTCGCCGCTGCCCGGCCGCTCGACAAGGATGACGTCGGCCCCCATGTCGGCCAGCAGGAGCGTGCAGTAGGGGCCGGGATACTGCTCCGCCATCGAGATGATGCGCACGCCGTCGAGTGGTGATGGCACGTTTTCGACCTCCCTGAAGCTCTATGTACGACGAAGAGATAGCGAGAAGAGCATATCACGGAGCAAGAACGTGACGGAATGGAGACCGTTCAGTTCAGCCGGGTGACGCCGAGAGGAGTGATCTGAGGGGCGTCTACTGGTAGAGCGGTGATGACGCCTTCATCATCCGGGTCATCATCCGCACCTCGGCCACCCGCCTGCCCGCCCCGTCGTTCACGTACGTCTCGAACCACACGTACTCGGTTCTCGGTGTCTGGCCGAGGTTGACGATGTGGCCGCCCGCTCGATAAGGCACGTCCACCAGCACCGGGCCGTTGATGTTGCGCACCTCGATCGCCCCGAAGAGGCCGACGGCGGATGTCCCCGCTAGCTGACGTATGTAGGCGTAGAAAGGCTGGTGGATAATATCCACCACGTTGACGATCGTCGCCATCGGGCCGCCCCAGGGAGAATCGTTGGTATACCAGGGTAGCGGGTCCGTCGTTGCCTTCACGCGCTTGTCCTGCATCTCTGGCGTAACCCGCACCTCAGTCTCTGGGAACGGGTCGCCGGCCGCAAGCCGGCGCCAGGATGCGCAATTCGCCTGGGGGGAAGCGGTTCAGGTCACGAGCGAGAAGCGCCGACGGCTCGCCGGGGTTGCCCACGGCAGCAGTTCCCTCGCAGATCTTGACGCCGCTCGGCCGCTCCATCCAGACGTTCACCTGGACATCGCTTGCGCCGGAAGAAGGCACGGCGACGAGAGCCCGCACCTCCTCTCTGTCCGTGGTGGGATCGAGGAAATACAGCGACAGGTTCCCTTGGTCAAACCAGCGTTGGCCGAACGCCTTCAGGAGAAGCGGCGGGAAGAGCTCCATGTGGATTGACCCGGCGACGGTGCCTCCGCGCAATCCCAGGTCTTGAGCGGCGGTGTCATCGTGGATGCTGCCCTTGATGTCGATGGCCGTGTTTACGGGCCGGCGCCACCTCCCGATGTACAGGGCGTCCTTCTCCTCGACCTCATCGATGATGCGTTGAATCTGCGCGTCCACGTCGGGCACCTTTCTCACGCGGCGTCTCTAGACAAGAGACCCGGGCTTGCCTGCGGCAGATCATAGCACAAAGCATGTTCTCTGCCACCTCGGACGCCCATGGCGCGGGTCGGAACCTGACGGCAACTGCCAAGACGCTTCTTTCTCAGCGGAATCGGAAATTGTGCGCATTTCTGCGTACTTCGGTCTTTCTGAGATCTGCCGATTGTTGAAGAGGAGACGAAAACAAGTCGCCGATAAAGGCAAAACGCTCGAAAGGGCGCGACGCAAAGCCGCGGGCCTACGGTCGCCTTGAGTGACTAGGGTAGCCGGGCTGCCGAAGCGTGCGGGAGCTGTACTCTTGGCGCCTGTCGCTGGCTTCGGTCGGATGGCGGGCGCCGTCTTATACATCGGCGCCTAACCCCCGAATTCGTCTTTATTGGTGTGTGAGGGAGGAGAAGGGCGATGGTGACAAGAACAGCTGAACCGCAACGGGTGAATCCTCGGGGAAAAGGCAGCAAGAAGAGACTATTCCTACTGCCCACTTTGCTTGGATTGTTGGCCTGGGTCGTACTGGCCTGGCCCTTGTCTGCAGCGGGCGAGGGACTGCCGCTCAGCAACGGAAAGCATGTTTCGGGCGAGATCCTGGTGAAGTTCAAGCAAGGCACCAGCATAGCCGAGATCGGACGGCTGAGTGCGGCCCACCGTGCCACTGTGATCGAGGTCATCCCTCAACTCGGCGTTGTCCGGCTTAAGATTCCAAACGGTGTAGATGAAGGACAGGCTGCCGCTGCCTTCAAGAGGAACGCGAGTGTGCAGTACGCGGAACCGGAGTACATCGCGAGCACCGTGGCCGCGCCAAACGACCCTTACCTCGGCTATCAATGGAACATGGCCAAAGTGCAGGCCTCTGGCGCCTGGGAAATCACCATGGGCAGCGCCGGCGTCGCGGTCGCCATTCTGGATACCGGCATCGACCTCTCCCATCCGGACCTGCAGGGCAAGGTCGTCGCCAGCGTGAACTTCAGTGACAGCAGCACGGCGAGTGACGTCAACGGCCACGGAACGCATGTGGCGGGAATCGTCGGCGCCGCAACCAACAATAGCCAGGGAGTTGCCGGCCTCGGCTACAGCACCACCCTCATGAACGTCAAGGTCATGGGCGACAACGGGACCGGTGGCGACTCATGGATCGCCCAGGGAATAGTGTGGGCGGCCGACCACGGGGCCAAAGTGATCAACATGAGTTTGGGAGCCCGTTCTACTCCTCCACCCTGGAGGATGCCGTCAATTACGCCTGGGGCAAAGGCGCCGTTGTGGTGGCGGCAGCCGGAAACGAGGGCTCGAATACACCCTTCTATCCCGCCGCATACACAAACGTCATCGCCGTTGCGTCCACGGACATGTCCGATAAACTTGCGCCTTTGTCCGACTACGGCGACTGGGTAGACGTGGCAGCCCCTGGCGGCAACATCTACTCAACGCTGCCGAACAACAACTACGCTAGTCTGTCAGGCACCTCGATGGCCTCGCCCCACGTGGCCGGCCTGGCCGGCCTGGTCTTCACTCGAGTGACAGACTCGAATGCCAACGGACTGCTCAACGACGAGGTGCGTTCCTGCATTCAGCAAAACGCGGATGACATCGGGGTTACGGGCATAGGGAGTGGTCGAATCAACGCTCTCAGGAGCGTCCAGTGCTCTTCGGCTGTGCCTTCACCAACTCCTGTGCCGACGGCAACGGCCACGCCTCCTCCAGCACCAACGCCAACACCGACGGCGACACCGACCCCACTTCCTACAGCTACGCCAACGCCGCCTCCGACGGCCGACGCCCGCCGTCAGCGGGCGACAAAGTAGCACCGCAGGTAACGCTGCAGAAACCCGGGCAGGGTCAGACAGTCAAGGGCAACGTTCCCATTAGCGCTGGGGCATCAGATAACGTTCGTGTTGTGAAGGTGTCCTTCTACATTGACGGCGTGCTCTATAAGACCGACACAAGCGCGCCCTACAGCGCGTCGTGGCAGTCCCGTAAGTGGAGCAACGGTCTACACGCGATAACGGCGAGGGCATTCGACGCTGCTGGGAACGCGTCAGAGGATACGCACACGGTGACGACCCAGAACTGATGATGTGATGTACGGGGAATGGGAATCTTCTTGGGACGTCCCTGGAGTGAAGGAGGGGGGCCATCGGCCCCCCTCCTCTTTGTCTCCGTACTCTGTGGTGTCGGACGTTGCTGAATCCGTGGCCTATGGGCACAACGTTCCGTTGTTGTACTGGTCGAGGGTACCGGCCAGCGAGAGCGCCGTGGCCCTGTCGGCCGCCGCATTCTTGCCGCCCTTCCAGTACTGCCCTGTGCCCGTGAAGCTGGCATTGGCCAGCAACGTCTGGGCCTGGGTAATGGCGGTCGTCGCGGCCGGGCATGTTCCGGCGCCCGCCGCCACGTTCAGCTTCGCCCCCAGGAGTTGGGCGGCGAGGGCGTAGGCGGCGTCGCTCGCACGTTTCACTCCCGTAAGCACGTCGGTCTTGTCCAGGATAGCCACGGCTATCGGGCAGGTGTCGACGTTCAGGATGCCGATGGTGATGGGGAGGAACTCATCCGCCAGATGGTTACCCGTCTTGGCAGCCCGGTCCACGAAGGCCCCGTCGTGGCTGCAAGTGTTCCAGTTCTTCCAGTAGCCGATGGTCCTCTGGCCACCGCCGGGCCGGCTGTTGTCGATGTTGAACACCTTGCCCTCACCGGCCGTCAGAGTGAAGTTCAGACAGACGTTACCGGTGATGGGATCCACTGTGGCGCCTAGCTCGTCCTCCAGGGTGGAGTGCGTCCCGGCCGGAACTGCCAGCTCGCACAGAGTGTAGTTGCCAGCCTTCAGCACGCCGAAGTCGAGGGTGCCGTTGCCCGGCGACGTGCTCAACTCGATGGGCACGAAGCCCGCGCCGTCCGTCAGCCTGAAGGTGTAGACGGTCTGGATCGGATCAACCGGAGTACCGCCGACGCTCTCGGTCTTGATGACCTTGGCCGTCGACACAGTGAACGGCTCGCAGGGGCTGTCGGCCTCCGTGTTGTTGACGTCACCGTTGTAGTGGGCCTTGAAGGCGTAGGAACCGGCACTCAACGGACCCCGGTCCTTCGACGGATGGGCTACGCCGCTCACCAGCGTCACCGTGTCAGCGGGCGCGTCCACGACAGGCGTTCCCGTCGTGCAGTCTCCCCCGGTGTAGAACGTGAACGTAACTGTGCCCGTTGGGTTCCAGCCCGTGACCGTAGCCTGGTCGTGGACCGTGCTGGTCTTGGCCTCGCCACCGAGCATAAGGCGTGTGGTCACTGTTGTGGAGGTCCGTACCGATGAGGGAGTCCACGCGCCGTATGGTCAGCGGCTCACAAGTCGCCGGACCGACAGGGTTGTAGTTGTCGTCGCCGGCGAAGCTTGCCGTGTAGGAGTAGGGTCCAGCCGCGAGCTGGGCAGAGTCGACCGACCTCGCCACGTACGTGCCCTCAGGAGTGCCGTTGGCCACGGTGGTGCTGGCACCTGTGCAGTCGTCGCTAGCACTGTAGAACGTGAACGATATCTTCGTCAGGTCAGGGTTGAACCCGACGACCGCATCGCTCAACGTTGCCGTGTCGTGGACTACGGTCCCCGCGGTCGCTCCAGTTATGACCGCATGTAGAGAGTCGTGGATGTCTGTCCTTATGCTGCAGATCCGCCTTGTCTACTGTCACCGCCTCAGCCGCGCAGGCGCTGCTTACCGCGTTGTTGTTGGCATCGCCGGCGTAGTCCGCCGTCCAGTGCCACACTCCGACCGCGTTGCTCGCGAAGCCGGGGCTGGTGGCGTAGGGCGCCGTCGGGTCGGCATCGGTGTAGGACGCCGTCCCCTCACAGGTCGGGTCACTCGGCGGGAAGAGCTTGAACGTCACCGCTCCCGTCGGGCTGTAGCCGCCGGAGAGGGTCGCCGTGTCGTTCAAGGTTACGCCGATGACACCGCCCGCTGATGGCGTGGTGCTGATGCCGGGACTGGCCTTGTCTACTGTCACCGCCTCAGCCGCGCAAGCGCTGCTTACCGCGTTGTTGTTGGCATCGCCGGCGTAGTCCGCCGTCCAGTGCCACACTCCAACCGCGTTGCTCACGAAGCCGGGGCTGGTGGCGTAGGGCGCCGTCGGGTCGGCATCGGTGTAGGCCGCCGTCCCCTCACAGGTCGGGTCACTCGGCGGGAAGAGCTTGAAGGTCACCGCCCCCGTCGGGCTGGAGCCGCCCGACAGGGTCGCCGTGTCGTTCAAGGTCACGCCGATGACACCGCCCGCTGAAGGCGTGGTGCTGATGCCGGGACTGGCCTTGTCTACTGTCACCGCCTCAGCCGCACAGGCGCTGCTTACCGGGTTGTTGTTGGCATCGCCGGCGTAGTCCGCCGTCCAGTGCCACACTCCAACCGCGTTGCTCACGAAGCCGGGGCTGGTGGCGTAGGGCGCCGTCGGGTCGGCATCGGTGTAGGACGCCGTCCCCTCACAGGTCGGGTCACTCGGCGGGAAGAGCTTGAACGTCACCGCCCCCGTCGGGCTGTAGCCGCCCGACAGGGTCGCCGTGTCGTTCAAGGTTACGCCGATGACACCGCCCGCTGAAGGCGTGGTGCTGATGCCGGGACTGGCCTTGTCTACCGTCACCGCCTCAGCCGCACAGGCGCTGCTGACCGCGTTGTTGTTGGCATCGCCGGCGTAGTCCGCCGTCCAGTGCCACACTCCAACCGCGTTGCTCACGAAGCCGGGGCTGGTGGCGTAGGGCGCCGTCGGGTCGGCATCGGTGTAGGACGCCGTCCCCTCACAGGTCGGGTCGCTCGGCGGGAAGAGCTTGAACGTCACCGCTCCCGTCGGGCTGTAGCCGCCGGAAAGGGTCGCCGTGTCGTTCAGGGTCACGCCGATGACACCGCCCGCTGATGGCGTGGTGCTGATGCCGGGACTGGCCTTGTCTACCGTCACCGCCTCAGCCGCACAAGCGCTGCTTACCGCGTTGTTGTTGGCATCGCCGGCGTAGTCCGCCGTCCAGTGCCACACTCCAACCGCGTTGCTCACAAAGCCGGGGCTGGTGGCGTAGGGCGCCGTCGGGTCGGCATCGGTGTAGGACGCCGTCCCCTCACAGGTCGGGTCACTGGGCGGGAAGAGCTTGAACGTCACCGCTCCCGTCGGGCTGTAGCCGCCGGAGAGGGTCGCCGTGTCGTTCAAGGTTACGCCGATGACACCGCCCGCTGATGGCGTGGTGCTGATGCCGGGACTGGCCTTGTCTACTGTCACCGCCTCAGCCGCGCAGGCGCTGCTTACCGCGTTGTTGTTGGCATCGCCGGCGTAGTCCGCCGTCCAGTGCCACACTCCAACCGCGTTGCTCACAAAGCCGGGGCTGGTGGCGTAGGGCGCCGTCGGGTCGGCATCGGTGTAGGACGCCGTCCCCTCACAGGTCGGGTCACTCGGCGGGAAGAGCTTGAACGTCACCGCCCCCGTCGGGCTGTAGCCGCCGGAGAGGGTCGCCGTGTCGTTCAGAGTCACGCCGATGACACCGCCCGCTGAAGGCGTCGTGCTGATGCCGGGACTGGCCTTGTCTACTGTCACCGCCTCAGCCGCGCAGGCGCTGCTTACCGCGTTGTTGTTGGCATCGCCGGCGTAGTCCGCCGTCCAGTGCCACACTCCAACCGCGTTGCTCACGAAGCCGGGGCTGGTGGCGTAGGGCGCCGTCGGGTCGGCATCGGTGTAGGCCGCCGTCCCCTCACAGGTCGGGTCACTCGGCGGGAAGAGCTTGAACGTCACCGCTCCCGTCGGGCTGTAGCCGCCGGACAGGGTCGCCGTGTCGTTCAAGGTTACGCCGATGACACCGCCCGCTGAAGGCGTGGTGCTGATGCCGGGACTGGCCTTGTCTACCGTCACCGCCTCAGCCGCACAGGCGCTGCTTACCGCGTTGTTGTTGGCATCGCCGGCGTAGTCCGCCGTCCAGTGCCACACTCCAACCGCGTTGCTCACAAAGCCGGGGCTGGTGGCGTAGGGCGCCGTCGGGTCGGCATCGGTGTAGGCCGCCGTCCCCTCACAGGTCGGGTCACTCGGCGGGAAGAGCTTGAACGTCACCGCTCCCGTCGGGGCTGTAGCCGCCCGACAGGGTTGCCGTGTCGTTCAAGGTCACGCCGATGACACCGCCCGCTGAAGGCGTGGTGCTGATGCCGGGACTGGCCTTGTCTACTGTCACCGCCTCAGCCGCACAGGCGCTGCTGACCGCGTTGTTGTTGGCATCGCCGGCGTAGTCCGCCGTCCAGTGCCACACTCCAACCGCGTTGCTCACAAAGCCGGGGCTGGTGGCGTAGGGCGCCGTCGGGTCGGCATCGGTGTAGGACGCCGTCCCCTCACAGGTCGGGTCACTCGGCGGGAAGAGCTTGAACGTCACCGCCCCCGTCGGGCTGTAGCCGCCGCGACAGGGTCGCCGTGTCGTTCAAGGTTACGCCGATAACACCGCCCGCTGAAGGCGTGGTGCTGATGCCGGGACTGGCCTTGTCTACTGTCACCGCCTCAGCCGCACAGGCGCTGCTGACCGGGTTGTTGTTGGCATCGCCGGCGTAGTCCGCCGTCCAGTGCCACACTCCAACCGCGTTGCTCACGAAGCCGGGGCTGGTGGCGTAGGGCGCCGTCGGGTCGGCATCGGTGTAGGACGCCGTCCCCTCACAGGTCGGGTCACTGGGCGGGAAGAGCTTGAACGTCACCGCCCCCGTCGGGCTGTAGCCGCCGGAGAGGGTTGCCGTGTCGTTCAGGTCACGCCGATGACACCGCCCGCTGAAGGCGTCGTGCTGATGCCGGGACTGGCCTTGCCTACTGTCACCGCCTCAGCCGCACAGGCGCTGCTGACCGGGTTGTTGTTGGCATCGCCGGCGTAGTCCGCCGTCCAGTGCCACACTCCAACCGCGTTGCTCACAAAGCCGGGGCTGGTGGCGTAGGGCGCCGTCGGGTCGGCATCGGTGTAGGCCGCCGTCCCCTCACAGGTCGGGTCACTCGGCGGGAAGAGCTTGAACGTCACCGCCCCCGTCGGGCTGTAGCCGCCCGAGAGGGTCGCCGTGTCGTTCAAGGTCACGCCGATGACACCGCCCGCTGAAGGCGTCGTGCTGATGCCGGGACTGGCCTTGTCTACTGTGAACGGCTCGCAGGGGTGCAGCAGGGTCGGAGTCAGTCCACTTCGAGGGGTACCACTGTCGAAGTGGGCGTTGAAGGAGTAGCTGCCCGCTGCCAGCGGCCCTTCGCTGCTCGAAGGGTGAGATACCCCACTGACGAGCGACACGTGCCCGCGGATGAACCGGTACCGTCGCAGGTGTCGTTGCTGTAGAAGGTGAAGGTCACGCTACCAGTCGGCGTCCCGTTCGTCGGTGTGGCGCCGACGGCCGCCAGGTCGTGCATCACCGTCCCAAAGGGCTCGCTGCTACCGTTGGTCACCGACGCTGTGGTCCGCCATGTACGGCGTCGTCGTCACAACCGGAGTCTCCGGCGGAATGAACACAACGTTATTGGCCAGCGACCGGTCCTGGTTGCCGCCGTGGGCAGAGGGTCGGCAGTGCTATACTCCCGGAGCACAGGCCCTTCAGACGCATGTGGTAAGGCGACCCGCTGATCCCGGTAGCGCCTTCGCCGGTGCCCCAGTCAGCCTCCCTGGCGATATGACCGCCCCATGAGAGGAGCGCATCGATCTCCCCAGCGCCGCTGACCGTAAACA
>CAVXOY010000014.1:0-61792 GCA_963763495.1 uncultured Chloroflexia bacterium
AAACGGCTCGCACAGACTGTCTGCGTCAAGCCACTTTGAGAGAGCGTTGCTGGTGTAGTGGGCATTGAAGGAGTAGCTGCCCGCTGCCAGCGGCCCTCGCTGCTCGAAGGGTGGGCTACCCACTACGACGACACCGTGCCCGCGGATGAACCGGTACCGTCGCAGGTGGCGTTATTGTAGAAGGTGAAGGAGACGCTACCGGTCGGCGTCCCATTGGTCGGTGTGTCGCCGACGGTCGCCAGGTCGTGCATCACTGTCCCCAGTGGGCACGCTGCCACCGTTCGTCACCACGCTGTGGTCCGCCTTGTGCAGCGTCGTCGTCACAACCGGAGTCTCCGGTGGAATGAACACAACGTTATTAGCCAGCGACCGGTCCTGGTTGCCGCCGGTATTGCACGGAGAGGTGTCTCCCGGGCACAAGCCCTTCAGCCGCATGTGGTACGGCGATCCGTTGATCCCGGTAGCGCCGTCGCCGGTGCCCCAGTCAGCCTCCCTGGCGATATGACCGCCCCATGAGAGGAGCGCATCGATCTCTCCAGCGCCGCTGACGGTAAACACCACCCGAATCCGAGTCTCCACATCTCCGGTGCCGTTGAAGTCGCCTTGGGACACATACGAAGTGGAGATGATGGTGCCGTTCCACATACTGAAGACGTCATCACCCGCCGTGGCGATCGCGTCCCAGCTGGTCTCGGGGCAACTGACCGCACCCGCGTCAACTCCCGGCTCGCAGGGCGGCGTCCCCGGCGGGTTGCCGGCCAGGCTGCCCGGCAGAAGCGGTTGCGGAATCGGGAAGGTCGTGACGCCGGCCGCGATAGCACAGTCGCCGGTGTTAGTGCCAGGGTTGATGAACCCGTCGGTCGGGTCCACGCACTCGGCAGCATGCCCGAAGACGGCGTTGTGCGACGGGTCGTCCAGCCGGTCATAGCTGGTGAGGAAGTCGATAGCGTGCTTGCTACTCGACAGAATGTCGTAGCCTAGGTCGACGGTCCACGTTCCCGCGGTGAGGCCGGTGAAGCGCATGCGGTAGGGGATTGAGTAGCCCTCTACCAGGTGACCCTGCTGGGCTCCGACGTTCCCGTTCACCCAGCCCGTTCCGCCGCCGAGTTCTAGGCAGTCATTGGGGTCAGCCGCGGTGCCGTTCCGGCACTGGTCAAGGTCGGCTGCTGCGGCGTCCGCCTCGGTGACCGCCGTCTTGGCCGTGTTGGTCCCGTCCGTCGCCGTGATCTTGTAGCGGCCCGGGATCACGGGTGGGTTGTAGACAGTCGAGAACTCGCCCAGGGAGTCCGCGGTCACCGTCGGTAAGGTGTCCGTCTCGTGGTCTGGGCGCAGGACCGCGATGTCTACGGGGCCGTCTGCGGTGAAGCCGGCGCCTGTTATGGTCATGCTCTCTCCGACGGAGTACTTGGTCTGGTCGGTGGTGATGCTGGCAATCGTATCGGCCACTGTCGATGTGCCCTGGCCACCGTTCAGGACCAGCATCAGGGCACTGGCCACCAGGGCCAACATTGCCAGTACTGCAAGCTTTCTCATGGCGTTCCCTCTCCTTTCGATGTTGCCTACTTCGTTGCCTTCGTACTTCCGCCTGGGAAAACCGGGGTGCCTCCTTGCCGTGCCCGGTTCCCGTCGCGGATACCCGATCGGGGACTACACCCAGGTACTCCCCTCGGGCACGCTATGACGCTGCGGCTGGAAATGCCGCGACTTCCAAAGGTTGATGGCGGGTCTTCGTGGTGCCTTCCCCTTTCTGGCGGGATGGGCAATAAGCGGATGGCGGGTTCTGCCGACTGCAACTAGGATGACAAAAACTCGGCGAAACAGCGGAACACACTGAGATAATAGTTAGGTCGCGTGACACTATTGTGAATTCGTCACGGGTGGACGTGCAGAAAACGTGAACATCTGCGTGTCAGGCGCCAAGAAACAAGGGATGCGGGGGTCTTTTCGTTTGCGGCGGAGGGTCTCCCTACCTCCGCGCTTCGTTGCCACCAGTAACTAGCTTATTGTCAATCAACAGTGGGATTTTGTCAACTAGTCACGGAAGAAACTTGCGGTGGGATAAGGATGTGTCTGAAGGCTCTAACTTCCCGCGATACCCAGGGGATGAGCGAGTTGTTGGTTTCGTAGGCGGTGCCGCCGTGGCCATCGAACCCTGCTTCGCTGGGCTTGCAGACTAGGGTCAAACTGACATAGATTTGTGGTGGTGTTTATGGGGGCAGGTGACCCAAGTGATCAACGAGACTTGGGGCAAGAAACTGCTTCCGCTGAGCGTTATCAAGAAGTGAGGAAGACGCTTAGAGCGCCAAAGTGAGAGGAAGAAACCGCGGGTCAAGATCGAGTTGCCCACCGGGGGGCGGCGTTTTCTTGCCTGCTACCTTGGGATGCGGGATACCGTGACAGTCTCCGGGTGAGTTCGACTCTAGATCAAGGAGGTACTGGTTTATGAGCAGTGACATCGAGGGGAGGCTGGAGGCGCTGCGTAAGGAGGTCGAAGCACTCAAGAGCAAGGGGGAGGTGGTAATCACCGAGAAGCTGGCGAATCCCGCACCCCTTGGACTTGCGGCCTTCGGCATGACTACGCTTCTCCTCAACGTGATCAACGCTGAGATCATCTCGGAGGAGAGCATAGGCATGGTACTGCCGATGGGTCTCTTCTATGGCGGTCTTTGCCAACTCCTCGTTGGCATGTGGGAGGCGAAGAAGAACAACACCTTCGGCATGACCGCCTTCAGCTCCTACGGCGCCTTCTGGATGGCGTTCGCGCTGATGAAGATACTGGTCAGGAACGATGTTCTGGGCCCGGTCCCGGCAGAGAGCGGGATGACGGTGTTCTTGGTAGCCTGGGGCATCTTCACGACCTACATGTTCGTCGGCACGATAAAGATCTCAGTGGCGCTGATGGCCGTGTTCGCTTCGCTGTCGGTTCTGTTCTTCCTGTTGGCCTGGGGTCAGCACAATGCTGACATCCACAAGCTAGCCGGCTATGAGGGTCTGTTCACCGCCGGCACGGCTCTGTATGCATCCGCCGCCCAGGTGATCAATGAGACCTGGGGCAAGGTTCTGCTGCCGCTGGGCGTTATCAAGAAGTAGAACGCTTAGAGGACAAAAGTAAAAGGAAGAAACCGCCGGTCAAGATGGGTTTGCCCACCGGGGTCCGGCGGTTTCTTGCCTGTCACCGTTCGGGGGAGGACCGCAGCTTGCTCGGCGATGGGCGCTTCCCCTTGACTGCCGGACGCGCTGGCGACGGTAACGCTTGATTCTCTTCTCGGGTCAACCGCATCACGGCCCTTTGGGATGCGGGATGTCGTAACAGTCTCCGGGTGAGTTCGACTCCAGAACAGGGAGGTACGATTGATGAGCACTGACATCGAGGGAAGGTTGGAGGCTCTACGCAGGGAAGTCCAAGAGCTGAAGAGCAAGGGTGAGGTCGTGGTCAGTGAGAAGCTGGCAAATCCCGCACCGCTCGGACTGGCGGCCTTCGGCGTAACCACGCTGGTTCTGAACGTGATCAATGCCGAGATCATCTCGGAGGAAAGCATAGGGATGGTCCTGCCGCTGGGACTGTTCTATGGAGGCCTCACCCAGTTGCTGGCCGGCATGTGGGAGGCGAAGAAGAACAACACCTTCGGGTTCACCGCTTTCAGCTCCTACGGCGCTTTCTGGATGGCGTATGCACTGATGAAGATACTGGTCAGGAACGACGTTCTGGGCCCGGTCCCGGCAGAGAGCGGGATGACGGTGTTCTTGGTGGCCTGGGGTATCTTCAGCACCTACATGTTCGTGGGTACCATCAAGATCTCGGTGGCGCTACAGGTCGCATTTGCCGGAGTGGCGATCTTGTTCTTCCTCCTGGCCTGGGGTCAGCACAACGAGACAGTCCACAAGATCGCAGGCTATGAAGGCTTGTTCACTGCCGGCGCAGCTCTGTATGCCTCCGCTGCCGGGGTGATCAACGAAGCCTGGGGGCGGTACGTGCTGCCGTTGGGCATAGTCAAGAAGTAAGACGACCGCAGACCAAACAGATCAGAAACCGCCGGCCGGGAGTGATTTGTCCACTTCGATCCGGCGGTTTCTTCTTGCTCAGCGGCGCGGGGGAAGGATCGCGACTACCTCTGTCAGGAGGACTTTGCCGCCATCGCTGAACGTTCCGACGATGGCCACGTCCATGCCCCGCTGGAGGTCGCTGCGGACGCCGGGCTCGCCGTTCAGAAGAATGACCTGCGTCTTGTCGTTCATCGTGACGACGCGGACGCCGCTGGTGGTGGACAGGGAAAGCGACGTGTCGGTGGCGTTCTGCACCCTGCCGACCAGTTCGGCCGGCCGGGGGAGCCTTTGCAGTTGCTGGAGGATCTCGACCTGAGGGGCGCCTTGAACGGGGGATGGCTCCCAGTCTTTGCCGGCAAGGTCGAGGGCGACAGAGTAACCGGCCACCGTCATCATTGCGGCCAAGATAACGCCTCCGGTGGCTAGCAGCACCTTTTTCTGGATTGTCATGGTCATCCTCCGGACCCGCTGTCCAGATGGGTGGTTTCCTGGACTGTGATCTCTACGAGGTCTATCATCGGGAACTCCTCCCCCTCAACCGGCAGTATCTTGCCGAGGCCGATGCGTAGCGTCTGAGGTCCAGGCTGAGTGCTGGAGGGGATAAGCAGGTCGTATTCCTCCCTGATCAGCCCTCCCTGGGGCTTGACGAGATCGGCGTAGCGCTGCAGGTCGCCGAAGCCGAGGGGGTGGCTCTCCCGGAAGGGGCTATCCCCGAGCCGGGTGACGATGATGTGAGGCGCAGGAAACATCATCCGCCAGTAAGAGATGATATGGACTGTGTCTCCTGCCTCGACTTCGGTCTTGTTGATATCAAAGCCGATGAGATGGAGACCGCCGAAGTCATGCCCGACGGGATGCGCGGGTGTGGCTTCCGGGACAACCATCTGGGGTGGCTCCGTACGCATCTCGTAAAGTACGAGCGCTCCGCGGAGACGGCCAAACCAGTTGTCGTCGACGGGCGCAACGAGCGTGGGCACGTACCAGAGGTCTTGCTGTATCAGATATGGCGGGGGCATGAAGGGGTTGGCCGTGAGCGTCTGGTAGGGGCGGATAGTCGAGAAGAGCGGCCGTCCCTGGATCCCGCGGGGGATGCCGGTGGGATCATCGGCGAGAGGGATCATCACGTCGGGCCGGGGGTCGTAGACGAGACGGTAGTAGAACATGTCGTAGCCGAAAACGCCCCGCAAGCCAACCAGCACACTATCTTGGGGCAGCCTCTCGAAGACCTCCTCGTAGAAGTCGTTCACTACTGTGTTGTATGACTGGTCGTTAGTCTTCGAGTTCTCCCGCACGAGCGCGACGATGGGTACCAAGGCCGAACACTGCCAGGCCGGCATAGGCCGGGCCGCCAAGCCGGATGCGGGATGCCAGCTTTGGGATGTAGACCATCAGGCGGTGAGCGGCGAAGCCGGCGAATAGCGCCATCACGAGGTGAGAGGGGATAAAGAAGACGTCGATGTCCAGGACACGGTACTGGATGAAGAAGGCAACTTGGACCAGGTAGAAGATGATCAGAAGGTGGAATTCTCGGGTGCGCCGCCAGAGTATCTCTGCCATGCCGAACAGGCCGAGGGCGATCCCCAGGTAGCCGAAGTTGGCGCGTGTCAGTTGCAGATAGAGGACGATTCGGTCGGGGATAGCCTCCCAGGGGAAGGCGAACTTCATCTGGGGAAAGGCGTTCAGTGTGTAGTTGTAGAAGCCTTCCCAGGAGTCGGGGGCGTTGCGCCGCATCGGCAGGTCGAGCAAGGTGTCGGCGCGGGCCGGCAGCCAGAGATACTGGAGGAGTCCCGGAGCGAGGAGGACGGCGCCGGGGAGGATCAGTCGGGGTTGGAGGAGGACGCGCCAGTTGACCAGAACCACGTAGGCGGTCAGGGCCGGCGCCAGCGCTAGGTTCGACAGGTGGATGCCCAGGCTCAGGCCGTAGGTGAGGCAAAGCGCCCAGAAAAGGAACAGGGAAGGCCCTGTCGCGCGGTGCGGCGTCAGGGATGATTGCTCCTGCCGTCCCCATGCCAGCGCCAGCAGGAACACGAGGCTCAGCATGAAGACGTTAGGTGCGTAGACCTCGGTGATGACGGCCTGCGACCAGAGGGTGGTGGAGAAAGCCAGGAAGAAGGCGCCGAAGAGAGCGGCAACACGATTAGCTCCGAGCAGGCGCAGGGAACCGAAGACGAAGGCGGCTGCCCCGGAAGCGCTGACGGCTGACATTAGGTTGGTGCGGTGGGCTATGTCGGCGATGGGCAGAAAGGTGAAGAGCTTGCCCAGCCAAGTATAGAGAGGATAGCCGGTCATGTGGGCGAGACTGAGCCGGTAGGATACGGAGACGAGTTCGTTCCCGTCGGGACTGACGTAGGATAGGCTGGGAGTTAGGGTGGAGTTGTAGACAGCGAGGGCGATCGCGAAGACAAGCAACCCCAATGCCGCATCCAGGGCGAGCGGCTTTTGGAGCCAGCGCCGGATTCTCTCTCCCCCAACGAATGTGAGGAATCGAGACAAGGGATTCACTAAATCCTCAGGAAGGCATGTCCGATGTCAACCGGCCATTGCCCGCGAGTATACGACGTCGCTCGTTGATCGGATGGCGGGTACGGAACGATTGCGACTAGTCTACTAGGAGGGACGGACTTCTTCAACTTGGCGAGAGTCGGGTGCGCCAGGGGATGCGATTAGGCGGGCGCGAGGGCTGCTCCCACATCCAACTGGGGTGGCATCGAGGAGAGAAGCCCGCTAGGCGGCGGTTATCAGCAGAACGGGTATGTGCGACTCTTTCAGCACATAGTCGGCCACGCTGCCAAACACCAGCCGGGCAACGCCGCGCCGGGAGTGCGTCGCCATGGCGATGATATCGCTGCGGTACTCGGCGGCCGCCTTGAGGATCTCTTCTCCTGGGTTACCAAAGCGGACCTCCATCTCTGGAGCGAGGCCGTGGTCTCCGAACCGCTCGGCCACCGGTCGCAGGCAGTTTTCCGCCTGTTCGATCTCGGATTCTACCCAGGCCAAGCTGGCTGCTTCTTCACTCATGTTGCCCGATGTCTTATATCCGTTCTTCTTGCTGAGATCCACGACGGTGATCAATCTGACATCGCAATTGAGGGCTTTTGCCGTCGTGGCGGCATGGCGTATCACTACCTCCGAGCGGAGGGAACCGTCGATGGGGACAAGCATTCTCTTGTACATGCCTTGATGCTACCTCCTGGAGTTGAAATCCTGGGCTAACAGAGATATCGGCGGTAAGTCGGCCCGACTGTATAGTGGGGAATCCTTATCTTTCGCCGATCTCGACCTCGGGGTTGAAGGGTATCGGGGCGTAGCCGCCGGCGAGGAAGCCGCCTTCGATGGGGAAGCCCTGCCCGGTCAGGTAGCTGGAGGCATCGGAAGCGAGGAAGACGGCCAGCGGGCCCAATTCCCAGGGTTCGCCGACCCGCTGGGCGGGGAAGAAGCGTCCCCGGTCGCGCCAGTACTCCTCTTCTTGCTCGTCCGCACAGGGCCGGCGTGCGATCTCTCCCGGGATTATGCAGTTTACGCGGATGTTATAGCGGGCCAGCATCAATGCCAGCGATTTGGTCAGGGAGATGATTCCGGCCTTGGCGGCGGCATAGGGAAAGATTGGGGGTGTGCCGCGGAGGGCAGTGCCGGAACTCAGGTTGATGATCACGCCGGACCCCTGGTCGATCATGGGACGCGAGGCGGCGCGGGAGCAGTAGAAGGCGCTGGAGAGGTTGATGTCGATGTTGTCGCGCCATTCGTCGTCGGTCAGGTCCCAGAGGGTCTTGCCGAGGCCACGACGCTCGCCGAGCCCGGCGTTGTTTAACATAACGTCAATCCGTCCAAACTCTTCAAGGCAGCGCTGGATGAGGCTGTTGCACTGAGAGGAATCGCGTACGTCCACCGTGACGGCAGCGGCGCGGCGGCCCAGAGCGCGAACCTCCGCGGCTGTCGCCTCGTTCTCTTTGCTGAGGATGTCAGCGGCCAAGATGTCGGCGCCGGCTTTGGCCAGGGCTAGTACCATCTGCTTGCCGAGGCCGCGTGCGGCGCCTGTTACCACAATGACTTTGCCTGTCAGGTCGAAGCTCTGCATAACCATGACCGCAAGACCCTCCTTGTTGTTGTGTGCCGGTCGTGAGCAGTATAGGCCATGGCAAAGCAGGTGGGAATGCCCAGGCGTAAGCTGATCCGGGCACGGTCCGGAAGAAGGCGCCGAGGGAGGCCGGCGGAGTCGCGCCGGTTGGGCTCCAGAGGAGGCTAGATATCCCAGAAGCTGCCGAGATGCCGGAAGTCGAGGATGCCGCTGTTGGCCATGTTCTCAGCCTCAACGCCGGCTTCTTCAGCCGCCGCGACCGGGTTCAGACCGCCGTAGAGGATGACACCGACCTTGTTCAGCCCGACCGGAATCTGGCAAACGGGACGGCTGGTGTTGCCCATGAGGACGATGCCACTTATACCACTTTCCTTCATCTTGTCGATCACCTGCTCCGCCATGGGCTTGGCCGCCGCCGGTATCTCTCGGAAGTTGGCGAGGATCATGCCGTTGCCTTTGGTGGCGGCATCGCGGACGTGGGTCATGCGGGCCTTGATGTAGGCGAGCGAAGGATCGAGGGATGAGCCGGCGTAGTGGATTACTGCGGTGAACCGTCGCGGCTGGCCGTTTCGCATTTCCAGTATGCCGCCGAACCGAGAGTCCATGGGGATGCCTTGCTTGAGCAGGACGCCGTTGATGGTGGCGCTGCAGACGGTGGCAAAGCCAACGCGACCCTCAGGGATTATGACGTCACCCAGCTTCTCGCCTTCGTCGGCCACTGCCACGTGGTCGCTTACACATATGCCGGCCGAGAAGGCATCCTTCATCGCGGAGAGGGCCTTCTTGAACTTGTCTTTGGGGAAGAGGGAGGTGTTTATTACGACGCCGCCGCTCTTCTTCTCCGGATTGAAGGTTGTCTGGAAGGCGAGGGAGGCGATGCGCTCGATGACGAATCCCATCTGGTCGGGCGCGAGGGCATTCCTCAACTCCTCCATTCCTTTGGAGGTGAGCATCCTGCCGTCCCTCCCCAAGGGCTGAGTGAAACCACGCTCGTCTGTGATCCGGAGGTGGTATCTTACCGCCCGCTCGCTGAGGTAGATGCCGTGTTCCTGCAGCGACCGGGCGATACTGATCGAGCCGAGGGAATCGGCCGATTCACTCAGCACCCTGAGGATAGCGACGATCTTTCTCTCGGTCTCACGCGCTTCACTATCGAGCATGACAGCTCCTCCGCGACTTACAGGGAGTTGCGCACGCCTGCGATCTGCCGGCGGCCGAGATTATTCTAACGCCTTCTTCCCTTTCGCCCAACTTTGAGTGTGCTGCGGGCTAGGGATAGATGCCGCGCGCCTTCGTAGCGGCGGCGACACGCTGGACGGCTACTACGTAGGCTGCCATGCGCATCGGGAGCTTGTCGCGCTCGTGGACATTCACGACGTTGTGGAAGGCCTTCTTCATCATGCGGTGAAGGCGCTGGTTTACCTCTTCCTCGTCCCAGTAGTAGCCTTGGATGTTCTGCACCCACTCGAAGTAGGAGACGATGACGCCGCCGGCGCTGGCCAGGATGTCGGGGACGATGAAGGCGCCAGCGTCGTTGAGGATATCGTCGGCTTCCGGCGAGATGGGGCCGTTGGCAGCCTCGAGGATGATCCGCGCTTTTACGTCGGCAGCATTCTTGGCGGTGATCTGACCCTCGAAGGCGGCGGGCACGAGGATGTCTACGGGCAGGGTGAGGAGCTCGGCATTGGTGATGACGTCGCCGACGCCGCTGTCTGCGACACGACCGCCCCCGCGCTTGAAGCGGGTCAGGGCCTCGGCGTCGATTCCCTTCGGGTTGTAGATCCCGCCCGAGGTGTCGCTGACGGCTACGACGATGGCGCCGGCGTCGTGCAAGAGGCAGGCGGCAACAGTGCCGGCGTTGCCGAAGCCCTGCACCGCTACGGTTGCGCCTTCCAAGGGCCTGCCGCGGAAGGGGCATGCTTCCTGGGCGACGTAGAGTACGCCGCGGCCGGTGGCCTCGAAGCGGCCCTCGCTGCCGAAGACCTCAAGGGGCTTGCCGGTGATGACACCGGGGACGGCTTGCTTCTGCTCTTTGCTGATTGTGTCCATCATCCAGGCCATGATCTGGCCGGTGGTGTTGACGTCCGGTGCGGGCACGTCCTTCCAGGCGCCGATGAGGGGACTGATCTCGCTGGCGTAGCGCCGGGTGAGGTTCTCTAGTTCGTTTTCAGAGAGCTCTTTGGGATTGACGATGACGCCACCCTTACCCCCTCCATAGGGTAGTCCGGCGACAGAGCACTTCCAGGTCATCCAGGTTGCCAGGGCTCTGACCTCGTCGAGGCTGACATCGGGGTGGAAGCGGATGCCGCCCTTGTGGGGACCGAGCGCGTTGTTGTGCTGGACTCGGTAGCCGGTGAACATCCGCCGGCTGCCGTCGTCCATTTGGACCGGGAAGTGGACGGTGAGCTCTCGCTGGCAGGCGCGGAGCTCGCTACGGATGCCGTCTTCGAGATGCATTATCTCGGCAACGGCATCGAACTGGGTCATGGCGTTTTCGTACGGGTTGCCAACTGCGGGTTCTGCGGCTCGGGCTTTCTTGGTCTCGGGCACTTTGTTTGTTACCTCCAGCTAAAGTTTTCGAGGGCAAGAATAACCTATTTGGGCTATGGCGACAAGCGGCTTGCGGTTGCCGCATACGCGCCAGCCGGGAGGGAGCCGCCAATTCGGGAGAAGCAGGGAGAAGAGGGAGGGCGGGTCTGCCACCTTCCGCTTCTTCGAGGGATGGTCGTGGTTGCTTGCCGCTAGTGGGCGTACAGACCGCCGTAGGGACGCAGGGATGTGGGGGTGAGCTTGACGAAATCGCCGGCCATGATTTCTTGGGCGTCGTAGTTGAAGAGATGGGCGAACTCGCCGACGAGCCGGGCCAGGAGCCGGCGGTCTTTGCTGTCGAGTTGCCCGATTCGCACGCCTTCGCCTAGCTGACGCTGGTCGACCGGCCCTCGCATGAAGATGACGCCGCCGTGCATGCCGGTGCCGATGAAGCTGGCCTTGTGGCGTTTGCCCGCGCGCGGCGTTAGCCCGAGGACGACGATGACGCCGCCGGCCATGTACTCGCCGAGGAAGTCCTGGGCGGTGCCGCCGATGACAAGGGCCGGCCGCTTGCCATCGTATTGCTTCATGTGGATGCCGGCGCGGTAGCCGACGTCGTCGCGGATGAAGATCTTGCCGCCCCGGGCTGCGAGGCCGGTGATGTCGCCGGCGCGGCCCTCGACCACTATCTTCCCGTCATTCATGGTGTTGCCGCAGCCATCCTGGGCGTTTCCGTGCACGATGATGGTGGGGCCGTCCATGAAGGCGCCGAGGTCGTTGCCAGGGGTGCCAAAGACGTCTATCCGCGTCTTGGCGGCGAGGTTCGTGCCTATGTAGCGCTGGCCGAAGACGTTGTGCAGCTCCAGCCGCCGCGCGGGCTGCTGAGCGGCCTCTCTAATCAGGCGGTTGAGATCACGGTAGTGGATGTTGGTGGCGTCTATCTTCATCTCAGATCGCTTGCGCTAATGACTAGGTCCCGGCGACCCGCACTCCCAGGACATCCATCTCGGCCTCGGTCAGTCCGACGGCCCGCAGGTGGAGGCGGTTGCCGCGCAGGCTCTCGAGGGCGTTGATCCCCATGCCGCCGAGCATCTCCTTGATCTCCAGGCTCCAGCCGCGGAGGAGGTTGATGAGGCGCTGGGCGCCGATCTCCGGGTTGAGTCTCTTGCTCAAGAAGGGGTCGGTGGTGCAGATGCCCCAGGCGCAGCGGCCGGTGTGGCACTGCTGGCAGACGGTGCAGCCGAGAGCGATCAGGGCGGCGGTGCCGATGTAGACGGCGTCGGCGCCCAGGGCGATCGCCTTGACGACGTCGGCGCTGTTGCGGATGCCGCCGGCGGCTATTATCGACACCTGGTTGCGGATACCTTCCTGACGCAGACGCGTGTCAACCGAGGCAAGGGCGAGCTCTATCGGAATGCCGACGTTGTCGCGGATGACCTTGGGGGCAGCGCCGGTGGCGCCCCGCAGGCCGTCGATGGCGATGATGTCGGCGCCGGCGCGGACGATGCCGCTGGCGATGGCCGCTGAGTTGTGGACGGCGGCGATCTTGACCGATACCGGCTTGCTGTAGTTGGTCGCCTCTTTCAGGGCGTAGATGAGCTGCGACAGGTCCTCGATGGAGTAGATGTCGTGATGAGGCGCGGGCGATAAGGCATCCGTGCCGACGGGTATCATGCGGGTCGCCGACACGTCGGCGCTCACCTTCTGGCCGGGTAGGTGGCCGCCGATCCCCGGCTTGGCTCCCTGGCCGACCTTGATCTCGACGATGCGCGCCAGGTTCAGGTAGTCGAGGTCAACGCCGAAGCGTCCGGAGGCGACCTGGACGATGGTCGAGTCGCCGTAGTGACGGAGCTTGCGATGAAGGCCGCCCTCGCCGGTATTGAACAGGGTGCCCACCTCGGCAGCGGCACGGGCCAGCGACTCGTGGACGTTGAGGCTGACGGCGCCGTAGGACATGGCGGAGAAGAGTATGGGGGTCTCAATCATGACCTGCGGCGGCAAGTAGGTCTCCGCGCGCAGGGCATCGGCGCTGACCTCTACGCGGTCCGGCTTCCGCCCCAGGTAGGTGCGCAGCTCCATCGGCTCGCGCAAGGGGTCGATGGAGGGGTTCGTCACCTGGCTGGCGTTGAGGAGCAGGTGGTCCCAGTAGATGGGCTGGGGCTTGTCGTTGCCCATGCCGGTGAGGAGGACGCCGCCGGTCTCCGCCTGCCGTTTGATGTCGTCGATGACATCGGAGCGCCAGTTGAAGTTCTCGCGGTAGCGGGCCGGTCTCTCCGTGACCGTCAGAGCGTTGGTGGGGCAGAAGGCGACGCAGCGCTGGCAGCCGACGCAGTTGGCGTCGATGCCGTAGACTTCATCCTCCGCGCTGTCATACGCCTGGGCGTCGAAGCTGCACTGCCGTACGCAGACCTGGCAGCCGATGCAGCGCTCGGGGTCGCGGATGATGGCGAACCGCGGGGCGATGACGGAGGGAGTAGGCGCGGAAACTCGGTGCCCGTTGGGTGAGGCCGTCGCCTTGCCGGCCTTCTGGAGACGGAGTAAGCTGTTCTCTTGATTTCGGCGCTGTCATGCTACCGCCACCTCCAGGTTTTCCTTCGGCAGAGGTAGGGGCTCGCGCAGGCGGCCGATGATCGGCTCGCCGCCCATCGGTGTCCACGCTGTCTCCACGTCGGGGCAGACGAGGCGGATGGCCGACTCCTCGGACGACAGGAAGAGCAAGTCACCCTTCGTCGCGGCTGTCAGCGGTCGCAGTCTGACTCGGTCGGTCAGGCCGATCATCTCTCCTTGACGGGCGATGATGACCGAGAAGGGGCCGTTGAGCAGGAGACTGCTGTATGTCTGACGGAGCGCCGTCAGGAGGGACCGCTCATCGTGAGAGGCGTACTCGATCTGCTTCCACAGCGGTGGCGCGAAGACCTTCGCCGCGAGTTCGATGGGGAGGCCGTGGCGACGCACCAGCAGGTCGACGGCGTAAGCGACGACCTCGGTGTCGGTCTGCATCGTGCACTGGTAGCCGAACATCTCCAGATAGCGGCGGTTCGTGCCGTAGGATGATATTTCGCCGTTGTGGACGACTGACCAATCGAGGATGCTGAAAGGATGGGCACCGCCCCACCAGCCGCGGGTATTGGTGGGGAAGCGGCCGTGGGCTGTCCACAGGTATCCCTTGTAGTCTTCCAGGCGGAAGAAGTGGGCGATCTCTTCCGGGTAGCCGACGCCCTTGAAGACGCCCATGTTGCGACCACTGGAGAAGACGAGGGCACCGGGGAAGCCGGTGTTCAGCGTCATCACCCGGTCGAAGACGTATTCTTCCTCTGACTGCTCGCCTCTTTGATCGCTGTCAACGAGGAGGAAGTAGCGCCAGACCAGCGGCGGGTCCTGGATGTGCGGGGCCGGCTGAGTGGGGATCTCCTCGCTGCCGACGACGGTGAACGACTCGATGAGGTACCGTTCGACATCCGATCGCGTCTCGCTATTCGGGTACATTATGTGGAAGGCATAGCAGTCGGCGTACTCAGGGTAGATCCCATAGACGGCAAATCCGCCGCCGAGGCCGTTGCTGCGGTCGTGCATGTTGGCGATGGCCCGGATGACGTCGCCGCCGGGCACTGCTTTGCCGGAGGTGTCCATCATCCCGAAGATGGAGCAGGCAGCGATGACCTTGTCGTCGTTGTAAGGGTTGCTGAGGCGTTCGGTCTCGTTCCTAGGTTTCATTCTGCTGCTCCCAATCTAGACGGCTGTCGGCGTCGCTTGGGCCAGCATCGCCTGCCGCAGCTCTCCGGGAAGAGAGGCGAGGCTCAACCCGCTTGATATTAGCGATCGCTGGAATCCGCGCACGTCGGCTCCTGTTTCTCATCAGGCCGATGACTATTCCCGCGCTCTGGATGTCGCCCACGAAGACCATCCCCACCACGCGGTTGTCCTGAAGGACGACCCGTTGGTAGGTTCCACCGTTGGTCATCGGCGACTGAAGCACTTTGTACGAGGACGATGTCAGGCGGCTCGACGATGCCGGCGGATATGATGGGCAGGCCGAAGTAGTTGAACGAGTTCATGTTGGTGGTGCCCTCATAGACGGCAGGTCGTCCGGCCATGTTGAAGCCGGCGATGCGGCCGCCCGCGTAGGCGTTGGGCCATATCGGGGTGAGCTTCTCCTCGCCGCGCAGGAAGTCGTATGCCTCCGCTGCGTCACCGCAGGCATAGATGTCGGAGCAGCTCGTGGCCATGTGGCGGTCGACGACTATACCGCGGTTCGTCCGCACGGCCGTGCCGGCGACGAGGTCGGTGCGGGGCAGAACGCCGATGGCGGCTATGACCGCCTGACAGTCGATGCGACGCCCGTCATTGAGGATGACGGCAGCGACGCGCTCCTCCTCCTCCGCCGTACCAACGATCTCCTCGACGGTGCAGCCGGTGACAACGTCGATGCCCGCCGCTTGCAGCGTCTTCTCGACCAGCCGGGACGCTCGCTTGTCGAGGGCGGCGCTGAGGACGCGATCCATAAGCTCGACCATCACGACGCTGTTGCCGCGGCGGCTGAGAGCCTGGCTGACGCTAACGCCGATGAGGCCGCCGCCGATGACGACGACCGTCGCGTCCGGGGGCACCTGTTGCCGGATTGCTTTGGCGTCGTCGAGAGCGGTGAAGGTGAAAACGCCTTTTTTGTCGATGCCTTTAACCTTGGGGATGATAGGCGTGCCGCCCGTCGCCAGGAGGAGCTTCTCCCAGCCGATGCTCGTCCCGTCATCCAGTTCTACCGTCCGGTTGTCCACATCGAGGCGCAGCGCTCGCCTGCCCAGGAGGCAGTCGATGCCATTCCTTGAATAGAAGGTGGAGTCGCGGAGGAGCATCTCTCGCAGCGAGCGGTGCCCTGACAGGTACTCCGATATCAGCGGCCGGGAGTAGGCTGGGTAGGGCTCTTCGGAAATGATGGTGATCGGGCTCGTGCGGTCAGCCTGCCGGATCGCCTCGGCCGCGCCGATGCCGCCGGCGGAGTTGCCGATTATGAGATAGCGCGTCCTTGTGCTCACGGGCCCGTTCATCTCTACCAGCCCTCTTGCATGCTTTCTTCTGTCCCGACTGCCACGAGATCTCGCTCCGGCTTCTTTCGTGTCGTCTGTGAAGAGGAGCGCCTTGTTGGGGCAGCCGGCGACACAGGCGGGCACATCCCGCTCCGGGCAGAGGTCGCATTTGACGATGACGCCTTCAGCGAAGTCGGGAGTGATGGCGCCGAAGGGGCAGGCCATGACGCAGGTCCAGCAGCCGACGCACTTGGCGCTGGCTAGAGTGACGACGCCACTGACCGGGTCTTTGCTGAGGGCACCGGTGAGGCAGGCGTAGACGCACCAGGGCTCGGAGCAGTGCCGGCATTGGACGGCGACGAAGCTATCGACCGTCTGCTGGATGCGGATCCGGGGCGTGAGATGGGAGCGCTCTTTGCGGAAAGCGCGCAGGATATCGCGGGACGGCGAGTGCTCCACCTGGCAGTAGACCTCGCAGAGCCGGCAGCCCATACAGGCGTTCTCGTCGGCGTATATCCCTTTCATCTCTGTGTTTGACCTTCTTCCAGGGTGCAGGCCGTCCTCGTTCTTAGTCCTATACCGGCAGCTATTGCCGGGTGCCGTAGGGGCAGGATCCGCCCACCCTGTATAATAAAGCGGCAAGCGGTTGCCGTATGCCGTATAATAACATTCTCGGCACGCTGCTGTCAAGACTCTAGGGGCAAACGAGAGGGGCTGTTCGACGGGATCAGGAGGACGCGCTATTCCCGGACGGCGTGAACGGGTGTGTGGAGGACGGCGGTGCAGAAGCCGTCGCTCGGTGCTATTGCCTACCGGAAAGCGCTAACGACCCTTGAACTCGTGCAGTCGCTGGTTAAGATAAGCAGCCATCGCCTCGCGGGCGTCTTCAGTCGCGAGGGTGGCGGCAAAGGCTTCGAGCTCGATCTGGAGTCCTTCGTTCAAGGGAAGCGCTGCGCCAGTGTGTACGCATTTCTTGATCAGCCCTTGGGCAACCGGCGCGCCACAGGCGAGCCTCGCCGCGAGGGTGAGCGCAGTCGATAGGAGGTCGATCGCAGGCACCGCTTGGTGGATGAGGCCGATCCTCTCCGCCTCGTCGGCGTCCACCGCTCTGCCCAGCAGCATCATCTCCAGGGCACGGGCAGGGCCGATTGTGCGGGGTAGGCGTTGCGTCCCACCGCCGCCGGGGAGGATGCCCAGTCCGACCTCCGGCAGGCCGATGGCGAAGTCGCCTTTTGCCATCAATCGGATGTCGCAGGCGAGGGCGAACTCGCAGCCGCCGCCCTGACAGTTGCCGTTGATCGCGGCGATGACCGGTTTGGGCATTCTCTCGAGGCGGTCGTGGACCTGGTGGTGAGGCATCGCCAGCGCCGGCGGGAGCTGGCTCGGCATCTCCTGGTCGCTGAGCGTTAGGATCTCGGAGACGTCGAAGTGGGTGATGAAGATGCCGGGCACACCGCCGGTGAATAGGATCACCCGCACGTCGTCGTCGCTTTCCGCCTCTTGGATGAATTGGTCAAGCTCGGCCATCATGCGGCCGTTCAACATGTTCAAGGGTGGGTTGTAGAATCGACAGAGCGCGACTTTGTTAGCCTTTGTTACCTGCAGTTGCTCGTATGTCATTGGATCAACCTCCTTCTTGGGCTAGAAGCAGGGTCTTGGGGGCTGGCACAGCCCCGAAAGTCCTGCAAGTATACCGCATCTCTTGACAACAATGACTATTCAAGCGGAGTATCTGCTTGTGGTTCATGGTGTTTGGTGGCAGCCTCTCGGCGAGGCCCGAACTGCCGGGGTTCCGGAGAGGATTCAGGAGGATTGAAGATGAGAGAAGTCGCGATCGTTGGGGCAGGGATGACGCATTTCGGTAAGTTCCTCGACCGGGGTCTCAAGGAACTGGCCCGGGAAGCGGTCGATGGCGCCTTGGAGTCGGCGGGGATGGACAAATCCGCGCTGCAGGCTGCTGTCGTGGGCAACGCCGCGGCGGGCCTCATCACCGGCCAGGAGATGGTGCGCGCCCAGGTGGTGCTCCGGGAGATGGGCATCGGCGGCATTCCCGTGATCAACACGGAGAATGCCTGCGCCAGTTCGTCCACGGCCTTCCACCTCGCCTGGCTGTACGTGGCCTCGGGGATGTGCGACGTGGCGCTGGCGTTGGGGATGGAGAAGCTCTACCACGAGGACAAGAAGCGTTCCTTCGCCGCTATCGGCGCGGCGGTAGACGTTGAGCTGGTGCAGAGGCTGATGGCCCAACTCGAGGCTTCCCAAAAGGAGAAGCAGGCGTCTGGGGGCGGCATCACGAGCGGCGCCGGCGAGGCTCGCAGCCTGTTCATGGACCTGTATGCAGCGCTGGCCCGAGCCCACATGCAGCGCTATGGGACCACCAAAGAGCAATTCGCCAAGGTGGCCGTCAAGAACCACTATCACGGCAGTCTCAACCCTCATGCTCAGTATCGAGAGGTCTATTCGTTGGAGGAGGTCTTGAACTCGCCGCTGGTCACGGAGCCCCTCACGCGGCTGATGTGCTCGCCGATTGGGGACGGCGCGGCGGCGGCGATCATCTGCTCGGCGGACATGGCGAAGCCAGTTCACGACCAAGCCGGTGTTCGTCAAGGCGAGCGTTCTGACGTCAGGGCAGGATCACGGGCCGGATGTCCCGGACATCAGCGAGCGCGCCGCCAAGGCCGGTTATGAAATGGCCGGCATGGGACCGGAGGACATAGACCTGGCAGAGCTGCACGACGCGACTGCTCCTGCCGAGCTCATACTCTACGAGGAGATGGGGTTCTGTCCTCATGGCGAGGGAGGGCGCCTTATCGACAGCAACTACACAAAGCTGGGTGGCAAGCTGCCCGTGAACGTCAGTGGTGGCCTCATCGCCAAGGGGCATCCTATCGGCGCTACCGGCATGGCCCAGATCTACGAGGTGTTTGTCCAACTGCGGGGTGAGGCGGGCGACCGGCAGGTGGAGGGGGCGAAGGTGGGAATGACCGAGAACAACGGCGGCATGGTGAAGAACGAAAACGCCGCGGCCTCGGTTCACATCCTATCGCGCTAGGAAGCGTCTCCGGCTAGTGGCCGCCGCTCACGCAGTAAAGGTTGGTCTTCGTGCTGACAGGTACCTTGGGACAGCCCTGAGGTGTCACATTCCCCGCTATTTCCATCTCAGCGATAAGCGTGTAGGTCTTCCCATCTGAGACGTACCAGTAGCCGTTGGTGGCCTGATCGCCGCGCGGGTCGGCCGGGATCGGGTCGAGGAAGTCCTTGATCTTGCAGAGGGCGTCGATGTCCTGGTAGTTGCACATAGTCTGGGCATTGCCGCTGGTGCTCGGGTATTCCTTCTTCTTGGCGTAGTATTGCTCAAGAGCTGCCTGGACGGTCGCCAGAGCGTCTTTCCTCGTCTTGTCTCGTAGCTCCGCAATCGGACCCGGTACTGTGGTTGGCCCTGCCGTCGGGGTTGTGGTGCTAGGAAGAGGGAGGGGGGTCTTCGGGCGGGGAGTCGCCGCAGCGACGCCTGGGCCAAGACCCGCTTGGTTTTCCGACTTCGGCTCGTCGGCGCCGCCGGTGGCGAGATCAGTCGCCACTATGGCCGTTACGACGGCGATGATGGGGACGATTGCCAAGGCCACCCTTGCCGTCAGCCAGAGATTTCGCGCTGGTCGCTCCATAGCTCACCCTCTAACATATTCTCGGAAGCTGCTCGCCGCTCATTACGTCCACAATTCGCTCGCCCCTGATCCGTGTCCTCATGACGACGGTTTGGGGGTGCTCGGTCACCGCCCGGCCGATGCACACAGCTTGGCGGCCGGAGGGGTTCTTGCGCAATACCTCGACAGCCTGTTCACCCTGGCCCTCTTTCACGACGGCGATGAAGTTGCCCTCGTTGGCGACGTAGAGCGGGTCGAGTCCTAGTATCTCACATACCCCCTGCACCTCGGGGCCTATGGGCAGGCGCTCCTCCTCGATTAGCATCCCGATCCGGCTCTTGGTAGCCATTTCGTTCAGGGCGGAGGAAAGGCCGCCCCGCGTGGGATCCCTGAGCATGTGGATCTCGATGCCCTGCTCCGCAAGCGCCTTCACCATGGGGAAGACGGGAGCGGAGTCGCTCTTGACGTCCGCATCCAGCGACAGACCCTCACGTAGGGCCATTATAGCAATGCCGTGCAAGCCGAGGGGGCCGCTGAGTACGATCTCATCACCGGCCTGCACCCGTTGCGGTCCGACCTCTACGCCGGGAAGGACGGCGCCGATGCCGGCGGTGTTGATGAAGATGCCGTCGCCCTTCCCGCGCTCCACGACCTTGCTGTCGCCGGTGACTATCTGGACGTCAGCCTCTTGGGCCGCTTCTTTCATCGAGACGATAATGCGCCACAGATCTTCCATGGGCAAGCCCTCCTCAAGGATCAGGGCGCAACTCAGGAAGAGGGGGCGGGCGCCGCACATCGCCAGGTCGTTGGCTGTGCCGAAGACGGCGAGGCGGCCGATGTCGCCGCCGGGAAAGAACGGCGGGTGGACGACGTAGGAGTCGGTGCTGAGGGCGATACGCTGCTCGCCGAGGGAGATAAGAGCGCCGTCGTGGAGAGGGGCGAGGAATGGGTTGTCGAACGAGGGTAGGAGCATCTTCTCGATCAGGTTCTGGGTGAGACGGCCGCCGCCGCCGTGGGCGAGGAGAACGCGCGGGTACTCGGTGAGCGGTATAGGACAGTCGGGGAAGAGGTTCATGTTCTCGCTTTCTCTCGCCGCGAGTACAGATAGTAGGCCGCGCACGCCCCCTCGGAGGATACCATGGGCGCACCAAGGCAGTGCTCGGGCGTGCAGTCGGTAGCGAAGGCGGGGCAGTCTACCGGCTTCTTAACCCCCTGCAATACGAGGCCGGCGATGCAGACCGACGCCTCCTGTGAGGGCGGACTCTCGACGCCCAATGCCGTTATCGCGTCGAAGCGGGCGTAGGGGCCTTTCAGTCGCAGACCGCTGGCTGGTATCGTGCCGATGCCCCGCCATTTGTGGTCGACGACTTCGAACACCTTGTCGATGAGGGCTTGCGCCTGAGGGTTGCCGTCTCGCGCGACCGACCGGGCGTACTGGTTCTCGACGGCATACCCTCCCGCCTCCAACTGCTTGACGAGCATGTAGATGCCCTGGAGAAGGTCGAGCGGCTCGAAGCCGGTGACGACGATGGGCAGCCGGTACTTGGCCGCCAGCGCTTCGTATTGGGTATAGCCGGTGACGGTGCAGACGTGGCCGGGCGCCAGGAAGCCCTGCACGCGGTTGTCGGGAGAAGAGGCGATCGCCTCCATGGCGGGCGGGATCAGGACATGCGAAGTTAACATAAAGAAATTATCGACGCCGTCGCGCTCGGCAAGGAACACGGCCATGGCATTGGCGGGGGCGGTGGTCTCGAAGCCGATTGCGAAGAATATGGTCTTCTTGTCGGGGTTCTCACGGGCGATCTTGAGGGCGTCCATCGGCGAGTAGACCATGCGCACGTCGCCGCCCTCAGCTTTGACGCTGAGGAGGTCTTTGCCGCTCCCCGGTACGCGGAGCATGTCACCGTAGGAGGTGAAGATGACATCCGGCCGAGCGGCTAGAGCGATCGCCTGATCGATGATCTCGACGGGGGTGACGCATACGGGGCAACCGGGGCCGTGGATGAGCGTGAGCTTGTCGGGGAGAAGCTGGTCGATGCCGTACTTCAGAAGGGCGTGGGTCTGGCTACCGCACACCTCCATGATCGTCCAGGGGCGGGTTATCGTCCCGGCGATCCGGCGCAGCATCTTCTGAGCGGCCGCGCCGTCGCGGTACTCATCCAGATAGCGCATTCGTCTATTCCATCTCCTCCAGCAGTTGGAAGGTCTCCTGGGCCCGCTCGGCGTCGACTTTGCTTATGGCGAAGCCGACGTGGACGATGACGTAGTCGCCGACCACGGCTTCGGGCACGAGGTCAAGATAGGCGTCACGGGTGATGCCACCGAAGCGCACCTTGGCCTTCCGCATCTGCTGCTCATCTACTTCAATGGAGAGGATCTCTCCGGGAATCCCTAGACACATGGTTTGTCCATTCTCGCTGCCGCGATCGCGATCTGACCCAGCGCGATGCCGCCGTCGTTGGGGGGGACTCGCTGGTGGATGTAGGGCCGGAACCCTGCCCCCTCAAGCCGCCGGAATGCGCGTTCGGTCAGGTAGCGGTTCTGGAACACGCCGCCGCTGAGGGCGACCCGCCGCACGCCGACTTTCTGGGCCACCTCTAGTATCGCCTCTACAAGAGTATTGTGGAACCTGGCGCAGATAACAGGCAATGGCGTCCCCTGATCACGCTCCCGGAGAATCTCCCGAAACAGGGGCTCCCAGTCGAAGACCAGAGGGTCTGAACCTTGCAGGTTGACGGGATAGTGTCCCTGCTCTTCTTCATCGACCTGGAACTCCACCATCATCGCCGCCTGCCCTTCGAAGGAGCAGACCGACCGGATACCGAGGATCGCGGCTACGGCGTCGAACAGACGGCCGGCGCTGGTGGTGACGGGGGAGTTGACCCCCTTCGTCAGCATCTGTCCAAGCAGCCGCGCTGTCGCTTCGGGAAAGCCTTCCGCTGGCCAGCTTGTCGGGGGGGAGATACAGTCCATTTGTCAGGGCGTCCGGCCCGAATATCTCGTGGAGAAGGCCGAGAGCCGTTCGCCGCGGCTCCTTGATCGCCGCTTCGCCGCCGGGCAGCCGGAAGGGCCGGAAGTGGGCGACGCGGCTGTAGCCGCCGGCGTCGCCGAGCAGGAACTCGCCGCCCCAGAGGGTCTTGTCCTCGCCGTAGCCGGCGCCGTCCCAGGTGACGCCCAAGCACTTCACCTTCCAGTTCGTTCTCCGCCATGCAGGCGGCGAGGTGGGCGTGATGGTGGTAGACCTCGATGGTCGGGTAGCCGGAGTCCTTGGCGTAGCGGGTGGAAAGATAGTCGGGATGAGCGTCGTGGACCACGGCCGCCGGTTTCACCTCGTAGAGCGACAGCAGGTCATCGATCACTTTGCGGAAGGCGAAGAGCGCCTTGGCTGTCTCCAGGTCACCGATGTGCTGGCTGAGGATGACGTCGCTGCCCTTGGAGACGGCGACGGTGTTCTTCAGGTGCCCGCCCACTGCGAGCAGCGGCGGCAGAGAACGCTTGAGGACGATGGGCAGAGGGGCATAGCCGCGCGCCCGGCGGAGGATGGTCTCGCGGTCCAACTGCACCCGCACCACCGAGTCGTCGACATGCCGCTCGATGGGCCGGTTGTGGACGAGAAAGCAGTCGGCGATGTCGCCGATGCTGGCCAGCGCCTCGCCTTCGTCGGTGAGGATGGGCTCGTCGTGGAGGTTGCCGCTCGTTGCTACGATGGGGAACCCCAACTCCTTCATCAGAAGATGGTGCAGCGGCGTGTAGGGAAGCATCGCTCCTAAATACGGGTTCCCCGGGGCCACGGCGGACGCGATGTCGGTGTCCGGGCGCCGGCGCAGGAGGACGATGGGGCTCTCGGAGGAGAGGAGAAG
Source organism: uncultured Chloroflexia bacterium (assembly GCA_963763495.1). GTDB lineage: Bacteria > Chloroflexota > Dehalococcoidia > DSTF01 > JALHUB01 > DAOUEO01. Next base: position 23,171 of record CAVXOY010000014.1, read on the forward strand.
GCGCTTCTCCAAGGGGGAGATATTGACATAATGCTCCAGCGCTTCCAGGTCCGGAAACATGCAAGCCAGGGGCTTCTCCTCGCGGCGTTTCCGCTCGCGGAGCCGGAGAACGGCGTCCTCGTTGCGGGCGTCGGCGAGGAGCTGGAAACCGCCCAGTCCCTTCAGCGCGAGCGTCTCGCCCCTTCTGATTGCTGCTGCCGCCTCCAGCAGAGCGTCGTCGCCGGTGGCGATTGTCCGGCCCCGGCTGTCCCAGAGCGACAGGTGGGGGCCGCAGACGCTGCAGGCATCGGGCTGGGCGTGGAAGCGGCGGTCGGCGGGGTCAACGTATTCTCGCCGGCAGTCGGGGCACATGACGAACGACTTCATCGTCGTGTTCGCCCGGTCGTAGGGAAGCGTCTGGATGATGCTGAACCTTGGCCCGCAGAGGGTACAGTTGATGAAGGGATAACGGAAGCGGCGGTCGTTGGGGTCGAACAGCTCCGCCCGGCACTGGGGGCAGGTGGCGATGTCGGGCAGGATGACCGTCGTCCGGTCGCCCGACTCGTCGCTTTGCTGTATCTGGAACCCTTCGTAGCCCAGAGGCTCGAGGAGGGAGTACTCCAGGCTCTGGATGAATGACAGCCCCGGTTTCTCGCGCTCCAGGCGCAGGAGGAAGGCGTCCAGGTCTTCCCGTGGTCCTTCCGCCTCGATGAAGACGCCCTGGGGGCTGTTCTTGACCCAGCCGCCGAGGTGCATCTCCGTCGCCAGGCGATAGACGAAGGGCCGGAAGCCGACGCCCTGAACAGCGCCGCGGATTGTGACTCGGAGGCGCTGCATTAGACCTCTAGCTCTATCCTCTTGAGGAGGCAGTCGCGCTGCTCATCCAGACTGATGTCGGAGGAGCCGCAGTGGGGGCAGGAGAAGGCCGGTAGCGGCAGGTGGTGGTCATGGTGCTCCGGCAGATCGGGGTGGCCGGCGAACCCGCAGCCGCGACAGGTCAGAGTCGATCTGATGATGTCTATGTTGATGACGGCGTCCTTGCCGGCGCTGTCGCGGAGCCCTTCCCGGACCCACATCTCCATGCTGGCGGGATCTAGGAAAGCGAGGTCGCCTATCGCGATATCGACCGATACCACATTCTTCGCGTTGGCTTTTGTGGCCCCGTCGATCACCTTGGCGGCGATCTGCTGGGCCAGAGTCAGTTCATGCACTGGGCAACTCCTGTCGGTATGCCGTATCTATCTTACCAAAAAGGGGGTTTTGGCACTTGGGGCGCCGTCTGTCGGGTCGTCGGATTACGGGGACTGGCGAGCAAACGGAGGGATAGGGACTATTCCCATTGACTAGCTTACCTACCTGTGCTAGAGTTATGAATCACAAAGGGGTGTGTTGCTCTGAAGAAACTACCGTGAGGGTGCGGGCATAGTTCGCGAACTCCGTATCAATGAGGCTATAAGGGCCCCTGAGGTCCTGCTAATCGGAGCGAACGGCGAAAAACTAGGCGTGATTCCCGTGGCCCGCGCCTTGCAAGTCGCCCGCGAGCAGAACTTCGACCTGGTTGAGGTTGCTCCCAACGTTCAACCCCCAGTCTGTCGCGTCTTGGACTACGGCAAGTTCAAGTACGAGCAGGCGCGGCGGGAGCGGGAAGCCCGGAAGCACCAGCGGCAGGTTGAGACGCGGCAGGTGCGCTTCCGGCCCAAGATCACCTCTCACGACATGGAGCTGAAGGCCCGTGTGACCGAGAAGCTCCTGCGCGAAGGCGACAAGGTCAAGGTATCGGTGATGTTCCGCGGTCGGGAGATGAGCTATCCCGAGCTGGGGAGAAACCTCCTTGTCCAGATATATGAGAAAGTAAAAGAGATCGCCGTCATCGAGAAGCCGGCCTCTTTAGAGGGGCGGTTCATGACCATGATCCTCGTACCGAGCGCGCCCAAACATCCTAAGGGCAGCGGGGATGGTCAGACACCTCGAGCGGCCACGGAGTAGAAGTCTTGCCTAAGCTAAAGACCCACAAAGGGGCGAAGCGCCGCTTCCATATCACGGGCAGCGGCAAGATCATGCGCCGCAAGGGCAACATAAGCCATCTGCGCCGTCGCAAGGCTACAGGGGCGAAGGGTGACATCAGCGAAATGATCGAGGTGAACGCCGCCGGTAGAAAACGGCTGCGGCGCCTGTTGCCCTACGGCCTGCGATAGCCTGGCTAGTACTGGGGCTGGAGGAGTGTCTTGACGCGGGTAAAGCGCGGAGTTACGGCTCACCGACATCACAAGAAGATCATCTCGATGGCTCAGGGCCACAGGGGTGTGCGGCACCGCCTGTTCCGGAGGGCCAATGAATCTGTCCTTCACGCGCTGAGCTATGCCTATGCCGACCGGCGGGACCGCAAAGGCCAGTTCCGCCGCCTCTGGATTCAGCGCATCAACGCCGCCGCCCGAGCCGAGGGGATGACGTACGGCCGCTTCATCGACGGGTTGACGAAGGCGGGCGTAGAGGTGGACCGCAAGATGCTGGCCGACCTCGCGGTGCGCGAGCCGTCGGCATTCGCGTCTCTGGTCAGCACCGCCAAGGGCGCGCTAAGCCCGTCCTGACCGCACCTCTCCCGGCGAGCTTGGCCGGGGCACCTACCTCACACTCAGGGAACAACGTCATGGCCGCTGCTTTGCCCCTAGTTACCGACCGCCTCCTGCTGCGGGAGCTTGTGAAGTCTGACTTCGCGGCAGTGCGTCGCTATGCCTCCGACCTCGAAGTCGTGCGCTATATGGACTTTGGTCCTAACAGTGAGGAGGACACTCGGAGCTTCATTCAGCGGGCGCTGGCGTCCCAACAGGCCGAGCCACGAAAGCGTTTTGGGTTGGCGATAGTCCTGAAATCGGAGGGGAGGCTCATAGGCGACCTGCGGAATCTACGTCTCGGCTTCCAGCGACCATGAAGCGGAGATCGGCTATGTCCTCGCGCGTGACTTTTGGGGCCGGGGATACGGCACCGAGGCCGCGGGGGCCCTTATCAGCTTCGGTTTCGAGCAGCTAGGCCTGCACAGGATCGTGTCCACGTGCCGTCCGGAGAATGTGGCATCTTCGCGGGTAATGGAGAAGAGCGGCATGCGGCGAGAGGGATATCTACGAGAGGCGCGGTGGCAGAAGGGAGAGTGGCGCGATTCCCTACTCTACGCGATCCTGGAGAGCGAGTGGAAGGCTAGCCGCGCAGGGTCGCGCCCACCTCGCGCTTGAGGCGCTCGACGATGCCCCGCTGGGCCCGCGCTACCTCTTCGTCCGTCAGTGTGTGGTCCGGCGACTGGTAGGTGATCGAGAAGGCGATCGACTTCTTGCCGGCGCCCACCTGCTCGCCTGTGTAGACGTCAAACAGCCGCGCCTGCCGCACCAGAGGCGCCTTCTCGATGATGGACTGGATTCGCCCCGCCGGTATGCCCTCGTCGACGGTGAGGGCGAGGTCCTGGACTACCGACGGAAAGCGGGAGACCGGCTCGTAGCGGCGGTGCCCGCCCACAACGGGCAACAGCTTGTCCAGCACCACCTCGAATAGATAGGCGTCGCTCTCAATCTCGAATGCCGCCGCCACGCGTGGGTGCACCTGGCCGATCACGCCGACGGGCTCGCCGTCTACTTGAACCTCCGCCGCCCGGCCGGGCACCATGCCGAACACCTCGGCGTCGGCGAAGGCGGCCTTTACCCCCAGACCGTGCAGCAATTCCTCCAGGTAGCCCTTGGCATCGTAGAAGTCGAGTTGTTCTGGCGTCGGATGGCCCCAGCGGTCTTCGCGGTGGCCGCTGACGATGGCCGTGACGTGTTCTTGCTCCTCCGGCAGGTCGCCGCCGGTGGGGAGGTAGACCCGCGCCGCCTCGAAAATCGCGATCTCGCCCTCTTCATAGCGCAGGTTGGCGCCGAGGGTCTGAAGCAGGCTGGCGCGGAGGGTGGTGCGCAGGCACTCGTAGTCGCTGCTCAGCGGGTTGGCGACTTGGAGGGGTGGTTTCTCGGCGAGAGCGGCCTCGGAGACTACCTGCCGCAGGGTGTCGAGAGTCGTCAGGGGGTAGGTGATGACCTCCTGCATGCCGGCCGCCGCGAGAACGTCTCGGACACGCTCGCGGAGTTCGCGCAGCGGTTGCGGGATAGCGGGAGGGATCTCGCCGCGAAGGTTGGTCATCGGCAACTGGTCATAGCCGACGATGCGCGCCACCTCTTCGATCACGTCGTCGGCGATGCGGACATCGGTGCGCCAGTAGGGCACGTCGACCAGATAGCGGTCAGATTCCGACCGGCAGTCATACCCCAGGCCGGAGAGGACCGAGACCACCGTTTCGGGAGCCATCTCCAGGCCGAGGATGGTGCGCAACCGTTGCCGGGCCACCTCGATGCGAACCGGCTCAGGGCGCCTTGGGTACACGTCGACGATCCCGGCCGCGGCCTTGCCGCCGGCGAGCTCGACCATGAGCTTGGTGGCGCGTTTGGCGGCGATGATCGACAGTTCTGGGCTCAAGCCCTTGTCGAAGCGGTTGGAGGCTTCGCTGCGCGCCTTCAGGCGGATGGATGTCCGCCGGATGCTCGCGGCGTTGAAGTTTGCCGATTCCAGAAGGATGGCCGTCGTGCCTGCTTCGACCTCGCTGTTCTCTCCTCCCATGACGCCGGCCAGCGCCACTGCTCCTTTGGCGTCGGCGATGGCGAGCATGTTGGGGTCGAGGGTGTGCTTTTCGCCGTCCAGGGTTACCAGCGGCTCACCGGGGCGGGCGCGGCGGACGATGATCTGCGCCTCACGGAGGCGGGAGTAGTCGAAGGCGTGCAGCGGCTGGCCCAGCTCCAGCATCACGTAGTTGGTGATATCCACGATGTTGCTGATGGGGCGCATCCCGGCGGCGATCAGGCGCTCCTGCATCCAGGCCGGCGAGGGGCCGATGGTGACGCCTTCGATGAGGGTGGCGACGTAGCGCGAGCAGAGGTCGGGGTCGGCGATCTCCACCTTGATCCGACCTTCGATGGGAGTCTCCCTCTTGGGGATAGGCGATATCGGGCTCGCGGACTTGTTTGCCCGTCAGGGCGGCCACTTCGCGGGCGATGCCGATCATGGAGAGGCAGTCCCCTCGGTTGGTGGTCACCGCGATGTCAAAGATGGAGTCGCCCATGTACTTGTCGAGCGGCATACCGATAGGCGCGTCATCGTCGAGGACAAGGATCCCTGTGTGCTCGTCAGAGATGCCCAGCTCCTTCTCCGAGCAGACCATTCCCGCCGACTCGACGCCGCGGATGCGGGCCGGCTGGAGGATGGTGGTCTCGCCGGTGTGGCCGTCGATGAGGCGGGCGCCGACGCGGGCGAAGGCGATCTTCTGCCCCGCCGCGACGTTGGGCGCTCCACAGACTACCGTCATCTGCTCGCCGCCACCCAGGTCGACGGTCGTCAGCCGCAGACGGTCGGCGTTCGGGTGGGGGTCGACGCTGGTAACCAGCCCCACGGATACGCCCTCCCAGTCGCCGCCGACGCGGTCGATGGCCTCGACGCCGAGGCCGGCCATGGTGAGCCGGTGGGCCAGCTCCTTGGGAGGAAGGTCGATGTCTACGTATTCAGCCAGCCAGCGAAGGGAGACTCTCATAGGTTCACTCAGAACTGCTTGAGGAAGCGCAGGTCATTAGCATAGAAGAGCCGGATGTCCTCGATACCGTAGCGCAGCATACAGATGCGCTCGATGCCCATTCCCGCCGCGAAGCCGGTATAGCGCGACGCGTCATATCCCATGTTGGCCAGGATCTCGGGGTGGACCATGCCGGCGCCCATGATCTCGATCCAGCCCTCGCCGCGGCAGGTGCGACAGCCCTCGCCGCCGCAGATCATGCAGTCGATGGCCATTTCGGCCCCCGGCTCCACGAAGGGGAAGTAGTCGCAGCGGAAGCGGACCTTTCTTTCTTGGCCGAAGATACGCTTGGCAAACTCGAACAGAGTGCCCTTAAGGTCGGCTATGCTTATGCCCTCGTCTACGGCCAGCACCTCGATTTGGGTCAGCATCCACTCGTGCGATGGGTCAGTCGCCTCGTTGCGGTAGCAGCGGCCGGGCACAACGATGCGGATGGGGGGCTTCGTCTTCTCCATCACCCGCACCTGATTGGGAGAGGTATGGGTGCGCAGGACTGCTCTGTATTCGCTGTCAGAGGGTGATCCTATGTACAGGGAGTCCATCGTGTCGCGGGCCGGATGGTCTTTGGGGATGCGCAGCGCCTCGAAGTTGTAGTAGTCGGACTCTACCTCCGGCCCTTCGGCGATGGAGAAGCCCATCGCCGCGAAGGCGGCAAGGACATCGCGGAGGGTCTGAGTGACCGGGTGCAGGCGGCCCACCCGCTGAGGACGGCCGGGGAGGGTGACGTCGATCCTGCCGGTCGTGATGGCGGTGAGCTTTCTGTCGTCGATTGTTGCTCGCTGAGCGGCGAGCGCTTCTTCCAGTTCGTTCTTGAGGCGGTTTGCGGCTGCGCCGGCGGAGCGCCGCTCTTCCAGGGGAAGGTCCGTCAGGCCGCGCAGAAGGAGGGTCAGGCTCCCTTTGCGGCCAAGATAGGCCACCCGCCATTTCTCCAGGGACTCCTCGTCCTCGATGGCGGTTAGCTCTGCCCTTGCCCGGGTCTCGATTTCTTTGAGTTCGCTGATCATGTGGTGAGCACGGTTGAATCTTGTGGCTGCAGCGGAAACTAGCCGGCCGACGCTGTCAGGGGTAGAAGCAGCAGTCTTCCGAAGGTCATTATGGGTTAGGCACGATGCTAGGTCAACAGAGCAGGCTGACGCTTGCACGGCTCAAACGGCCGCTCCGGTGGTGCTAGAGTCCGTCGTGCGCGTCGAAAGGGGGCGCGTAGAGTAGGTTCGCGTATCCGAGTCGTACGATTGGCAAGCTGGAACGAGTGGAATTGCGCGAGGTCTGGAAACACGAGGCTCTGGACTTCGCAAAGTGGGCTCCAAGAGAACCTCGACGTGTTGAACGAAGTGCTCGATCCGTATCCCTTTCGAGTGCGCCGAACGACGCGAGCAGTCGGCGGGCTCGTTCAATGTCGACCTGCTGGCGGAAGACGAGACTGGCCGCCCTGTGGTCATCGAGAATCAACTCGAGAAGAGCAATCATGATCACCTTAGGTAAGGGATCATTACCTACGTCGCCGCCATCGACGCGAAGGCGGCGATCTGGATCGGTGAAGGACCCCGAGGCCGGAACACGTGGCGCGCGATCCTGGCTCGAACCAGTCCTCGTCTGTCGGTTTCGTACCTCTTGAAGGTTGAGGCGGTGAAAATCGGCAGTTCGCCAGCAGCCCCTCTAATCACGCTGATCGTGGGACCCAGCGAGGAGACGAGAGAAGCCGGCGAGGCCAAGACAGAAGTGGCGGAGCGGTATGGTATTCGGCTCCGCTTCTGGGCGAAACTCTTGGAGAAGGCGAAACAGAAGACGAAGCTGCACAGCGCCATTTCGCCGGGTCAATACAACTGGCTAGGGACTAGCGCTGGTCAGCGCGGCCTGGGTCTGAACTACTTAGTGCGCAAGCATGGAGCCGACGTGGAGCTCTATATAGACCGGGGCAAGGACGCTGAGGAGGAGAACGAGACCATCTTCGATAGTCTGGAAGCCTCAAGGGCCGCCATCGAGGACGTCTTTGGGGGGCCACTTGAATGGCAAAGGCTAGAGGGCAAGCGCGCGTGTCGAATCAAGAGAAGACATCGAGCTAGGAGGCTATCGCGACGAGGCAAAGTGGCCCGAAATCCACGAAGCTATGATCGTACGCGATGATTCGGCTCGACAAGGCGGTGAGACCGTACATCAGAAAGCTAGAGGCATGACGGCCATAGCGCCGCCCCATCCGTAGGGGGAGTTATGAGTAACCGAGCCAACATCAACGCCGTGTTCGCTGGGTTGGTGGTTATCATACTCGGGGCCGCTGCCGTGTCCCTGGTCATCGCTATTGTCCGAGAGTCTCGCGGTTCCGGTGACGACGACGTCAAGTTGACGGTCTTGACCTGCGACACCATCGCCCGAGGGGAGGTCGAAAACACCACGGACCAAACCCTCGACGTGTACATCCGTGTTGAGTTCGTTGACCGCAAGGGCACCACGATCAATCTGGGTACGGCGTACATCGAATGGCTTAAACCTGGAGCGATGAGCTACTGGTCGGTTCCGTACGGCGGCGTGCGCGATTATGACACTTGCCATGCGGAGGTCGGCTTCACGACGGCGTCGAAACCGCCGGTCATCGAGGACATTGAGATTCCGTAGGAGGGAACAGTGAGCCTAACCAGCGCTCTCTTTCGTCTCGCCCGTCTCAGCGCTGATGCTCACGCTCTCAGGAGCCCCACCAGCGCCGCTCGTCGGGTCAAGAACAAGGCCGTCGGTAGGCTGCTGGCGCGCGGTGGTATCTGGCGGCGGCTGTGGCGCTGATACACGCATAGGGACACCATTCTAGAGTCCTTCCGCGGAAGGACAGGTGTCACCAATGTTTCTGAACGAGCACACAGAGCGGGCCGATGCTTGACCGAGGCATCGTGCCGTGCTAACTTCCCCGAATTAGGGGGCCTCTTTTTCCTGAAGTCTCCTTCCGAGTATTTAGTTGCGCGCCTACGGTAGGGATATCGTATAATACGCGTCAGAGACTACATAATCTAGCGGGTTGGGGGTGACTAGGGGGCCGCTAGCTCAATTTGGCAGAGCAGCTGACTCTTAATCAGCAGGTTACAGGTTCGATTCCTGTGCGGCCTACCAAAGTCAGGAGATCCGGCGAGCCTGGTTCGCTAGAGGGGAAGTGTCGGAACTGGTAGACGAGCATGATTTAGGATCATGTGCCGAGAGGCGTAGGGGTTCGAGTCCCCTCTTCCCCACCAGTTCAGAAACCTTCCGCCAGTCAACCTTGGATGATCGCCGCAGCATGGGGCTGGGGCTGACATAGACAAATAGGACGAACGGGGAGATTTGATGGCGACCCTGTTGGAGGTAAAGGACCTTAAGACCTATTTCTTCACGGATGATGGCGTGGTCAAGGCGGTGGATGGGATAACCTACGATGTGGATGAGGGGGAGACAATCGGACTTGTCGGGGAGAGCGGCTGTGGCAAGAGCGTCAGCGCTCTCTCTTTGCTCAGGTTGATCCCCAACCCGCCCGGCAAGGTCGTCGGTGGCGAGATCTGGTTCGAAGGAGAGAACCTGCTCAAGGTAGATGAGGATGAGATCCGTCACGTCCGGGGCAACCGGATAGCGATGATCTTCCAGGAGCCGATGACCTCGCTCAACCCTGTGCTGACGATCGGCCGGCAGCTCACGGAGTCGCTGGAGCTGCACATGAGGATGGACCGAGGCAGCGCAACGAAGAGGGCGATTGAGCTTCTGGAGATGGTCGGCATTCCCTCGGCGGGGGCAAGGATAAAGGAATACCCCCACCAGTTCTCCGGCGGCATGCGGCAGCGCGTGATGATAGCGATGGGGCTCTCCTGCAACCCGAAGCTCCTGCTCGCCGACGAGCCGACCACCGCTCTCGACGTTACGATTCAGGCGCAGATCCTGGAGTTGATGGCCAAGCTGAGCAGGGAGTTCGGCACGGCGGTCATCATCATCACCCACAACCTTGGGGTCGTGGCCCGCTATGCGCATCGCGTCAACGTCATGTACGCCGGGAAGATAGTCGAGGCATCGACCGCCCGGGCCGTATACGGCGAACCGCGTCACCCTTACACTATCGGCCTGCTCAAGTCGGTACCGAGGCTTGACCAGATCAGGAAGGACAAGCTGGAGCCGATCGAGGGTCTACCTCCTGATCTCATAAATATGCCGAGTGGCTGCAGTTTCTATCCCCGCTGTCACTATCGTATCGACAAGTGTCGCCAGGAAGAGCCGCCGCTAATGCTTGCCGGCGAGAGTCACTATTCGGCTTGTTGGGTAATGCCCACTATTGGAAAGGCCCAAGGCGAATGACCAGCGAATCTACTATCGCCACCAGCAGCCAGACCGGGATCGGTGGTAACAATACGCTCATCGATGTCAGCGGTCTCAAGATGTACTTCCCGGTGACCTCGGGCATCATACTGCAGCACAAGATCGCCGATGTGAAGGCTGTGGATGGGGTCACGTTCAGCATTCGCCGGGGCGAGACGTTGGGGCTGGTGGGTGAGAGCGGCTGTGGCAAGTCGACTGTGGGACGGGCGATCCTTCAGCTTTACCGGCCAACCGCCGGCCAGGTTCTGTTCGACGGCCATGATTTGACGAAGATCAAGGGCGGCGAGTTGCGGTCCTATCGCCGGAGGATGCAGATGATCTTCCAGGACCCCTATGCCTCCCTTAACCCTCGGATGAGCGTGGGCTCCATCATCGGTGAGCCTCTGGTTATTCACTCCCTGGCGAAAGGGAAGCAGCGCCGCGAGCGGATACGGGAGTTGATGCAGATTGTGGGGCTGAACCCCTACATGGCGAGCCGCTATCCGCATGAGTTCAGCGGCGGCCAGCGGCAGCGCATCGGTATCGCCCGCGCCCTCGCAGTGGAGCCCGACTTCATTGTCTGTGATGAGCCGATATCGGCCCTGGACGTCTCCATCCAGGCTCAGATCATCAACCTGCTGGAGGACCTGCAGCAGAAATTCGGTCTGACCTACCTGTTCATTGCGCATGACCTATCGGTAGTGCGCCACATCAGCGACCGGGTGACTGTGATGTACCTGGGCAAGCTGATGGAGATGTCCGATCGGGTGGAGCTGTACGAGAACCCCCTGCACCCCTATACCAAGGCGCTGCTCTCGGCCGTACCGATACCGGACCCGGTGGTTGAGGCGACGAGGGAGCGCATCATCTTGACGGGGGACGTGCCCAGCCCGTTGTTCCCGCCATCGGGGTGCGTCTTCCACACGCGCTGTCCTCTCGTCATCGATGAGTGCCGCGAGCGCGTGCCGGAGTGGCGCGAGGCGATTAGAGATCACTGGGTCGCCTGCATAAGGGTGTAGCCAGAGACAGCACGTTATCTACGAAAGAGGGGCCTCGCAGGGGGCCCTTCTTCTGTGTTCCAACGGTGGGGTGGCTAGGGACAGGGACGTGTGCTCTCAGCAGCGTTGAGTTCTTGGCCTCCATCTGGCATCGAGGATGTTGAGCGCTCCGTTCTTGTCCAGATCAAGCGCAGGTGTGGTGGAGTGAGGCCGAAGGCCATCTTCGCCACCCAGAGGACATCCAGGATGTTGGCCTGCTTGTCAGTGTTGACGGAGGCGATCTCGATGCCAGTCGGGGCAGGCGTCGCCGTCGGAGTCTGCGGAGTAGGGGTCGGTGCCCCAGCCTCTGGCCTCGACGTCGTCGGTGAACCCGTCGCCGTCGGAATCGGTCGGCGGAACCGAGGCGGCGGCTTGCTCGCGGGGTCGCAGGGGTTGAGAGCTCTGTGCTGCCTCGTAGCCGTCGAGGGAGCCGTCGCCGTCGCTGTCGCGGACGAGGCGGAAGGGGCAGGCCGAGTCGGACTCCTGGGCGTCGGGCAGGCCGTCGTTGTCGGCGTCGTCGTCGCAGGCGTCGCCGACGGCATCCTCGTAGGGGTTGGTGGTATCGTCGCCGGTGATGTCGGGGCCGTTGTCGATGGGGCCGAGCGGCGTGTTGGCCTGGTCGGCGTTCGGGACAGACGGGCAGTTGTCAGCACTGTCGGGCACCCCGTCGGCATCCTGATCGGCGGAGGGGCTCACGGCGTATGTGAGCGGCGCTGACGCCTGACTGCTGATCTCCTCCGCATCAGCCGCGGTCAGCCCAGGGGCGTCGTAGTAGATGGTCCGCGTGGAATGGAGGTAGTAGGTGCAGTCCTGACTGGGGTCGGTGCAAGGTATGCTCTGAGTGATGTAGGTGCCGCTGGAGCCGTAGGCGAAGGCATCGCCGGTACACTGGGTGACGCTGGGAGTGGAGTCGTCCAGGTAGTAGGAAGTCGGCGCGAAGCCGGCTATGTTCGTCAGCACAGAACCGGTCATAACCAGTGACCCTTGGGGGCCGGTCACCATCTCCCATTGGATGCCGCCGAGGGTGACGCTGTCGGGGTTGCCGTCGATGGTGACGCCGGAGGTGTTGAGGTCGTTGTAGTAGGTCATGCCGGAGGCGGCCGGGCTGTAGTCGAAGAAGTCCATCATGCCGCCTATGGCGTGCACGCGCAGGAAGGTGCGGATGTCCTGGCGGCGCTCGTAGAAGATGTTCTCGCGTTGCGTGAGGGGGCCGCTGTTGGCGCCGATGTAGGACCGCAATGCCCGCACCGGGCCGCTCTTGTTGACGATGAACGCGCCTTCGCCGTCGGAGAAGGTGTTTTCGCTGCGGCCGCAGTTGCCGGGGGCGAACAGGTTCTTGTGCCGGTCGAGGATGTCGACGCCGGTTGCCGCGCCGGCCGTCACGCGTATTTCGTCGCTGATCCAGCGATCGGAGAAGTGGTGCGAGTAGTATGGCGTCGTCGCCACACTGTCTTCGGGGTTTGGCCCGTCCCACGCGTTGTAGGTTTCGAGGTACTCGCCCGACAGCAGGTCAAACGTGTAGCTGACGTACTGCTGGCCGGCGCCGGGGTCGAGCGTGCCGTCGGACTGGAACAGGTAGACATAACCTGAGGCAGCAGCATCGAGGGGGTCCGTTATCGTGACCTCGGCACCGGAGCCGGGGATGATGCCCGATCGGTTCCGAGGACAAAGGAGGCCGTCGCCGGCGGCGTCCTGGCCATGAAGACGATCTCGTCGTCGTCGTCGAGCGTGGCGTCCGGGTCGGGACCGGTAAAGGTGCCGCTGTCCGTGTAGACGAGCTCAGTGACGCCATACGGCCCGCCGGAGCCATAGATGTCGCCGAAGTCCTTGAGGGCGCGCTCGTCGACTTGGACGGGTATCTGCTGCCAGCCGCCGTCGTAGCGAAACGCGACGAGGTCATTTGGGTCGATGCCGGTGAGCCAGGGAACGTCGGCGCCGGTGAGGACAACGGGGTCCGCGGGCCGGTTGAGCGTGCTCGCCGCTGGGGAAGACCAAAGGGTGAACAGCGATGAGGCGTTGGGGTTGTCGGAGCTGGTGAGGGCGCGCTCCGGTTGGACAGCCAGACCCGCCACTACCGACACGGCGACGATGAGAGAGAAGACGACTTGGTGTCGCATCTAGCACCAGCTATCAGAGGCGGGGGACGATAGAGACGAGTATACGCTTCTGGGGCTGCCTCGTAAACCGTCGAGCAGCGCTGTCAAATTGAACCGGTCAACACCCTATGCTACCATCGACCTGATATGGATCAGTCGCACATCCGCAACTTCTGCATCGTCGCCCACATCGACCACGGCAAATCGACGCTGGCTGACCGTCTGTTGGAGGCGACCGGCACGATCTCCCCACGTGACATGCAGGAGCAGGTGCTGGATACGATGGACCTGGAGCGCGAGAAGGGGGTGACGATCAAGGCGAAGGCGGTGCGGATGCTCTATCGCGCCGCCGATGGTGAGGAGTACGAGCTGAATCTGATCGATACGCCGGGGCACGTCGACTTCACCTACGAGGTCTCACGCGCGCTGGCGGCCTGCGAGGGGGCGCTGCTCGTGGTGGACGCTGCTCAAGGCATCCAGGCGCAGACCCTTGCTCACACCTATCTTGCCCTCGAACACAATCTCACTGTGATACCGGTGATAAACAAGATCGACCTCCCGAATGCGGAGCCGGAGCGTGTCGCCAAAGAGATCGAGGCGGCGATTGGGTTCTCGCGGGACGAGATGCTCTACACGTCGGCGAAGGACGGCACGGGGACGTCCGAGGTGCTGGAGGCGGTGGTGAAGCGGCTGCGCCCGCCCCAGGGCCATGCCGACGCTCCTCTGCGGGCCCTCATCTTCGATTCCAAGTACGACTCGTACAAGGGGGTGATCGCCTACGTGCGGGTGGTCGACGGGTCGCTGGCGGCGGGAGAGCGGCTCTGGCTGGCCTCCGGGCAACGAGAGGTGGAGCCGATTGAGGTGGGCATCTTCCGGCCGGAGATGGTCCAGGTGGACGGTCTCAGCAGCGGCGAGGTCGGTTACGTGGCCACGGGGCTGAAGAACGTCAAAGAGTGCCGGGTGGGCGATACGATCACGGAGGACGAGCGGCGCGCCGAATCGCTGCCGGGCTACCAGCCGGCGAAACCGATGGTGTTCGCGGGGCTCTATCCCGCCGCCGCCAACGACTACGGCCTTCTCCGCGACGCCCTCGACAAGCTCAAGCTGAACGATGACGCCTTTACCTATGAGCCCGAGTCGAGCGTGGCGCTGGGCTTCGGGTTCCGCTGCGGGTTCTTGGGGCTGCTCCACATGGAGATCGTGCAGGAGCGGCTGGAGCGGGAGTACGACCTGACGCTGCTGATCACCGCTCCCAGCGTTGAGTACCTGGCCACGACGACGGACGGCCGTGAGGTCGTCGTCGACAATCCCTCCGATCTGCCGCCGCCGAACGAGATGGAAGCCGTCCGCGAGCCCTGGATGAACATCTCTATCATCAGCCCCGACCGCTACATCGGGCCGGTGATGGAGCTGGTTACGAGCCGACGGGGCGAGTTCCGCCATATGGGCTACCTGGGACAGGGACGGGGAGAGCCCGCCGGACGGTCGGTAGCGGAGGAGGCGCGGGTGGTGCTGGAGTACCGCATACCGCTCTCCGAGATGCTGGTCGAGTTCTACGATCAGCTCAAGTCGCACACTCAGGGCTATGCCAGCCTGGACTACTCATTCTCCCACTACGCTCCGGCGAAGCTGGTGAAGCTGGACATCCTCGTGAACCAGCAGCCGGTCGACGCTCTGTCGCTGATAACGCCGGCGGAGAAGGCGACGGCGCAGGGGCGGGCGCTGGTTGACCAGCTACGGCGCGCCATACCGCGGCAGATGTTCGACGTGCCGATCCAGGCGGCGGTTGGAGGGCGCATCGTCGCGCGGGAGACGATACGGGCGATGCGCAAGAACGTGCTCGCGAAGTGCTACGGCGGCGACGTGACGCGGAAGCGGAAGCTGCTGGAGAAGCAGAAGGCGGGGAAGAAGCGGATGCGGATGGTGGGGAACGTGGAGATCCCGCAGGAGGCGTTCATGGCCGTCCTGAAGCTGGGGAAATGAGTGCACGGACTTGGGTCGGGCCGGAGTCCCGACCCTGACCGCGTGATCGTCGCGGGTCGGGCGACTCGCCCAACGGGGTGGCGGAGGATGGCGGGCAAGATGCCCGCCCTACGAGTCTGGTCAATACGCCGTTGCGGGAAGGCGGAAGCCCCCCTACGTCTCCTCGTCCCGCGCTCCTTCGCTGGCGTTGTCCCCTAGCTGCGGCTGGCGTACCATTGGCTTAAACCACCCCCATAAACCGTGAGAACTCAGGAAATGCCGCTGATCCCTCAGCGAGCGGAGAGTCTATGAGCAGCGGACCAACGAAAGCCCAGGCCAAGGGCATGCGTATGTTCTGGTTCGACGGCTTCTTCGCCTGGTTCAGCGAATGGATCGTCGTCCAGTACCTGGCGCTGTACGCGCTCGCCTACGGGGCCTCCACCGCCCAGATCGGCTATCTTTCGGGGCTGGTGAGCCTCTCCGGCGCGCTGGCGCTGCTGCCGGGCGCGCGGCTGGCCGAGCGCTGGGGGCGGCGCAAGCTGATCGTGGTGGTCAGCGGCGGCTCTATCGCCAAGATCATGCTCCTGGGGCTGGCGATCCTTCCCTTCTTCTCGGAGGGGAAGGAGGTCATCTACGCGATCATGGTGTTGGGCTCGCTGCGGGTCTTCTTCAGCAACTTCGGCATGCCGGCCTGGACGTCTCTGACCGCCGATCTGGTGCCGCTGTCTCTAAGGGGACGTTTCTTCTCCTCGCGCAGCTTCGGCATGGGCGTCGCCGCGCTGATCGGGGCCCCTCTCGCCGGTCTGATGATAGACCGTCTGTCCTTTCCCGAGGGGTGGCAGGCCGCCTGGACGCTGGCCCTTGTAGCCGGCCTTCTGTCCACGGCCTTCTACTCGCGGATACCGGATAAGGAGATCGAGAGGGCGGTAGCGAAGGCAGGGACTCCGCCGGCGCCGGCGGGCCGCATTCTCGACGATAGGAACTTCATCTGGTTCTGCGCCGTCATATTCGGCTGGAACCTGGCCCTCTACGTCGCCGCGCCGTTTTTCAACGTCCATCTCATCAGGAACATGGGTGGCAGCGCCGGCTGGGTCGGCGCCCTGCTGGCTGTCAGCTCGGTTTCGGCGCTGGCCGGGCAGCCGGTGGCGGGCCGTCTGCTCGACAGTCGCGGCTCCTGGTGGCTCATGGCCGTGACCGGCGTAGCCATCGCGGCTCTGCCGCTGGCGTGGGTCGCCGCCACCGAGCCCTGGCATATCATCTTCATCAATGGAGTGGGGGGCGCTGTGTGGGCAGGGTACAACCTGGCGGTGTTCAACCTGCTTCTCATCATTTCGCCGGCCGCCAAGCGGGCTTTCTATTCGGCGGTGTACCAGTTCATGGTCTTCTCCGCTGCCTTCGCTGGGCCGTTGATCGGTGGAGTAGTGGGAGAGCGTTGGGGGCTGCCGTCGCTGTTCCTGATATCCGGCGTGGGGCGACTGGTAGCGGCATTGGCTCTTCATAGCGCTGGTCAGGGAGAAGCACGCCGATGGAGCGGCGCTTCGCGTCCGGCGATGGGCTCCGCAGCAGCGTAGGACGCGAGGCGACTAGGGCGCGGCTAGGCGCTGTCGCGAGGCAGAAGGTCGAGGAAGAGGAATCCGTCGCGCTCCACCACTTCGCCGGCCTCCACGTCGATAGGCCGAGGGAACATCGGGCCGTCCCAGACGAAGCTGTGGAACTCGCCGTTCTCGCCGCAGGGGTCGACTGAATTGGGCAGCGAGGCGAGCAGCGCCTCGTCGTAGGCGCGGCCTATGATCTCGCGGGGCGCCTGGTTCAGGTCGACGCAGGTGATTATCGCTTGCAGGCCGCCCTTGATCATCCGGCGAGCGAGGGTGGCGGTGTCGGTCTTCCAGAGAGGGAAGCAGGCGGTCATGTCGACCTCGCGGAGGCGCGCCTCGCGATAGGCTCGAACGTCTTCCAGGAAGAGATCGCCGAATATGACGCTGGTCACGCCTTCGGCCTTGGCCTGCGCCAGCGAGGCGCGCATGAGGTCGCCGTAGACCTCATCGGGGCAGGGTGTGGGAATGCGGACGCGAGTGCAGGGGAAGCCCCAAGGCGGCGGCCTGCGCCTCCAAGAGCGCCTCGCGCACCCCGTGCATGGAGATACGTTGGAAGCTGTCGCTGATGGTGGTCAGCAGCCCGACGATCTCAAGCTCGCCCGACTGTCGAACCGAGTGAAGCGCCCAAGCACAGTCTTTGCCGCTGCTCCAGGCCATCCAGGCTTTCGGACGCTGCAACGGGCTACACCGTGATCTCTTCGCCGCCGTCCACACCGATGACGTTGCCGGTCATCCAGGCAGTTCCGGGAGCGCTCAGGGCGGCGATTGCCTTCGCCACGTCCTCGACAGTCGTCGCGCGGCCACTGGGGTTCCTCTGCTGAGTGAGCTGGAAAAGCGGCTGGATACCGGGTATCTTGCGCATCGCCGGGGTATCGGTGATGCCGGCGCGGATGGCGTTGGCGGTAATGCCGCGGGGGGCAAGCTCGAAGGCTAGCTGGCGGATGTACGACTCCAGCGCTGCTTTGGCGGCGGATACGGGGCCGTAGTTCTTGATGACGCGGGTGGAGCCGGAGCTGGTCATGGCGAAGATACGGCTGCCCTCGCGCATGAGGTTCGCCGCCATGAGGTCCTGTGTCCAGTAGACCAGGCTGTTGGCCATAACGTCGAGGGTCATCTCCAGTTGCCGCTGGCTCACCGCCTCCTTGGGGTTGCCGGCGACGAAGGGGAGGAGGGTGCCGAACGCCAGCGAATGCATGAGCACGCGGATGTAGCCGTCGCCGCCGTCCTTATCGAGCTTCTCGCGTATCGCTTGGACGGTGGCGGCGCGTTTCGCCGGATCAGCGGCGTTGGTGTTGAAGAAGACCGCCTGTCGCCCCAGTCCTTCGATCTCAGCGACGACGCGATGGGCGTTGGGCAGGGTGGAGCGCAGGTCGAGGTGAACGCCGAAGACGTTCATGCCGCCGCGGGCAAGCTCGAGAGCGGTGGCGGCGCCCATGCCGCTGGAAGCGCCGAGGATGAGAGCCCACTCGGGGCTGTTGTTCTTGGTAGCTGTCACAGTGAAGAGGACCTCCCTTTAGCGTTTAAGTTAGGATAATCAGCTTCGCGTTCACGTCGTGGGGGCGGAATTGGCGGTTTCTGAGGGTTGCGGCTGACCGGCGGCGATAAGGCTGTCTAGGTCGAAGACGCCCTCGCTCGCGGCCAGCCGTCGGCGGAAGGCGCCCGCGATCTGCTGGTCACCCTCCAGATGGCGCTTTGTGACCTCGAAGAGCTGGGTTGAGGTGAGGAGGCAGTAGCGCATGCTCTCGGCTGCTACCCGCAGGGCGTTGCTGTACTGAGCGGCTCGATCCGCGGGCGTCTTGAGGCGGAAGCCGTTGACTAGAAGCACTCCCTTTTGCCGCTTTCCTGATTCGGCAATCGCCTCCTCCAGGCGCCGTCGCAGCCGGTAGTGAGGCTCCATTCCCACTTCTGCGGGCGCTCCTTCGACCTCCAGCAGTATCTTGTCGGAATCGGCGAAGAGGGCGCAGGGCTCGTCGAGGCTGGGTGTTATCTGGAATCCCAGCAGACTGAAAGCGTCGCGCGCCGCCGCCTCTAGTCCGTACTTGCCCTCCTGCCATAGCAGACGGCGGTACTTGTCGAGCTCCTGGAGATTCGCTTTCGCCTCGGCGAGCTGTCCTTGCGCCTCGGCGACTGCGCTCGTGGCGGCCTCATGTTGAGTCTCCAACTCGGCCAGGCCGGGTAGGGTGTACTCCTTCAACCAGAGCGGCGCCGGGCCCTCCGCCTCTCTGCCCAGCAGGCGGCGCAGACAGTCGACGATTGTCTTCGCCAGAGGGTGGCGGTCGGAGCTGGCGCCGGGTTCGGCGACCGGCGGAATGAACACGATGCGGCCGGCTCCGACCGTCAACTCCACGCCCACAGCCGCTCCGCCGGCGCTGCGAGCGAAGACGTGGCCGAACTCGCTGAAGTTGGGGATGGCGTCGGCGAAGTAGGCGCGGTAGCCGAGACGCTTCTTGAAGGCGTCGACGTAGGAGGCGAAGGGGTGCTCGCTATCGGTGGTGATAACGGCGCTTCCGTCCCCGGGCAAGAGATGGCTCTCTCGGTACTGCATGCCGCTGGGCGCGGGTAGCCAGAAGTAGCGGTCGCAGCCGGTGAATCCCGCCACGCGGTGATGGTAGACGTTGGGGTAGGCGAAGCAGACGATGGGCCGGCCGAGCGCCAGCAGTCGCTCCGTCTCCATCTGACGCCGCCGCAACAGGTCGGCGAGGCCGGTCCCTATGGGGCTGGTGGCGCCGTTGTTGACCGGTTCCCGGCTGTTCGTAACGTGCTCTCCGGTTTGGTCTACCACCTCCTCGATGAGGCGCGATACGGCGGAGGGATCCACGACTACGGCATCATAGTCGAAGAAGGACGGCGCTTGGGCAAAGCTGTAGTTATCGACCTCTGGGTTCGGAAGCGCGAACCCGACGGCGAGAACTCGCATGATCTATCTGACCCTCTCTGCCTGTTGGGGAAAACTCAGCCTTCCCCCAAATCGAGCGTTTGAAGATAGCGCCGGAGATCCGGCCCGATATCGGAGCGATGCAGAGCGATCTCTATTGACGCCTGGAGCAGTCCCAAGGGACGCCCGGTGTCGTAGCGCCGCCCGGTGAACTGACAGGCGAAGAGGGGATGGCTCTGGAGCAGAATAGCCAGGCCGTCTGTGAGTTGGATTTCGCCGCCGATGCCCGGCTTCGTTTCCCTTAGCGCGGGGAAGATGTCGGGTGTCAGGACGTACCGTCCCACGGTGCCGAGATCCGACGGCGCGGCACTGGGTTCGGGTTTCTCAACGATGTGCCGCACGCGGTAGACGCGCTCTTCCAGCGGTTCGGAGTCTATCGAGCCGTAGTGGACGATGTCCTCGTGCGGGACCTGCTGGACGGCCAGCACGCAGCCCTGGTGCCGCTCATAGACTTCGATGAGCTGGCGGGTGACAGGGATGTCGGAGACTATGATGTCGTCGGGGAAGTAGAGAACGAAGGGCTCGTCGCCGATGGCGGCGCGGGCGGTCAGTACGGCGTGGCCTATGCCCCGTTGCTCCTTCTGCCTTACGAACACAATGTCCGCCATCTTCGTTATGCCGACGATCTCTTCCAGCCGGTCGACATCGCCTTTCTCGCTGAGCGCTCGTTCCAGGGTAGGGTGGCGGTCGAAGTAGTCCTCGACGGCGCGCTTGCCGGCTGAGGTGACCATTATGATCTGCTCGATGCCGGAGTCGATGGCTTCCTGGACTACGTAGTGGATGATGGGCTTATCAACGAGGGGAAGCACCTCTTTGGGGACGACTTTCGTAGCCGGCAGGAGCCTCGTGCCGTGGCCTGCGGCCAGTATCACACCTTTGCGGACGGGCGGAGCAGTTGTCATCGGAATCAAACACCTCGTGAGAGCAAGCATATTCTACGACGTGGCACAAGGGGCGGGCAAGGCGACATAACGCTGGGAGTGGGCTTACGTGCTACCGCCTGCGGATACTATGTGGAGGCCATCAGCGGGCCGGCATACGTACATCTCGCCGGGCAATCCAGTCTGAGCGCGGTAGGTCTCGATCACATCGTCGCGGAAGCGGTCGAGCGCTTCTTCATAGACCAGGTTCACTGTGCAGCCACCGAAGCCGGCTCCGGTCATCCGCGCGCCGACTACACCTTCGACATTGGACGCCAGATTCACCATCAGGTCCAGTTCCGGACAGCTCACCTCGTAGTCACGGCTCAGGCTCTCGTGCGAGGCATACAGGAGACCGCCGAAGGTGGTGAAGTCACCTTCTCGAAGCGCCTGTACGCTTCGCAGGACGCGCTCGTTCTCGTTGACAACGTGGCGGGCGCGTCGGGCAAGCTTTTCCGGAAGGGCGGCGGCGTGCGCTTCGAGGTCGAGAGGCGTAATGTCGCGCAGAGCGAGCAGGGGCCTGTTGGCGATAGCGTGGGAAAGGATCCGCAGGGCTTCCGAGCACTCATCGCGTCGCTGGTTGTACGCGGAAGCGCTGAGAGTGTGGGTGACGCCTGTTTGGGCGACGACGATCTTTAGGTTGTGCGCGGCGAGATCCAGGGGAATGAGTTCGGTCTCGAGAGTCCGACAGTCGATGAAGAGGGCGTGGCCACGGCGGCCCAGTATCGACGTCATCTGGTCCATGACGCCGCAGTTGACGCCGACGAACTGGTTCTCGGCGCGCTGTGTCAAGAGGGCCTGGTCGCGGGGCGCGATCTCAAGCTCGGCGGTGGATTGAAAAGCGCCGAGCACGGCCACCTCCAGCGCAGCCGATGACGAGAGACCGGCGCCGACCGGGATGTCGCCGTGAATGGCGATGTCAATGCCGGTCAACGAATAGCCTGCCTGTTGGAGGACGGACGCGACCGCTCGGACATAGTTGGCCCAAGAGCTGCCTTCGAGGCGGTCGATGGCGTCGAGGGAGAACGAGTCGTCTTGTGAGAAGTCAAGAGAGCGGGCGTGGACGAGCCGGTCGGAGCGGGGCGCGAAGGCGACGGTAACGGCGCGGTCTATGGCGACGGGGAGAACGAAGCCTTCGTTGTAGTCGGTGTGTTCGCCGATGAGGTTGACGCGTCCGGGCGCGATGGCGATTCCCTGGGGGGCTCGGCCAAAGAAGCGAGCGAAGCTGTTGTTCAGATCATTCATGCTGCCTATTGTAACATCCGGCAGCCATCAAACGCCGCTGATGAGAGGCGAGATTTTCACCTCTAGAAAGGCCGTTTCACGCCGCGGATTATCTCGAAAAAGTCGTTGTTGCCAGCTTCGGCGGCGGCGCCGTCAGGGGTTGACATCGACTTGTGGCGCTGTGGTAGTATGCCCTGCGGTCGTGCTAGACGGGGAGCTAGCGGTGCCCTGTACCCGCAAACCGCTATAGCGGGGTTGAATTCCCGCTCGAGGTCTTAGGTTTCCGAGGGTGCCGGCGCCGTCGCGCAGCGTTGAAAACCTGGTCTTGCGCAGCGAAGCCCTATGAACCCCGTCAGGTCCGGAAGGAAGCAGCGGTAAATAGCGGTATTCGGGTGCCGCAGGGCAACCGGGTTCGAGCCAGCGGACGGTGTTGAACCCGCGGACCGGATCGAAAGTGGGTGCACGACCGTTCTTTGATGCCTGCTCCGCTGTTTTGAAGGGAGGCTGTTTGCCCGATAAACGTAACGGAGCGCGAATGCCTGCCCGAGCTCTGACAAGGTGGCTGCTCAGGGCTCTCCCGTCATCATCCGGCAGCATTTCCATCTCGAACTCTCACATCGCGTTTCTCCTTGCGCTCGCGCTCATCGCCGCTATCGCTTTCTTGCTCTTCCCCGTTCGCCGCATCACCGTTGTGGCGGATGGTGTCGAGAGGACAGTGGTTAGCCACCAAAGGTCGGACGCAGCAATAGTGCGTCAGGCCGGCCTCAGCTTGTCCTCAGGGGATGCTATCCTCTCGCGCACGGCCGGGGACGGCGAGCCGGTCTTGACGGTCCAGCGAGCGATTCCCGTGGTCGTCGATGTGGACGGTCGCCTCGTATCATGGCGAACGCGCGCTGGGACTGTCGAGGCGGTTCTCGCGGAGATCGGAACCAGCAGCGGCGACGACGATAGCGTATTTGTCAACGATGTTCCTGTCGCCATCCGTGATTCTCTTACCCGGAATCCAGCGCTGATGGTGAGCAGGGCGCGGGGCCTGTTCCGGGCCCTGGCGGTCGATCCCTTACCGGCGCAGGGGCCTCTCTTTATCACTGTGCGGCGAGCTGTTCCCTTCACGGTGGTTGAGGACGGGCATAGCCTGAACCTGCGTTCGAGCGCTACCAGCCTAGCCCAGGCGCTCAGAGAGAACGGGATATCTCTGCGGACCGGCGACCGTATCCTTCCCGACCTGAACGTGCCGCTGACTGCGGGTCTATCTGTCCGCGTTGATCACGCCGATAAGGTCAACGTCGTCCTCCCTGAGGGCGAGACCCTGATCTATTCACTGGCATCCAACGTGGAGGACGCCCTCGTCGAGGCGGGGATAGCGGTGACCCCTCTGGACCGCATTGAGCCGTCTCGGGAGACGCGGCTGGAAGACGGGATGGATGTCTACGTCTTCCGGGTGGAGATGGGTAAGATCGTCGAGGATGAGGAGATACCCTTCAAGACGGTCACCCGCCCCGATGACAATCTGGAGTGGGGCGCCGTTCGCCGCGTGACCGGACAAGAGGGGATTCTTCGCCGCGAGTATGATGTCACCTATGAGAATGGTGAAGAGGTGTCGAGGGCGCTCTCCCGAGAATGGGTGGAGCGGGAGCCCGTGGAAGGGGTGGTCTATTACTCAGGGATAGACGGTGTCACCGCTGCAGGGATTCCCGATGGGTTGCAGGTGGTCAGGGTGTTGCGGGTCTACGCGACG
The DNA here is from genome assembly GCA_963763495.1 of uncultured Chloroflexia bacterium. Classification (GTDB taxonomy): domain Bacteria; phylum Chloroflexota; class Dehalococcoidia; order DSTF01; family JALHUB01; genus DAOUEO01. Next base: position 46,588 of record CAVXOY010000014.1, read on the forward strand.
TGGTACAATCCGGCCTCTTCCGGCAAGCCGGCCTCGTCGCCGGGGTATGGCATAACCAGTACCGGCGTGTTCGTTACAAAAGGTATTGTGGCCGTCGATCCGAGCGTGATACCATACGGCACGCGGATGTACATCCCGGGCTACGGTCTAGGAGTAGCCGCGGACTGCGGCGGTGCTGTCATAGGGAATATCATCGACCTGGGTTATCCCGATGGGGTCGACCCCGGCTGGTCATCACACTGGGTGGACATCTACATCCTTGGCCCCTAGCCGAAGAGAGAGGCCGTCAACGCAGGGAAGGGGCGCCATCTCCAGTCGTTCTCCTCGCCGTCGCGCTGGTCCACCTCCTCCGCGCGAGCTCGTCGAAGCGGGACTGTCTGCCCGCAAACGGCTGGGGCAGCATTTCCTCAGGGACCGCCGGATACTTAGCAGGATCGTAGACGCCGCCCGGCTTTCCCCAGAGGACACCGTCGTCGAGGTGGGCGCTGGTCTGGGGACGCTGACCGCCGAGCTTGCGAAGCGCGCCGGCAAGGTCGTCGCTGTCGAGGTGGACGAGGGGCTATGCGGCTATCTGCGCCGTCGCTTCGAGTCCAGCGCCAATCTATCGCTTGTCTGCGCCGACATTCGCTCTCAGACCCCTTCGCAACTGCTCGCCGCGGCAGGCACCCAGGCGCCGTACTTGGTTGTCGCTAACCTGCCTTACTACATAGCGGCACCGGTGCTGCGCCACTTCTTGGAGGCGGCTGAGCCTCCCTCAAGTCTGGTCGTGATGGTACAGAAGGAGGTGGCGGAGAGCATCGCGGCAGGGCCTGGACACATGAGCCTGCTGGGCCTGAGCGTCCAGCTCTATGGGGTCGCCCCGTTTGCTGTTCACGGTGCCGCCGTCTGCGTTCTACCCGCCACCCAAGGTCCATTCGGCGGTACTGCGGATCGACGTGCGTGAAAAGCCAGCGGTGGATGTCGACGACATAGGGCGTTTCTTCGCCTTCTTGCGGGCGGGCTTCAGTGCGCCGAGGAAGCAGTTGCGCAATGCAATCAGCAATGGCCTGGGGTTGGAGGGGAATGTGGTGGCTGAGAGGATGACCGGCGCGGGCGTCGATCCGCGGCTGCGGGCGCAGGCGCTGGGGCTGGAGGAGTGGGCGGTCCTGTACAGGGCTTTCAAGGATGCACTCCCTGGGAAGCGCGAGGCGGAGGAGCATCGGTGAAGCTACACATGTTCGCGGCGGCCAAGATCAACTGGACGCTGGAGGTGTTGGGACGCCTCCGGGACGGCTATCATGAGGTCAGCACGATACTGCAGACGGTGGACATATGCGACAGGATCACCCTGTCGCGAGGCGACGGGGTGCAGGTCCAGGTGACGGGCCGGGCTGAGGAGCTGGCGACGGAGCCGCTGGAAGAGAACCTGGTCTTCCGGGCGGCGCTGGCGCTGCGCCAAGAGGTCGGTGGAGAGGGTCTGGGCGCGCTGATCGAGCTGGAGAAGGTGATCCCGACTGCCGCCGGCCTGGGTGGCGGCAGCAGCGACGCCGCAGCCGTCCTCAGAGGGCTGAACGTGCTCTGGGGTCTGGGCCTTCCCCGGGAGGAGCTATCGGCGATAGGGTCGAAGCTCGGTTCAGACGTACCGTTCTTCCTCAACGGAGGAACGGCCCGGGCCGGTGGCCGCGGCGGAGAGATTACACCTCTTGCCGACGCTCCATACCGGCAACTGGTTATTGCCGTGCCGTCGGAATCATTGCCGGGAAAGACGGCGGCAATGTACCGGCATCTGAAACCGAAGCACTACACAAAGGGCGAGAGCACGCAGCGGCTGGCCGATAAGCTGATGGCGGGCCAGCCGGTCGCTGATGATGATATCTTCAACGTCTTCGAGCGGGTACTTCCTGAAGCTGTGCCCACAGTGTCTGCGATCATTGAGCGGTATCGAGAGTCCGGTTTGGGCAGGCCCCATCTCGCGGGGAGCGGCCCGGCGATCTTCTTCTTGCCGGAAAGCGAGGATGCGGCACAGACGCTAAGCGTCTCGCTGGCGGAGGCCGAGATGGAGACGTTCCTTGCCGACGTTCTCGATAGTAGGGCGTCGGTTGCCTGGTGGGGGGAGGTCTGATAGCCGTGGCGGAGGTGTTTGCGGGATTCGTCTGCGGGTTCGCCCTAGCGCTCATTATGACGCCTCTGCTCGTCGTTTGGCTGGTGCAATCGCGGGAGGCGTCCGCTTTCATCGCGCGGGCACTGCCAAAAGGCACGTCGCTGTTGATCCTGTCGGTCCCTGCGGCCAACTTCGCTTTCCTTCTCTGGACGGCGCTCGGCATCGTGCTGGGGATGGTCCTGATCGTTGCCGACGACAAGACGCCTCAAGGCGGGCTGGGGAGCCCAAACCTTGCCTTTACGGCGATTGTCATTCTCTTGGCCATCATCATCTTCCTGCCGCCGCTGGTGCTGCTGCGGCGTTCGCGCATTCCTCTCGTTTTTCTCGCCGGCTGCTTCATTCTGCTGTTCGGCTGGCTGACCCCCCTTCTGGCCGAGTTGAACTCCCGTTGACGGGAACCGGCCGTGGTATGCTAGAGTAGACTGTTCCCTCAGCAGAGAAAGGTTTGTCCTCACGTGTCGCCCAGCATAATCGACATGCACGTGCATACGACCCGCGGCGCTACTGACAGCAGCCTGAAACCGGTCGAGCTGGCGAGGAAGGCGCGGCGCGTTGGGCTGGACGGCGTGGTTGTGACCGAGCACGACCGTCTGTGGGATCGCCGCGAGATCAGCAGCTTCCGGGAGACGTATTCTCTGTTCATCGCCAGCGGAATGGAGGTCTCCACCGAGCTGGGCCACATTCTGGTCATCGGCCTCGACAGGTATGTACCGGGGATACAGCGATCGGAGGATCTGCGGCGGGTGGTTCGGGAGGCGGGAGGCTACTTGATCGCTGCCCACCCTTTCCGCCACTACTTCCATCGGGCGTACTGGGAGAGTCAGGGATGGGAGCCGTTCAATCTCACGCCGCAGGAGGCTGCTCGCCTCCCCGTGTTTGAGCTGGTGGACGCTATAGAGGTGCTAAACGGTGGTAACAATGACCGCGAGAACCTCTTTGCCCTCGAGGTCGCGCAGGTGCTGGGAAAGCCGGGGGTGGGCGGCAGCGATGCTCATTCTGACCAGGGGGTCGGGATCTATACCACCGTCTTCGAAAAGGAGCTTGGAGACGGAGGGGGAGATGCTGCGCGAGCTCAAGGCCGGCCGTTTCTATCCGGCGCGGGGCCTCCCAAAGGGGAAGTTGGAGCGCTTCGCCCTGGACACCGTCTCGCCGCCAGATCCGTAGCCCTCGGCGGCTTCTCACACCGGAAATGCTGGAATAGCGACCTCATGACTCGCACATATGTAGCCCTGGATGTCGAGACTACCGGACTCAGCCCCGAAAACTGTGAGATCATCGAGATCGGGGCCGTGAAGTTCACCCTCGATTCAGAGATAGAGACCTTCCACAGCTTCGTGCGGCCTCGGGAACACCTGCCCTACTACATCCAGCGCCTAACGGGCATCAGTCCCGAAGACGTGCGGGAGGCGCCCCTCTTCGCGGAGATCGCATCGGGGTTGCGAGACTTCTTGGCGGACCTACCGGTGATCGGTCACAACGTCTCCTTCGACCTGGGCTTTCTTGCCGCGCAGGGGATCGAACCTTCCGGCGCCGCGTTCGATACATACGATCTGGCCAGCCTTCTATTGACAGGCGTTCTTGACTATAGCCTGCGGTCAGTGGCTGACCATCTGGGTGTCCATTTTCCCGTGCGCCACCGTGCTCTCGCCGATGCCCAGGCGACGCGGCAGGTATTCCTCGCTCTCCGCTCCCGCCTGGCAGAGCGGCCTACTGAGACGTTGGTTGAGATTGAGCGCATCGCGGCCGCCTGCGAATGGCCCCTCCAGCGACTCCTCGGGGAGATACTGGAGGAGGCGCCGGCTTTGTCGGTCGCGGCGCGTCCGTTGGAGATGCTGTCGGCTGAGGTCGATATCGGCTCCCCACTCGTGGCGAGAACTCCGGCGGTCCCCATAGAGCTCGATGAGGTGGAGGAGATCCTCAGGCGGCCGGAGCGAACGCCGGAACTCTTTCCCGGCTTCGAAAAACGGACGGAGCAGGTAGAGATGGCCCGCACGGTGGCGGAGACGCTGAATGAAGGCGGACACCTCGTAGTGGAGGCGGGTACGGGCACGGGGAAGTCGCTGGCCTATCTCGTCCCGGCGGCGAGTTATGCCCTCCGCAACAATTCCCGCGTCGTCGTCTCCACCGACACGATCAACTTGCAGGAGCAACTGATAGGCAAAGACATCCCTCTCCTCCAGCGTCTGCTTCAGGGTGAGCAAGCGGACGATGGGGGGGCATCTCTTGGAGAGCTTCGGTTCGCCCAGCTCAAAGGGCGGCGCAACTACCTTTGCCTGCTACGCCTGGCGGCTCTTAGACGCTCCCCCTCGCTCACTCTCCAGGAGGGGAAGCTGCTGGCCCGCATTCTCCTCTGGCTGCCGAACACGGAGACCGGCGACCGCGCCGAACTCAATCTGTCGCCGCCGCAGGAGTCGATCTGGGGGCGGGTGAGCGCTGATAACGATGCCTGCCTGTCTCAATCCTGCTACTTCGTCCGGCGGGGCATGTGCTTTCTGCACAGGGCGAGGAAGCGCGCCGAGGCGTCTCACATCCTCGTCGTCAACCATGCGCTTCTCCTATCGGATGTTGCCATGGAAGGGCACGTCCTGCCCGAATACCGTCATCTGGTGATCGATGAGGCGCACAACCTGGAAGACGAGGCGACGCAGCAGTTCGGTTTTCAGGCCGGCGATGTCGAGATCGCGGACTTTCTCAGCCGCATCCATCACAGGATAAGGGGGCGCCCAGCGGGGCTGGTGGGAAACCTGCGGGAGACCCTGAAAAGCGCCCGCTCCCTTGCTGTGGCAGCCTCGCCGGATGCGATTGAGGCGTTGGCGGCGGCTGCTGAGAGCGCCCGCCGGTCTTTGCCTGTCCTTTTTGACCTCCTTGCATCGTTCCTGCTGGAGCGCGCTCGCGAGGAGGGAGACTACAATCAACGGCTCTTGCTCAACCGCGCCATGCGCGTTCAGCCCGACTGGCCGGATATTGAGATGGCGTGGGAGAACCTGGATGCGGTGCTGCATGACGTCGTCGGTCTGCTGGGGAGGATTGGGGAGGCCCTGGGCGACGGCGAGGAGGGAGAATCCCTGTTATCTGAGGAACTGACGGCGGAGGTGTCAGGGCTGCTTCAGGAGGGGCAGCGGCTGCGGGAGGGGATCGCCTCGGTGCTGGGGCGAGATGATCCGGGAACGATAGCGTGGCTGACCTATGACCGTCAGAACGGAGGCATCACGCTCGCCGCGGCGCCGCTGACGGTGGCCGACGTTCTCCAGGCGAAGCTCTTCGCTCAGAAGGACAGCGTCACCCTAACCGGGGCTACCCTAAGCGTGCAGGGCAAGTTCGACTACCTCTGCGAGCGGCTGGGGTTGGAGGAGCCGCGCCAGCTTCTCCTCGGCTCTCCCTTCGATTACGCCCGCTCTACTCTTATGCTTCTGCCTCGGGCTATGCCGGAGCCCAACGATATTGCCTACCAGTCGGAGCTTGAGCAGGCAGTAATCGATCTGTGCCGGACCAGCGAGGGGCGAGCACTTGTCCTCTTTACGTCGCACGGCGCTCTCAGAGCTACCCACGCCGGTGTCAGGGAGGCGCTGGAGAGGGAAGAGATACTCGCGATCGGGCAGGGGGTCGATGGGTCACCGAAGTCGATGCTCAATGCTCTGCGCGAGAACCAGCGCACAGTGCTCTTGGGGACAGCGAGCTTCTGGGAGGGGGTGGACATCGTCGGGGAGGCGCTCTCGCTGCTGTTGATAGCGAGGCTTCCCTTCGCGGTGCCGACTGACCCGATCGCGGTTGCCCGCTCCGCTCTCTACGATGACCCGTTTGTCCAGTACATGCTGCCGCAGGCGGTCATCCGCTTCAAGCAGGGCTTCGGCCGGCTCATCCGCCGCAAGACCGATCGGGGCGTTGTTGTAGTTTTGGATAGGCGGATTCGGAGCAAGCCGTACGGCTCAGCTTTCCTTCAATCGCTGCCGCCATGCACCGTGCGGGAGGTAGCCCTGCGAGAGATGCCGGCGGCGGTACGTGACTGGCTGAGCGGGAAGAACGGTGGCCAGGGACAGAGGGACGACTAGCGGCGCAGCTTCTCGACCAGGGCGATCTCATCTTCACGGCGCTGGGTTTGGCCGTCGAGGCGGGCCGCCCTCAACCGGCGGAGCAAGTGTCCCCATGGCAGGCCCCTCCGACAGGCCGAAGCGCTTCAAGGCGCGACCGCTGAGGAAAGGCCGGACGTGACGCCACTCTCGCAGAAAGCGGTCGGCGCGCTCCCCTAGCAACGCCTTCTCCGCCCTGAGGCTGAGCGCCCAGATCGCGGCGATGCTCAGTGGCTCCAGCATCTCCACGACGGCGCTGGCTGGGAGGTCGGGCTTCTCAAGGGCCGGTAGCAGGCTCCGCAGCTTCACCGCGTCGTGGAGCGCCCGTTGGTGCCGCCGGGAAAGCGAGAGCCGTTCCGTCAACGAATCCACCTCTTCGTCGCTGCTTGCCCAGGAAAGGAGACAGAGGCAGACTTCGTCCCAGGGGACCGGGCGCTTGTCTTGAGCGCGGAGGAGGGCCTGCTCGCTTTGCTCATCTAGTTCTAGGGCAGGGTGAAGCGCTCTCAACAGCCCCAACTCCCGACAGCGGGCCAGCAGGAGATGAGGCCTGTCTTCGTAGAGCATCAGCAGAAGTTCCCGCCGCAGACGGGCGCCGCTAATCGTGTCAAGGTAGGCCCGATCTCTTTCCAGCAGCCGGGCCGTGCCGGATTCCATCTCGAACGAGAGCCTGGCCTCGTAGCGGGCTGCCCGCAACATGCGAGTAGCATCGTCCTGGAAGCTGCGGTCGTGGAGAACCCGTATTGCCCGCCGTTCAATGTCTTTGGTGCCGTCGAAGGGGTCGATCAGCTTCACCTGCGGCGGGCCGGGTCAGGCGGAGCGCCATCGCGTTCACCGTGAAGTCGCGGCGGGCGAGGTCATCTTCGAGGGGCGCCGGCCGTACTACAGGAAGAGAGCCGGGGTGGGGATACTCCTCAGCTCGCGTCTGGGCCAGGTCGATGGTGAAGAGAGCGCCCTTGACTGAGGCTGTTCCGAAGCTGGGATGGATGACCACGCGGCCGTCTGTCGCTTGCGCCAGCGCCTGGGCAAGCTCGATCGCGTCGCCCTCGACGGCGATGTCGAGGTCGACCTGTTCGCGTTCCAGGAAGAGGTCGCGGACGGCGCCGCCGACGAGATAGAGCGCTATCTTCCGGCTCTCGGCGAGGCGGGTCGCCGTGTCCAAGAGGGCCTGATTGGGGGCTGACAGTCGCGCCCGAAGCGCCGATAGGGGGGCTGAAGTAGACATAAAGTTTCCTGGCGATGGGTCGATTCAGCCGTCAGTCTATTCGCAAGCCGGTCAATTATAGCATGCTAGCCTTGACAAAATCGGGAGGAGCCCCCTATTATGCGCCTGACACTAGCCGGAGAGTTGTGGCATCGCGCTGAGTGTTTGTTGCTTATGCTGGGCTGTGTCGAGGGGACGGTGAGAGTGTCGTCATGTCCGGCCCCGCCTGATAGCGTTGGGTGGTGTTGGGGCTAGAGAGACCGCCTGTGGGCGGTCTATCGCTTTTGTCGGATAGGTTTTGACATCGACTCGGGTTTCTAGAGGAAGCGAACAATTGGCGGACTGGGACTTGTTGGAGAAGCGGCTAGGGACTAAGTTTCGCGATCGCTCTCTCATTCAGCAGGCCCTGGTTCATCGCTCCTATCTGAATGAAGCCCCGGAAGCCGGACTTGAGTCGAATGAGCGATTGGAGTTCCTCGGTGATGCCGTATTGGGGCTGGTTGTGGCCGGAAAGCTGTACGCAGATTTCCCGGACCGGGCCGAGGGGCAGCTTACTGAGCTGAGGGCGGCGCTGGTCCGGAGGGAGACGTTGGCTCGGGTGGCAAAGCGGCTCTCTTTGGGGGAACACTTTTTTCTGGGCCGGGGCGAGGAGTCAGCGGGTGGGAGAGGACGCCCCTCCAACCTGTCCTGCGCCTATGAGGCCGTCGTTGGGGCTGTCTACCTGGATGGCGGCATGGACAAGGCACGCCGGTTCATCATCAGGTCGCTTGCCCCGGAGTTCGCAGCCCTCCCGCAGGGGCGCATTCTCGCCGATCCGAAGTCGCGTCTTCAGGAGGTGTTGCAGGCCCGATACCAACGGCCGCCCGTGTACAAGGTCCTGCGCGACGAAGGGCCGGATCACTCCAAGACATTCACCGTGCAGGTATTGGTGGGGAGGAAGGTGCTGGCTGAAGGACAGGGGCGGAGCAAGCAACAGGCGGAGAAAGATGCAGCTCGACACGCTTTGGAGAGTCTTGAAGGGAAGGCGGCTGAAAGTGCTAGAAAGGGCTCCTGACCTCTCTCTAGAGGGTAGCGATGTACCTTAAGCGCCTGGAGATACACGGTTTCAAGAGCTTCGCTGCTCGCACCGTGTTCGAGTTCGGGCCGGGGATAACATGCATCATCGGGCCCAACGGCGTCGGCAAGAGCAACGTCGCCGATGCCATCCGCTGGGTGTTGGGTGAGCAAAGCGGTCGTACTCTGCGCGCCCGCCGGGTGGAGGACATCATATTCTCGGGCAGCAGCCAGAGGTCGGCCGTCGGCATGGCCGACGTGAGCCTCGTCTTCGACAACAGCGACGGCTGGCTGCCGATCGAGTTCGGCGAGGTGGTGATCGGCCGCCGTGCCTACCGCGACGGTCAGAGCGAGTATCTGCTCAACCGCAACCGGGTACGTCTGCGGGACATCCAAGACCTGTTTGTGCATGCGCACCTGGGCCAGGGCGGCTGCACCTTTATGGGCCAGGGTTTGGTGGAGGAGGTCCTGAGTCTTCGTCCGGAGGAGCGCCGCAGTCTCATCGAAGAAGCCGCGGACGTGCGTCGCTACCGGGTCAAGCTGGATGACGCCCGCAACCGTCTCGCCGCTACCCGCGACAACCTGGAACGCGTCAACCTGCTGATCGGCGAAATTTCCCCTACTCTGGCCCGCCTGGAAAGGCAAGCGGAAAGGGCCGCGACCTACAGCCGTCTTAATCACCAATTGAGTCAGGCGCTTCGGGCGTGGTACGGCCACCTCTGGCGGGAAGGACAGGACACCCTGACCGCGGCTCTCGCTGACCACGACCAGCGCCAGGAGGAGTATCGCCAGGCAGAGGCCGAGATTCATACCTATCAGGAGGGGCTACAGTCGCTGCAGAAGGCGATCGCGGATCGTCGTCGGGAGATGAGCGAGCGCACGGCAGCCGAGCGCGAGCTGGCCGATGAGGTGCGCCGTCTTGAGCACCAGTGCGCCCTCGATGAGGAGCGACACCGACTTCTGAGCGAGCGCTGCCAGGAATTGCGTTCGGATATCGAGGGTGTGGAGGCGGAGAGGCAGCGCCAGTCTCAGGGAGCAGTGGGAGCCGATGACCGGCAGGCGAACCTCGACCAAGAGATGGAGAGATGTCTGGCGCAACTCTTGGCGCACCGTCAGGAGCTGGCGCATGTGGAGAAGGAGCGCGCCGAGTTGCGCCGCGAGGCGGTTGAGGCGGAGGAGAAGGCCGTGCGGGCCCAGAACGCTCTCCGGGAGATCGATGCGCGGCTGGAGCGGGCTCAGAAGGCGGAAGAGGGCTTCTCACTGAACGTCGACGAGATGAAGGGCCGGCGAAGGGAGATCGTTCACCGGCTCGCGTCCCTGGCGCAGGATTTCCGGGCATACCACGAGGAGAGGCAGCGTATTGAGCGGGAGCTGACGCCCCTCGCCGACAGTCAGATGGCCCTGACCCGGAGGATCGCTGAGGCGAGGGCAGCGATAACCCGCTCTGAGGAGTCAGTGCCCGAGCTGCAGGGCCAACTTGAGCGGGCCACGGCACGTCTCGATATTCTCGGCCGCGTCCAGAGCCAGCATGAGGGCTTTGACACTGCTGTACGCACTCTCCTCATCGCCGGCGGACGCATCGCGCCGGGAGAGGGTGAGACGGGCACCCGACCCCAGACAGCCTGCAGGGCGTCCTGGGGATTGTAGCGCGGCTGGTTCGTGTTTCGGCCGGACTGGAAAAGGCGATTGAGGCGGCCCTGGCGGCGAACCTCCAGGCGATCGTGCTGGAGAGCCACAGCGATGCGCTGGCGGTAATCGAGCTGCTCAATCAGTATCAGAACGGCCGCGTCACCATGTATCCCATGGACAGCCTTAAGCCTTCGCGACCGCTTGTGTTGCTCAAAGAGAAGGGAATCCTCGGTGTGGCGTCGGAGTTGGTGAGTTGCGAGGGTCGCTACCGACCGCTGATCGAGACGCTTCTCGGCCGCACGATTGTAGTAGAGAATCTGCCCATGGCCCTGAAGGTCGTGAAGCGGGGTCTGGGCAGTGTTGTGACGCTGGACGGCGAGCTGTTCCAGCCGATGGGCTCGATCACCAGTGGTACGTCCCGCAGCGCCGGTGATCTTGTGGCGAGGGAGAGCGAGCTGCGAAGCCTGCCGGAAGAGATATCCCAGCTTCAATCCAGCCTAAGGAACCTGCAGGCGGTAATCGCCAGTGAGCGGGAGACGATCAAGGGATGCGAGTCGGAGTTGGCGGCGCAGGAGCAGCGGCAGCAGAGGTTGTGGCAGGAGCGGGCGGAGCTGGAACAGTCGCTGGTCGAGTATCGCGGACGGCTGGCGCTTGCCGGCGGTCAGATGCGGGAGTTGCGTCACGAGGCTGCACGGAATGAGCAAGGCGCGAAGCAGTTCCTAGCGGAACGGAAGGGACTGGAGCGAGAGAGGGACACTCTTGTGGCAGAGGCGGAAGCTGCAGCCGAGAAGGCGCGCCACGACACCGAGGCCGTGGCAGCGCTCAACGAACGGCTGCCAACCCTCACCGAGGCTGTCACGGAGGCCAGTATCGCCCTCGCTGCTGTCGAGGGGGAACGCCAGGCGCTCGTCATGCGCCGCGAGGAGCAGGAGGCTGCGCTCGCCCGCATCGATTCTCAGATCAGCCGCAAGTCGGCGCAACTGACGGATCTGGAGAGGGAGATCGCTGCGCTGGCGGTGCGCCTTCGTGACGGGAAGGCGTCTTTCTTGAAGCAGCAGGAGCAATTGGCGGCCCTGACGCGAGTGCAGGGGCCGGGCCAGGAGGAGTTGACGCAGCTCGAATCGCGGGAGAGGAGCCTTAAGGGCGAACTGGAGGCGGCGCAGGCGCGGCGGCTGGAGGCGGAGCGAGGTCTCCTCGAGGCGCAGGCGGAGGTGAAACTCAAGACAGATGAAGTGAACGCCCTGCAAGGTAACATGGAGGGCGAAGGGTTCGTACCGACTGAGACTGGAGACGTCGTTCCGGTGGTCGCCACCGCGCCGGCGGAGGTGCCGACATGGCTGGCGGAGGAGCTAGAGACAGCCGGCGAACCGGAGACCCGCCTACCGCCGATACAGGGCGGCGCTCCTATCGATCCCGCGGCCCTAAAGGAGGAGATCGCCCAGATCCGGTCGCAGATGCGATCGCTCGGCCCCGTCGATGAGCAGGCGCCTGCCGACTATGCGGAGAGAAAGCAACGCTACGATTTCCTCACCGGCCAGACGGATGACTTGAGCCAGGCCGAGGAGTCGCTGCGAGAGGCGATCGTTGAGCTTGAGGAGAAGATCAGTAGTCGCTTCACGGCGGCGTTCCATCAGGTAAACAACCAGTTCGAGGAGTACTTCACAACCTTCTTCGGCGGTGGCAGCGCTCGCCTTCTCCTAACGCAGGCCAAAGATGACGAGGAGCCGGGAGTCGAGATCGTGGCTCAGCCACCGGGGAAGCGGGTCAGCAGCCTGTCGATGCTGTCCGGCGGCGAGCGGTCGCTGACGGCGATATCGCTGCTCTTTGCTCTCCTCCAGACGCGACCATCGCCCTTCTCTGTCCTGGATGAGGTGGATGCTGCTCTTGATGAATCCAACGTGGGGCGTTTCGTGGAGGCGGTGCACAAGCTCTCGGAGAAGAGCCAGTTCATCATCATCACCCACAACCGGCGCACCATCGAGACGTCCGATCATCTCTACGGTGTCTCGATGGGACGGGACAGCACATCCAGCGTCCTGTCGCTGCGGCTCTCCGACGTTGCTCTCAAAGAGTAGCGGCCGGCTGGGCGCTGCGCTCCTACAGAGACAAGATGTGCACGGATGCGGCTGCCGCTTCGCCGCGCACCATGCCGCCGCCGTTCTCGGTCAGCCCGACTTTGGCTCCTGCTACCTGACGGTCGCCGGCTTCACCCCGTAGCTGGAGGAAGAGCTCGTAGAGCTGGGCTACGCCGGTCGCTCCTACAGGATGCCCCTTGGAGAGGAGCCCTCCGCTCGTGTTCACGGGGATCCTTCCCCCCAGTTCGGTCACACCCTCGTCGATAAGCCTGCCGCCCTCACCGGCTGGGCAGAACCCCAGCTCTTCGTAGATGATGAGCTCCGCGGGAGAGCTGGCATCATGCACCTCGGCGACGCTGACGTCCTCAGGACCGATGCCCGCCATCTCGTAGGCTTGGCGGGCGACGCGCTCCGTAATCCCCGGCGTCCGGCTGTCCGTACCTGAGGCTAGGGCGCTGCCTCGCACCCATACCGGCTTTGTAGTGTATTGAGAGACCTTGTCGCCGGCGACGAGGACGGCAGCGGAGGCCCCGTCGCCGATGGGCGCGCACATCAGCCGGGTCAGCGGCTCGGCAACCGGCGGCGAGGCCAATATCTCTTCGAGCGTGTAGACTTCGCGATACTGGGCGTGAGGGTTGAGACTGCCGTTGCGGTGGTTCTTGACGGCTATCTTGGCGAACTGCTCCTTGGTGGTGCCGTAGCGCTGCATGTGCGCGCGCGCGCCAGTGGCGTAGATATCCATGAAGACGCTGCGCGACTTCCCCGGCTCGCCGGCGCTGCCGGCGGTGGTCTTCGCTTTTTCCGCCTGTTCCTTCATGAAGGCGATCATCTGCGCCGCAAGCTCGACGTCCGTGCCTGCTGTGAATGAGGAGAACACGCGGGCCTTGTCCTCGCTGTACATCTTTTCCATGCCGACGGCCAGGGCTATGTCGAACATGCCGGAGGCGACGTAGAGCCAGGCGAGTTGGAACGCTGTGGACGAGCTGGCGCAGGCGTTCTCGGTGTTGACCATCGGGATCCCTTCGACCCCCATGTCACGCAGCACAACCTGGGCCCGTATGCACTCCTGGCCCGTGGAGAGGCCGGCCGAGGCGTTTCCGACCACTGCTACTTGGGGCACAGATTTGTCCATCCCCGCGGAGGTCAGAGCCGCCTCGACGGCTTCCTTTGTCAAGGATTTCAGATTGCGGTCCAGATACTTGCCGAAACGGGTCATGCCCGCTCCCACCACGGCGACGTCTCTCATGGATTCCTCTCTTGGCTCAGCTTTCGATTCGCTCTGACATCATGGTGTCGTTCTCACTCGTCCAGACGAACGTTGCTCAGAAGAAATGCATCAGCTTGTACTGGAAGTTCCGGTAGAGCGGGAGCTGGTCGGTGGCGTGCGGGTCGGGCGTCCCCTCCGGCGAGATGAAGGCGCTCTGACCGAGAGGGATGATGTTGTAGGCCACGATCCTGGGCTGACTGAGTAGCGACGACCTGGGCGTAGGTCGCCCGGTTGGAGAGCGGTATCCGTCCCAGCTCTATTCCGAGCGGGTGCTGGAAGACGATGTCCCCGCGCGGCACTATCCAGCGCGACATGTCTGCTGTCCCGAAGAGGTAGGTGAGCGAATCGCAGCGCTTCCTCAAGGCTGCGTACCATGACCGTATTCGGGTCGGCGCCGTTGAAGTAGTCGTGGCTGGGGGGAACGGCGGAATTCGCCCCGTCGAGCACGTGAAGCAGCACATTTGCATCCGCAGCTTTGATCTGGGTGCCCAGCTCGTCGCCGAAGACGTCGTGCGCCATTTTGTCCTGCCAGACCCAGAAGATGACGTGGCCCAAGCTCAAACTCCGTGCTGGTTATGGCGTCGGATACCACGTTTCCATTCCAGGCTTCGAGGACGGCCCGCGCCTGCGGGACCAGCGGGTGCGTTGAGGGTACTGCGTCGAGGGCGTGCAGCAGGTAGGGCTTCAGGTAGCTTGACTCGCGGCCCAACGTCTCCAGGCGGCCGATGTCCTTGGGGATGTCGAACATGTCGGCGAGCGATATGAGTTGCGGGCCGGCGAGTCGGGCTTGGATGTCGGCGACGCGGTTCTGCTTGCCGAAGAGTCGGTTGTCGGGGTTGTCGTACCAGACGGCGGGCTTGTTGTTCCAGTTGGCGAGCCAGCCCTGTAGGGGTTGATCGAGGTTGGCATGGGAAGGATGCCGCCGGGCCATTCCGCTTCGCCGGTGCCGGGAAGCGGCAATCGGGGATCAAATCCGGCCGGTCGCAGGGGGACCTGACCCGTCTGCCAGTAGGCGATGTTCCCCTGCCTGGTCGGCGTACATGAAGTTGTGCGAGGTAACGATCAGTTTGGCCGCGTTTTCGAACTGACTGACGCTGTGGGCGCGGTCGAACATCAGGAACGGCATCGTCGCCTCGTATTCCCGCATCCAGTGGGCGCGCTTCTGACTGAACGCTACCCCTTTCGTCGCGTCGACGCCGATGACCGGCCCGTGGACGGTGCGCATGACGTCGTAAGTGACGGTGTCAAGGCCGATGGGCACGCCGGGGGCGGTGGCACGGACGTTTATGGTCTCCTGGCGGACTTCCATGGGCGTGCAGACGCCGTTGAACATGTAGGACGTTGGGCCGCAGAGGGTCTCGGCGTAGGTGTCGACGTTGTCGCCGGTGGCGGTAGTCGACGTCCAGGCGATGTCTTCGTTGCGGCCGATGAGGACGGGAGGGACGCCGGCGAAGGCCATGCCCATGACGTTGAAGCCGTTGCCGCCCTTCAACTGCACCTCGTGGATGACGGCAGGGGTATCGAAGCCCATCTGGGGGCCACCGTAGAGCATCGCTGCCCCCTCACTGCTCTTGATCGGCCTGATGGCCCAGGCGTAACTGCCGAGCTTGGTGGGGATGCTAAGCGATGCCCAAAGCCGCTTCGCTTCGGCAATCCCGGAATCGGTCACTGCGCTGCCCGCGCCGGTCATCTGGGCCGTCAAGTTGGCAGGTACGGCCGAGGCTGAGACCTCGGGTGGTATCTGGACGCTGCCGGCAGGAGGGATGGTGACAG
>CAVXOY010000015.1:0-169440 GCA_963763495.1 uncultured Chloroflexia bacterium
TCCTTGTCGGAATCTGACGAACAGGCCATCAGTGACATGGCTAAGAGCGGTTCCGAGAATCACGGCGAAGACTTGCAGGACTCTTCGGCCATCTTTCATCTCACCCTCCTCAGCATTCACTTCCCAGCAACGAGGTCTTTCGATGGAGAACGTGATGCGCTATTATAGCGCATACCGTTCCGGGATGCAGGCATATCATGAGGAGGACACAGCGATGGAGAGAAAAAAGCGTTGCGACTGAATCACGACAGCAGGCGGGCACCGACTATGGCATTGGGCAACAGCGCTTGTGTTCGCCCTATCCCTTGCCTTGCTTGTGAGCTGTGGGGGAGATAGCGAGGACTCCGATGTCAGTGACGGCGATCAACAAGCGAAGAATGTTATCCTCCTCATCGGCGATGGCATGGGATCGGCTCACGTGACGGCTGCCCGTCTCTACGCTGTCGGCCGCGAAGGCAAACTGGTGATGGATGGCCTGCCTGTGACCGGCATGGCCCGCACGTGGTCGACGGAAAGCGTTGTCACAGATTCGGCGGCGGCGGGGACCGCACTTGCGACCGGCGTGAAGACATACAACAAGGCCATCTCCGTTGACCACGATAAGAAACCGGTGCCGACGATCCTCGAAAAGGCGCAGGACGCCGGGAAATCGGTGGGACTGGTGACCAACGTCTGGTTGTCGCATGCCACGCCGGCCTCGTTCGCCGCCCACAACCCGGAGCGCGACGACTATCTGGGCATAACCCTGGACATGTTCAATCACAACGTCGACGTGTTGCTGGGAGGGGGAGAAGACTACTTCCTGCCTGTGGGGGCGCCCGGCTGCTACCCCGACGACGGTGACCGCACTGACAAGCGTAATCTCATCGAGGAGGCAATCGCCAGCGGCTACCGGCATGTGTGCAACGAAACGGACTTCCAAGCCGTCGATGCAGAGACGACGGACAAGCTATTGGGGACGTTTGCCGACTACAATATGTCCCGGCCCTACGCGCCCAGCCTGGCCGCGATGACGGAGAAGGCAATCGCGATTCTCAGCAAGAACTCGGACGGCTTCTTTCTGATGGTGGAGGGCGGCCAGATCGATCAGGCGGCCCACGGCAACGACGCGCTGAACACTCTCGGTGACGTGACGGCCTTCGACAAAGCCGTCGAGGTGGCGCTAGCCTTCCAGGCGGAGCATCCCGACACGCTCGTCATCGTTACGGCCGACCATGCGACGGGCGGGCTGACCATCGAGGACTTGCCTCAGGACGGTGCCTGCCCCGACCCGAATCAGGATGATCCGAGGGAATGCAAGACCGCTCTCGTTCGAAGATGGCCCGTTCGCGGAGAGCGGTGGCGCCAGCTTTTGGATAGACTGGTCCACCATCGCTCACACTGCGGATGATGTGCCTGTCATGGCGATCGGCCCCGGCGCTGCCTCCCTAGCTGGTGAGTACGAGAACACCCACGTCTTTGAAGCCATGTGCGAGGCGCTGGGCTTAACGGAATAGCGCTCTCTGAGTCGCCGAGTCTTTATCAACGCTGCTGAGGCGCGCTATAATGCGGCATCTTCTGGCACCACTCGATTGAAAGAGAGGGACGATAATGGGGTCCTCAAGGTACTGGGAAAGAGTCACGGGCAAGCGTATCTCCAGACGGCGTGTGCTTGCGGCGGGAGCCGCTGCCGGATTGGGCGCCGCCGGCGTCGCTCTGGGTGCCTGTGGCGGTGGCGGAGAAGAGGAGGATACGGGAAGGGGATCCCCGACGGCCCTTCCCCAAGGAACACCCAAGCCCGGCGGCAAGGTCACCATCGGCCTGCCTGTCGACCCCGGCAGCCTGGACCCTCAGCGAAGCGTCTCTTCGGGGTATATCTCTGCGCTGATCCACAACCCCCTCCACGCGATCAATATGTCGACTCAGGAGTTCATGCCCCTCGTCGCCGAGAAGTTGGAGCAACCGGACCAGCAGACGTACATCTGGACGCTGCGCAAGGGTGTGAAGTTCCACGATATCGACCCCACCTTCGGGCGCGAGGTGAATGCCGATGACGTCGTCTACAGCTTCGACCGTCTGAAGGCCGGGCCAACGCTCAACGACAGGAAGCTGCTTACCTTGCGCGCTGAGGGCTACGAGGCGGTCGACGCCGGCACCTTCCGCCTGCGGACGAAGGTACCCTTCTCGCCGGCCATCGATCAGACAGGAAACTTCTCCTATTCGATCATGCCTCGAGAGGCGGTGGAGAAGTGGGGTGGCGAGCTCGCGTTCAACGCGTCCGGCTGCGGCGCCTGGATCCTTGAGGAGGCCATCCGCGGTGAGCGGATCCGCCTGCGCAAGAACCCCGACTACTATATCGCCGGCCGGCCCTTCCCCGACGAGGAAGAGTGGCCGGTAATCCCCGATACCGGCACGCTCTGGCAAGTCTACAAGACCGGCAAGCTCGATCTTGTCTCTCTCAACGTTGACAAGTTCAAGCGCGAGGAGATCGAGGGCGATCCACGATTCCAAGTCGTGGAGTCCCCGAACCTCTGGACGTTGAACTGTTATACCAAGGTGGACAGGCCTCCCCTGGATGACATGCGTGTGCGAGAGGCGCTGGACATCGCGATTGACCGTGACGACTACGTCGATAAGATGTTTTTCGGCGAAGGAAAGTGGAACGGCCCGATACCTTGGACACTGGAGTATTGGGCGCTACCTCAGGAAGAGATCAGGGCCGCCCTGAAGTATGACCCGGAGAAGGCAAAGCAACTGCTGACCGCTGCCGGCTATGCGGACGGTCTCGACATCAACTGCCCGATCCCCGCTTTTGGCGATGTGCCAAAGGCGGCGACTATCATAGCCGACCACTACCGGAAAATCGGCGTGACCCTGAAGATCCAGCAGCAAGACCTAGCTGTATTCCTCGCCCAGTCTCTATACGCCAGCGAATTCGACATCGCGATATTCCAGAACCAGCCGTACATGGAGCCGGACATTATCCTCCGCTCCTACTACAGCAAAGGCCAGAACGCCGACAGAAACCCCGGCCACACAAACGACCCGGAAGTCGACGCTCTGATCGAGGGACTCTGGAACGTCTTCGACCAGGAGGAGCGGAGGAAGGCCGTTTTGGATGTCCAGAGGACGCTGCTGGCGAAGCACGGCCCCATGTTCCCGCTTTGCTCAGTTCAGGGGTTTGCCGGCTATTCCTCAAGGATAAGGGGCCTTCAGGAAGGCACAGGACTCATCGGCTGGCTGGGCATCACCTACTGGGTAGAGGACTAGGCAAGGGGCACGGAACGGGCGCGACCGCTTCAAGTCAGGCCAGACCACTGCGGGGGCGGTAGCTAGATGTCATCGTTTGCGTCGAGGCTGTCCGGCGGTTCAGCACTGCCCCCGCGTCCAAGCTTCGTGACGAGGTAAGCGTAGGCGGCCACGCCGAGGAGTCCCACCGGCAGCGTGATCGTCGCTCGATAGAGGACAACCACAGCCGCCCCAGACGCGACCGTCGCCCCCGCCTTCTCCAGCAGGGCCGCGAGGGTCCAGTCGAGCACGCCCAAGCCCAGCGGCAGAAAGGAGACTATGCCCGCCACGACCGACGCGCCTATCGCGACCGACGCCTCGCCGGCGGATAGGCTGACGGACAGTGAGTCGGCTATCAGCCAGAGCTGGAAGGCCATCGTCGCGAAGATGGTGATGGTGAGGCCCGCAAAGAGAAGCGACAGACGCAGATCCCTCATGAGCGTCGCCAGGGCCTGAACCCAGCGCCCTTCTCCCAGGTTCAGCGTGCGCACCAGCGGCCGCACCCCCCAGAACCTCGTCGTCGGTGCTCTGCCGGCCCAAGCGCCCAGCGAGACCAGCGGCCTTGCCGCCGCCATGGGTAGCGCCAGGGCGGGCAGCCCGACGAAGGGAATGGCGATCCTCAGCGGGACCGGCGCTACGTTCCAGGCCGCGACCAGCGCCGTCGATAGGCAGAGGATGCAGAAGGAATACGCCCGTTCATAGACTATGGTGGCGAACCCGTCGGAGTAGGAGACCGCGTGATGTCCTTTGAGGAACGGCGCTCGGATGATATCTCCCGTCGCTCCCGGCGTCACGACGGCTGCGACATTGCCAACGGCCGAGATCGGGATGAGGGATAGCGTCGACGCATCATAGCCGAGCCTGCGCAACACCAGACGAGTGCGAAAGGCAAGTATTGCAATCAACGGCAGGTTCAGGAGCACCACCACGATCCCTGTCCCGACGCTGAACTCGCGTAGGGTATCGCCTAGCTCCCAGACGCGGGTACGCCAGAGCAGCAGCCCCAGCAGGATCGCGCCCAGCGCTATCTGCAGCCATCGCCTATTCATGCCGGTTCTTCGGCAGCACTCCCGGTTAGCCTTGGTGAATTCCGCATCATGCTTCGCAGGCAATCGGACGGCACGTCACCAGCAGATTGCGCATCGTGAGATTGGCGAGCGCCGCCTTCGCGCTGCGCCAGGTCAGCTTTGGCGACGTGGTGCGACCGTTTCCCGCCTCGAGACTCGCGGCCTCGATCAACCGGTAGACTTCGGACTTGGTCATGTGGTGAGGATGCGCGATATCGATCCAGTCGAGGAGCCAGCGCAGCGTCACAAGCCAACCTGGAATGATGTGAACCGATATCACTACCCGTCCGTCGGACCGCAGCACCCGCCGGATCTCGGCTAGCGTGAGACCTGGGCGATCGACGTGGTCCAGGACGTTGCCGCAGATGACGACGTCGAAAGTGCTGCCCCCAAATGGCAGTTGCTCGCCTATGCCCGCCACGAGATCCACCCCGGGAACGCCATCACCTTGAAGAACGAGAGATACCGGTTTCTGACGATGCGGACGGTGTGCGCGAAGACCGCCGGAGCAAGGTTAGTCCGGCAAGGTGTGCAGGTGACAGACTACGGCCCCTGGAACGATGACCGTCCTGTAGCCCAGGGCGTGCACACGTAGCCCGAAGTCGAGGTCCTCGGCATAGGAAAAGAAGTCCGAATCGAAGACGTAGCCGAGTTCATCCACGAACAGATTGCTGCCATCAGGGCTGTCCTCTTCCACCAGGCGGGCCAAACGCGATTCTAGGAAGCTCACGACAGGGGCGGCTTGACAGGCGATGCCCCGTGAGGATCCGCCAGAACCGTTCCGGCAGCGCAAACACCAGCCCCAGGTCCCAGATGAAGGTTGCCCTCGGCGAGATTACCTCCCGGCAGCATTCGATGTCGAAGCCGACCCGCTCAACGCGGGCCCGCCATTCTTGAGGGCTCCAGAGGTTCACATGGCTGAGCAAAGAGTTCACTGCCCTGGCGTATGCCCGGCCCAGAGCGGCGGCATGGAGGGCCGAGAGCATTCTCGGTATGGCCAGCATCCGGGAGAACCTGTCCGAGGGAACGGTGAACAAGAACACGCCGCCGGGCCGCAGCACGCGGAAAGCCTCTGATAGAACATCCTCGACCCCTGGGATATGCTCGAGGGTGCTCACACTGATGATTGCGGCAATACTCTCACCTGAGAAGGGCAGGCAGCGCGCATCGGCCTGGCCCAACGAGCGATACACACCCTTCCTCAAGGCCTTTTCGAGATCTTTTCGGTTGACGTCGATGCCGACGTCGGCTGGCTCCTCGAGGAAGATGGAGCCAAACTCCCCAAACCCGCAGCCGAGATCGAGCAAGGGCCGCTCAAGCGGAACCTGTGCTAGGTAACCCGCCTCCACGGCTCGGTGGATCGCGACGGACACCGGCGCTATGCGCAGATAGGCGCGAAGGTAGCGTCGGGAAGGGGAACCTGCGACAGCTTTACCTGTCAAAGTGCCTACTCATCCGTTCGGCCTTGTCCGCTGTCCGCCGCGTTGCCGTCCGCGAGACGGCGTGTTGACTGCTCTTGAGTCCAGGCGACGCTGTAGCGCCCGCTGACCCAACTCAGAAACCCTCGCAGGAATATCCACTCGTTGAACAACGCGACCAGCATGGCTCGCCTCGCGGCAGGCGAACGCGCCGCCCGATGGATCCCCAGCGCTCCGGCCGCCACGGCGATCGCAGACAGAGGGGAGGCGCGTCTCTTGCCCAGCCGGCGGAGCATCGCGCTCCCCAAAAAGGCGAGCGCGAATGGACGGACGGGAAGATAGTAGAGCAGGTCGGATGGCAGGATGAGCATGCCGAACCAGCCATAGCGTCGCCGGAACATCATGCGTCGGAAGCGGAAGAGCTCCTGAATGCCCCCCACGGCGCGCCGCGTCTTCGATACGTTCAGCTCCCGGAAGCTGGCTGAGCGCGGCTCCGAGAAGCTCGCGACAGGGTCTACGACGGCGCGATAGCCGGCCTGCCTGACCTGCAGGGCGATGTTCATGTCGTCGGCCACCGTGTCCTCGTCGAGCAGCGGTTCACCAGGCTGCGTCGGAAGCAGCACATCTCGCCGGAGAGGAACGGTGTGGAATCCAGATCCGCTTCCAGCCGCCTGAGCTTGTTGCGAATCGTCCAGAACAGCCCTTCCTCGCGCTGCGACGCGGTCGATTGGTCGGGAACGCGGAAGTCGCCGGTGACGGCACCGACAGAGGGGTCGGCGAAATTCGAGACCAGCCTTCGCCAGCGCCTGGGGATCGAAGAGGGTTGGCGCGTCGGTGACGACTACGATGTCGCCGCTTGCCCGGCTTAGAGCGAGGTTTATCGCCGCCGCCTTGCCCCTCCTCGTCTCCTCCCGATGCAGCATCAGCCTCGGGAGGAGGCCCTCGCGGCGCACCGTCTCCACCACGTCGGCTGTGCCGTCGCTTGAGCCCGAATCCACAACGATGACCTCGACCAGGTCGAGGTCGTACTCATAGGCGGCGATGTCCGCCAGTCGGCGGCGGATGAGGCTCGCCTCGTTGTAGGTGGGCACGACGATCGTGACCGAGGGCTCGTAACCAGACCTGGCCGCGATCCTCTTGCCGAAACGACGCGATAGGGCAGCCAGGGCCAGGGGATAGAGAACGGTGGGCCACAGCAGGGCGAACAGGGAAAGGCTCCATGCCAGCGGTCGAAGCCTTGACAATGGCCCGCCGACAGGGGACCGACGGCTTCGCTATTCCGCTTCGAGGACACCGGCCAGGACCCCCACAAGTAGTAGATTGGCGCCGATCACAATCAGACTCTGGGCCACGGCAGCGATGTCAACCCAGTTCAGCAGGTTGCCCTCAGCGGGCGAGTCAATGTAGCAGGAACAAATCAACGCCGATGCCGGCCAACATCAAGAACAAGCCGAGCAAGAGCAACCCTTCCAGTCCCAGATACTTGCGGTAGAAGCGCAGCAGCCAGTCCTCTTCCGTGTCGCCTCGTGCCGTCGTGTAGATGCGCGAAGCCAGTCCGAGCAACACGGCGTTCATTCCGACCACCAGGAATATCGTCCCCGCGAAGATCGGCTGCCAGCGCAGGGGGCCGATGTCGATGCCGCGCGAGGACGGAAGCGCGAGCCCCAGTGTGAGCAGTCCGAAGCAGTATCAGGAAGATTCCGGGCACAGTGTACAGATAGCTTGGGCTCTGCCAGAATCAGGTAAGCGAAGATGCCGCCAGCCGTCGCGGAACGTGTTGAGCTTGCTCTCCGCCACCCGCGGGTGATAGGGTATCGGCACCTCGGCCATCCTCAGCCCCCTGCGGGCGCCCTTCAGGATCATCTCTGACGCAAGCTCCATCCCCGTGGACCTCAGGGTCATGCGCTCGTAGGCCTCTCTTGTGAACGCGCGCAGGCCGCACTGGCTGTCTCCCAGACGAGACCCCGAGAAGAGGCTGAGCAGCGCTGTCAGGAGGGGTGTGCCTATGAAACGGTGACTCCACGTCATCGAGCCGGGCGAGAGCGTCTTGAGCCGGTTGCCCACCACCATGTCGTATCCCCGACTGAGGGGCTCGATGAGGGGGCTAAGGTCACTGAGATCGTACGTATCGTCGGCGTCGGCCATGACGATGATCTTGCCCTTTGCCTCCGCGAAGCCGCGAAGATGAGCATAACCGTAGCCCCGGCGCGGTTCATCAATTACTCGGGCTCCTGCCTCCAACGCTCTCTCGCGGGAGTGGTCTGTGGATCCGTTGTCGACGACGATCACCTCTCCTCGCACCTTCGCCGACTCAAACCACTGGCGGGCCTTGTCGCACGCAGGTTGCGACCGTCTGCTCCTCGTTCAAACAGGGGAGAACCACGGATACGTCGATCGAGCCCTCCGAGGGGCTTGCCGGCTCGCCGCGCTCGACTCCCGATGCTGAGCCCGTCGCTCGCCGTGATGAGTCATCGAGCCAGCTCGAGACTCATGTGATTCCTCCCAAGGGCTTTCTGCTTGTCCCATTCACTGCACATTACCGCCTGGGGAACGGTGAGGCAACCTCTGTTGCTGCGGCTCGGCTAGCACAAGGGGAGGTCAGTCTCCGGCGGTCGGTCTCAACGGTCCGAGAGGAAGGTCGTAAGGAACGATAATACCGGCGCCGTAGTCCGCGAGGTAGATCTGGCGGTCTGAGTAGGGGGCAAGCGCCTCTGGAGTACGCATCTGAGGCACGTCCCGTGCGTAGATGATGTCGCCATTGAAATCCCAGGCATTCTTCCAAAAAACCGTGCCGTAGCATTGCCAGTTGCGGCAGGTCTTTACCAGCACCAGGGCATTGTGCAAGTCCATTTCTTGCGCTTTCCGCAGGAGGCGGTCGTCGGCGCCGTTGAAGCCCTTTAGCTCGGAGATCGTTCGAGGAACGTAGTCGGCCCAGCCTGTCTCGTAGTGTTTCCCCAGCATCCACCCATGCACGCTCATTCCCAAGAGAACCGCCAGCAGACCGTAGCTGAGGGCCCGGGCAAGGACAATTGGCTCCTCGCGGGTACTTGTGCTGCGGCGCATCAAACTTGCCCAATAGGCCACGCGCTCTCCGAGAAGGACCAGCCCTCTGGCTGCCAAGAGCATGAGGAACGGCATAGCCTCGTACCAGTAGCGAGGGCCGTGCATCAGTCCACTCGACTCATATGCTGTCCATATTCCGATAGCGAACAGCGCGCCGGCCAGAAGGAAGACGTCCCAGTGGCTTCGGCTACCGAGCGTGAAGGGCAAGAACAGGAATGCCAGCCCCACGATGAGAGGCCAACCGTTTAGGATCGGCAACAGCGCCGCCAATTGGACCTGCTCATTCTGCATCCCTCGCGCTACGGAGTTCTTCTCGCCGAAGCCGATGACCGTCTCCAAGTTGGTGTTGGCCCCGTAGCCGGTGTCCAGTGAGCCTGTCGTGCCAAGGTTATACAAGTAGAGAGCACCCACCATCAGAAGAACGCCGGCGGCGAAGGCGACACTCCGCCTAAGGATTGCGACTCTCTGTCCCTGGCCAGAGACGAGGTCGTACAAGAAGAGCAGCGCGAAGGGTGGTACGAGCGCCGTCGCCGTCAGTGGTCTGGTGTTCAAGAGAAGGCCGAAGCAGACTCCAGCCAGCCCATATGACAAGGATTTGGATCTCCAGTTGACGGTGATCAGGAACAGGCAGGCCAGGATATAGAAAACGGCTGTGTTATGAGACATAAGATTGCTGGCTGTCATCTGGAAGAACGGCGAAAAAGCGAGCAGCGCCGCCGCAGTGATGCCGACTTGTGTGCCATGTATCCTTTTCCCGACCGCGTAGATCAGCACTATCGAAAGCGCTCCTAGTATTGGCGGGACCATCCAGACCGCGCCCGCCAACTGGCCAATGGCCAGCATCATCGGGTGGCCGAAGGGGTAGATGCTTGCCCATCGCCCTCCGGAATCGACGAGTAGGCTCGGATAGAAGAACTCGAAGGCATCCCGGATTGGCGGGATAGGAGCCGTGAGGTGGAACGAGGCGAGGATCTTCGCCTGGAAGACATAGGACACCTCGTCTGGGACGTGCGGTACCCCTTGGTTGACGTTGCGGGCAATGTACACAAGAACCCCGAAAGCGGCGACGGCGATCAGGTAGATGAGAACGCCCTCTAGACCAGGCATCCTTGACGGTCTAAGACGCCGCAGACGGCTCTCGATTCCCGCCCGTTGTAGGATGACCACCGCGATCAACAGCGCACATACGGCAATCACCATGAATGGATAGGAGTGCACCGTCATGGCCACCATGGATTTCAGCGTCTCACTCTTTGCCAACTCCACGCTGGGGGCACTCGTCTCGCCAACAGCCTTCAGCCCCTCCTGCCCTTCGGATATCCAGGTAGTTGGACACTTCTGGGTCTTGCCGTTCTTCACAAGATCCAGTCCGTTGTCGAAGTGCCGGAACGGACGGAAAGAGTAGACGATACCGTTATTCGGTTCCATCGAATGGACCATTATGGAGGCCTGCGCTGGGTTCTTGAAGTAGGCGTCGACGGTGTAGTTGTGCCAGGAGATGTCCCCCAGAGTGAGGATGTGCCAGCGGTCGCCTGTCGTGACCCATCCACTGTCGATAGTCTCAGAAACTGCCGTCCTGCCCATCACGTAGGACAGCTTCAGAAAGCTGTCGTCGAGGAGCACCGTCTTCGAGTCCGCATCTGTGACGACGAGTCGGTCCAGCCCACGGGGTTCTGGCAGAGCAGCTGACTCATACTCTGGGGGCAGCCTAACGACCACAGCGCCGCCACTGAATTGCTCGCAGCGGGCCTCTACCTGCTTCTTGCCGTCGACGAAGACGGTGTAGACGCCGCGGACCGCTGAGATACGAACGTGAGTCGTCGCCCCGCCGGCGCTCCACAGATAGGCGACGATGAAAAGGGCGTTTACGGCAAGGCCGATGTACAGCGGGAGTAGCCTTCGACTCATCAGGCTGGCACCGAAGCGCTGATGGCGCGCACCGTGAGAGTGGAGGTCCTGGGCGAGCGGGGTAGAGCTGGTGGATGCATCCGCTCGTACAAACGCCCAAATGCGGCGAAGCACTCGTCTGGGATGTCGAGTCGCTTCCACCTGGCCCTCTTGCGTCGTGTCAGGAGTTGGGCTATGCAGGGTCCGATCCTTTCACGCACATGCCCGTGGGAGATGGCCGCGTTTCCAGAAACAGATCGATTCCCACAGAAGCGTAGTCTAAGAGGAAATCGCTCAGCCTGCAACAGGCTCATAACGTATTCGAGCATATTGCGCACCGAGCGGTTACGCCATATGATGCGGGTTCTTTCTCCAGGGATAGGCAAACTCACCGTGGGGCTTGGTTAACCGCGCCTGAGCGATTCAAGAAGAGGGGGCTGACCTGACGAGATCGATGCCGATGGATCTGGTACCCCCAGGGGAAATCGAATCCCCGTTTCCACCTTGAAAGGGTGGCGTCCTAGGCCACTAGACGATGGGGGCCCAACTCAGTCTAGCACTTAGATATCCGGCCCTGCAAATGAGGTCGGGCGAGAGATGCGAATAACAGACGCTCTCGCGCGCCCTTGTCCGCGCCTCTCGCCCGATCCTTGTTGGCTCACTCAGTCGTCTGCGCCTGCCAGGCGATGGGAACGACAGCAGTGAGGTTGCGCCAAATGTACTAGCCGAGAATATCCAACTCCTGGCACTTGGGGTCGTTCTCGAAGGCGTCTTGGTACTCCTGCGGCAGGTCCTCCATTCCGAACGGCTCTTGCATGCCTTCTAGCTCTGGCATCAGGTCTTCCATCTCAGCCATCGCCTCATCGAGAGGCTTGTCGAGTATGTTGCCTAACTTGTCGAACAGGTCGGCCGCCTGAGTCATCGCTTCCACAGCGCTATCATGCCAATCCTTCACATCCGACGGGGGGTTGATCTTGTCAAGGTCCTTGGCCAGTTGTTCGACTGCGGGCTGTACCTCGTCAATGGCGTCCTTGAGTTGACTCGGGTCTTCGAATGCGGTCTCTCCTGAGAACAGTGCCTCCATCTCGCCGATGCCACCTGCCAAGGTCTCACACACCGCCGCTGCATACTCCTCGGGAGTGTCCGCCGACTTTCGCCGCCGCCGCCACCGTTGTCATCGTCGCCGCCACAGCCGATGCTAAGCACTGCCAGTCCTAGCACGGATACCGCAGCAATCATTCCGGCAGCCTTGATCCACTTACCGATCTTCACAGTGTTGTTCTCCTTCCTTGCTTCGCTTCGAGTTTGCTGGCCGTTCCCCAAGTAAGGATCGACCCTCCTTTCGATGCCAGGACTTGGGTGCCTTCTGCGTCCAAATATATGGCGAGAACGCAACTCAGTCCAACATCCGTAGTCTAGTATCGGTATTCCCCGCCGTTTCAGGATGTCACGACTGCTGTGAGAATAGCGTTCTCTGCCCAGGGATCGCCGCGCATGTGGTACCCTGATGACTCCCAGAATCCCGGCTGGTCATGCTCTATCACAAGGCCCGTCACATCGAAACGCCACTCATCGAGGTTGATGCGTGGCGTAGGCCCATAGGTCAATGTGGGAAATCGATCGGTAACCCGCTGGTTCGGCGGTACCCTATCCTTGCGAGCGCGGCCCATTCATTGCTCCCCCCTGGTGCCGATGGTATGATCGTAGCAGACCAAGAAAGGATATGCTAGGCGTCGAGCCTACTTAGTTGGCCGAAGACAGAGCGACACTCGATAGCGATAAGCTTCCAGACCGGAGTTGGCCCTGGGTCCGACTTCGCAAGGATTCGCTATTCTTCCTGGTGGCTGTCCTGGTGATCGCTCTCGACCAACTCACCAAGATCATCATTCGCTCCAACCTTTCCCTCGGTGAGACCTGGACAGAGTTCTCGTTCATTCGCATAATCCGTGTGACCAACACAGGTGCTGCCTTCGGCATTCTCCAAGGACAGGGTTTCTTCCTTACCGTTACCACCCTGTTTGGTCTCATTGCCATCCTGCTCTACTATCTCTATCCCCCCATGGAGCATGGGCTGCTTCGTATCGCCCTCGGCCTCCAACTCGGTGGCGCGATCGGCAATCTGACCGACCGTGTGCGCTTGGGCGGAGTCACCGACTTCATCGACCCTCGCTACTGGCCGGCCTTCAACATTGCTGACTCGGCAATCGTGGTCGGCGTAACCACCATCGTGGGCTTCTTCCTGCTGAGCGAGATGCTATGGCACCCAGAGGAGAGGACCTGAACGAGAGACTCTTCGACATCGTCGTCCAAGAGGAAGGCAAGCGTCTCGACCTCTATGTGGCCCAGCACTGCCCAGAACTGTCGCGCTCCCGTGTCCAGCGCCTCATCGAAGGCGGGCTCGTTACCGTTAACGGTGGACCGGCCAAGGCGTCGCGGCCTCTCCAGCCGGAGGACCGTGTTGTAGTTCGTATCCCTCCGCCGCAGCCGCTTGACCTAGAACCGGAGGCGATCCCCCTCTCGATTGTCTACGAAGACCCCGATCTCTTGGTGATAGATAAGCCTGCGGGACTGACGGTTCACCCCAGCCCCGGCCAGAGTCGCCATACCCTCGTCAACGCTCTCCTGGCTCACTGTCCGGACTTGGCCGGCGTCGGTGGGACTTTGCGGCCGGGCATCGTTCACCGCCTCGACAAAGACACGTCGGGACTGCTTCTGGTCGCCAAGAACGACCGCGCTCATTCCGGCCTCTCGCATCAACTGAAGGAGCGGATGGTGGAGAAAGGGTATCTGGCCCTGGTGCATGGCCATGTTGAGACGAAGGATGGTGCTATCGAAGGCGCCATCGGCCGTGATCCGCGCAACCGCAAGCGGATGGCCGTTGTCGAGGGGGGACGCTATGCTCGCACTGCCTACCACGTTCGCGAATACCTGAACGGCTGCACCCTCGTCGAGGTCACGCCTTCGACCGGGCGTACCCATCAGATACGCGTCCACTTCGCTGCCGTTGGTCATCCTCTCGTGGGGGATGCTCTCTACGGTAAGCCCTCATCGTTGGTGGACCGACACTTCCTTCATGCTTGCCGGCTGGGCTTTCACCATCCTGTCGACGGCCGCTGGCTGGTGTTCGAATCGCCCTTGCCTCCTGATTTGCAGCGCGCGCTGCGATTAGCTGCCTCAAATCGCTAGGTGCCCTTGAGGTTCGAGGTGCGATCCACTAGAATGAGCCCGCGTGCTGCGATGCGAACGCCTTCCCCATCTCGGAGAACCACACGGAGGTGATTCATGGATTCATTGGTAGCGTGGATGTTAATAGCCGCTTTCATAGTGGTGCCGGGTCTTCTGAACTACTACACAAACCGCTGGTTCAGCGCTGGTGGGGCCGGGCCCAACCGCTGGGATCTCTTGGTGTCCAGCTTTGTGCTTTGCTTCTTGCTCCTGACGGTTGCCTCCATGGTCACCATGCTCGTCGCTATCGCCTACGACGATCTGAGAGAGCAACTCTCGGAGTTCGTCAACCACGGGTTCCGCGGTTACGCCGCCGACCGGCCGTTTGCTCTGTCAGGAGTGCTGACAGCGGTCTCCCTGGCGACGATGGCCATAATGACCGCCCTCGGTTGGCTACGCATCCCTGCGCGCTATCTCAAATAGCGTCGGCGACCGAGGTGTAGAATAGATCTAGGTGGGTACCATAGATAAGACCGTCCGCGTCCGTTACGCTCCCAGCCCTACCGGTATGCCCCACGTGGGCAATATCCGAACTGCCCTCTTCAACTGGCTCTTCGCTCGTCATGAGGGTGGAAAGTTCATCCTCCGTGTCGAAGATACCGACCAGACCCGCTATGTGCCCGGCGCCCTGGAGGCGATGTTGGAGGGGCTACGCTGGCTCGGCCTTGACTGGGACGAAGGGCCCGAGGTCGGCGGCCCATACGGCCCCTACTTTCAGTCTGAGCGTCTCGATCACTACCGGCGCGCCTCGGAAGAGCTTATCGAACGGGATTGGGCCTATCGCTGCTATTGCTCGCCGGAGCGGTTGGAGCAGGTGCGGGCCGAGCAGACGCGCCTCAAGCAGCCGCCGCGCTACGACCGCTCACTGCCGCGACTTGACGCCGGCCGAGCGGGCGCAACAGGAGGCGACAGGCGTAGTCCCCGTCGTCCGCTTCAAGACTCCGACATCCGGCCGCACGGAGTTCGACGATATCATCCGCGGCCATGTCGCCTTCGAGAACGAGACGCTGGACGATTTCATTCTCCTCAAGTCCGATGGCTTCCCCACCTATCACCTGGCGAACGTGGTCGACGATCATCTGATGGAGATAAGCCACGTCCTCCGCGCCGAGGAGTGGCTGCCCAGCACGCCACGTCATGTTCTTCTCTACGCCGCGCTCGGCTACACGCCGCCGCAGTTCGCCCACCTGCCGATGATACTGGGCAAGGACAAGGCGAAGCTGAGCAAGCGCCACGGCGCGGTATCTCTTCTCGACTACAGGCAGCAGGGCTACTTGCCGGAGGCGATGTTCAATTTCCTCGGCCTCCTCGGCTGGGCGCTGGACGACCACACCGAGATCATTTCGCGCGAGGAGTTCGTCCGGAACTTCAGCCTGGAGCGCGTCGTCAAGAATCCCGCCGTCTTCGATGTCGACAAGCTTACCTGGATGAACGGCGTCTACATGCGCGAGCTGCCGCCGGAGCGTCTCGCCGAACTCCTCGCTGAACGTCTGGAGGAAGAACTGCCGGCAGAAGTGTCCCGGCCTCTTGACAGGTCGCGGCTGCTAAGGATGGTCCCCATTGTGCAGGAGCGCCTCAGACGGCTTGACGAGGCCGCCGATATGCTTGGCTTCTTCTTCCTCGAGGGTAAGCTTGACTACCCGCCCGAGACTCTGCTAGGGAAGAAGTTCGCGGGGAAGCAGAGCGAAGCTGTTGCCGCTCTCGACATGGTCATCAGCCGTGTCTCGGATGTTCAGGAGTGGAGCCATCAGACGCTGGAAGACGTTCTCCGCCCGCTCTCTGAGGAACTGGGACTCAAAGCGGGCGATCTGTTCATGCTCCTCCGTGTCGCCGTCACCGGCCGCACAGCGACACCGCCCCTCTTCGAGACGATGGAGATTCTCGGCAGGGACGCGTGCCTCGAACGACTCCGGGATGCCCTTCAGCGACTGGCCCCATAGTCACCTCCCCCAATCGGTTTACCGAGTCCGGACGGCATGCTAGAATTGGATGCCAGTTGGGGAGTCGTCTAGTGGTAGGACAGCGGATTCTGGATCCGTATGCGGGGGTTCGAATCCTCCCTCCCCAGCCAAGCCAACGAACGGGGCCATCTTCTGGTGGCTGCCGTCTTGTCCGAATATCTGAGCATGGCGTCCGCAGCTTGTCGCCCGGTGGCTTTTCGGGCATAATCAGATGTGGCGCATTCGTCTAGCGGCCCAGGACACCGCCCTCTCAAGGCGGAGATCGCGGGTTCGAATCCCGCATGCGCTACCAACAGACGCACACAGAAGGCAGGAAGGGATAACCTCCTGCCTTCTGTCGCTATATAATGGGGCTTGAGAGTGGGGGTGCCCGGAGGGAAAGCGTTTAGCGAGAGGTGTGACGACGATGAGTATCGATCTGCGCAGCGACACCGTGACCCTGCCCACGCCCCAGATGCGGGAGGCTATGTACCGCGCTGAAGTCGGCGATGACGTCCATCATGATGACCCGACGATCAAACGTCTGGAGCGCATGGCCGCTGAAAGGATGGGCAAGGATGACGCGCTGTTCGTCGCCAGCGGCACTATGGCGAACCTCGTCGCTGTGCTCACCCAATGTGAGGCCGGCAATCGCGTCATCGTCGGTCACGAGGCCCACATCCACTACTACGAAGGTGAAGGTATCCGCCGGCTCGCCGATGTCGACTTCTCCGAGTTGGTCAACGACGAAGAGGGAAGGATTGATCCCGCCGGACTTGAGAAATTCCTCTGGGAGAGCGAAGGGCCGCCCATCACCCTCGTATGCCTGGAGAACACGCACATGCGTTGTGGTGGGGTACCGATCACCGCCGAGTACACAGCGAAGGTTGCGACCGTGGCCCATGAGCGTTCTATTCCTGTTCACGTCGATGGCGCCCGCATATTCAACGCTGCCGTTGCTTTGGGTGTGCCTGCGCAGTCCCTTGTTCAGGAAGTTGACTCGGTCATGTTTTGTCTGTCAAAGGGTCTCTCCGCTCCTGTTGGCTCTCTTCTCTGCGGCAGCGGGGAATTCATTGTCCGCGCTCGCCAGTCGAGACGTTGGGTGGGCGGCGGGATGCGCCAGGTGGGGATACTGGGCGCGGCCGGGATCGTGGCGCTGGAGACCATGATCGAGCGACTGACGGATGACCACGAGAATGCGAAGCTGCTGGCGGCAGGTCTGGCGACGATTGACGGAATCGCCGTCGACCCAGATCACGTGCGCACCAACATTGTCATCTTTGCCCTCGAAGGCTGGGAGACGAGGGATTTCCTGGCGGCTTTGTCGGCGGAGGGCGTCCTCGCGCTGCCGACAGGCCCCAACCACGTGCGGATGGTAACGCATTACGGCATCGAGCGCCGGGACATCGAAGAGACGCTGGAGGCTGTCCGACAAGTGATGCGCAAGGGCTCAGGGTAGCCCGGCCAGCGGGATAGGCTCTCCTTCGACGGCTGAGGGGCGCGCTGATCCTACTGGACATAACTATCAGCGGATCAGCAGAGAGCGCGCACTCGTTCCTTCTCCGCCGTTCCTGCCGGTGCTATAATCGACCCAATGGATTCCTCCGATAAAAAGCCGCTGCTAGTCCTCATCGATGGGCATGGCGTCATCCATCGCGCCTACCATGCTCTGAAGGAACCCCTAGTCGTTCGCAAGACGGGCGAGGTCGTGAGCGCCGTCTACGGCTTGGCGAACACGATCCTGAGCGTGATCGAGCAGCTTCAGCCCACCCACATGGCGGTCGCCCTCGACCCCAAAGGGCCTACGTTTCGCCACGAGATGGACGAGACGTACAAGGCCCACCGGCCGGAGGCCCCCGAAGACCTGAAAGCGCAGATTGAGCGCTGCATCGACGTGCTTGACGCCTTCAACATTCCAATCTACCGAGTAGATGGTTTCGAGGCAGACGATGTCTTGGGAACGCTCGCTCGCCAGGCCGCCGAGCAGGGAATCGACACGTTCATCGTCAGCCTGGATAGCGACATGGTGCAGTTGGTGGAGCCCAAGGTTCGCGCCTTCATGTTCCGCCCCTATCAGCGGGACACGGTCATCTATGACGAAGCTGCCGCGCGGGAGCGCTACGGCTTCGAGCCGTCCCAGATGGCGGACTTCAAAGGCCTCAAGGGAGACACCTCCGATAACATCCCCGGCGTTCCCGGCATCGGCGAGAAGACGGCTGTGAAGCTGATCCAGCAGTTCGGCAGCGTCGAGAACGTCTACGCGCACCTCGACGAGGTCGAACCGGAGAAGCTGCGTGAACTCCTGCGCTCGCATGAAGAGCAGGCGCGCCACAGCAAGGATATGGCGACGATCCGTACCGACGTGCCGGTTGAGCTTGACCTCGAAGCGGCGGAGGCGAAGCGCTTCGAACGCCAGAAGGTGCTGGACCTCTTCCGCGAGCTGGAGTTCCGTAGCCTCCTTTCCCATATCCCCGACTACGGCGAAGTCGGCGAAGAGCAACCGGTGGCAGTAGAGACGAAGGCTGCGCCGGGTACCAACTACCGCACCATCTACAGCGAGGACGACTTGCGTTCTCTCGCCAAACGTTTGGCCGCTGCTGGCGTCTTTGCCTTCGACACCGAGACCAGCGACATCGCCGCCATGCGCGCCCAGCTCGTCGGCATCTCCGTGTGTCCGGCTCCCGGCGAGTCCTACTACATCCCTGTGGGCCACCGGCGTGAGTTGGGGGATAGGGAGCAACTGCCCCTGGCGACTGTGCTCGCCCATCTCGGTCCCGTCTTTGAAGACCCGTCTCTCGCCAAGGTCGCCCACAACGGTAAGTACGACATGATTATGCTGGCCAACCAGGGCGTCTGGGTACGCAACCTGGTCTGCGACACGATGGTCGCCGCCTATGTGCTGGGAGAGGGTGGGGACGCGGAAGGGTTCCGCTCCAGCGGCGGCTCTCTCGGTCTCAAACGGCTCGCTGCCGAGCGCCTGGGCGTACAGATGACGGAGATAACGGAAATCCTCGGCAAGCGTGGGGCAAAGCAGCTATCGATGCCCCAGGTGCCTGCAGAAGCCGTAGGCGATTACGCCTGCGCCGACGCCGACATGACTCTCCGCCTGCGCGATGTGCTGGAGCGGGGGCTCAAAGAGCAGAACCTGTGGCGTCTGTTCACCGAGGTGGAGATGCCGCTGGTGCCTGTCCTCACCCGTATGGAGATGGCAGGCGTCGCCCTGGATGTCGTTGCTCTCCGTGAGATGTCGCGGCAGTTGGGCGAGCAGGTGGTTAGGCTGGAGGAGGAGATCTATACCGAGGCAGGGCATCCGTTCAATATCGGCTCGCCTCAGCAGCTTTCCGTCGTCCTTTTCGATGAGCTTGGCCTGCCCCGGTCGCGCCGCACCAAGCAGGGTAGCTCTACCGACGCCCACGTGCTCGAAGGCCTGCGGGGCGCCCACCGCGCTGTCGACCTCATCCTCCAGTACCGGCAGCTCACGAAGCTCAAGTCTACCTATATCGACACCCTGCCGGCATTGATCAACCCGAAGACCAACCGGATACACACCACCTTCAATCAGACGGTGGCCGCCACCGGCCGCCTCTCCTCGAACGACCCCAACCTGCAGAACATCCCCGTGCGGTCGGAGCTGGGCGGCCAGGTGCGCCGCGCCTTCATCGCCCGCGACATCGGCCCCGACCCCTATCTGCTCGCCGCCGACTACTCGCAGATAGAGCTGCGGATCCTTGCCCATCTCTGTCAGGATGCCAGCCTGCTTCAGGCGTTCCACAACGACGAGGACATCCATGCCGCCACCGCCTCGCAGGTCTTCGGCGTGCCTATCGACGAGGTGACGCCGGAGATGCGCCGCCGCGCCAAGGTCTTCAACTTCGGCGTCCTCTACGGCCTCACCGGCTTCGGCCTGTCGCAGCGAGAGGGCATCCCCCGCGAGGAGGCGAACGCCTTCATCGAGACCTACTTCCAGAAGTACGCCTGCGTCAAGGAGTGGCGGGAATCAGTCATCGCCGCCACCCGCAAGAATGGCTACGCCGAGACGATGATGGGCCGCCGCCGCTACATCCCCACCATCGACTCCGCCAACGCTCAGGTGCGCGCCGCCGCCGAGCGCATCGCCGTCAACATGCCCACCCAGGGCACCGCCTCCGACATCATCAAGGTCGCCATGAACCGCATCGACGCCGAGCTTGAGGAGCGCGGCATGAAGGCGAAGATGCTCCTCCAGGTGCACGACGAGCTGATCTTCGAAGGCCCGGCCGCGGAGTTGGACGACCTGCGGGAGATGGTGCTGCGCATCATGCCCGCCTCCCTCGACCTGGCCGTGCCCCTGAAGGTGGACGTGAAGGTCGGCAAGAACTGGGGCGAGGTGTAGCGCTACCGAGATGGGAACACCGTAGGGTCGGGACTCTGTGCCCGACCCGATACCATGGATAGCAACAGATGCCTGAACTCCCTGAAGTCGAGACCATACGCTGCGATCTCTACCCCCGCGTCTGCGGGCGCACCATCACCGCTGTCCGCATCACCCCCGACAAGGTGCCCCTGATCGATGGCGTCTCTGCCGCCGAGTTCAAGAGCCGTATCAAAGGCCGTCGCATCGAGGGTCTGAGCCGCCGCGGCAAGTACCTCATCTTTCACCTCTCCGGCGACCTCTATCTCATCATCCACCTGCGCATGACCGGCGCGCTCCTCCACCGGAACGCCGGCGATCCAGCCGATCGCTACACGCGCGCTATCCTCGCTCTCGACGACGGCACGGAGCTGCGCTTCACCGACCTGCGCAAGCTGGGCCGCTTCCGTCTCGTCGCCCACCCGGATGAGGCCGTGGGCAAGCTCGGCCCTGAGCCGCTGGACGCATCCTTCACCGCCGCAGCCCTCAAACGAGCGATAGGGCGGCGCAAGGCCCCGATCAAGTCTTTGCTTCTGGATCAGCGCGCTCTTGCTGGAGTGGGCAACATCTACGCCGACGAAGCGCTCTTTGCTGCCCGCATTCACCCCCAGCGAGCGCGCTGATACCCTAACAGAAGCGGAAATAGGAAGGCTTCATCGCTCGGTCCGCCGCGTTCTGCGCGATGCCCTGGGCAATCGTGGCTCCTCCTTCCGCGACTACGTGGACGGCGGCGGCCGTGAGGGGACGCATCAGTTGCGGGTGAAGGTCTTCCGCCGGACGGGGCAGCCGTGCTATGTTTGCGGCGCTGAGATTGAGCGCATCAAGGTGGGCGGACGGAGCACCCACTTCTGCCCGAAGTGCCAGCCAGAGGAAGGATTCTGAGCCGCCGTGAGAGCCCTGAATGACGCTATCACCGACGTGTCCGGCATCCGCGTCGGCCACTGGACCGACCGACGTGCTGTCACCGGCTGCACCGTCGTCCTCTGCGAGAAGGGCGCCACTGCCGCTCTCGATGTGCGAGGCGGCGCGCCCGGCACCCGCGAGGGAGCCCTCCTCCGCCCCGAATCCCTCGTTCAGCAGGTCCACGCCGTCTTCCTCACCGGCGGCAGCGCCTTCGGCCTCGACGTCGGCAGCGGCATCATGCGCTACCTGGAAGAACGGCGGGTCGGCTTCCCCTACGGCGGCGCTGTCGTCCCCATCGTCACCGGCGCTGTCCTGTTCGACCTGAACATCGGCCGCTCCGACGTGCGCCCCAACGCCGACGCGGGATATCAGGCCTGCCAAGCGGCGAAGAGCGGGCGCATCGCTCAGGGAAGCGTGGGCGCCGGCACAGGCGCGACCGTCGCCAAAGTCCGCACGATCAAGCACGGCGTCAAGGGCGGCATCGGGACGGCAAGCGAGCGGGTGGGGTCGCAGGTGGTAGTGGCTGCGCTGGTCGCCGTGAACGCATTCGGCGATATCGTCGATCCCGAGACCGGTGCGCTTATCGCCGGCCCTCGCGGCGAGCCCGGCCGCTTCCACGACAGCATGACGCTGATGCGGGAGGCAGGCGCAGCGGTGATGCTCCCCCTCACAAACACGACTATCGGTGTTGTCGCCACCAACGCTACTCTCACAAAGGCGCAGGCCACCGGCGTCGCCCAGATGGCCCACGACGGCATCGCCCGCGCCGTTCGTCCTGCTCATAGCCCCGCCGATGGCGACGCCATCTTTGTTCTCGCGACGGGCCAGGTGGCGGAGCCGGCCAATCACGGCATCATCGGCGCCTTCGCCGCGCGCGCTGTCGAACGGGCGATTGTCGCTGCCATACAGGAGGCGAAAGGGCTGGCCGGCGTGCCCTCGGTGCGAGAGTGGCGGGAGCAGCCCTCAACTTAGGACAAGCGGATCGGCTGTTTTTCGCTGGAGCGTGGCGCTCGAAAATCATCTTCGTGAAATACTTGACAATCCCTAAGGGTTTGCTATACTAGCTGCGGCGCTGATCCTCTAGAGAGGACAGTTACCTATAGCCAAGGCCCATAGGGCGGCGGCAGGGGTTACTCCCAAAAACCGAATAGAGAACCGCTTGGATCGCTGGTCGACCGAGACGGTGCAAGACTAAATGGATTGTTATGCTTGTGCCCTTCGGCTGTGGCCGGAGGGCTTTTTTGACGCCATTCGTACCATCGTTCTTCGTATGTTGTAGCGGGCATTGAAGGAGGCAGGATGTTGCGGAGAATGCTCAAGGGCAAGATCCACAGGCTGCGCGTAACCGAGGCAGACCTCAACTACGTCGGCAGCATAACCCTCGATCGCGACCTCATGGAGGCAGCCGACATCCTGCCCTATGAACAGGTCCACGTTCTCGATGTGGATAACGGCAACCGCCTGATGACCTACGCCATACCCGGCGAGGCAGGAAGCGGCCAGGCATGCATCAACGGTGCGGCTGCCCATCTCGTGCATCCAGGTGACATAATCATCGTCCTCACCTATGCGGATTGTACGGATGAGGAGGCGCGAGATTGGTCTCCCAGAATCGTCCACGTAGATGAGAGAAACCGGATCAACTCAATCAGCCCCGAGGTCGAGGAGATCTTCCTGACGCAACGCGACCTCACCGATCTGTTCGGCGAAGGGGTGAGGCTATGGTTCGAATAGCTGTTCACGAACTCAAGGCGATGAAGCAGCGCGGCGAGAAGATCGCCATGCTTACCGCCTACGACTATCCCACCGCCAAGATCCTCGATGAGGCGGGCATACCGGTAATCCTGGTCGGTGATAGCCTGGGGATGGTCGTCCTCGGCTACGACTCAACGATCCCCGTCACCATGGAAGAGATGCTCCACCACACCAAAGCTGTGGTCAGGGGCACGGAACGGGCGATTGTCGTCGGTGACCTGCCGTTCATGAGTTATCAAACCAGCGTTGAGGATGCCATCCGCAACGCTGGTCGCTTTTTGCAGGAGGCGGGGGCTACTGCCGTCAAGCTGGAGGGTGGCGCTCCTATGGTAGAGACGGTACGCCGTCTCGTCTCGATTGGCATCCCCGTCATGGGCCATCTCGGCCTTACACCGCAGTCCTTGAACCAGCTCGGTGGCTACAAGGTGCAGGGGAAGACGCCTGCGGCCGCCGTTAGGCTCTTGAACGATGCCGTGGCGCTGCAAGAGGCCGGCGTCTTCGCTATCGTGCTTGAAGGCATCCCTGCTCCTCTTGGTAAGCTCATCACCCGGAAGCTGGATGTGCCGACCATAGGAATCGGGGCCGGTCCCCATTGCGATGGCCAGGTGCAAGTGATCCACGATCTCCTCGGTTTCTTCCCCGGCTTCGTTCCCAAGCATGCCAAGCAGTATGCGCATCTTTCTGAGACTATTCGGGAGGCCGTCACTGGCTACATGGAAGAAGTCACGGCTGGCAGCTTCCCGACGGCAAGAGAGAGCTTCTCCATGGATAAGGCTATCCTGGCGGAGCTAGAACAGATGGTGGTGTAACATGGCTCTTTCTGAGACTATCCGCGCCCTTTCGACGATGCAGGTTGTGACGACGATTGAGAGCATGCGTCGCTTGCGCTCCCAGGCGGGAGGAAGCGTCGGTTTCGTCCCCACGATGGGCTACCTGCATGAAGGACATCTCTCGCTGGTCCGCCGCGCCCGCGCTGAGAACGACATCGTCGTTGCCAGCATCTTCGTCAACCCCGCGCAGTTTGGGCCCACGGAGGACTTCGAGAAGTACCCCCGTGACCCTCAGCGCGACCTGGCGGTTCTTCAGCAGGAGAAGACTGACATCGTCTTTATGCCTTCTGCTGTTGAGATGTACCCTGAAGGGTTCGATACCTACGTCGATGTGGGAGGGGTAACGGACGTTTTGGAGGGAGCGCACCGCCCGGGCCACTTCCGCGGTGTCGCCACGGTTGTTCAGAAGCTTTTCAACATCGTCCAGCCGACGAGGGCTTATTTCGGCCAGAAGGACGCCCAGCAGCTTGTGGTCATTCGCAAGCTGGTTAACGATCTCAGGCTCAACGTCGAAGTAGTGGGCTGTCCAACTGTTCGAGAGACCGGCGGGCTGGCCATGAGCAGCCGGAACGTCTATCTATCGCCGGACGAGCGTCGAGCGGCCCTTATTCTCTTCCGTGCCCTCAGCCTCTCCGAGCGGCTATGGCGAAACGGTGAGCGCGACGGCACCAAGCTCCGCGAGCGCCTGCAGGGACTCATCGGCCGCGAGCCTCTGGCCAAGATAGACTACGTCAGCGTCTCTGATCCGGTAACCCTGCAGGAGTTGGAGACAATCGAAGCGCCCGCCCTCATATCGCTGGCCATCCGCATTGGCGGCACCCGCCTCATCGACAACCTCATTGTGGGTGAGAAGCGGCCGTCGCCGCTGTTGGCCGAACTGGTCGCTGCCGCCAAGTAGTCACACAGCCTCTCTCCGGCATCTAGGCGCTGTTGAGGGTCTTGCTGCGCCTTTCCCCAGGCACAGAGCCGATTGTTGCAGTGCTTTCCTCTGCTCTGCTGCGATGTTAGAATGATTCCAAATCCCAGGTATAAAGGAGACCCTGCATGGGAGGTCATTCCCACTGGAGTCAGGTTAAGCGCCAGAAGGGCGCTGCCGACGCTCGTAGGGGACAGGTCTTTACCAAGCTCGGCCGTGAGATAAGCGTCGCCGCTCGCCAGGGCGGCCCCGACCCCAACGCCAACTTCCGTCTCCGTCTCGCTCTCCAAAGGGCGAAGGACGCCAACATGCCCAACGATACCATCGAGAGGGCGATCAAGCGGGGAGCCAGCGGAGCGGAGGGCACCGAGCTGGCTGAGGCTACCTATGAGGGGTACGGCCCCGGCGGTATCGCCATCCTGATCGATGTGATGACGGACAACCGCAACCGGTCCGTATCCGAGATCCGGTCGACATTCTCCCGTCACGGTGGCAACCTTGGCGAGGCCGGCTGCGTCGCCTGGCTGTTCGAAGGCAAGGGCGTCGTGATTGTCGATGCTCCCGAGAATGAGCGGGAAGATCTTGCCCTTGTCGCCATCGACGCCGGCGCCGAAGACGTGAACATCGAGGGGGAGCGGGTAGAGATCTTGACCGTCGCCGAAGAATTGGAGAATGTCCGGCGCGCCCTGGAAGAACAGAACATCAAGGTCGAATCGGCTGAACTGACGAAGGTAGCGAAGAGCACCATCAACCTCGGCGAGAAGGAGGCGTTGCAGACGCTCAAGCTCCTCGACAAGCTCGAAGAGCTCGACGATGTCCAGCGCGTTCACTCCAACGCCGAATTCCCCGACGAAGTCCTGGCGGCGTACAGCGGTTAGGCCCCAGCCGATGGCTGAGAAACCACAGCAGCCCGTCTCCAATGGCTCTGTAGTCCTGGGAATCGACCCCGGGCTGCGGGTTATGGGGTATGGCGTGATTCTTCAATCGAACGCCGATCTCAGGGTGCTGGACTACGGCGCCTTTACCGTTGATGCCCGGCTGCCGCTGCCCGAGCGCTTCCGCCGCCTGTTCGACTCCCTCCGCGACATCATCGCCCGCTATGAACCGGCGGAGGTGGCGGTTGAGGAGCCGTTTCTCGCCGCCAACGTACGCTCCGCCATGGCTGTGGGTGAGGCGCGGGCCCTCGCCGTGCTGGCCGCCGGTCTCGCCGGACTGCCCGTGTATCAGTATTCGCCGGCAGCCGTGAAGCAGAGCGTCTCTGGCTACGGACGCGGCTCGAAGGAGCAGATACAGGAGATGGTGCGCCTCCAGCTCGGCCTCGCCGAAGCTCCCACGCCCCTCGACGCCGCCGACGCCCTGGCCATCGCCCTCTGCCATATCATCCGCCAGCGGGGCAAGAATCTGATCGAGGAGCGTACCCAAAGATGAGCGCCATCGACCGTATATGGGGAAAAGTCGAAGAATCGGGCCCGGACGGGCTCCTCGTGAGAGTCGAGGGCACAGGGCTCGGCCTTCAGGTACAGGTGCCGGGCCATACGCGTGACGCCCTGGGCGTGCCCGGCCACGATGTGAGCCTTTACACCCACCTTCACGCCCGCGAGAGCGACATTGCCATTTACGGCTTCGCTACTTCCGCCGAGCTGCGCGTCTTTCGCCTGCTGATCGGCGTCTCCGGCCTCGGCCCCAAGGGCGCGCTGGCGCTCCTCACCAACCTGCCCGGCGACGCCCTCTGGGAAGCGATCGCCGCCGGCGATGTCGAGCGGATAAAGAGCGTGCCCGGCATCGGCGCCAAGACCGCCAGCCGCATCATCCTCGACCTGAAGGGCCGCCTGCCGGAGCACGTGCCGGGCGGCGTCGTCATCCCCGGCGCGCTGCGCTCCGACGACGAGGAGGTCGTCGCGGCGCTCGTCAGCCTCGGCTACACGCAGAGCGAGGCATTCGCCGCCGCATCGCGCCTCCCGAAAGACGAGTCCTTGTCGCTGGAAGACAAGATACGTCTCGCCCTCTCGTCATTCACCGCATCCTCGTAGGGTCGAGGCGGCGCCTGTCCTTCGCTGGAAGGATGCCCACTCGTCCATCCGCTGACCGACCCTCCGCTCCTGTAGTACACTTGATCCTGCAATGCCCGACTTCCGACTCGTCTCCGACTTCCAGCCCACCGGCGACCAGCCCCAAGCCATCGACCAGCTCGTCGACGGCCTGACCAAGGGCTGTAAGCACCAGACGCTGCTCGGCGTCACCGGCAGCGGCAAGACCTTCACGATGGCCAGCGTCGTCGCCCGCGTCCAGCGCCCGACGCTTGTCCTCGCGCCCAACCGCACTCTTGCCGCCCAGCTCTGCTCCGAGTTCAAGGAGTTCTTCCCCGAGAGCGCCGTCGAGTACTTCGTCAGCTACTACGACTACTACCAGCCCGAGGCCTACATCCCCCGCAGCGACACCTACATCGCCAAGGACGCCGATATCAACGACGAGATCGACAAGCTGCGCCACGCCGCCACCCGCGCCCTCTTCGAGCGCCGCGACGTGCTGATAGTGGCGTCCGTGTCCTGCATCTACGGTCTCGGCGAGCCGGAGGAGTACTACAGCTTCGTCCTCACCTTCCGCAAGGGGGAATCGTCCAACCGTGGCCGCGCCGTCCGCCGCCTCGTCGACATGCAGTACGACCGCAACGACATGACCCTCACCCGCGGCCACTTCCGGCTGCGCGGCGACAGCCTCACCATCATGCCCTCTTATGAGGAGACGGCCCTCCGCATCGACTTCTTGGGCGACGAGGTGGAGCGCATCATCGAGATCGACCCTCTGACGGGCGAGCTTCTCGCCGAGCGGGAGAGCATCGATGTCTACCCTGCCAAGCACTTCGTCACGTCGCAGGACAAGCTCGCCGCTGCCATAGAGGATATCCAAAAGGAGCTGGAGGAACGGCTGGCCGAGCTTCGTGCCCAGGACAAGCTCCTGGAGGCCGCCCGCCTGGAGGAGCGCACCAACTACGACATCGAGAGCATGCGCGAGGCCGGCTACTGCTCCGGCATCGAGAACTATTCCCGCCATCTCGCCCACCGGCCACCGGGGAGCACCCCCTGGACGCTGCTCGACTACTTCCCCGATGACTTCCTGCTGTTCATCGACGAGTCCCACATCGCGATCCCTCAGGTGCGTGGCATGTACCACGGCGATGTCTCCCGCAAGCAGACGCTGGTCGACTTCGGCTTCCGTCTACCCTCCGCCCTCGACAACCGGCCCCTCAACTTCGCCGAGTTCGAGAATCACGTCAACCAGGCTGTCTACGTCTCGGCCACTCCCGGTCCCTACGAGCACGAGCATAGCGAGCAGGTCGTCGAGCAGATCGTCCGGCCTACCGGTCTCATCGACCCGTCTATCGAGGTAAAACCGACCGCCGGGCAGATAGACGACCTCCTGGAGCAGATCCGCATTCGGGCTGAGCGCGGCGAGCGTGTCCTCGTCACCACTCTGACGAAGAAGATGGCGGAAGACCTCTCCGACTACCTGGTCGAGATGGGGGTCCGCACCCATTATCTCCACTCTGAGATCGATACTCTTCAACGCGTTGAAATCCTGCGCGACCTGCGCAGTGGCGTCCATGACGTCGTCGTCGGCATCAACCTCCTGCGTGAGGGGCTCGACCTGCCCGAGGTCAGCCTGGTTGCTATCCTCGACGCCGACAAGGAAGGGTATCTCCGCTCCCGCGATTCCCTGATCCAGACCGTCGGTCGCGCCTCCCGCCACATCGACGGCCACGTCATCATGTACGCCGACACCATGACCGGCTCCATGCGTAGCGCCATCGACGAGACATACCGCCGCCGCCGCATCCAGGTAGCCTACAATGAAGAGCATGGCATCAGCCCTCAGGGCATTCGCAAGGCGATCAAGGACATAACCGACCACGTCAAGAAAGTGGCTGAGGAAAGGGTGAGCTACGTTACTGCCGGCAGCATTCCCAAGGACGAGATCGCGCGCCTAATCCGTGACCTTGAAGGACAGATGAAGCAGGCCGCCAAGAACCTGGAGTTCGAGAAGGCGGCTCTTCTCCGCGACCAGATAATCGAGATGCGCAAGCAGATGGTAAGCGACGAGGATGTCCTTCATGAATTCGCTGCCGCCGCCGGCCGTCCCAGCACTCCCTTCGGCAATAAGGGCCGCCGTGGCCATCGCGGTCCCCATCACCCCCGCCGCTAATACATCTCGTTGACCGCGCCGCTGTGCCGATGATAGACTTTTCTGTAACGCAGCGAGGCGATCCATGAGCGGATAGAATCAAAGGCCCACCGGCAATCAGAGTGTGGGCCTTTGCGATTTGAGAGGGAATTGACGCTCGTGCCTGAATCGGAGATTGAGCCACCCCTCGGCGGCAAGGAGTTTGATCACCACGCAGGCTCCCTAATGCCGGAGTCTGCCGGCGGGGACGTTGCAGCGGGCACTGTCTGTCCCGCCTGCGGTACCGGCATCGTCGAAGGCGCCCGCTTCTGCGGTCGATGCGGGCGCGCGATCGGTGTGACCGTCCGCCCTGCGCATGAGGGCACCACAACCATCCTCTTCACCGACATCCAGGGCTTCACCAAACTCACGGCCACGGCGGGAGATCAGGACGCCCTGGATATCCTGAGGCGCCACAACCAGATAGTGCGCACCCAGATTCAGGACCACGGCGGCTTCGAGGTGAAGTATCAGGGCGACGGTTTCATGGTTGCCTTCACCACGGCGCGGCGGGGCGTCCTCTGCGCGATCGCCATCCAGAAGAAGATCGCCGAACACAACCGCGAGTACCCAGTGCGACCCCTGGTGCTGCGCATGGGGCTCAACGCCGGCGATGTGCTACGCGATGAGCATGACTTCTTCGGAGCGGCGGTCAACCTTGCTGCCCG
Organism: uncultured Chloroflexia bacterium; assembly: GCA_963763495.1. Lineage (GTDB taxonomy): Bacteria > Chloroflexota > Dehalococcoidia > DSTF01 > JALHUB01 > DAOUEO01. The sequence goes on from CAVXOY010000015.1 coordinate 29,548, forward strand.
CATTGCCGAAAAGGCAAAGGGCGAGCAGATCCTCATGTCGGAACTAGTGAGAGGTCTAGTGGGGCCCTATCCGGGATTCAGATACGTGAGCCGGGGCACTCACAAGATAAGGGGCTTCCCCGGTCGCTACAAGCTCTACGAGATCGTCTGGCGGTCGTAGGCTGTTGCCTGATCCTCGAGCCTGTCGGCGTTCATCCCTAGGGGCAGACGGCGTGTGGCTCCAGGAGCACTGAGTTCCTCGCTGCCAAGAGGACATCCAGGATGGTGTAGGCGCCATCCTTGTTGAGGTCGCGCTATTGGGTGCGCCGGGAATGATACCGAACGCTATCTTCGCCACCTAGATACGGGTCGAGGATGTTCACATAGCGGTCGCCGTTGATGTCTGCGACCTCCTTGTCATCGTCACACAGGTCACCATCGCTATCCATCAGACGATGGCGATGTCCCCCAACCCCGCACCTCTAGTCCGTCCGACAGGCCGTCGTTGTCACAGTCCTGATCAGCGTCGCCGACCAGGGTATCTCCGTCATAGTCGGCGTCACAGAACAGCGCGTCGACTGCTGCCGGCAGCCCGTCGCGGTCACTGTCCCCCGGCGGTATTCCCGAAGGCTTGCTTGAGGCGTTGTTGGGGTTCGTGCCGAGCAGGCACTCCGCCCCGTCCAGCACCGTGTCCCCGTCGCTGTCTCGGGAGAGCGGGTTTGTGGCGCCGCTGCCGTTACAGCCGGCGTCCTCTCCCGGTACACCCAGCGGGCTCGTGCCGGTGTTCAGCATCCAGTCGTTGTCGGTATCCTCGTCGCAGGCGTCTCCCAGACTGTCGTTCATGGGCACCGTGACATCGCAGTTCACTACGTTGGGGCCGTTGTCGAACGACGCGTGGTCGGTGTTCACCTGCTCGTTTGCCTCGTCGATTGTGCAGTCGGCGTTGTCGTCGAGACCGTTCGCCGTCGGCGGGTTGGCGATCAGCGGGCAGTTGTCCAAGTGGTCGAGGACGCCGTCGCTGTCCGTGTCGATGTTTGGGGTCGCAGTTGGTGTAGGGCTATTCGTGGGCGTTGGCGTGATCGTGGGTGTGCTTGTTGGCGTCGGAGTGTCCGTGGGCTAGGTGTGGCTGTTGGTGTTGGTATGAGGGCAGCACAGGAATCCAAAGCAGCCCTCGCTTGGAGAAATCCGTAGCCATACTCCTCGTCCCAACCGGGCGCGCCGCGGTCGAGGGCCGTGCTGGTTAGACAGTTGGTGGTCTCTGCGACGCTTAGCGCCGGGTTGGCGCTCAGCAGCAAGGCCGCCACACCTGCCACATGAGGTGTCGCCATGGATGTGCCTTGGAAGAAGCAGTACGCGAATGCTGTGTAGTCGTTAGGATCCCCTGCACCGCAGGCGAAGCCGAATGTCTGCTGAAGAATGCCGTCGGGGTAGCCGTCGCTATTGAGGTCAGCATTGGTGTCGCCGCCAGGCGCCACAATATCCAGACAGCCGCCCTGGGAGTGGCAGCCGTAGTTGGAGTAGTAGGTACGGTTCTTGTCATAATCAGTGGCCCCGACAGCGATTACGCCGGGGTAGCAGGCGGGGCACTGAACAGAAGAGTCAGCCTGGTGGTGGACGGGGCCACCGTTCCCGGCGGCTGCCACTACGACGACACCGTTACTAATGGCATAGTCGATTGCCTCCTCCAAGACGGAGGAGTGTCCCCCCTCCATGCTCAGATTGATGACTTTGGCGTCATGGTCGGTGGCCCAGTGGATGCCGTCAGAGATGTCGGCGTGAGTGCCCGAGCCCGAAGAGTCCAGCACCTTAATGGGCATGATGCAGGCGCCGGGGGCAACCCCCGCTACTCCTACGCCGTTGTCTGTCGTCTGAGCGATCGTTCCCGCCACATGGGTGCCGTGGCTGTTGTCATCATTGGCATGGCTATCGTTGTTTACGAAATCGTATCCTGGTCGGAAGCAGGTTCCCTCCAGATCAGGGGCCTGGGCATAGATCGAGTAGTCCTCGTAGGCAACGCCGGTATCGATGACAGCAACGGTCACGCCTGACCCGTCTGCTACGTCCCAGGCGGCTGGCATCTGAATCTGCGGCATGTCCCATTGCACGTAGTAATATGGGTCATCCGGAATGAAAGTCGCCTGTGCAATCGCATTCCGTTCCACGAGCTCGACGTGCGGGTTTTCCGCCAGGCGGGCCAGGAACTCATCCTCTCGCCCCTCTGGGACCTTGACTAGGCTGTACCGTGGGGTCAACAGATCGCGGGCCGGTTGTGCCCCTTCACCTGCTATGACGGCGACCCTACCTATGCCCGACATGCCCGGTTTGAACTTGACTATGAGTTCACCCGGTGTGTATTCACTGGCCTGCTGCTGAGGTCTGGCGTCTTGGACGGTGCTGCTTCTCCCGATTTCAGTAGAAGAGGCGTTCACAGACGTGGTTCTGCCATCGGGTGAAAAGGCAAGAGGTAACCCAAGCCATCGTCAGGGTGGCGATAGCCACGGCAGCAGCATTTAGGCCGATAGTTCGGCGGCTCACAACAAACCTCTCCAAATATATTATCGTCTGGAATGCCATAAAGGCTTCCCAGACCCCATCTTTCGATCGCAAACCGTGAAACCCGGTGAATACAGCACTGGAAGATGCGACTGCTGGCTACGCTGAACGACGGAGACACTTCGGCAGCGTAGCCGTGACGTCGTTTCCATCGCGATCATCAGGGGAAACCCTGATTGACACTCTCTGATGGGGACTAGCTATCATATTGGGCGGTGGCAGGGGACAAGGAGGTCCAACTAGATTGGATTCTGACGCTGTCTCTACCGGCCACCATGTCGAGTTCCCCGTCCCGTTGTCCCAGCCTCGGGCTCTTAGGCACTGACTTTGTTCCGGAGCGGCTGCCCGTATCTGAACGGGTCTGTCTGGCGAAGCCGCGAAGTCCTTGGAGCCCCGGCACGGATACTCAGGCATCTCTCTGTCTTACACCGGAATTCGGCCGTTGTTCGCGCCTCACCAAGGAGACCGATTCGCCGCGCAGTGGCTGTGGCGCGGGCAGGAGCGCGACGAGCCGACTGCACCCGCCGACGACAACCTGTTGAAGTGGTTTGCGTGTTGCGGCTGCTGGCTGTGTTGTTGGAGTTGTTGTCACCGCGCCATGTTCCTTTTTCTGGCCGCTCCCGTGTACGAGCCGACTTATGGCCTAGAATCGGTGGTTGCCTCTCTCGTGGTGGAGCCATCCGCACCCCTGGATGACTCCGGGAGCGCTGCAACACCTCGAGCCGGACGAGACGGGCGAGCACCTGACATGACGCCGATCCTCCAGCTGGCTTCTCAATCGGACTCGAGCGGCGCACCCACGGCCAGCCAGGCTGTGGAGTCCGAGCCGACCCTTGAGAGCGCCTCGACCGCCCAGTTTTCCAGGGGTGCTCCGGCTGATGCCAGCGAGCAGACCCATCTCGTCGGCGAAGGCGAGACGCTATGGGAGATCGCCATCAACAACGGCGTAGATCCCGGGGATCTTGCTGCCCGAAACGGACTCGCCCCCGACGATCTGATTGTGGCAGGCGACACGCTTGTCATCCCATCAGCAACTGCCAGCAACCAGCCCTAGGCGAATAGAGCGGGGCGATGTCAACGTCGCGGAAAATGGAGGCCGGCATTCCTGACAAAGAATGCCGGCCATGATAGTGCCAGCAGACCTATAAGCCGAGTTCTGTATCCTTCCGCAGAAGGATGGTGGCCATCTCTCTGGGATGACGGTTACCCGCCACCTCTAGCAACCAACCCGAGGACAGGCCGGGCGCCCTATCGTCCTCCTATTCGGTCTTGCTCCGGGTGGGGTTTGCCCAGCCGGCCGGTCACCCGACCGCTGGTGAGCTCTTACCTCACCATTTCACCCTTATCCTTCCGGGGAAGGACGGTGTGTTTCTGTGGTACTGTCCGTAGGGTCACCCCTCCTGGGAGTTACCCAGCACCCTCGCCCGGTGGAGCTCGGACTTTCCTCCCCTCCGACCCGCCTGCCCGAAGACAGCCGACTCGAAAGAGCGGCCACCCGGTCTGCTGACTATCTCCAGTTTAGCGTTGCCTTTGAGGGAAGTCAAAGATGGTCGCGCGGTGACGAGCGGAGCGCCTTACAGGCTCTCGTCAAGTGCCTTGTTTGCCAGCTTGTCCGCCAACCGGTTCTCCGACCGCGGCACATGCCGGAACGTCACCGACGAAAAGCGTCCTCGCAGGTCAAGGAGACGTTTGTAGAGGGGGATAAGGCGAGGATTGCGCACTCGATAGCGTCCACTCAGTTGGCGTACCACCAACTCCGAGTCCATGCGCACCTCGAGGCAAGAAGCACCGAGACCAAGCGCGGCCTCTAGGGCAGTGATGGCAGCCTTGTACTCCGCCTCGTTGTTTGTGGCGCGTCCCAGCCGTCTTGCTGTGGTATGCACCTCTTTGCCGTGGGGATCAAAGACAGCAACGCCGATGGCAGCCGGTCCCGGATTCCCTCGCGATGCCCCATCGGCGTAGGCGGTGTAGAGTCCCTCTGCGGACGATGGGCCGCTCATGGACGAAGAAGAACCTTCACACCGTCATCTTTTACGATGATTCTGTCTATCACCTCCCGCAGCATCGAGCGGCGGCGGTCGAACTCCAGGGAGTCCCATGAGTCGATGAGTCGCGCCAGGGTCTGCTCTTGCGCCCGGTGCCGCGCGGCCAGGGATGCCCGTTCCTGTGCCCGGCGTTCCGCTTCTGCCAGCTGCTCCTCGACCTCCAGACGGTCTGAAGCCAGCTCAAGGCTCAACGCTCTCATCTTCTCTTTGCTCAGGCGTCCCCGAGCGGCTGCGTCGATGTATTGGTCGAGCTGTTTGTCTATCTGGGCGAGGCGTCGGCGAAGCTGATTGCACTGCTCTTGCGCTTCGGCGAGCACTGCGGTCTCGTCTCCTGCCTGTGGGAAGGCGCGGCCGGACTTCATGTCGATACCTGCCAGAATCTCCTTGACCTCCGTCTCCAGATCACCGGCGCGCCGGGTGTGGTAGTCGCACAAGCCTTGGTTGGTGCGTGATTCGCATTGGTAGTAGCGATAGGATGCTTGTGCTTGACTGCCGTCCTTTTGACGCTTCCAGCTTTGGCGGCGGCTGACACCGATCATCTTGTTCTCGCAGTACCCACAGTAAGCAAGTCCTGAGAGAAGGAAGGGGGTCGCCTGACGCGGCGAGTAACTGCTGCGCCGTGCCGTTAGACAGTCCTGGGTGCGCCGGAAATCCTCCGGGGAAATAAGCGCGGGATGGCTCCCGGGAACCCGCACGCCAAAGCGAGTGTACGTTCCCAGGTAGGCACGATTCCGTAGGATGTCGCGGATGCTCACCATGCTCCAATTGCCACCCCTTCGGGTCTTGATCGCTTCTTCGTTGAGGCAGCGGGCGATACGCCGGATACCAAGCCCTTCCTGAAGGTAAAGACGAAAGATATATCGCACTACCACCGCTTCCTCTGGCACCAACTCCAGGCGCCGTCGGCTGCCTACCTTGTAGCCATAGGGAGGACGACCAAGCACCTCTCCTTTCACTGCCTTGCGCCGCATCGCCGATCTGACCTTGTCGCCGAGCTTGCGGTCGCTGTTTGCCGCCCACGCTTCCAGGAGGCGGTCGGTTGGGTCGTTCCCGCCATCCATGAGGATTATCTGTGCCCCCAGGCTCTCCAATTGAAACCAACTGCGGGCGGCCTCGCGCAGATCGCGTCCCAGGTTCTCTACCGACGGTACAACCACCACCACGAAGCCCTTCTCCGGCCGTCGCAGGAACTCCACGAGTTGCCGGAACCCGGGCCGCCCATCATCCCCTGCGTTGATGCCATCAACGAAAGAGGCTACGACTTCATAGCCCTGCTGCTGACAGAATTCCAGGAACGCCCTGTTCTGTTCTGCCAGTGCCTTCGCCTCTTGGCCGGGAGATTCGCGAAAATAGCCTACAGCTTTCACGTCCTCAACTCACATATAGAATGCGCTCGCAGCTACTGCATTGGACGAACGTCTCGTCGCTGCCGCGTGCCCTCTGGAGGAGGGTCATTGGTAGAGAGATGCGGCATCCCTGACACATTCCCCGTTCTACCTTCGCCACAGCTCGTCCCTGATGGGCGGAACGAAGAGCGTCGTACAGCTTGAGGGTTGCCGGGCCGATCAGCCGAGCTTGTTCATTGCGACGCTTGTCTAGGTCGGCTAGCTCCGCCTTTAGCGTGTCCTGTTCCCGCAGCAGTCTGGCCTGCTCGGCCTGCCAAGTAGTCTCCAGTTCCGTGAGGGTCTGCTGACCGACCGCCAGCCTGCTCTCAGCGTCTTCCAGTTCTGTCATCACCTCCAGGAGTTCGTCTTCCAGCTTTCGCTTTCGGCCCTGGAGCGACCGGATGTCCTCCTCGAGATCTGATAGCTCCTTGGGATTGCGAATGCTCCCTCCGTAGAGTTTCTTCTCGACCGGCTGGATCTTTGCGGTCATGTCCTCAACCTGTTGCTCTGCGGCGTGGACATTCCTCTGGAGTTCCCGCACGATCTGTTGCAGGCTTTCCGCATCGGCTCGGGCAGCGAGCAGTTCCTCCGTCTCCCCCGTCAACTCCTCTGCCTCAGCCAGCGCGGCGAGCCTGCTATCTATCTCCAGGTCGATCTCCTGCAGCCCGTAAAGGTCAGACAACTTGGTCATATCAGACTCAGTCTAGCGGATGGGCCTCTTCAAAGTAATGCGTGCCGGCTGGCGTTCTTTGGCAACAGTGGTCGGCTTGGCGAATGCCTAAATGCCTCGCGCATCCGCCATGAGAATGACTTTAGGGGAGAGTCAGCCTCACCCGCCAACCAGGGCTGCCAGCAGGATTATAGTCCGCGCCCATTGCACCTGCAAGGCATGGCGTAGGCGGACTCTCGATTGACCCAGGCAGAAAGGTGTTCCTATAATAAAAAGTCCCTAGTTCTTCACGAAGGACTGTACAGGTATGCGTTTTGACGTGGCAGCGCTACTGCGGGAGCCGGTAGGCTCTATTCAGACGCACCAACTGGAAGAGACGCCGGGGTCCTTTGATGAAGAGGGACGGACAGAGTCAGTTACTGGCAGTGTCTCGCTCTTGCGGACCAGTCAGGGCATCCTGGTGACGGCTCGTCTTCAGGTAACGGTGAACGCTCGGTGCAGTCGCTGTGTCAAGCCGATCGCTGTTCCTCTGGCGGTGGACTTCCAGGAGGAATACCTACCCACGGTTGACGCCGATACGGGCTCTCGGCTGGACGTGGCAGACAATGAGGATGGTCTTGTCATCGATGGTCGGCAAGTGCTTGATCTGAGTGAAGCAGTCCGCCAATACCGACTGGCAGTTCAGCCGATACAGATGCTTTGCCAGGACGACTGCAAGGGCCTCTGTCCCAACTGCGGAAAAGACCTTAACCTTGGTCTCTGCTCTTGCGACTCCAAGGAGACTGAACATCCCATGTATGCTCTCGCTCATATCAGGGACAATCTACCGGATACTAATAGCGAAGAAGGGGGTGAATGACCCTTGCCTGCCGTACCTAAGAGGAAATACCCGAAGTCACGACAGGGGAAACGTCGGAGTCACATCAGCCTGGACGTTCCCCAACTCACTGAATGTCCTCAGTGTCATAGCCCTCGCCTGCCTCACCACCCCTGTCCGGTCTGTGGAAACTACCGAGGGCGGGAAGCGATAAAGATCGAAGGGACCAGCCTTGGGGAGTAGTAGCGACCGGCCTGCCTTGGCGGCTTGGGTTTTCCCCGGCCAGGGCTCGCAACTGGTCGGCATGGGGCAAGATCTCTTCGAAGCGTCACCCGTCGCCCGCCGCCTTTTCCTGGATGCTGACTCTATCTTGGAACGTCCCCTCTCAGAGATCTGTTTTCGGGGGCCCGAAGACCTTCTTCGACAGACCGAAAACACCCAGCCCGCTATCTTGACGGTCAGCCTTGCCTGTCTCGCTGTTGCCGAGGAGCGCGGCCTGCTGTCTTCGCTTGCACCGGCCTATATGGCTGGCCATAGTCTTGGCGAATACACTGCTGCCGTAGCCGCAAACGCCCTCTCTTTCGAAGACGGTCTGCGCCTGGTGCAGGAGCGAGGCCGGCTTATGCAGATGGCGGGGGAAAAGAACCCAGGCACGATGGCCGCTGTTCTGGGACTCGATGAGGACTCGGCGAAAAGCCTATGCGGTGAAACGGGGACGCAGATCTGCAACCTGAATTCCCCAGGCCAAATCGTGATCGGCGGCAGCGTTGAGGCCGTGGAGACGGCAATTGAAAAGGCCCCATCCTTTGGTGCCCGGCGGGCGGTGCGTCTAAGCGTCAGCGGAGCATTTCATACCTCTCTCATGGAACCCGCTGTCGAAGGGATGAACAATGTCTCTGGCGCAGACAAAGATACGCAATCCTGTTGTGCCGATCGTCGGCAACGGGAATGCCCAGCCCTTAGCCACCGCCGAGGCTCTCCGTGAGGAGTTGTTGTATCAACTTACTCACCCTGTGCAATGGCAGCGCTCAGTGGAGCTAATGGTTGCCAATGGCGTATCCCGTTTTGTTGAGTTTGGCCCCGGCGGTGTGCTTTGCGGACTCGTGCGCCGAATCGCTCCCGACGCCGAGACGCTGAGCATCAGCGGCATTGAGTCTCTTGGTCAGTGACAGGTCACCCATATGCTTTCCCGATTGGGTCGACTATGGGTCTTGACGGGTGAGCCTCTTGAAGGCATCATGATGAAACGGAACACAGAACTCTAACATGATTAGTGACTGGTGGCCTACCTATGCCGGGCAGACGACGACGAGCGCGCATTCTGGCCTTGCAGACCCTGTACGAGGCGGACACCACCGGTCACGATGCTCAGGGAATTCTCAGCCGTCTGCTTGAAGATGCAGCGGTGACAGACGAGATAGCTGCCTTCGCTCGGGAACTGGTCACCGACACCATCAGTAACCGGCAATATATCGACGAGATCATCGCGAAGGTGGCTGCGGCCTGGCCGCTTGATCAGATGGCACCAGTCGATCGGAATATCCTCAGGCTGGCGATTTGGGAGATCCTGCTGAGTGATGCGACGCCGCTACGAGCCGCCATCAACGAGGCGGTTGAACTGGCCAAAGTGTTCGGCAGCGACAACTCCGCCCGATTTGTCAACGGCGTTCTCGGCTCCGTGAGCTTGATGGCGACGAGATGACCCACGCGAGTGGGACCATATTAGCTATAGATTCGGACAGAAAGGGGATTTAAGTGGCAACAGTCTTCGAACGGGTACAGAAGATCGTGGTTGAACAACTGGGTGTTGAAGAGGAACAGGTAGTGTCGAGCGCCTCCTTCGTAGACGACTTGAATGCCGACTCCCTGGACCTCGTGGAACTCATCATGTCGATGGAGGAGGAGTTCAGCAAGGACGGCAAGGCCCTTGAGATCTCCGACGAAGACGCCGAGAAGATCGTTACTGTTCAGGATGCCGTTGACTACCTGAAGGACCTTGGAATAGAGGACAAGTAAGCGAATCCTCGCCACTACGCGCCTGGAAGAACCCTCCCGATGGTGACCGCGGGTGGCATATTTCCCCCCAAAATAGCATAATTGGTAGAGAAGTGTGACCTTGCCGGTATAGGGTAAAGGTAATTATCGGTATGGATTTTCTTGGGATTGGTCTGCCCGAACTGGCCGTCATACTGGCTCTCGCCCTAATAGTCGTGGGCCCCAAGCGTCTGCCGGAAGCAGCCGCGCAGATAGCGCGCGCCATCAAAGAGGTCCGCCGCTACAGCGCTGGCATGACCCGAGAACTCGGCGAGATGGTCAAGGATCTCGAGCAAGAGTACGAAGGTTTGAAGGGAGAACTGAAAGAGACGGGCGCAGAGATCAGTCGGCGCGCTGAGACGGTGACGGGAGAGCTTGCAGGTGCGGCAGAGGATGTCCACCAGAGGCTGCAAGAGGCCACGGGGCAGGAGAAGAAGGAGACCGGCCAGCCGTCGTCCGAGCCTGTCGCCAGCGAGAGCACTCCCGTTCCTCCAGAACCACAGACTCGGGAGGAGAGCTATGTTGGTGCTCCGGGGCAATGCAGACTGTTATCTTCCTAACTCACCTGCGCGGTCACGTTACCTCAACAGATGAAGAGCGATCTCGACATAGCGCCTGTAACCTCTGGCGTAAGCTACTCACCGTGAGGAAGGCAAAGAACTCACGATTATCGAGCACCTCCAAGAGCTGCGCCGGCGTCTTGTCATCGCCGCCGGTGCGGTCATCATCGCTACCGTCGCATCCTTCGTACTGACCAACTGGCTCCTAGACTGGCTCACAGCACCCGCTCATGACTCGGTTGAGAACGTCAAGATCGTTTTCACCGATCCCGTGGGGTACTGGGGAGCCTACTTCCGGGTAGCGTTGCTGGCAGGGATCACCCTCTCCATGCCCGTACTGGTATACGAAGCGCTGGCGTTCGTGGGGCCCGGGCTTACCCGAGAGGAGAGGCGATGGGTCTACCCAGTAGCGGTGGGCGCATCGCTTGCGTTTGTGGGAGGCGCCGCCTTCGCCTACTACATCGAAATGCCCCCGGCACTTCGGTTCCTTCTTCATTCAGGGGGCGGCATCGAGCCTTTCATCAATATCACCAACTACATCGACTTCGTCACCCGCCTGATGCTTGTAACCGGGCTGGTCTTTGAGTTGCCGCTGCTGGTGATGGGATTAGCGAAGTTGCACATCGTGTCATCGCGAAAGCTGATCGGGTGGTGGCGCTATGCCATTGTTCTCGCTTTCGTCGCGGCTGCGGTCGTCACACCCTCCATCGACCCGATCACACAGGCTCTTGTAGCCGGCCCCATGATCGTCCTCTATTTCGCCGGGATCATACTTGCGCGAATCGTCGAAGGATCGCGCAGAAACAGCTAAAAGGTCTTCTCCCTTTCTCATTGACAGCGCTATTGCGCCGTGCTATCATTCCCGCTGAAGTGGCGAGGTGGCAGTCTGAGGTCGCACGACTTGGCCGGAATCTGTAATGCAATAAGCTTGGGAGGCGACCTCGGGCTCGGCGGTTGGAGAAGTAAGCATCGGCCCTTTCTTGGTCGCTTGCTCCCAACACCGGGTCATGGACTTCCCTTCGCTATTGTTCTATCTGGGCAGCAAGACGGTATTCGAGCTGGTCGGTGAGAAGATAGCTTGTCAGACAACTCAGACAACAAGGATGCCCTGGCGGAGTTGAACCAGCAGATAGCGGTCTGCCCGGACTGTGAGCTATCGGAGACCCGTACTCGTACTGTTCCCGGCGAAGGGAACCCGGACACCGACATACTTTTCATCGGTGAGGCTCCGGGCTACTACGAGGACCAGCAGGGACGGCCGTTCGTAGGCCCGGCCGGTCAGTTCCTCGAGCAACTGCTCGGCTCGATCGGCCTTCGTCGCATCGACGTCTATATCTGCAATGTCATCAAGTGCCGTCCGCCTCAGAACCAGGACCCGCTGCCTCATCAAATCAAGGCCTGCGACAAGTGGCTGCAAGAGCAGATGCGGATAATCGCGCCGAAGATGGTGGTAACCCTGGGACGTTATTCGCTCGCCAAGTTCATGCCGGGCCAGTCGATCAGCCGTATCCATGGCCAGGCCCGCCGCATCGGCAGCCTGCTTGTGGTGCCCATGTACCATCCGGCGGCGGCGCTGCACCAAGGCGGGCTAAGGAAGACGATAGAGGAGGACTTCAGAAAGCTGCCGGCCTTCCTGAAAGAGGTGGTAAAGGAGAAGGAGCCCGATTCTACTGAGGAAATCCAACAGATGCGTTTGTTCCAGTTGTAGTTCGCGCCACTTTGAGGATGGCGCAACCGGTAGCGATGGCGTCGACTCGGAAGGATAAGGATTGTGGCTAAGGCGGGTACAAAGTCCAATCCCGGTCGCCTAGATGCGTTGGCGGGCGCGGCTCGAAAGGCCGGCCGGTCGACAGGGCGCCTGCGATCGGCGGGGCGGCGTCGCCACCGCGCCTCCTTTCCCCGGACGGTTACAGGGCTTGTCTTCCGACGAGAGGCGATAGGCGTTGCTCTCGTTGTTGCTGCCGTCGTGGCTGTCCCCTGGCTAGTGCCGATCACCACCGGTTTGTCGGACATCCGTGACGGTGTAGTGCAGGCGCTCGGCCTCCATGTTTTCCTGCTCATTGCGCTAATTGCCCTCGTGGGATGGCTAGTACTCCGGCGCAGCCTCGTGACCTCTTTCCAGTACTACTGGCGTGTCTGGTTGGCGTGCCTCCTACTCGCGGCTTTTGTCGGTGGCCTTCTCGGCTTGTTCCGTCCCGACTGGCGCCTCGGTGGGACGAAGCTCGCAGAGGTAACCGCGGGAGGCGATTGGGGACACGCGCTCGTGGGGAGCCCCATCGGCATTCTTCTCTGGCTTGCTCTGGTGGTAGCGATCGCCTCCGTGATCTGGCCGCGCGAGGCGCTTGAGGCGGTCCGGCACAGTCCTCGACTGGCCGCCACTATCTGGCGCTGGCATCTACCGCAGCGGACCTGGCGGCTGGGACATGCCATCTTCGATACGCTTTTCCCGACGAAGGCGGAGCCGGAGCCACCGGCGCCCCTATCTGTAGAGACTCTCATGTGGGCGCGTACGGCCAGCACCGCCACGGCAGAGGCGCCCGCGCCGCCGGCTGCCGGTATTGCTACCGGAGAGAGCGGGGAAGAGAAGGCCGCGACTGAGGAGCCCTGGCAACCCACACTACCACTGGAAATGGCGCCGGTCGCGGTGGAGGAAAAGCCATCCGAGAAGAAATCCAGCCCAGCCTGGGGCCCTTCAACCGAGGGCTGGCAGACGCCGAGTGTGGACATTCTGGCTGCAATGGGGCCGGAGACGAACGAGCGTCCAGATAACACTGCTCGGGCTCGCCTAATCGTCGATACGCTGGCCAGCTTTGGCGTCGACGCGGAGGTCGTGCAGATAAACGAAGGCCCCACCGTGACCCAATTCGGCGTCGAGCCGGGATGGGAGATCAAGACGCGTACAACCCAGGAGCGCGACGGCAGCGGGCGTCCCGTTTTCGACCGAAACGGCCATCCCAAGATGAAGACGGAGGAGGTCTCGCGCACGCGTGTGCGGGTGAATCAGATCACCTCGCTCGCCAACGACCTCGCTCTAGCTTTGGCCACGCCGTCACTGCGCATCGAGGCGCCGGTGCCGGGCCAGCCGGTCGTCGGACTCGAAGTGCCCAACGTGACCACGTCGCTCGTGACGCTGCGCAGCGTTATTGAGAGTTCCGCTTTCCAGCGAGTAGGCGCACGCTCGAAGCTGGCGCTTGCTCTGGGAAAGAGCGTGTCGGGAGAGCCGGTGGTGGCAGACCTCGCCAAGATGCCCCACCTCCTGATCGCCGGCGCTACCGGCAGCGGCAAGAGCGTCTGCATAAACTCGATCATCAGTTGCCTGCTGATGCACGCCACGCCCGACCAGGTGCGCTTCGTGATGATCGACCCCAAGCGCGTGGAGTTGGCCGCTTTCGCGCCTGTCCCCCATCTGGCGTTCTCGTCCATCGTCATCGACGTGGACAAGGTTGTCGGGACGCTGCAGGCAGTGATTCATGAGATGGAGAGCCGTTACCGTCGCTTCGCATCGCTGGCGGTGCGCAACATCGAGGCGTACAACCGCCATCCCAAGACGGTCAACAAGCTGCCTTACTGGGTGGTGATCATCGACGAGCTGGCCGACCTGATGATGGCCGCCCCCTACGAGGTGGAACGCCAGGTCTGCCGTCTAGCGCAGTTGGCACGGGCGACGGGGATCCACCTTATCATCGCTACGCAGCGGCCATCAGTGGACGTGGTCACGGGGCTCATCAAGGCCAACTTCCCGACGCGCATCGCCTTCGCCGTCACGTCGCAGGTGGACTCGCGCACGATCCTGGACGGCGGTGGCGCCGAGAAGCTGCTCGGACGGGGCGATATGCTCTACCAGCCGACCGACGCCGCCAAGCCGAAGCGGTTGCAGGGGGTGTACGTCTCGGATCAGGAGATAGAGAAGCTGGTCGGCTTCTGGACACAGGAGAACTTCCGGAACCTCCAGCGCGACGTGTATGACCACCTGGTGGACGAGGCGCGCTCCAAGATCGGTGAAGAGGAGGGGGAGGACCCGCTGTTCGAGAGGGCGAAGGAGCTGGCCCAGGAGCACAGCCGCGTCTCGACGTCGCTGCTGCAGCGGCGGCTGCGCATCGGCTACCCACGGGCGGCGCGGCTGATGGACGAACTCGAGAGCAAGGGCGTCGTGGGGGAGTCGGAGGGTGGCAGCTCGCGAAAGGTGCTGCTACAGGAGGAGGATGAGGAGGGGGAGGGGTTCTAGCGGCCTGGTTGTCTTCCCTGCATTCTTCGCTGCTCCCTGAATAGATGTCTCCCGGACTGGCATCTCCAGCCGGACGGCTGATCATACTTCCATTAGTTGCTAGTTTTGTAAGATACTGGCGCAGGCGTCTCACTTGACAGGGCGCACTCGGGCATCGTAGGCTTACGCCAAGCGTGTGTCCGGTGGGGCAGGGAAGCAGGTTGCGGGCGGTCCGCATGCTGCGGGACACGGAAGATGGTGAAGCTGACGCTTACTGCGGCGGCAGTGTGGCCCGCCGACGCGGGCTTGACTTAGTGAGTATAATAGGCGCATAGATATCGGCCCGACTGTCCCCGCCGATCTTTTATCCCCGCTATTGGGCCCAGGAGATGGGCCAGGGAAGAACTATGCGAACTGACCGTCGATGGGGTGCTCCTGCCTGCGGGCCGCGGTCACTGATCGCGTTTCTTGTCGGAGGGCTGGTCCTTTTCCTCTCGTTCGCCGACGAACCCCACAGAACGCTTGCCGATCCCGGCGCGCCCACCATCAATACGACGGCAGATGCCGTGCAAACCTTCTATCAGAACGGCGTGCCCCATACCGATGCGTCGGGTAACGTGCGCACCGGTTATGACCCGGCTCAGTCGTTCCTCCCCAATGGGCTGTACAATCTCACCCCCTGCGTGGTGTCGCAGGAGCTCAGTTGGCCGGCGTTCAGCGGGGATGAGCCGGAAGGATGGGACGGGCGATACCGCTTGACGGTCAACTTAGGCTCTCAACTCGATCTCTCAAACACAGGTGGCATAGTCTTTGATGAAGTCGTGAGCGGCACAGCAGAGACCGTTGACCTGCTGCCGGCTGCCACGAGCCTGTACTACGCCGTCGAGTTGGCGGAGACAGATGTGCGGGTAGCGGAGGGGGCTTTCACATCGGCGGACTGCCCTGATCCAGAGTACGCGGTGCCGGTCGCGACGGCAGCCGATGCAGGCTTCAACTTCGCTATCACGCGGACGGCGGCCGACACGCTGGTGCTGGCCGATCAGGCGGCCGGCTCGGACTTCAAGCTGGTCCCGTCGCTCGAGTCGAGCTGGATATCTATTCGACACTCTAAAGGATGACCCGGTGGTGTTCGGCTGGTATCTTGCCGATGAACCGCTGCTTTGGGCCCGCCTGACCGGCGCCGACCCGCAGGCCGTCTACGACAACATTAGCCTGGTCTGCTATGTTCTCTGCCCTCAGACAAGCCAGGTCTTCTTTCACACCGAGAGCGCCAGCAGCTACGGCGACCCATTCTGGCCGCAGTTCATCAAGCTGGGCGATGCCGGTGTTCACTACAACTATCCAAAGTCCGGTCCCAACCCGCTGGTCGACGCTGAAGGATATGGCCCACATCCTCCGCAACCAGGCTACGATCCTTGCCGGGACTGAAGCCGTCATGGTTCGTGGTGCAGAGCTTTGGGGCGGAGACAGCGAACACATGGGAGTTTCCTCACGCCTCAGGAGATGAGGGCGATGATCTACACGGCCGTCATCCACGGCGCGACGGGGATCATCCACTTTGCCTGGGACAGCTACGTGATGAGAGGAGTGCGGTTGATGGGTGTCGGTCCGAACCCGCCGGCGGCACCGTCGGGGGATAGAGCTGCGAAGAGCGCTGCCTTGTGGGAAGCGCTGGCGGCACCGAGCGGCGGGATCAATCACGAGTTGCAGGTGCTGGAACCGATTATTCTCTCTCCCACGTCCCGAGAGCCCTACAATGTCTTCGTGAATCGGCAGTTGTTTTCAAAGGCACCCATACGGACGATGCTGAAGGAGTACGACGGTTCCTACTATCTGCTCGCGGTCAACATCGACAACGCCTCCGTCAGCGCGATGTTCACGTTCAGCCTCCTCGTGAAGGACGTTGAGGCACTATTCGAGGAGTCGCCCACCTTCGCTAGCTCCGGTCCGTCGATCACCGACAGCTTCGAGCCGTTCGATGTCCACGTCTACAAGCTGCGCATTACCTGCCCCGACGTCAATGGAGACAAGTTACATCACAGTCCTTGACATAAAGCAGATGGCGAATGTGCTTTGGAGCAAAGAAGGGGACAGCAAATACGAGCCTCGCTTCGATGTCAACGACGACGGCTCGATCAACATCCTCGATCTGTTCATCACCTGGCGCGCCTACGGTCGGGAGTGCTCCTGATCGAGAGCGCGCTGGCTTGCCCCGCATCAGCCGCACTGGACTAATCCTCCTTGATGGCCTAATCTGCTCTGTATGAACGGGCACGGGATCGACTGGCCGGACCTTCTTGCCGGAGCAAAGCTGATCGGTGCGCCGCCGGCTGAAGTTAGCAGCGTCTGCTACGACTCGCGGGCGGTTACGCCGGGCTCCGTCTTTGTGGCCATCCCCGGCGCTATGCCGCCGCTGAGCCGCGACGGGCATGATTTCATCCCCCAGGCGCTCGACAAGGGCGCCTCTGTCGTTGTCGTGCAGGCCGATCACCGGGAGAAGTGGGAGGCAGCAGCAAAGAATGGTCGGGCGGCATTTGTCATCGTCGAGGATACGGCGCAGGCGCTGGCGCTCATCGCGGCGGCGTTCTACGGCTTTCCGGCGCGGCGACTGAAGACAGTCGGCGTGACCGGCACCGACGGCAAGACAACGACCGTGCACCTCATCGACGCTGTGCTGGAGGCAGGCGGTCTCTCGACGGGGTTCCTGAGCAGCGTCGAGTTCAAGACGAGCGGCGAACCGCAGCTTAACGCTACCCATATGACGACACTGCAGTCCCCGGAGATACAGGCGCTACTGGCGGAAATGGTGGCTGCAGGCCGACAATGCGCGGTCGTTGAGGCGTCTTCGCACGGGCTGGCGCTGCACCGGGTCGACGAATGCGAGTTCGACATTGCCGTCTTCACGACTCTGAGCCGCGACCACCTCGATTTTCACGGTACGCTGGAGGATTATCTGGCGGCGAAGGGTCGCCTCTTCTCGATGCTGGACGAGAGCGTGGACAAAGGAGTCGCCAAGACAGCGGTCCTCAACGCCGACGATCCTGCTTCTGAGTATCTGCGCTCCCGCACGCAATCGAGGGCGATCACATATGGCATCGAGGGGCGCGCGGACGTACGAGCGGAAGAGATACGATTCGACGGCCTACAATCATCCTTCACCATCGCCGGCCCCTTCGGTCGGATAGCAGCGCGGGTGCCCCTCAGCGGCCGTCACGGTGTCTATGACGCCCTGGCGGCGGTATCGGTAGGGATCTCCCTTGGCATAGCCCCAGAGGCGATTGTGGAGGGACTGAGCGGCTTTCGAGGAGTGCCCGGCCGCATGGAAGTGATCGACTGCGGGCAGCCGTTTAGGGTCATCGTTGACATCGCATCCACGCCTGAGGCGCTGCGAAGGGCGCTGGAAGTGTTGCGGCCACTGACAGCGGGCCGCCTGTGGGTCGTGTTCGGCTGTGCGGGGGAGCGCGACACCTCCCGTCGCGACGGGATGGGCAAAGCGGCGGGAGAGCTGGCGGATTTCACTGTGTTGACGAATGAGGACCCGCGGACGGAAGCCCCGGAAGCGATCATCGACGGCATAGTCGGGGGGCTGACAGAGGCAGGACGGCGGGAAGGAGAGGACTTCGTCCGTGTTCTCGACCGGCGGGAGGCGATCCGCTACGCTTTCGAGCGGGCGAAGGAGGGCGATACGGTGCTGCTGGCGGGCAAGGCTACTGAGCAGTCGATTGTCGTAGGACGGGAGCACATCCCCTGGGACGAGCGAAAGGTGGCGCGGGAGTTGCTGAGAGAGATACACCCGGAGGCGGTATGAGCGCTGATTTCTCCTTGAACGCTCTACAACCCTGGCTGGACACGGAGTTCGTTGGAAGGTGCGCCATCTATCAGGCATCCGTCTCCTCGACGATGGACGCTGCGCGTGAGGAGGCAGAGGGAGGCGCGCCGGACGGGATGATAGTGGTGGCCGATGAGCAAACGAGCGGCAAAGGGCGGAGAGGCCGCCGCTGGGTGTCGCCGCCTGGGGGTAACATCTACGTCACAATCATACTGCGGCCGGGCCTGTGGGACGTCCGCCATCTCGGCATAGTGACGCCTCTGGCTGCCTGTGAGGCGATCGATGCGGTGGCAGAGATAAGCAGCGGCATCAAGTGGCCGAATGACATACTCATCGAGGGGCGCAAGGTCGGCGGCATACTCATCGATACCCAGTTCAGCGGCGACAAGGTTGACTTCGCGCTGGTGGGAGTGGGCATTAACGTGAACCTCGACCCGTCGCAGCACGAAGAGATCCGGCACCTGGCTACAAGCTTGGCGCTGGAGTTGGGGCGGGAGCTATCCCGAGAGGAGTTGCTCGCGGCTTTTCTGAATCGTTTTGAGAGGCTGTACCGGGCGGCTCGCAGCGATGAGAGCGTATTTGAGGCATGGCGGGCTCGCCTGGAGACGTTGGGCCGGCAGGTCGAGGTGCAACTCGGCGACCACGCTGAGGAAGGGATAGCCGAGGATGTGGATGCCGAGGGTAACCTCCTACTGCGACGAGCGGATGGCAGTCTCGTCGTCTTGACAGCGGGCGACGTTGTTCTGCGAGCCTAAGTCTGCTCTTTCTCCTCGGAATCGCCACTCAGGTCTGGCTCCGCCGACTCCAACTCCACTGGGCGTGACTCGCTGGAATGACCACCGGCACGCCCTTCTTTGTGAACGCCGTCAGGATGTCGATCGGGACCGGGAAGATGATGGTGCTGTTCTTCTCGGTTGCCACCTCCTGAGCGTTTGGAGGAACCGGAGCTGCAGCGTGGTAGGGGTACGCGCGATTATTCCCCCGGCCTGGGCGAGGCGTTCGGCGGCCTGGAACTCGCCCTCGGCGTTGATGATCTTGGCGCGGCGCTCTCTCTCCGCCTCCGCCTGACGGGCCATCGCGCGCTGCATCCCCTGCGGCAGCTCGACGTCCTTCACCTCCACCGTGCTCACCTTGACGCCCCAGGGCTCGGTCTGCTCGTCGATGATCTGCTGGAGGCGCTGGTTTATCTTCTCGCGCTCCGAGAGCAGTTCATCGAGGGAGGACTGGCCGAGGACGCTTCGCAGCGTCGTCTGGGCTATCTGGAAGGTGGCTCGGATGTGGTCCAGCACCTTCAGGACGGCATCCCAGGGCCGCACAATGCGGAAATAGACGACGGCGTTCACCTTCACGGTGACGTTGTCTTTGGTGATCGCCTCCTGGCTGGGCACGTCCATGGTAACGATGCGGAGGTCTGTCTTAACCAGCCGCTCGACGCCGGGGATGATGAGGAAGGGCCCCGGTGGGCAGACTCCCATGGCGCGGCCGAGACGGAAGAGGACGCCCCGCTCGTACTCCTGAACGATCCGCAGAGCGCCGAGGATCGCCAGCGGCAGGAGCAGCCAGCGGACCCACCAGTTGGTGACAACCCTCTCCGGCGCTGTCGTCGGGTTAATTGTTGGTGTCGACATCTTGTACCTCCTTGCGTATGGGGCGCACCCTCAGCCTGATTCCTTCCAACTCGACAATCTCTACCGTCTCACCTTCTTCAATGCGGCCCTCGGTGCTGACCGCCGACCAGAGCTCGCCTTCAAGAAAGACCATACCCCCGGGATCCAGCGTCGAACGGGCTTCCCCTCGGCGACCCACAAGCAACTGAGTTCCCATAGCTGCCGGCTGACGGCGGGCGCGGAGAAGGGCGTTGACAGATGTAATGAAGAATACACCAATGATGGCGGCCAGGCCGAAGATCAGCCAGCGGGAAACCTGGAAATCGGGGTTGTTGGTGCTGGTCAAGAGCAGGCCGCCCATTATCAGTGACACTATCCCGCCCACGCCGAGGGCGCCGAAGCCGGAGACTACGATCTCGGCAAAGAACAGGACAAAGGCGAGGATGATCAGGAATACGGCGGCCCAGTTCACGGGCAGCGTGCCCAGGGAGAAAAATCCCACGAGAAGGGCGATGGCGCCGAAGACGCCGGGGAAGAAGATACCGGGGTGAATGAGCTCGATGAAAAGCCCCATCATCCCTAGACTGAGCAGCAAGAACGCGATGTTGGGGTCGGAGATGAATGTTCAGAAAGCGCTCGAACAGGCTCATGTCGTTGTAGACGACGGGTACGCCTGTGGTGCGGACGGCAACTGTCCCTGAGGGGAGGTCAACCGAGCGCCCATTTGCCTGTTCAAGCAGGTCATCCAGACTAGATGCGACGAGGTCGATTACGTTTAGCTGCAGCGCTTCGTCTTGGTTGGTCGCGATGCTGCGGCGGACGGCGCTCTCCGCCCAGTCCTCGTTTCGACCGCGCAGCTTGGCGATTCCCTTGATGTACTCGGCCGCCTCATTGGTCGTCTTGTCTCCCAGGTTGCCTTCGATGTCTCCGCCTGTGCTGCTGACAGGGTGAGCCGCGCCGATGGTGGTGTTGGGGGCCATCGCCGCCACATGCGCCGCCATGGTTATGAACGTACCGGCGGACGCGGCGCGCGCTCCTGCCGGCGAGACGTAGACGATGATGGGGACAGTCGCATCCTCGATCCGCTGGACGATGTCGCGCATGGACGTATCAAGGCCGCCCGGCGTGTCGAGGCGGATGACGACGGCGGTCGCGTCGGCGTCTTCAGCAGCGTCGATGCCCCGGTCGAGGTAGCGGGCCATGACAGGGTTGACATCGCCGTCGGCAGTGAGAACGTTGACCGCCTCGCGGGTGTCGACTGAGGTCTGACAGGACAGGGCAATCGACGCCCCGAACACGGCTGCTGTGGCCAAGAGCAGACGCCGTATACGGGAGATGCATCGCTCGGACCGTAGGTTTCGTATGGGGATCGTTTTCACGCCCCACATTATACACGTCTTGGATGCCGAATTCAGGACTTGGGTGATATGCAGCCGGAGATCGTTCGGTTGAATGGGCCCAAGCGCTATAGTAGAATGAGCCTGCCTGTTGACGACAACCTCAGTCGAGGGAGCGCTTGATGGCCGATGGAGACGAACCATTGCGTTGCCGGGGTATGCGAGACCTCCTGCCAGGAGAGATGGCAGGCTACCGGCAGGTTGAGGAGACCTTCGCCCGCACCTGCGGCGAGTGGGGGTACTCTGAGATCCGTACGCCCACGATTGAGTTCCTCCACCTGTTCACGGCCGCAGGTACCCTCTCGCCCCAGATGCTCGAACGTACCTACTCCTTTCTCGACTGGGACGGCTGGAGCGGCGAGAGAGTAGTCCTTCGTCCCGACGCCACGATCCCTGCCGCCCGCCTGTACGTCGAGAACCTGCCCCCGGGTCAACTCGCTCGTTTCTTCTACACGCAAAACGTCTTCCGCTTCTCGACCGGCGAGGAATCGCGCGAGGACTGGCAGTGCGGCGTCGAGCTTATCGGCGAGACCGCGCTCGCGGGGGACGTTGAGCTGATCCTTCTTGGTCGCGCCGTGCTGGAGAGGCTGGGCTTGACCGGCTTGAAGGTCGGGCTATCGCACGCGGGGTTGGTGCGAACGGTTCTCTCGGCGGCGGGACTCGACACGGCAGCGCAAGTGGCTGCCTATGACCGCATACTCGACAGCGACCTGACGGTGCTGGGAGAAATCGAGGCCAAACTACCCGATCTGAAGGCGCCGCTGCATCTCCTCTTCGATATGCAAGGGGGGAAGGCGTCCTATCTGGCGAACCTCAGAGCGGCATTTCTATCAGGAGTGCCGGGGATGGCCGGGCCCCTTGACGACCTGATGAAGGTCGCTGCCACCCTTGATAGGGCGAGTTGCGATTATCAGGTCCAGACGACGCTTGTGCGGAGCTTCGAGTACTATACCGGACCGGTGTTCGAGTTTCGGGCCAACGGACGGCGGGTGGGCGGTGGTGGCCGCTATGATGACCTGATCGGGCTTGTCGGCGGCGAGAATGTGCCGGCGTCGGGGTTTGCGCTGTCGGCGCGGGAGTTGGCGTCGCAGTTGAGACCGAGGCCCCATGCCGGCGACGGTGAGGAGAGTTGGGTGGTAAGACCGGTCGGTGATTCTCCAGAGGTACTGGCGGCATCATTTGCGGCGGTGGCGCATCTGCACGCGAGCGGCACGAGGGCATCAATCGGTTCTCTGGCGGGGGAGAGCACGGTCGGTCGCTGGGAGTTGACGGTCGATCAACGGCGGGGCCGCCTGACCTACCGGCTGCTGGACAAGCTGACCAGCAGGCAGACAAGCCACGCTGCTTTGGAGGAAGCCCTTAATGTCGCGGAGGCAGCCCCCGATGATTAGACTCGCTCTGCCGGCCGGCGACCTCAGAGAGCCTCTGGGTGATCTACTCAGAGAAGCGGGCCTCCCGGTGGATGACTATGCCGGTGGGTCTCGTTCCTATGTAGCACGGGGCAGCCAAGAGAACGGCATCCAGATCCGCGTCTTTCGCGAGGCAGACATCCCTATTCAGATAGCGATGGGGAACTATGACGTTGGTATCTGCAATCTGAGTTGGGTGGAAGACCTAATGCAGCGCTACCCCAGCGATGCTGTCGTGGCGGTGCGTGACCTGGGTCTCCAGCAGCGTTCTCTATATGTGGCGGGGGCAGGAAACGAGAGAGACTCTCTGCTGGACTGGAGTAGCTGGGGGGATCTCCGTATCGTCAGTGAGTTCCCCGACCTGGCGGAGGCATTTGCGCGGCATCTGCGGCTACCGTCATATCGAGTGTTCCCGGTCTGGGGCGCGGCCGAGAGCTATCCGCCGGAAGATGCAGACCTAGCATTGATCTTGGCCGAAGATGAGGATGCGGTGCGAAGGCAAGGGTTGATGCCGGTGCACCGGCTCCTGGAATGCTCGGCTTGGCTGGTGGCAAATCGGGAAAGTATGGCGAAGAAGGACCTCAGCGCTGTGCTGGAGCCGCTGCTGGCGCCAAACGGAAGAGGCAACGGCAGACCGTCGCTCTCGTTGCCGACGGCTCGACCGATGGGCAGAGCGCGGTCGGGTAAGCGCTCCACCTCTCGGCGAGAGGACGTTCTGCGCTTGGCGCTGCCCGATGGGCACCAACAGAAACACACGGTTGCGGCTCTTGAGGCAGCGGGGCTGCGCATATCGGGTTATGACCAAGAGACGACGACGTCGCGTCCCCAAGCGGAGATGCCCAACCTGGAGATAAAGGTGATCCGCCCACAGGATATGCCGCAGCAGGTGGCACTCGGACACTTCGACCTGGCAGTTACGGGACGCGACTGGCTTCTCGATCACCTCTATCGATTTCCGTCGAGCCCTGTAGAGGAGGCTGTCGACCTGGATATCGGACGCTACAGCATTGCCGGCGTCGTCAGCGAGGACTTGCCTGCGCAGAGCCTGACAGAGGCGATCAGCTCGTGGCAACGAGAAGGCAAGAATACGGTGCGGATCGCCTCTGAGTATGTGAACATCGCCGATCACTGGGCGCGGAGCTGTCACCTATCTCGCTACAAGGTGATACCGATCACTGGAGCGTCGGAGGGTTTCGTGCCCGACGACGCGGAGATGCTGGTCGAGGGAACGGAGACAGGAGCAACGCTGGCGGCGAACCGCCTTAAGATCGTCGAGAGGCTCTTTGAATCGACAACCTGCCTTATCGCTCATCAAGGGCCGGTCAGCGACAAGCGGCGGCGGCTGATGACAGAGGTGATAGGCATGTTCAAACGGTCCGCGGGAGCAGGCGCCTAGCAACGGGAAGCTCGTCATGCCACATCTGGTATTCCACATGACTGTGGCCAGGGAGCTTGCGGGAGAGCTCAAGAGTCCTGTCATCGACAAGGACCGGGGCTCATACTACATGGGCGCCACGGGGCCGGATATGCACATCCTGAGCGGCACGAAGCGTCACTCCTCGCACTTCTTCGACCTCGACTGTGTGGAGGAACAGAACTGCGTGGGATCATTCTTCGACGCTTTCCCGGAACTGCGAGATTCACGGGAGCTATCCCCGGGGACAGCGGCATTTGTGGGGGGATATCTCACGCATCTGGTCATCGATGAGGTCTGGATTACCGACATATACCGTCCCTTCTTCGGGCCGGAGTCGCCGCTGAGAGGTGATGCCCAGGCCAACGTCATGGATCGTATCCTTCAGTACGACATGGACTTGCAGCGGCGGCAGGAGAGAGAGGTTACCGCTGAGATACGAGAGGAACTCCTGGCTACACCGCTCGACGTGCGGGTAGCTTTCGCAGATGGAGAGACCCTTCGCCGCTGGCGGGACGTAGCGGTCGAGATGCTATCGCGGTCGCCCAGTTGGGATCGCTTTCGTTATCTGGCGGGTCGCTTTCTGAGGAATATCGGCGTCGAAACCGAGGAGCAGTTGGAGGAGTTTCTAAAGACGGTGCCTAGTCTTCTGGAGAAGGCCAGGCAGCAAGTGGGCGAGAATCAGATAGAGGCATCCGTCGACAAGATGACTGCTCGCTCTCTCGGAACATTGAAGGAATACCTGGGATGAGGATTATCGAAGGGGCCGAGGAAGCTCGGAGGACGCTGCTGCGGCGGCAGCCGCTGGGCGAGACGGCGGTGCCGATCGCTGTGCGCCAGAAGACGCGGGAGATGTTCGGCGCTGAGCTGTCGCCGGCAGAGGCGGTAGCGCGCATACTGGCGGACGTGCGGGCTGAGGGAGACGCAGCCGTACTCCGGTACAGCGAAGCATTCGACGGCGTGTCTTACCCATCGCTCGTGGTCGCGAAAGAGGAGATGAAGGCCGCGTACGAGCAGGTGGAACCGAAGATCGCGGCTGCTCTGCGCTTTGCCGCCGAACGCATCAGACTGTTCCACGAGATGCAACTCGAGCGCACGATGTCCAGCTTCTCGGTCGGAGGGTTAGGCCAGCAGGTACGCCCTCTGGAGAAGGTAGGTCTCTATGCGGCGGGGACGGTGGCTGTCTACCCCTCGTCGGTGCTCATGACAGCGATACCGGCGCGGGTGGCCGGCGTGGCCGAGATATGCATGATTACTCCGGTGGGAAGCGACGGTCGGGTCTCACCGCTGAAGCTGGTCGCCGCCGATATCGCCGGCATCACCAAGGTCTTTCGGGGCAGCGGCGCTCAGGCGGTTGCCGCCTTCGCTTTTGGAACGGAGAGCATACCGCGTGTGGACAAGATCTGCGGGCCGGGCAACCTCTTCGTCACGCTGGCCAAGCAGCAGGTGTACGGCTGGGTTGGCATCGATGCGATCTACGGGCCTACAGAGACGATAGTGGTGGCCGACGACAGCGCCGACCCCGCTCTCTGTGCCGCCGATCTGCTGGCCCAGGCAGAGCACGACGAGTTGGCGACGCCGATCCTGATCACACCATCGCTGGAGGTGGCACGGGCCGTCGAGCGGGAGATCGAGCGGCAACTGGCCGACCTGGAGCGCGCCGCTATCGCCCGCTCGTCGCTGGAGACGCGTGGGGGAGCTGTGGTAGCGAAAGACATGGAGGAGGCGATCGCTCTCGCCGATGAGTTCGCGCCGGAGCATCTGTGCCTGGCGGTGCGCGACGCTGCCGCATGGGCGGAGCAGGTGCGGAACGCAGGCGGGCTCTTCGTGGGAGAGTCGTCGCCGGAGGCGATGGGGGACTTCACGGCCGGGCCCAGTCACGTCATGCCGACCGCCGGCAGCGCCCGCTTCTCGTCGCCGTTGAACGTGCTGGACTTCCTGAAGATTACCAACGTGGTCGCGGTAGGTGAGGATGCCCTGCGTGAGTGGGGGCCGGCGGCCGCAGCCATCGCGCGCGTGGAGGGCCTGACGGCGCATGCGCGGGCGATAGAGATGCGGCTGGAGAATCAAAAGCGATAAAGAAGAAGGACGCAAGTCTTGACGGACAAGGAAAGCCCGGGGATTGATATCACGAGCCTGATGCGGCCGGAGCTGGCAGAACTAGAGGGCTATGAGCCGATCGAGCCCATAGACCAGCTTGCCCGGCGACTGGGTATCGAACCGGGACAGGTGATCAAGCTCGATGGCAACGAGAACCCGTACGGGCCGTCGCCCAAGGCGCTGGAGGCGATAGCGAGCTATCCCTACTATCACATCTACCCCGACCCGGAGCAGCGAGAGGCGCGGGCAGCGCTGTCACGATTCCTGGGCGTGGGCGAGGAATACCTCATCGCCGGCAGCGGCAGCGATGAGGTCATGGATATGGTGTTGCGGGTGTTCCTGGCGCCGGGCGAGGGCGTCATCAACTGCTCGCCCACATTTGGAATGTACCCTTTCCTAACGAAGGTCGCCGGCGGACGCGTGATAGACGTGCCACGGCGGGAGGACTTCTCGCTGGACGTGCCCGCTATCGAGGCGGTGGCGAGAGATGCGAAGCTCGTCTTCATCGCTTCGCCCAACAACCCGTCGGGGAACGTCATCGCCCGCGACGAGCTTGATGCGTTGCTGGCGACGAAGCTCGTCGTCGTGCTGGACGAGGCGTACGGCGAGTTCGCCGGTGAGGAGCTCTACGTCGCAGGTACCGCGCCACGACAATCTGCTGGTGCTGCGGACGTTCAGCAAGTGGGCGGGACTGGCAGGGTTGCGGGTAGGGTATGGCATCTTCCCACCAGCGGTGGTACAGGCGGCGATGAAGATCAAGCAGCCGTATAATCTAAATGCGGCGGCGCAGGCGGCGCTCCTGGCGTCGCTGGCAGACGAAGGAGCTTCTGCGGGAGCGGGTACAGGCGCTGGTGGCGGAACGAGAGCAACTGGCAGTGGCGCTCGCCGGCATCGCGTTTCTGCGGCCGCTGCCGTCACAGGCGAACTTCATACTCTGTCGAGTAGTCGGCATCGAGGCGCGAGAGGTGTGGGGGAGGCTCAGGGAACGAGGTATAATGGTGCGCTACTTCGATTCGCCACGAGTGCGCGATTGTCTGCGGATCAGCGTCGGGCTGCCGGAGCACAGGGAGGCGCTGATCAAGGCGCTACAGGAGATAGGAGGCCAACTTGGCAGGTGAGCGGGTAGGCAAGGAAGAGCGGGAGACCAAAGAGACGAAGGTCTACGTCGAGGTGGACCTGGATGGTAGCGGGCAGGCCAGCATCGCCACCGGCGTGGGCATGCTCGATCACCTGCTGGAGCAGATAGCGCGGCATGGCCGTATTGACATAACTATCAAAGCGGAGGGTGACCTCCAGATAGACCCCCACCACACGGCAGAGGACGTAGCGATCTGCCTGGGCCGGGCGCTTCGCAAGGCGCTGGGGAAGAAGGCGGGTATCGTCCGCTTCGGGCATGCAGTTGTGCCGCTGGATGAGGCGCTGGCACTGGTAGCGGTTGACGTGAGCGGGCGGGGATTTGCCGCCCTTGATCTGACGTGGACAGGGGAGCGGGTAGGAGAGCTGCCGACAGAACTGATCGGTCACATGCTGTGGTCAATCGCCACTGAGGGTGAATTGACGTTGCACGCACAGGTGCTGGCGGGCGCGAGCGATCACCACAAGGCGGAGGCGGTGTTCAAGGCGCTGGCGCGGGCGCTGGGTGCGGCGACACGGCTGGACCCGCGCTTGGGAGGCGAGGTGCCGAGCACCAAGGGGCAGCTCTAGGAGCTAGTCGCCGATCTCCTGCAGCTCGAAGCGGTAGTCCTCGATGATGGGGTTGGCCAGGAGATCGCGGCACATATCGTGCACCTTGGCTTCGGCCTGAGCCCTGTCAGCCTCGGCGATGCGGACCTCCAGGTACTTGCCCACACGGACGCTCTCCACGCTTTCGAACCCCAGCGAGTGAAGGCCTCCCCTAACGGTGAGCCCCTGCGGGTCGTTGACGGTGGGCTTCAGGGTTACGTATACCTTGGCAAGAAACACGCTGCTTCGTCTCCTCTTATGATTTCGAACGGTGGCTGAGATCGTGACCCGTGAGCCGGCGGAACGCCTCGCGATAACGGGCGGAGGTTCCGGTTACTATCTCCGGCGGTAGCTTGGGCGCGGGCGGCTTCTTGTCCCAGCCGGAGTGCACAAGCCAGTCGCGGACGGGCTGCTTGTCGAAGCTGGGCTGCGCCTTTCCGGGCTGGTACGTGTCGAAAGACCAGAAGCGGCTGGAGTCAGGCGTCACAAGCTCGTCGATCAGAATGAGCTTGTCGTCACACCAGCCGAACTCGAACTTGGTGTCGGCGATTATGATCCCCCTCTGCCGGGCATAGTTGGCGGCATAGCGGTAGACGGCCATCGTGCTGTCGCGCAGGAGAGCCGCAGTCTCCGCGCCCACCCTGTCCGCCACCTGCTCGAAGCTGATGTTGATGTCGTGGCCGGATTCCTCCTTCGAAGAGGGAGTGAAGATGGGTTCGGGCAACTCAGCGCTCTCCCGCAACCCCTTGGGCAGCGTAATGCCGCACACGGTACCGCCCTCCTGGTACTCGGCCCAGCCGGAGCCGGCGAGATAACCGCGAGCCACGCACTCGATGTCGAGCCGCCGCGCCTTGCGCACGATCATCGACCGCCCGGCCATCTCGTGCGAGCAGGGGAAGGGAAGGTCGGCGTTGTCGCAGTTGCTGAGGAGCCGCAGGAAGTGGTTGGGAATCACCCCCTTCGTCTTCTCAAACCAGAAGGCGGATAGCTGGGTCAGTACAGCGCCCTTGTCGGGGATGCCGTTGGGCAGGACGACGTCGAAGGCGGATATGCGGTCGGTGGCGACCATGAGCAGGCGGCCGTCGCCCAGGTCGTAGGTGTCGCGCACCTTGCCGCGGGCATAGAGATTGGGGAGGTTGGTCTCAAGCAACACTGACATGCTGGCTCCTCCGGCTGGAAAGGTCGAAGAACATCAACGTGAACGCTCCCGCCGTAAAGGGGAGGACTATCGTCGTTATGACGGCGCTGATCAAGGCGGAGGCTATGGGTGAAGTCCAGGCGAACAGCGCCGCGACTCCGTAGCTGGGGATGGCGGCAAGCAGCGATATGACGATCACGATGCCGAAGGTCCGCCACCACGATCCCTTGACGATGTCAGCGCTCAGCGAGAGAGCGTCGCCTGAGTCTGTTTGCTCGATAACCACTGCCTGAGGATAGAAAGCCCAGCGGATCCACAGGTAGATAGCGAACGGTATGCCGACGATCGTAATCCCGATGAGCAAGGTTATGCCCACGACGCGCAGGGCAGCGAGGAGTAGGACCCCCAACCGACTAAGCACCTGACGGTAGGAGCGGTTGAAGTCAGCGGGCAGCCCGTCGCTGATGTCGGCGATGGCGCGGATGAGCGCGGCGGTGACGGCGATGCTAAAGATGATGGCGGGAATAGGCAGCAGCAACGCAAGAAGTAGGCTGACGATCTCGTTGGGGACAACGACGGGGGCCACTGCGACCACGATGTCGATGGGGAGAGCGACAGCGGCGATGGCCACGAACTCGCCGAAGTTGTGGCGGTAGAGGGATATGGCCCCATCTATGATCTGGCTCAGGTCTCGGGGCTTTCGTATCTGGTCAGGCGCAATTGTCATTACGATAAGTTGACTCTCTTGAAGGAGTGGTCGACGTACTTGGTGTAGATGCTGTAGTCGAATATGGCGTCCAGGTCGGCAGCGGAGAGAAGGCTGTTCACCTCCGGGTCAGCCTCCACGAGGCCGCGAAGAGCACAGCGCTCCTTCCACGCCCGCATAGAGTTCGCCTGGACGATACCGTACGCCTTCTCGCGGCTCAGCCCCTTGTCGATCAGGGCAAGGAGCAGGCGCTGCGAGAACCCTAGTCCCTGCGTCAGCTCCATGTTCTCCCGCATCCGTTCCGGGTACACCTGGAGGCCCTTCATGACATAGGTGAAGAGGTCCAGCATATAGTCGACGAGGAGGCAGGCGTCGGGCAGGATTATCCGCTCCGGCGCCGAGTCTGTGAGGTCGCGCTCGTGCCAGAGGGCGACGTTCTCCAGCCCCGTCAGAGCATAGCCGCGGACGACACGGGCCAGTCCGCAGACGCGCTCGCATTTCTCCGGGTTGCGCTTGTGGGGCATCGCGCTGGAGCCCGCCTGTCCCTTCTCAAACGGCTCCTCAACCTCCAAGACCTCGGTGCGCTGGAGATGGCGGATCTCGGTCGCGAACCGGTCGAGAGAGGAGGCGAGGATCGCCAGGGTGGTCAGGAAACGGGCGTGGCGGTCGCGGTGGACGATCTGAGTGCTGACCGGCTCGACGCCCAGGCCCAGACGGGCGCACACCGCCTCTTCGATCTCAGGCGGGACGGTGGCGTGGCTGCCCACGGGGCCGCTGATCTTGCCGACTGCCACTTCCTCCCGCGCGTCCGCTAGGCGGCGCTGGTTGCGGCGTAGCTCGTCGACCCAGCTTGCCAGCTTCAGACCGAAGGTGATGGGTTCGGCATGGACGCCGTGTGTCCGCCCCATCATGAGCGTGTACTTGTGCTCGCGGGCGCGCTCCTCGACGGCGGCTGTGAGAGCGACGAGGTCACGCTGGATGACATCGCTGGCGTCGCGAAGCTGCATGCCGAGGGCGGTATCGACGACGTCGTAGGAGGTCAGCCCCATGTGGACGTAGCGGCCCTCCTCGCCCAGGCTGTCGGTGACGGTGCGCAGGAAGGAGATGACGTCGTGGTGGATCTCCTTGAGATAGCGCTCCATCTCCTCGAGGTTGTAGCGGGCGTGGCGTATCTTCTCCGCAGCCTCGCGGGGGATGTCGCCGCGCTCAGCCCAGGCGTCGCAGACAGCGATCTCGACCTGGAGCCAGCGGTCGTACTTGCCCTGGTCGGACCAGATAGCGGCCATATCGGGGCGAGAGTATTTCGGGATCATTTGTCCAGATACTCCGTGCGAACCGGCGCGAAGATGTCGATGGCGATGCTGTCCTCCAGCGCTGTCACCATATGGGGCTCGTTGCTGGCGGCGAGATAGCTGTCGCCGGCGTGCAGCTCGCGCGCCTCACCGCCGATTGTGAAGACGACGCGGCCGCTGGCGACGTAGCCGACCTGCTCGTGCTCGTGGCTGTGCAGGGGTACGACAGAGCCCTTGGCCAGTGTGAACTCGCCGAGCGTCACGCGGTCGCCGCTGCACAAAGTGCGGCGGATGACACCGGGGAACATCTCAACGGGCGTAGCATCGCAATTGGGCTTGAACATCCTTGTCTCCTCGAAGCGGTGGGCTCGGGCGCCGTCCCTAGTTTACCCCGATGCCAGCCCCTGGCGGTAGTCCTCGTACGCCTTCTTGACAGCGTCGTCACTGAGGGCGAGGATTTCGGCGGCGAGGAGGGCGGCGTTGCGGGCGCCCCATTTGCCGACGGCCACGGTCGCGACCGGTACCCCCGGCGGCATCTGGGCGATCGCCATGAGGGCGTCGACGCCCTTGAGGTCGCTGGAGGCGAGAGGGACGCCGATGACGGGCAGCGCCGTGTATGCCTTGAGAGCGCCGGGAAGGGCCGCCGAGCCGCCGGCGCCGGCGATGATGACGCGGATGCCGCGTCCCGCCGCGCCTTGGGCGAACTCGCGCACCTTCTCCGGCGTGCGATGGGCGGACATGACGTGCGTCTCGTAGGGAATGGCGAGCTTGTCGAGGGTATCGAGGCACTCCTGCATGGTGGGGGCATCGGACTTCGAGCCCATAACAACGGCAACAAGTGGTTCAGTCATCGGTCCTGTCCTCGTAGGGCGGGCATCCTGCCCGCCATCTGCCGGTCGGGCGAGACGCCCGACCCACGAATCATCTATGGTATCTCCATCCATTCCGGGCGCGGGCGAATGCGCCTCCCGGCGATGTCCTTGCGGTAGTGCATCCCCTCGAAGCGGATGCGCTCGACGTTGGCGTATGCCTTCTGCCGCGCCTCCTGCAGATTCGCGCCCAACGCGGTGACGGCGAGAACGCGCCCGCCGGCCGTCACGAACCGCCCCTGGTCGTCGGCCTTGACGCCGGCGTGGAACAGTATGACATCGGAATCGAGATCGTCAAGCCCCTCGATGGGGAAGCCGGTCGGGTATTTGCCTGGATAGCCGCCGGAGGCCAGGACGACGGTGATGCAGGCTTCGTCGCGCCACTCGACGTTCACCTCGTGCAAGCGCTCGTTGACGACAGCCCAGAGTATCTCCAAGAGATCGCTCTTCAGACGGGGGAGGATCGCCTGCGTCTCGGGGTCACCGAAGCGGCAGTTGAACTCCAGCACGTTGGGCCCCTCCTCGGTGACGAGGATGCCCGGATAGAGGACGCCGCGGTAGGGCCGGCCCTCCGCCGCCATAGCGCGGACGGTGGCGCAGGTTACGTTCTCGTGTATCCAGTCGGCCATCTCCGGCTTGACCCAGCCGGGCGGGCTGTAGGCGCCCATGCCGCCGGTGTTGGGCCCCTCGTCGTAGTCGAAGACGGGCTTGTGGTCGCAGGAGAGGGGCATGGAGATGACGGTGCGGCCGTCG
Organism: uncultured Chloroflexia bacterium; assembly: GCA_963763495.1. Lineage (GTDB taxonomy): Bacteria > Chloroflexota > Dehalococcoidia > DSTF01 > JALHUB01 > DAOUEO01. The sequence continues at coordinate 62,031 of CAVXOY010000015.1, forward strand.
CTGAACGCCTGGGCGGAGGTCTCGCGGCCGCTGAGCCGCTCCTCGACGACGATGCGACGCCCCGCCTCGCCGAAGACGCCGTCACACATGAGGGCGTCGGCGGCCTCCAGCGCTTCGGCCGAGTCGCGGGTGACGATAGCGCCCTTGCCGAGAGCCAGGCCGTCGGCCTTGACGACCAGCGGCTCCTTGTGCTCAGCGATGTAGGTGGCGGCCGCCAGGAAGGAGTCGAAGCTGCCGTGCTTGGCGGTTGGTATGCCGTGGCGCACCATGAGGTCCTTGGCGAATATCTTGCTCGCCTCCAGCGCGGCGGCGGCCTTGGTGGGCCCGAAGGCGGCGATACCGGCGGCGTTCAGGCGGTCGACGATGCCGAGAGCGAGAGGGTCGTCAGGGCCGACGACGACGAGGTCGATGCGCTGCTCTTGGGCGATGCGGACGATGCCGTCGAGGTCAGTAGCTTTCACCGGGAGGTTATCGGCGATCTGGGCGGTGCCGGCGTTACCGGGGGAGACGTAGAGAGCGTCGAGCCGGGGAGACTGACGCAGCTTCCAGGCAAGGGCGTGTTCACGGCCGCCGGAGCCGACGATGAGAACTCGCAAACGCTTCCTCTACGTTCGTGTGGGTGTGGCTGTCCGCCATCATGATGGTAACGGCTGGAAACGGCAGGGGCAAGACATCGGCTGAGCTAAAGAGGTGCCAAACGAGCTTGGACGCCTTGACATCTCAAGCTGGGCCATAGTAGCGTCGTTGAAGCCGGACAAAGTCTAGTGACCCGGTTGAGTGTACGAAGGGGAGGAGAGATTCGCCTTCCCCTACGATAGAGCTGCCCGATACGTTCGGCCGGTCTCGTCCACGATTCAGAGTTGAGGAGGTGGCATAGATGAGTGACAACGGCGGAATGACATCTCGGCAGAGGGTCGTGGCTGCCCTAAATCACCAGGAGCCTGACCGCGTGCCGATCGACTTCGGCTCGAACTACAACACCAGTGTGAACGTTATCGCCTACAACCGGCTGAAGAAACATCTAGGCGTCGGAAGCCCAACATACATGCGTTACACGATCCCCATGCTGGCAGCGGTCGATCTGGATGAGGGCCTGGAGGTCATGAAGCTGATGGGCGGCGACGTTCTGCCGCTTCCCCGGTATTTTGTCGATGGTGTGCTGACAAAGGACTGGAAAGAGTGGCGACTGAAGGACGGGTCAATCAGCGATGGTTCCCGGCCGTTTCAATCCCGTCGCCACCGAGAGCGGAAACCTGGAACTGACCTTTCGCGGCGTGACGCAGTTCCGCATGCCCAAGAATGGTTACTACTTCGACCGGGTCTACAATCCGCTGGCCGCCGTCGAGAGCTCTCAGCAGTTGGAGGCGTTCGCCGCCGCGTTTACGGCTGGGGGAGGCACTTCGCTCAGAGACGAAGAGGCGGAGGTCCTGAAGGGGCTGGGCCAAGAAGGCCTACGAGGAGACGGACTACGCGCTCCTGGGCGACACCTATGGGTTGTCGTTGTTCCACGTCGGCCTCGAGGCCTTCGGATATCACAAATACTTCACCATGATGGCCGCAGAGCCCGACATGGTTCACACGTGGATGTCAATTCTGACGCAGCAGTGGGAGTCCTTCCTGGCCAAGTATCTGGAGGCGGTGGGCCAGTACATCGTGGCGATCCTTATCGGCGATGACTACGGGAGCCAGCGGGCGCCGATGATCTCCGTGAAGATGTTCCGGGAGTTGTTCAAGCCCTACGTTGCCCGGATCTGCAAGTTTGTCCACGAGACGAACCCGAACGTGAAGGTGCTGCTGCATTCCTGCGGCTCGGTCGTCCCCCTGATCCCTGAGTTCATCGATGCGGGCATCGACGCCCTGAACCCCGTTCAAACGACGGCTGAGGGCATGGACCCGGCCGTGCTGAAGCGTGAGTTTGGGAAGGACATCGTCTTCTGGGGCGGCGGCGTCAGGTGTCAGAGCACCCTGGACAAGGGCACGGTGGATGACGTCAGGCGGGAGGTCAAGGAGCTGGTGGAAATCTGGAAACCGGGCGGCGGCTACGTCTTCTGCCCCGATCACGACATCCAGGAGAACGTGTCCCCGGAGAAGATAGCCGCTGTCTACCAGACGCTGCCAGGAATACGGGCGATACTAGGGCGCGTTCGGCCTGATTCGCCGGCGCTACCGCAAGAGTGCCTCTTACTCCCACTCAATCGTGCCCGGCGGCTTCGACGTGATGTCGTAGACCACGCGGTTGACGCCGGGGACCTCGTTCACTATGCGGTTGGCGATGCGGGACAGGAGGTCGTAGGGCAGGCGGGCCCAGTCGGCGGTCATGGCGTCCTCGGCGGTGACGATGCGCAGGGCGACGACGTGGCCGTAGGTGCGGAAGTCGCCCATAACGCCGACGCTGCGGCTGTCGGTGAGCACGGCAAAGGCCTGCCACAGCTCGCGGTAGAGCTTCGCCTTCTTGATCTCGTCCATCACTACCCAGTCGCAGCCCCGCAGGGTGTCCAGCTTCTCCGGCGTCACCTCGCCGATGATGCGGATGGACAGCCCAGGGCCGGGGAAGGGCTGGCGGAAGACCATCTCCTCGGGCAGGCCGACGGCGAGGCCGACCTGGCGCACCTCGTCCTTGAAGAGGTAGCGCAGGGGCTCGATGAGCTTGAGGGTCATCTGGCTGGGCAGACCGCCGACGTTGTGGTGGGTCTTGATCTTGGCGGCAGCGCCGTCACCGGTAGGTGAGGACGCGCTCTCGATGACGTCGGGGTAGGTGGTGCCCTGAACGATGAAGTCGACGCGGCCCAGCTTGTCCGCCTCCTCCTCGAAGACGTGGATGAACTCCTCACCGACGCGATGGCGCTTCTCCTCAGGGTCGATGACGCCGGAGAGTATCTTGAGGAAACGGTCGGTCGCATCGACGTAGATCAGGTTCATTTCCAGGTTACGGCTGAAGGTGTCGAGGACGCGCTCCGGCTCTTCGCGGCGGAGGAGGCCGTTGTTGACGAAGATGCAGGTCAACTGGTCGCCCACGGCACGGTGGACGATAGTGGCGGCGACAGCAGAGTCGACACCGCCGGAGAGGGCGCAGATGGCGCGGCCGTCGCCGATCTGGGCGCGGATGCCGTCGATGCTGTCGGCCACGAAGTTCGAGGGGGTCCAGTCGCCGCGGCAGCCGCAGACCCGATAGAGGAAGTTCTCCATGATCTGCTTGCCCTGAGGAGTATGGACAACCTCAGGGTGGAACTGGAGACCGAGCATGCCGTGGTCGTTGCCCATTACGGCGACCGGCGAGTTGTCGGAGTAGGCGAGGGAGCGGAAGCCGACCGGCATCTGGACGATGTGGTCGCCGTGGCTCATCCAGACGGGGATGGCCGGTGGCAGGTCGGCGAATAGTTCCGAGTGTTCCGCCTGGTGGATTACGGCGTGACCGTATTCGTGCCTTTCGCTGGGGGAAACGCGCCCGCCCAGTTGGTGGGCGAGTAGCTGCATGCCATAGCAGATACCGAGGACGGGGAGCCCCTTCTCGAAGACGTAGGCAGGGGCCTGAGGAGCGCCCTCCGCATAGACGCTGGCCGGCCCACCGGAAAGAACAAAGCCTTTGAGGTTGAAGTGGGCGATCTTCTCCCAGGGGGTATTGAAGGGCACAAGCTCGCAGTAGACGTGGCACTCGCGGATACGGCGGGCGATGAGCATGCTGTTTGGGAGCCGAAGTCGAGGACGATGACAGTCTCCGGTCCTATCCCACGGGCAGGCTCGCTGACCACCGGTTGCTCGCCGCCCTTTTCGCGCGCAATCTCAAGGTAGGTCGAGACCTCGATGTCGTCGGTCGTGGGTACGCGGTGTCCGGCTGGATCAGCGTCGGTCATGAGGCACTCTCACTTGGAGACTGAGGGCGATGAGGTCTGCCACTAAGCAGGGAAGCCCAGGCTCACTAGCCCAGGCCCCGTTCGATCCTCCCCCAGTCGATGTCGATTGGAGAATAGCATCCATGCTATACTGGCGTCAAGCAGAGAACGACTGGATGTCGACTGTGCGACAATGCGTATGATCTCCGCCCCCTCTATCGTGGACGCTGCACCCATTGAGGCTGTCGATTGCCTGCGGCAGGGTGGCCTCGTGGCTTATCCCACAGATACCCTCTACGGCCTGGGGGCGGTGGCAACTAATGACGGCGCGGTAAGGAGGCTATTCCAAGCAAAAAACCGGACGATGCAGAAGCCCCTGCCTATACTGGTCGGCTCGCTTGAGGATGCGCGCTGGGTAGCGGACATGGAGATGGCTTTAGCGTTAAGGTTAGCATCCCGCTTCTGGCCTGGCCCTCTGACGCTGGTATTGCCACGGGCAGTTGGCTTCCATTCTCTGGCGTTGGCCGGTGGTGAGACGGTAGCGATAAGGGTCCCGAATCACGCTGTGCCCCTGGGACTTATTCGAGCTGTGGGGCAGCCATTGACGGGGACGAGCGCCAATATCTCTGGTGGAGCGGCGCCGTTGACCGCCCAAGCGGTGGCGGACCAGTTGGGAGACCGCATCGACATCATCATCGATGGCGGGCGATGTCCCGGTGGAATCGAGTCGACAGTGGTAGACTTGACAAGCGATGTCCCCCAGCTAGTACGGGAGGGGGCAATTTCAAGGGCGGAAATCGAGTCGATTACCGGCTCGCAGTTGTCAAATGCTGAGGAGTGAGCCATGCGCGTTGCGATAGGAAGCGATCACGCCGGATTCCGGCTGAAGGAGATTCTGCGGGAACACGTCGCGTCTTTGGGACATGAGAGTTCTGACTTCGGCTGCCCTGATGAGACGTCGATCGACTACACCGATGTTGCCATACCGCTGGCGCGGGCAGTAGTCTCGGGCGAGCAGGAACTGGGCATCCTTATCTGCAGCAACGGCGTGGGAATGAGCATCGTCGCCAACAAGGTGAAGGGAATCCGAGCCGCGCTTTGCCACGACACCTTCAGCGCCTGCCGCGCCCGCCAGCATACAAACGCCAACGTTCTGTGCCTCGGCTCGTGGTGCATCGGTGAGGGGGTAGCGCGCGAGATAGTGGAAGCGTTCCTCGCCAATCACTTCCAGGGTGGGCGCCATATCCGACGGTTGGAGAAGGTAAGAGAGCTGGAGTCGTAGAAAGCGAGACTGAGTGACCAGACCGCTGGTAGCTGCAAGGAGAGAAGGCCGTCTCACAATGCTTCAAGAGAAATACGGCCCCCTGATTGAGGCGGAGATGAAGCGGGCCCTCATGGGAAGGGATCTCGTTCACTATAGCCTCATGCGCTATCACCTGGGATGGGAGGACCGCGGAGGCAAGCGCCATCAGACGTTCCGGGGAAAGATGCTGCGGCCTCTCCTGTGCCTGGCCAGTTGCGAAGCAGTAGGCGGTGACGGGGAGCGCGCCCTTCCGGCGGCAGCGGCCCTCGAACTCCTTCACAATTTCAGCCTCATCCATGACGACATTGAGGACGGAAGCCCTCAGCGTCACGGTCGCGACACTGTCTGGCGGGTATGGGGCGTGGCTCAGGCTGTGAATGCCGGCGACGGCATGTTCGCGCTCGCCCACGTTACCCTCCACCGCTTGAGCGAGGTCGGCGTGGCGGCCGATCAGGTACTTGGCAGTGGCCCGTCTCCTGGATGAGGCATCGTTGAGACTCTGCGAGGGGCAATACCGCGACCTGAGCTACGAGGAGAGACTGGACGTGCGTTGCGACGACTATCTGGAGATGGTGGCGGGTAAGACAGCAGCCCTTATGGCGGCTTCCGCTGCCAGCGGCGCACTCATCGGCAACGCCTCCCCCGATGTCGTATCCCTCTTCGAGGAGTTTGGCAGGAACCTGGGGTTCGCTTTCCAGATCCGAGATGATATTCTGGGCATCTGGGGTGAGGCAGAAGAGACAGGGAAGCCGACGGGCGAGGACATTTGGACACGCAAGAAGTCTTTCCCCATTGTCTACGCCCTCGAGCGGGCTGCAGAGCAAGACCGAGAGATATTGCAGGCGGTCTACAGAAAACAAGGATTGGATGACGAAGACGTGGCGGCGGTGTCTGCGGTGCTACAAAGGGCAGGCGCTCGCGCCGGCAGCCAGCAGGTGGCCGCTGAATACGCATCCAAGGCGTTGCGGGGACTAGAGAAGCTTGACCTTGTGCCTGAGCGACACCGGGACCTCGAGAGCTCTGGCTGACTACTTCGTCAGTCGCGAGGCCTGAGTCGCTTGGCCGGTACTGCAGACAACTCGGTCTGCTGATCACCCAACCCTGGGAGGGAACCTATGAACAAGATGACGGTACGTGACATCGATGTGAAGGGAAAACGGGTGCTCGTGCGGGTAGACTTCAACGTGCCGTTCGACAAGGAGACGGGGAAGATACTCGACGATAGCCGGTTGCGGGCGGCCCTGCCCACGATCCAATACCTGCGCGAACAGGGCGCGCGAGTAGTGCTTTGTTCTCACCTGGGACGTCCGAAGGGGAAGGTAGTGGAAGAGCTACGCATGTCGCGGGTAGGCGTCGGAGACCGGCTGAGCGAGCTACTGGGGGTACCCGTACACACGCTGTACCATGTCATCGGCCCCAAGGCGGAGGACGCTACGAAGGCCCTGAAGCCGGGCGAGGTCATCCTGCTGGAGAACGTGCGCTTCTTCCCTGAGGAGGAGGCGAACGACCCCAAGATGTCGACGGCGCTTGCCGCCCTGGCCGATGTCTACGTCAATGACGCCTTCGGCACGGCCCATCGCGCCCATGCGTCGACGGTCGGCATAACGTCCTACCTGCCCGCTGTCGCCGGCTTCTTGATGGAGAAGGAGATTGACTACCTGAGCAAGGCGCTCAGCAATCCGGCGCGGCCCTTCGCAGCCATCATCGGTGGAGCGAAGATCAGCACAAAGATCGCCGTTCTGCGCAACCTGCTTCAGCATCTGGACTGCCTTATAGTGGGCGGCGGCATGGCCTCGACGCTTCTCAAAGCGAACGGGGTCAGCATCGGACAGTCGCTGGTCGAAGATGACCAACTAGACACGGCCCGCGACATCATGCAGCAGGCCGACGAAATCGGCGTGCCGCTTCTTCTGCCGTCGGACGTGGTGGTGGCAGACCGCTTTGCCGCTGACGCCGCCGCAGAGACGGTGCCTGTGCAACAGATACCGCCCAGCATGCGCATAATGGACATCGGCCCCGACAGCCTGGATACGTTCCGGGAAGCGGTCGAGGACTGCAAGACGGTGATCTGGAACGGCCCTCTGGGAGTAGCCGAGTACCCGCGTTTCGCCGAGGGCTCGTTGGGGATGGCACAAGCCCTGGCCGCTCTCGATGCCACCACGATCATCGGCGGGGGAGAGACGGTAGCCCTCATCAAGGAATCAGGGCTAGAGGATCGCTTTACCCACATATCGACGGGCGGTGGCGCATCGCTTGAGTTCTTGGAGGGGAAGGTGCTGCCGGGAGTGGCGGCACTCTTGGACAAGCCCGGCGGACGCAAGGGCTAACCGGAAGCCAGTTCCATCTGTAGGTATGATTCTCCGCTGTGGCCTTCGGCCGCAAGCAGCTTGGGGTAGGAGCATGGATTTAGACCTGATTCGTGATCTGGTAGTGAAGAACGACACCAAGATCGTCCTCCTTGTGATCGATGGGTTGGGCGGTCTGCCTCACCCGGAGACAGGGCGGACGGAGCTCGAGGCCGCGAATACGATCCACCTCGACCGCCTTGCCGCCGACGGCATCTGCGGACTCACGGTGCCGGTAGGAATGGGGATCACCCCCGGCAGCGGTCCCGGCCATCTCGCCTTGTTTGGCTATGACCCGATCAAGTACCAGGTAGGGCGAGGCGTCTTGGAGGCACTGGGGATTGATTTCGATCTGCGGCGCGACGATCTGGCGGCGCGAGGCAACTTCTGCACGGTGGACAAGAATGGACTGGTGACTGACCGAAGGGCCGGTCGCATCAGCACGGAAGCAAGCGCCGCCCTCTGTCAGGCCCTGCGCGGCATCTCGCTGCCGGGTGTGGAGGTCTTCGTCGAGCCGGTCAGAGAGCATCGCTTCCTCGTCGTATTGCGAGGCAAAGGACTGGCCGAGGGAATCTCCGACACCGACCCGCAGCGGCTGGGTGTGCCGGCGTTGGCGGCCGAGCCGGAGCGACCGGAGGCCGAGGAGACCGCCCGCCTGATCAACGACTTCATCGGGCAGGCGCGGACGGTGCTTGCCGACAAGCATCCCGCCAACATGCTCCTCCTGCGGGGGATGTCGAAGTGGCCGCAACTGCCCCAGATGCCGGATGTGTTCGGCCTGCGGGCGGCGGCGATCGCGGTCTATCCGATGTACCGAGGCCTGGCAAAGCTGGTGGGGATGACTGTCCTACCCACCGGTACCCGTCCCGAAGACCAGATTGCCACGCTGAGAGAGAACTGGGCGAAGTTCGACTTCTTCTTCGTCCACTACAAGGCAACCGACTCGCGCGGCGAGGACGGCAACTTCGACGCCAAGGTGGCTGCCCTTGAGGACGTGGACACGATCATACCGGCCATTCGCAGCCTCAAACCCGACGTCTTCATGGTCGGCGGCGACCACTCGACACCGGCGCTGCTGGCGGGGCATAGCTGGCATCCCGTGCCGTTCGCGCTCTGGTCTCCCTGGTGCCGGCGTGACAAGTCTGAGATGTTTGATGAAAACCAGTGCGCGCTGGGAGGGCTGGGCGTCTTCCCAGCGACTGGAGCGCTGCCGCTGGCCCTGGCTAATGCCCGTCGCTTAACGAAGTTTGGAGCGTAACACGAATGAAAAGAACCCCTATCATCGCCGGCAACTGGAAGATGCACACGACGTTCGAGAGCGCCGCGGAGCTGTGCCGCGGTGTCCAGGAACGAGCAGACGGCTGTCCAGGGCGTCGAAAAGGTGGTATGTCCACCGTTTCCTTTTCTGGCCCTGGCGTCGGACTTGCTGAAAGGCAGCTCTATCAAGGTGGGCGCGCAGAACGTGTACTGGGAGGAGAAAGGCGCCTTCACCGGCGAGGTGAGCACGCCGATGCTGAAGGGACTCGTAGATTTCGTCATTATCGGTCACTCCGAGCGGCGCGCCTACTTCGGCGAGACGGATGAGACGGTCAGCAAGAAGGTCAAGGCCGTCCTCGCCGCCGGTCTGCGGCCGATCATGTGCGTCGGCGAGACGGAGGCTCGAGCGAGAGAGCGGCCAGACCGACGCGGTGCTGATCCGGCAGGTACGGGATGGGCTGCGCGACGTCGACATGCCCCTGGGCTTCGCCATTGCCTACGAGCCGGTCTGGGCGATCGGCACCGGCAAGGCGGCGAGCGGCCCTATGGCGAACGAGGCGATCGGGCTCATCCGCTCGCAGGTGACGGCGCTTTTCGGCGATGAGAAAGGCCAATCGCTCCGCATCCTCTACGGCGGCAGCGTGACGGCGGAGAACATCGCCGAGTTCATCGCCGAGTCGGAGATCGACGGCGCGCTTGTCGGCGGCGCTTGTCTCAAGGCCGATTCCTTCGCCAGCATCATCGAGCAGTCCGCTCGCATCTCCGCCACTAAGTGACCTATGAAGCAGACGGGCCTACCGTCGAGCCCTCTGATCGCCGTTGTCGGCGCTACGGCGACAGGGAAGAGCGCCCTCGCCTTGAAGCTGGCCCAGGCGTTCGACGGCGAGATCATCAGCGCTGACTCCCGCCAGGTCTATCGCTATATGGACATCGGCACGGCGAAGCCCACGGCGGCGGAGCGGGCGCAGGTCCGCCACTGGCTGATCGACGTGGTGGACCCCGATGAGGAGTTCAGCCTGGGACGCTATCTCGATCTGGCCCAGGAGGCGCTTAAGGACATCTGGTCGCGGGGCAAGACGGCGTTTCTCGTCGGCGGGACGGGGCAGTACGTCTGGAGCCTCCTGGAGGGCTGGCAGGTGCCGCGGGTGGAACCGGATTGGGAGCTCAGGCGCTCGCTCGAGGAGCGGGCCCGCCGAGAGGGCATCGAGAGCTCTGCACAGCGAGCTAGCGACGGTAGACCCCGAAGCCGCCTCTCGCATCGACGCTCGCAACGTGCGGCGGGTCATTCGGGCGCTGGAGGTGTACAAGCTGACCGGCCGCCCGATATCATCATGGCAGGAGAAGTTGCAGCCGGAGTTCGCGGCGCTTATCCTGGGGATTGAATTGCCGCGGCCGGAGCTCCATCGTCGAATCGACGAGAGAGCGGATGATATGCTGGCGCGCGGGCTGGTGGATGAGGTGCGGGGACTGCTGGCGCGCGGCTACAAGCCTGAACTGCCGCCGATGTCGGGGATCGGCTACCGCCAGGTCTGCCAGCATCTAGCCGGCGAGTGCTCGCTGGCTGAGGCGGCAGAAAAGATGAAGACGGAGACCCACCGGCTGGCGCGGATGCAGTCGACCTGGTTCCGCCGCGACGACCAGCGCATCCACTGGCTGACTTGTGATGGTGACGTCTACGACGAGGCTCACCGCTTGGTAATGCAGACTGTTGGGGAAGAGGGATCATGAAGTTCGTCAAGATGCACGGTGCGGGAAATGATTTCGCCGTGATCGAAGCCACGGGCGACGAGCACGACTGGCCGCGGCTGGCGATAGCGATGTGCGACCGTCACTTCGGCGTTGGCGCCGACGGTATCTTGCTGGCGCTGCCATCGGAGCGAGCGGCGATACGCATGCGCGTGTTCAATCCGGACGGCTCCGAGGCGGAGATGTGCGGCAACGGCGTCCGCTGCCTGGCGAAATACGCCGTCGAGAAGGGACTGGTCAAGCCGGCGGACAATCGCTTCTCCCTCGAGACGACGGCCGGCGTCGTGTCTATCGAAGTGAACACGACGGGTGGCAAAGTGGATAGGGTGCGGGTAGGTATGGGAGCGCCACGTCTGACCGCGGAGGAGATACCGGTGCTTGCGGACAGAGAGCCGCCGCTCGTCAACCTGCCCCTGGAGATCGAAAGAGGAGCGACGCGAGAGATACTGGCCGTCACCTGCGTGTCGATGGGAAATCCTCACGCCGTCCAGTTCATCAGCCAGCCGGTCGCCGGCTACCCCCTGGAGGAGGTCGGCCCGATCGTAGCGACGCACCCGTTGTTCCCACGCGGGACGAACTTCGAGGTGGCGCGGGTAATCGACAAGAAGCGCATCGAGGCGCGGGTCTGGGAGCGGGGAGCGGGGCTCACGCTGGCCTGCGGCTCAGGCGCCTGCGCGATCATGACGGCGGCGCGGCTGCAAGGGCTGGTGGATGATATAGTAGACATAACGTTACCGGGCGGAACGCTGAGATTGGAGTGGGACGGAACAGGGGATATCTACCTCAGCGGTCCGGCGGTGACAGTATTCAGCGGTGAATGGTTGATAGACGAGGAGGCTGAGCGAGACGCATGAAGGAGATGCGACGTCTGGATGTACCCGCCAAGAAGGACCTGTTCGAACGAGGCCGGACGAGCGTCGTGCGCAGCTTCGAGGTATCACGAGAGGACGGGGAACGCCTGCAGAAGGAAAGGCCGGAGCTGATAGCGGCGAAAGAGGCGGGCGTCATGCTCCTCCAGCCTCAGGGCGGCCGCGTCTGGCTGTCTTACGGCTTCGCCAGCATCGATGCCCTGCGGCGTGAGTTCCGTCCGATGCTGGAGGGGCTTGCCGACTCGCTGAAGGCAAGCGAGGCGAAGGGCGGCATCTACCTGCGCTTCACCGACCAGCCGAACCGTCCCTACATCGAGCCGGTGCTGGACCGAGTGCTTCTTCGACGCTCAGGCACGAGTGGATGGAGATGACCCTCGCTGAGCTGCCGGAGGAACGTCTGCCCGGCGACGAGATCGCACCGGGCTTTCTCCTCCGGGTTGCTGTGCCTACCGAGTATGAGGCCATCGCCGCCCTCGACGGAGCCGCCTTCGGCGATGACGCCTGCGCCGGGACTACGTCGCCGAATTCGCCCAGCGGGCCACCGAGCTGAGGGTACTGGAGGAGCGTGCGAGCGATCGGCTGGTAGGCTTCATCGGCCTGTTCTCCGAGGAGGAGCGCGTGCCGGCAAGATCAACCCCATCAGCCGTCCACCCGGACTTCCAGCGTCGCGGCCTCGGCGAGGCGATGCTGCGCTGGAGCCTCGCCTGGTTCCGCCGGGAGGGCATGCGACGGGCAAGGCTGTTCGTGCACGGCCGACAATGTCGCCGCCATCGCCCTGTATCGCAAGCTCGGCTTCGTGCCCGGACAGCGCGGACTCACCTATCGCCGTCCCGCCGACAAGAAGGAACTGGCTGAGATGGCGAAGAAACGCACAGGGACGTTCGTGAAGTTCGGGGGATGGCGCTAAGGGAGAGCATATGAGGCTGGCACGACGCATTGAGGACTTGCCACCGTACCTATTCGCTGAGATCTCGCGGAAGATAGCGGCGAAGCGGGCGCAGGGCGTAGACGTCATCACCTTCGCCATCGGCGACCCCGACATACCAACGCCACCCCACATCATCGATGCGCTGGTCGACGCGGCGCACGACCCCGCCAATCACCGCTATCCCGAGTCGGAAGGGATGCCGGAGCTGCGGCAGGCGGTCGCCACGTGGTACGAGCAGCGCTTCGGCCTGTCGTTCGACCCCGACAAAGAGGTGCTGCCGCTCATCGGGTCGAAGGAAGGGATCGCCCACGTGCCGCTGTGCTTCATCGACCCCGGCGACGTGGCGCTGGTTCCCGACCCGGGCTATCCCGGTGTACTCCATCGGCACGCTGCTTCGCCGGCGGCGAATGCCACTTCCTGCCGCTGCGAGAGGAGAACGACTTCCTGCCCGATTTCGGCGCCGTACCGGCGGATGTCGCCCAGCGGGCGAAGATGCTCTGGCTCAACTACCCCAACAACCCAACGGGCGCGGTGGCGGGCCTCGACTTCTTCGCGGAAGCGGTGGCGTTCGCCAAGCGCTATGACATCGCCGTCTGCCACGACGGCCCCTACAGCGAGGTCGCGTTCGACGGCTACCGGCCGGTCAGCTTCCTCGAAGCGCCGGGCGCCCGCGACGTGGGGATCGAGTTCCACTCCCTCTCCAAGACCTACAACATGACCGGCTGGCGCATCGGCATGGCGGTCGGGAACGCGCGGATGATCGACGCCCTGCGGCGTCTGAAGTCGAACATGGACTCGGGGATACCGCAGGCGATCCAGCGCATGGCAATCGCGGCGCTAAACGGGCCGCAGGAGTGCATCGCCGAGCACAACGCCGTCTACCAGCGGCGGCGCGACAGGGTGGTGGAGGTCCTGCGGTCGATGGGGCTGCGGGTGCGGACGCCCAAGGCCAGCCTCTACGTCTGGGCGCGGGTGCCGGAGGGCTTCACGTCGGCATCGTTCGCCGAGCGTCTGCTGGACGACCTGGCGGTCGTGGTGACGCCGGGCTCCGGCTACGGGCAGCAGGGCGAGGGGTACGTGCGGCTGTCGCTGACGGTGGCGGACGAGCGACTGGAGGAGGGGCTGCGCCGGCTGGCAGGGGTGGGCGCACAGAGTCAGTAGGAGACGCGGAGATCACTGTGATCTCACTGCGTCGATCGGAGCATCGACGGCCCGAAGCGTTCCAGCGACGTGGCTATCTCAAATGCCAGCATTCGATCAGGCGCCAGCATTTCCGCAGCGACAGCTGTCGCCTTGGCGCCAGGCTCTGGATGCAAGAACTGCATAGCCAGCTTCGAGGATCAGACGTGTCTAGGCTCGGCACTGGTCTGATTGCTGCCAGAGTGCGGCGCGAGATCCCACATACCGGGTTACGCTCGCAACTCAGCATGTGTGCTCAGCTACTTCGAGATGATGGCGCTAAGGTCTCGATGACGGATACCACTGAGGAGCGGAGAGGTCGAGCACTGCTTCAAGGAAGCGTGTCAGGGCCCGCATTCCGCGATCGTCCCCGAGTGACGGTGATGACGGCTGCTGCAGAAGATTCTGTTGAAACTGCTATGGCGACTCGTCACGTTGCGGCATGCACGATTATCGGGCTCACGCTGCCCGACGTGGAACTGACGGGCTGAGCCAGTCACATCGGCTGCATCGAGCTCACTAGTGGAAGGCGAAATCTTGCACATTCATCCGGGCATCTGCGCGTCCAGATGGCGATGAAGAACCACTTCCAGCGCATATCTTGGCATCGCTGCGGCAGTGGCTTTCCCAGTGCAGAAACGTAGCGCTCCTGTAGGTGTGACTTCGACTCGAAGGGTGCCGAGCTCAACCGATGCGTAGAACGGCGTCTGCGCTGACGTACCGGCATCACTGGCATGGACATTCCGCACGGCACCGATTCGCCTAGGGGCGCTATTGGTCACCGCGAGTGGGCGTGTCAGCCGTGCCTGCCGAAGCCCCATGACATAGGATGCAAGGCCGCTCGTCGAACGTGAACAGCACCTGGGCGCGATTGTCCGACGCCATCAGTCATGCTAGAGCGACGGCGTAAGCACTGCCTAGCAGCACTTCCGCGTATAATGGTCGCTAAGGAGGAGCAGGAAGACGGCGAGAACTTATCCCACCGCAGAGCCCGTCGAGCGGGCGTATCTGGTCGCTGTCGAGCTGAAGGGCGCGACGGCGAACGGGCGGTCGTTCAGCAGCCAAAGCTCGCTCGATGAGCTGGCGCTCCTGGCGGATACGGCGGGCGCCCGCGTCGTCGGCCGCACCGTCCAGAAGCTGGAGACGCCGCATCCCGCCCACTACGTCGGCAAGGGCAAGCTGGCGGAGATCAAGGCGGAGCGCTCCCACATCGACTACTCGCTCGTCATCCTCGACGACGAGCTCAGCCCCTCGCAGCAGCGCCACTTGGAGGACGCCCTTCAGGTCAAGGTCCTCGACCGCACGGCGCTCATCCTCGACATCTTCGCCCGGCGGGCCCAGACGCGGGAGGGCCGCCTGCAGGTGGAGCTGGCGCAATCGGAGTACCTGCTGCCGCGCCTCGCCGGCCAGTGGAGCCACCTGGAGCGGCTGGAAGGCGCTATCGGCACGCGCGGCCCCGGTGAGACGCAGTTGGAGACTGACCGGCGGCTGGTGCGCACGAAGATCGGCCGCCTGAAGAAGCAGATCGAGGCGGTGCGAAGGCAGCGGGCCCTTCATCGACGGCGGCGGGCGCGACAGGGTGTGCCGGTGGTGGCGCTGGTCGGCTACACGAACGCCGGCAAGAGCACCCTCATGCGGACGCTCTCGGGGGCGGACGTCTTCACGGAGGACAAGCTCTTCGCCACGCTGGACCCGCTCACGCGGCGCATATCGCTTCCCGGCAGGCAGACCGTCCTCCTGTCCGACACCGTGGGCTTCATCCAGAAGCTGCCGACGCAACTGGTGGCGGCGTTCCGGGCGACGCTGGAGGAGCTGGAGGCGGCGGATGTCCTGGTGCACGTAGTAGACATAACACATCCGGACGCGGCGCTGCAGAGTCAGACGGTGCAGGACACGCTGGCCGACCTCGGCCTGGCGGAGAAGCCCTGCATCAGCGTGCTGAACAAGGTGGACCTGCTGACGCGACGCGACGGCTCGCCCGTCGAGGGGCTGGAAGAGCTGCGGGAGCAAGCGCTCGCTCTGAACGATGACCGGCCGGACGCGCTGCTGATCTCCGCCGAGCAGGGCTGGGGACTGGCAGAGCTTCTAGGGCGGATAGAAGCCGTCCTTCAGATGGGGGCAGGAGTGCTGGCAGCGCCGGAGTCGCGCTGGACGCAGCCGGAGCCGAAAGCGCTGGAGCCGCACGGCTAGCCGCTGGTATCCCTTATCCCCCGGCCTCTTCCTTTTGCCGGTCCCGCTGAATCAGTTCGCGCCTGCAGTATCTTGCCGGCCAGGCTCTTCGGAATCACGTCGAGGAACTCCAGGTCGCGTATCTTCTTGAATGGCGCGACTTTCTCCTCTGCCCACGCCTGTATCTCCTCGGCGGTTGCCGACGCCCCCGGCCGGAGGACGACGAACGCCTTGGGGGTCTCGCCGCCGTCGGGCTGGCGCTTGGGGACAACGGCGACATCGAGGACAGCGGGGTGTTCCAGCAGCAGCGCCTCGAGCTCGGCGGGGGCGATCTGGTGCCCCTTGTATTTGATCATCTCCTTCTTGCGGTCGACGAGGTGAACGTATCCCTCCTCATCGACGAAGGCGATGTCGCCGGTACGCAGCCAGCCGTCGCGGGTAAATGCCTCGGCTGTCTCAATGCGCTGGCTCCAATAGCCCTTCATCACTTGGGGGCCTTTGACGAAAAGCTCGCCTGCCTCTCCCGTCGGCAACTCCTGCTCGTTGCTGAGATCAACCACCTTCTCAATCGTATCCGCTATCGGCGGCCCCACGGATCCGGCCCTTATCCTGGGGACAGGATGGGTATTGACGAGGGGGCTGGTCTCACTCAGACCATACGCCTCGACAATCGGGCATTTGAAGCCGCGGCGCGCCTGGTCAGCCAGTTCGGCCGGTAACGGCGCGGCGCCGGAATAGATATAAGCGAAGCGAAGACATGTCGTAGGACGAGAAGCTGGGGTGGTTCAGCATGATAAGCAGGGCTGGGGGGACTGCAAACATGTCCGTCGCCTTGTGCTTCTCGATGAGAGCCATTATCTGCTCCGGGTTGAAAGAGGGCACCACGATCTGGGTAGAACCGCTGGAAAGGCCGCAGTTCATAAGGATGGTGAGGCCGTAGATGTGATAGAAGGGGAGGAACTCGACGGAGATGGTATAGGCATTCGTATAGCCGATAGTCAGGGCCTGCCGGATGTTGGCGGCAAGGTTGTAGTGGGTGAGCATCACCCCTTTGGGAAGGCCGGTCGTTCCGCCTGAGTAGGGCAGAGCCGCAAGGTCCTCCTCGGGGTTGATGTTGACGGGCCGGGGCTCCGGCGGCGTGTCGGCGGCCCATTCCCAGAGATCTTCCAGACAGTGTACCGCCTTTAGGTTGGGGAGCTGTGGCGCAGATGCTTCGGCCACGGGCATCATGGGGCGTCCGGCCAGAAGAACAACGGCGCCGGCGTCTTCGAGCTGCTGGCAAACCTCGCGTTCTTTGTACATGGAGTTGACAGGGCTGGCAACGGCGCCGGCGTGGAGGATCCCCAGGAAGGCGACCATGTACTCGGGCGAGTTTTGGGAAAAGATAGCCACGCGGTCACCTTTGCCCACACCCTCGTTCTGGAGAAAGCGGCCGACTTTCTTGGCCCACTCATGTATCTGCCGGAATGAGTACGAGGGGCCATCAGGTGAGATGACAGCCGCCCTGTCACCGAAGCGGCCACCGCAGGCTTCGATGTAGTGGGCGAGGTTCATCTTGGGGTAGGGCTCCAGGGTCAGCCAGGGACTCGTGATAGGCATTCTTCTCCCCCTTCTAACAACTCATTCCAGATGGAGGGACGGTTCGCCGTTCTTCCCGCCGGTTGCGACACCGGTATCCGGCATGATACCTCTAATATCCCGAAAGGGCCATAGCGGGGCGATTCGGCGGGGTAGGGGGAGTGCTGAGTCTCAGTGACAGCAGAAGAAGGCTAGTCTCCCAGCAATGTGGTGTAGCCCAGATCGATGATCTCCTCCACATACTCAGAACGCCAGTGAGCATTGGGGACGCGCAGGCCATTCTCACGGAACCACCGGTGGTAGGACAGGTACTCTTCTTCGAGATGGCATCGCCAGGCATCTTCCTCGGCGAACACGTCGGGGGCCACCCCTTCAAGACCTTCACCGGCATCTTCCGGGGCGATATCCAGGTCTTCCTGCCAGTAGTCGGCGAGATAGTCCAGGCAGTCTTCAAGGTCCTTGCGGCAGTCGTTCATGAGCAGGGCCATCATCCGCTCCTGATCGACAGGGGTCGCCCGGACCCGCAGTTCTTTGGCGCAAGACTCACAGAGTACCACCAGTTTGCGGGCGTCGCAGCCATCTTTGCGACTGCAATTCAGGCAGCGCGGCGCATACTCCGACGCGGTCGCCGCCCGCGAGTAGCCTACACAAGCGAGGGGTTCCAGCCGGCCGCAACGAAGGCAGGAGATGCTGGCGGCCAGCAGGTCGTTGATCGTCCTTCCCCAGTCTATCTGCATGTCTGCCTCAAACGGGTAGTATGGTGGTCTTGGCTCCAATGATACTATTCCCACCCAGTGTGTCAACGGCAGAGAGCGCTTGCCGGTCAGCACCGGACTGTTCCCCTAAGATTCGAAAAAACGCACTGCTGGAGCCTCGTAGGCTCTAATAACGGGACGCGTGTCATCCGATAATTATGCTGACAGGGCTAGAGGAGTGATACTTGGAAGCAGACAAGCTGCCGCCACGCGAAGATGACGTGTCCCCTGATGTCGGCGTTCCTGTTCCTCATGGATCGACGATCGCGGAGGACGGGCACTGGCGGGAGGCGCGAGAAGCCGCGTTGCGCAAAGTCGCCCCGGTGACAGCAACATCGAGGCAGCCTGTGGAATTGCGTGTGCTCAAGCGCTACTTGCTGGCAGCACTCGGTCTGGTCAGTATCGGCCTCTTGCTGGTAATCCTCGATGAGAGATCGCATGTCTCCCATCTAACTTCCGCCTCCGTTGTCTTGATGTTGGGCATCATCGGCATCAGCTTTGTCGCCGTCTACCGGGCGCGCGAGGTAATGGAAGGGCTGATCCGAACGACAACCCCCACGGTCAGAGACACCGTGACCGGACTGCCGGACGAACAGTACTTCCGGCTGCGCCTGCGGGAGGAGTGCAAAAGGGTCGGCCGCTATGGGATCCCGGTATCTCTGGCGGTCATCGACGTCAATAATCTGGCATCGGTTAACGAGGCTTACGGCGATAGCTGCGGAGACGCTGTGCTGAGCCATATCGCCAGTGTGCTCGAGGCCACCAAGCGGGCATCGGACATCGCCGTCCGTCTAAGCGGAGACGAGTTCGCGCTGATCCTGCTGGAGTGCGGGAGAGATGACGCCGCTCAGTTCGTGCACCGACTGGAGCACTACGTGGCCCGCAAGCCGGCGACGGTGAGCGTCGAGACACAACCGATAACTCTGTGGATAGGCGTTACTATCGGCCTGGCGTCGGCCGCCAATGAAGACACGAGCCCGGATGAACTGCTGGCACGGGCCCGCCAGGACCTGCAGGCCGCCAAAGCCGAACGGGACGGGCGGCGGGAGCGCTGGACAAAGGCTTCCTCTTAGACATCACTGCTCTCGAGACATCCCAATGACTAATCGGGGCCCCATCCATGAGATGGGGCCAGTTCTTTTCTGTCCGCCGGCAAATATGCAGGGTGCGGGTCGCGCGGTGCTTAGCGCAGAATCTCGTCCGAGTGGCTAATGACGGATGCGCGGGTCGAGGGCGTCGCGCAAGCCGTCGCTGAGGAAGGTGAAGCTAAGCATCACCACCGCGATGGCAATCGTCGGCGCTAGCACAACGTGGGGATAGGCGAATATCGCCTGATAACCGTCCTGGACCATTGAGCCCCAACTCGGCAGCGGCGGCGTTACGCCGATGCCGATGAAGCTGAGAGACGCCTCAGCGAAGATCGCCTGCGGCACCCCAAATGCTACGGCGACGATGACCGGCCCCAGGCAGTTTGGCAGAAGATGACGCAAAGCGATCCGCACGTCGTTGGCGCCAAGGGAACGCGCCGCTAGGGCAAAGTCATGCTCCTTGAGAGAGAGGAGCTGGGCTCGCACGAGGCGGGCGACTGTCGTCCACTGCACGAGGGCTATGGCGAATATGATCATCAGCAGGCTGCCGCCAAAGACAGCCCGCAAGAGGATGATGAACAGAAGGTCGGGGAAGGCGTAGGCAACGTCTGTAAGGCGCATGAGGAGGTTGTCCAGCAGCCGGCCTCCCAGCGCCGCGACTGTCCCCACAGTGAGTCCCAAGGCAAGCACGATTACCTGAGTCACCACTCCCACAGACAGGGATACGCGAGCCCCCTGGAGGAGACGGCTCAGGATGTCACGGCCGAGAGCATCCGTCCCCAACCAGTGAGCGCTGCTTGGCCCCTGATAGATAACATCGTAGTCCTGGTGCGCGTAGTGATGGGGAACAAAGAACGGCCCAATAAGCGCCGCCCCGGCGAAGAGAAGAATGACGAAAGCCCCCGCTGCCGCCAGTCTGTTGTTCCGGAGCAGACGCCGCCATAGATCCGTGCGCGGCGATTGCCGGTCGGTTACAGGCGCAAGGTCTTCTGTCTCGACCGCCGGGATAAGCGGTCCGCCTCTCATGGCGTCCTCCTAGCCGTAGCGGATGCGGGGGTCAACCACCGCATAGAGCATATCAACGGCCAGATTCACAACGGCGACGATGAAGGCATAGAAAATCGTCGCGCCCATGATCAGGCCGTAGTCTCGGGCGAACACGCCTTGGACAAAGAGCCGGCCGGTCCCCGGTATCGAAAAGAAGCTCTCGACGATGAACGATCCAGTCACCAGACTGACGGCTATCGGGCCGGCGACGGTGAGAATAGGAATGAGGGCGTTTTTCGTCGCGTGACGCAGGAGTACCACCTGCTCCCGCAAGCCCTTCGATCTCGCGGTGAGGATGTACTCCTGGCCCAGCACCTCAAGCATGCTGGCGCGGGTGATGCGAGCTATGTAGGCGACCGGTAGCGTAGCCAATGCTATGGCCGGCATGATCGCCTGCTTCGGGCTTCCCCAACCCCCAGTGGGCAGCCAGTGGAGGTGGACGGAGAAGATAACTACCAGAAGCACTCCCAGGACGAATGTAGGTGTACTAGCGGCGCTGGCGGAGATGATTGAGCTTGCGCGATCGAGAACGCTGTTCTGCCGCAGAGCAGCAACCATACCCAAGGTGAGCCCCAGACACATGGCAACAGTAAAGGCCAGCAGTCCCAGAGTGGCTGTAGTCGAAAACCCACTCCGCAGGAGATCGGTAACAGGGCGGCCCTGATTGGTGTAGGAGATGCCTAGGTCGCCGCGGAGAGCGTTCCCGATGAAGGTCAGGAATTGCTGCCACAGGGGCTGGTCCAGGCCGTACTTGTGATTGAGATTGGCGACAGTTACCGGATCGAGAGGCTTATCACTGTCCCACGGTCCACCCGAGACAGCGTGCATGAGCAAGAAGGTGACAAGGGCGACGGCGAAGAGAACCGGCCCCATGTAGAGGATGCGTCTGAGAAGATAGCCAGCCATCGCTAGTCGTCACCATTGGAGGAGAGGCCGGCCCGGAGGCTAGTCCACCGGGCCGGCCTAGAAGTGTCTAGTGTTGGACGATGTAGGTCTGCGTCAAGAACAGTTCACCGTCAAGCCCCGCATCCATCCCTGTCAGGATGAGGCTCTTGACGTACGGCTTGACAAGGCGGACCCGCTCGCGATAACTGACGAATATCGCCGCAGCGTCGCTTAATCAGCACTTGCTGGGCCTGACTCCACAGCGCCAAACGCTTTTCAGGGTCAGGTTCAGCGATTGCCTGCTGCACGAGAGTGTCGAACTCGGCATTGCTGTAGCCGGAGAGGTTGCTGCCACCGGTGCTCCCGAAGTTCTGGGGGAGCAGACTGTCGGGGTCAGGATAGTCAGCACCAAGCCCTATCGGTACGATCATGAACTGACCCTGCATGATCGTGGCAGAGAACGCCCGCGGCTCCAGTGGCTGGAGTTCTACTTTGACACCGAGGTTCTCCTCAAACTGTCCCTGCGCGAACTCAGCTCGCAGCCGGTTGGCGCCGACATCGGGGAATTCAATCGTCACGCTGGGCATTGCGTCGGCACTGTAGCCTGCCTCTTCAAGAAGCTGCTTCGCCCCTTCAGGATTGTAGGCCATCTCCTCGCCCAGGTCGGGGTCGTAGCCCGCCGTCCCGGGCGGAATCAGGCTGTAGGCAACCTCGCCGACGCCAAACTGCACCTTGTCGACGAAAGCCTCTCTGTCCATAGCCATGGCGAACGCCTGGCGAACCTTCGGATCGTCGAACGGCGGCGCATTGACGTTGAACTCGTAGGCAAAGGTGCCCATGTCGACAGACCGCACTAGCTGCTGGCTCAGTTCGGAATCGCCTTCGGCAGCACCGATGTTGGGAGGCGGCACCATTACCACGTCAAGCTCGTTGTTCAGGTAGGCGGCGTAGGCGGCATTGGGGTCGCCGATCATCTTGAGTACAAGCTTCTGCAGCTTGGGTTGATCCCCGTACCAGTAAGGGTTGGGCGTAAGGGTCATGTGGTCGTTGTGGGCCCACTCGCTCAGCACAAAGGGGCCGCTGCTGACGAGCTTCCCCGGCTCTGTCCAGCTATCTCCGAGTCCTTCCACGATGTCCTGGCGGAGAGGGTACATAGGCCAAATAGCAGCGACATAGACGAATGTGTAGCGCGGCTGGACGAGAGTCACTTTGAGGGTGTAGTCATCCACCGCTTCGACTCCGACAGCGTCTCTGAGTTGAGAGAGCGTAGCTTCGTCGACCGGCTGAGGGTCTGCCGGGTTGCCCATCGCCATGGTGTATTCCGCGGCACCCTGAATGTCGAAGTACATTGGAGCATAGGGAGAGCCGGTCATGAGGATCGAGTAGGCGCTTCACGCTGTACTCGATATCGGCGGCGGTAATGGGCTGGCCGTCGCTCCATTTGGCGTCCTCACGCAGCTTGAAAGTGTAGGTGAGGCCGTCATCGGAGATGCCGCCGTTGGTGTGCGACGGAACCTCACTGGCGAGCGCCGGCACAAGGCTCAGATTCTGGTCAAAGCTGAGTAGGCCGCTGTAGAGCTGTCGAATGACGCCGATAGAGACGCCATCCATCGCGAGATTGGGGTCGATGGTCTCCGGTTCGTTGCCAAGGTTGAGCCGGAGTTCCTGGACAGGAGCCAGTTCCTCGGCGGAGGGCTTCGTCTTCCCGTCGTCACCGCAAGCGGATGAGAAGACTGCGGCCAAGATCGCAGCTGTCCCCGCCACCAGCAACCAGAGCTTCGATTTCGATGGTATGTTCATGATCCTACCTTTCCCCTAGGTAAGCGGAAGCGGAAAGAGCTTGCTTACCGACTGGCAAGAGCGCTATCGGCCGTCGAAGGTGCCAAAAGCGCTCCCAACGCTTTCTCTGCCCGGTGGCGACCAACGCTGGCAGGCGCGACCCAGTGCTGGATCTGCAGGCCGTTTTCGAGGGCCAACAGCAAATCGGCTGTTATTCCCGGAGCAGCCGCCACGCCTCTTATCTTTCCTGCGATCTCCCGCAGTGCCTCGCGGCGAGCCGCATAGTACTCGGACAAACGCTCCCTGATTAGCTGTTTGCGGCCGGCTTGTTCCCAGAGCTCCATCAGGAGGCCGCCCCAGCCTTCACTACGAATGGTTCCATTCCCGTGGCTGCTACCCACCGTCTCTTCGACCACTTGGAGAAGCAACGACTCTTTGCCGCGAAAGTGGAAATAGAAGCCCCCTTTGGAGTAGCCGGCCACCCGACAAATATCATCCACGCTGGCGCCCTCGAACCCCTTGCGGGTAAGGACCTGCAGCGCCGCCTTTAGCAGCTTTGTTCGGCCCTCCTCATGCATCCGACGTTTGGAGACACGTTGGGTTACCATCGCGAACTACCGCCTATGATTGTTATCGACTCCTGAGGAGGCTGACTTTAGCGCCGCGGCTATCTGGCTGTCCCTGCGAACGCTAGAGGGGCGAAATGCCCGGATCGCAGGGTCAGATGCGATGCCCAGCAGTGCAGGGCTTGACACAGGCTGATTTGATGCGATAATACATACCGACGGGTCGGTATCTCAGCGAGGCAAGCAGAGAGGAACACCAATCCCTGACCCTGACCCCGAATCGGATATTGCATGGAGGCGAAGCATGAAGAAACTGCTGGCTATTGCACCGGCTGCCCTGGTTGTAGCGGCTCTGGCCGCTACCCAGGCCCTACCACTCCTCAGAATCTGGTGGTGGTGGTAGGAGCAAGTCACAATAGGAGATCCAGTGTCTACCCGCTGTCCAGGGGTCTCTGTTGCTTCGGTGAGAGAGACCTCATGGTGGCGGGCAAGAGCGAAGATACCGGCTCGTCAAGACGTCCCACCAAGTAGCTAGCGTCGACCCGCTCGACGGTGGTTACATTCGGGGACGTTTCGTCTCCTCTCTGCTCTGCCTCGTTGCCCTTACTTGGGCATCATGCCGACATCAATCGCCGTAGTGGCATACCGTTTGAGACCGGGCTGGTCGATTTAGCCCTAACCTATGCCGCTACTCTCTCCTCCAGGCCTTCCGCCCAGCCACCTACGCACTCCAAGAATGCCTCCACCACCTGAGGATCAAACTGAATACCGTTGTTGTTTATGATCTCATCACGCGCCTGCTGCCAGTCGAGGGCGCGCCGGTAAGGCCGGTTAGAGGTCATCGCATCGAAGGCGTCAGCGACGGCGAATACGCGAGAACCGAGAGGTATCTCCTTGCCCTTAAGCCCTAGGGGGTAACCCTTCCCGTCATACCGTTCGTGGTGAGAGTAGACGATGTCGGCGGCTTTCTCCAAGAACTTGACGTCCTTCAGCATCTCATAGCCGATGGCGGGGTGCTTCCGCATCTCCTGCCATTCTTCAGCGGTTAGAGGTCCCGCTTTGTTCAGGATGGAGTCGGCAACGCCGATCTTGCCAACGTCGTGTAGCAGCGAGGCCCGCTCGATGTCCAGCCATTCGTCGCTACCATCCTTTATCCCAAGGCGAAGCGCCATGTCCATTGTGTAGACGGAGACGCGGCTGGAGTGACCGCCGGTTTCGCTATCCCGGGCATCGAGCGCGGCAGCGAGTGCCTCCAAGGTAGCATCATACGTTTCCTTCAAACGTGAGGTCATGGCGAGGATCTCGCGGTTAGCTCGTTCTAGCTGATCGTTCTTCCTCTTCAAGACAGCGACATTGCGGGCCGTCTTGTCCACGTACTGCTTGATCGCGAGGCGCATCATGAAAGGCGGGGCCACGAACGCCAGTAGGCCGGTCGCGCCCAGCGCCCGATAGGAAAGAGCACAGGCCAAACCGAGCAATCCGAAGACCATGTAATGGGGGAAGAGCCACTGGAACTTCTCCTGCCAAATGGCCCAAGGCCTCTGTCGCGTGGCCAAGCTGGCGACACCGGTCACCAAGAAGCTGCTGACGCCGTAGCTGACGGTCGCCGCGACGAGAGAAGCGACGACCACCTGCGGCGACACCTTGATGGCGTTGTTATCGATCAGTCCCCAAAGCACAGCAGCGGCAAGGCCATCGGCGAGGATGGCGCTGCCGACGTTGAACAGGAAGCGGTAGGAAATGACGTTTCGGGGCAAATGTAAGCTGAGGGCGGTGATCGGAGCAGCAACAACCACGCCCGATGGCCCGTAGAGAACGGCGATGGCAAAGAGGCAGATGAAACTGACGGAGACTTTGCTGTCGCTGTAGACAAGTATGCTCAGGCGATCAGCGATGGCAGCAAGCGTCGTCAGCAGGAGCAAGCCGACAAGACCAGAGTGAGGGAGGCGGGGCGCGTAGACTAGCACCACCGCCATTCCCGCCAGAAATGCCGTGACGGACAGCAGCGAGGCCTGCCAGGGTAATGTGGGCGGCGCCATTCCCTCAGCGCGAGGCTCGCGCTCAGGCATGTGCGTACCTGCGCCTATGTCAGGGCGCACGGCGACGGACAGCGGTCGTTCAATACTGAGGCCGTTGTGGTTTTCGATCGGCTCTGCCCTGTCCTGCATAGGCATTTCCGGTGCCGCTCAGTTACTTCTTCGGGCTGACGTATTCACCTTTAGTGCAACATTCGGCGCCCGCCGATAGGCATGCGCGTCGAACGGAACATCCTAACGTCATCTCAACTGCGAACTCCGCTCTCAGGGGTATTATCGGCAGATGCCGGAGGTCAAGTAGGGTACCCCTTTTCGGGACCGGAGGCAGGTCAGTGATATGCTTCGCACATCGTCGCGAGCCAATCTCCCAAGACTAGGCGGCCTCTTCAAGCTGCGGTTGAAGCTCTCGGCGGAGCAGGCAGAGGATCCGCTTGTGGAGCTGGCAGACTCGCGACTCGGAGAGTCCGAGAAGCTCGCCGATCTCATGAAACGGCCGTGACTCCCCATAGCGCAGTTGAATGATCGCCTTGTCCCGCTCGCTAAGAGATGAGACAGCGTCGACCAAGAAACCGAGGGCTACCTTGTGTTCGGTGGCCTGGGCGGGGTCTGTCAGGGCATCCTCATCGGCCAGATCCCAGCCGTAGTTGCCACCGTGACTGGGCCGGCACTCTAGAGAATACTCAAGGGATACGAGCCGGGAGTTGGTGCGCCACTTGAGCTGCTGCAGCCGGGCAGAGCTGATACCCATCCGAAAAGCGATCTCTTTGTGGGTAGGCCAGCGGCCGAGCTGGACAGCCAGCTCCTGTGAGGCCTGTTCGATCTCCTTTGCGCTTCGCCGCAGTGAGCGAGAGAGCGGGTCCTGCTTGCGCACGGCATCGAGTATGGAGCCCCGAATGCGGCGAATGGCGAAGCTGGCAAAAGTCGTGCCCCGATCAGGGTCGTAGGCATCGACCGCCTGGATCAGTCCTTCCATACCGTAGCCAATCGCGTCGTCCTTTTCCACGCCGGCGGCACCACCGCCATCAGCGGACATGCGGTTGACCACGAAAGCTACCAGCGGTAGATGCTTGGTTATCAATTGTTCTCGGTTCTTTGCCATGTTATGCCCCCCAGGGTTGGCGAACACTCGCCGGAGTACAAAAAAGCCGTCGTCGGTAGGTCACCGACGACGGCAAGTGGTCGAGAAGGTTCTTGATAATGAACTGCGAGCGCTTTTTCGCTCCAGCAGAGGCCTTCGGTAGCCCAGCAACCCTATCCTTCCACGGAAGGACTATAGGTCGGAGGCTTTGCGTCCCCCTCTTTCGAAGGGTTTGCCTTTGTCGGTGCCCGTCTTTACTGGTTAAGGTACTCACCGGCACCCTGGCCGGTGGGTGAACCCAACTGGATCACCAAAGCAATAACGAGGAAATGCGAAGAACATATCAGCGCCCGGCAAAGATCTTCAGAACAATTTGCGGAGCCTGGGCAAGTGCTATCACAAACACAAAGGGGTGTTGGTTCCTACTTGGCGATAAGCGGAGGTATCTGCTATTCTTTGGCAGCGGAGGTGGGGGCTTGACGCTTTGGCTAGGATTGCAGGGCTAGCTCCAGTTGTCTGACAGTCCCCTTGCACAGAGCCGCAGTTGTCCATACCTCGGCGGCGGGCCAACCGCGCGTGCTACTTGAACCGTCGGGCAGTCGGAAAACCCTGAGAGAGGGCTGGCGCAGCGCCTTTTCCGGCCGACAATTACTTGGAGTATCTATCGTTGAACAGAACGATTCCCGCAAAGCGCCAGCAGAAGGAGCAGACACGAGCTCGCCTAGTGGAGGCCGCTCTCCGTGTCTTTGCCCTTCAGGGATACGACCACGCCACAGTAGATGAGATATCTCTGGCAGCCGGACACTCTAAGGGCGCCTACTACTTCCATTTCGATTCCAAAGAGGGGATATTCCTAGAACTGCTGTCGACCTGGACAGCGGAGCAGACGCGACGGCTGCACACATTTGAGGATGCCTCGGTCCCTCCGGCCATTGCCCTGCTCGAAACCCTTCAGTCTCTTCTTCGGTACGACGATAGGGACCCCCACTGGCTGTCGTTACTCCCCGAGTTCTGGGCTCAGGGTCACCGAAACGACAAGGTTCACCAGTTGCTGCAAAAAGCCTATGATCAATGGCTGAAGCTTCTCACAGACGCGTTCGAGAAGGCTGAGTCGGCCCGCCTTATCTCCTTGGCCGTACGTCCGGAGGCGGCGGCCAGTCTCGTCCTCGCCCTGCACGATGGCCTGGTAGTGCACCGTCGCCTGCGCCTGGCGGCCAACAGACCACCAGCTTTGCCCCAGACGCTCGGCGTCCTCATCTCTATGCTGACCACGTCAGCGGAACAGCGGCCAACCACGGAGATTTCTCCGCCGGTGGCACGGCGCACAGTCAGACGCACGCACTAGGTCCCCTCGCACGGCTAACTCCCGAAGCGTTCCGTCCACTCCAGATAGACTGAGGCCAAAACCCATTCTATGATTAGAGCTTGGCCGTCGTTCGTCGTATCCGGGCGAGCGCGAGCTAGACCAAAACAGGGCAGAACAGATATCTTGCTTCGTGGCAAGAAGATACGGAATCGAGAGACAAATGTTTAACAGAATTGTAGTTACTGGGTCCCTAGCCTATGACCACATAATGTCGATGCCGGGTAGTTTTAGCGACCACATAATGCCGGACAAGATCCACATCCTGAATGTCAGCTTCATAATGCAGACTTACAGGACGGAATTTGGTGGCACAGCCGGCAACATTTCCTATTCCTTAGGATTACTGGGTGTCCCCACACTGATAGTTGCATCCGCCGGAGACGATTTTCAGGACTACCTAAGACATCTGAAGATGGATCAAGAATTTGGATGTCACGGGAATCAAACTCTTCAAAGATATCCCTACCGCCCAAGGATTTGTAACAACCGACAAAAATGATAACCAGATTTGGGGATTCTACGAAGGTGCTATGAAGAAGAACAGGGCTATTTCCCTCAAGAAATTCCTAAAGGACGGGGATTTTGTAGTTATCTCTCCAAACGATCCGGTGGCTACAGTCAAATTTGTAGGACAGGCTGTTCAACGTAACATACCGTATCTTTTTGATCCGGCCTTTAATATCCCCCATCTTACAAAAGAGGATCTTGGGTTCTCGGTAGAAAACGCCTCAATCGTCATCGGTAACGATTACGAAATTGAGCTTATCAAAAGGAGGCTAGGTCTCAGAAACCTACCGCAAACAAGCCAGATTTGGATAACGACCTTAGGTTCTCGTGGATCAACGATCAAGATGGGCAAAAAGGAATGGAAGATACCGCCAGCTAAGCCCAAAAGTGTTGTCGATCCAACCGGCGCCGGAGATGCGTACCGGGCAGGTTTCTTATCGGGTTTTGTTAGAGACTTACCGCTTGAGGCTTGTGGGCGTTTAGGTTCTCTCGCGGCCGCTTACACTGTTGAAAAACACGGAACGCAAACTCATAGATTTGGCGTGAAGGAATTCAAGGACAGGTTCAAAGTAAACTTCGGGGCAGAACCTGCGGAGCAGATCGAGCGGGTGCGGAAGCGGGTCAGCCCGTAGCGGGGTGTCTCGCTAATCCTCGTCCAGATTGCGGTAGGCCTCGTCCAGAAGCTCGACCACGTGAGCGACCTGCCCGAGATTGGGCCCGAACTGGCGCAGGCCGGCCTCCAGTTGCATCATGCAGCCGGTATTCGCCGCAGCAACGATTGTCGCCTTAGTGGCCGCCACGTCCTCCATCTTCTCCTTCAGAAGCCGCCCCGACATCTCAGGCTGGGTCATGTTGTAGACGCCGCCGCTGCCGCAACAGTGGTCGGCGTGGGCCATCTCGACGAACTGCAGGCCGGGGATCGCTTGGAGGATGGCGCGCGGTTGCTGCTTGACCCCCTGGGCATGAGCGAGATGGCAGGAGTCCTGGTAGGTCACACGCCCGTTGACCCGCCCCATCTCAGGGTCGAAGGGCAGATCGACAAGGAACTCGTTGATGTCCTTGACGAGGAGAGAGAAAGCCGCCGCCTTCTCGGCGTACTTGGGGTCGTCTTTCAGAAGCTGACCGTACTCCTTGAGTATGGCGCCGCAGCCGCCGGCATTCGACAGAACGGCCTCGACGCCCAGCGACAGGAAGACGTCGATGTTGCGCCGGGCAAGACGGCGCGCTGCCTCCAGATCGCCGGCGTGGATGTGGAGGGCACCGCAGCAGGTCTGCTCCGGCGGCACCAGCACCTGACAGCCGTTGCGGGCCAGCACACGCACCGTCGCCTCGTGGAGGTTGGGATAGAGCACCGGCGTCACGCACCCCAGGAGCAGGGCGACGCGCCGTGGCTGATCGGTGTGGTGGGTGGGCTCGACGACGGGCGCGACTTTGAGCGTTCCCGCAGGCAGGGGCGGCAGAAGCTGCTCCATGTCGTGCAGATGCCAGGGGAAGCGCCTGAGAAGATGAGTGCTACGTACCAGCTTCTGCATCCCCGAGAGCTGATAGATCCGCAGCAGGCGGGCGACAAACCGCAGACGGCCCGGATGAGGCAGGAGCAGGCTCGCCAGGCGCGCCCGCAACCGCCAGCTCCTCGGCGTCGATTCGGTCTGCTGCATCACCAGAGCGCGTCCCCGCTCCATGATCCGGCCGAACGGCACGCCCGACGGACAGGCGGGCTCACAGGCGCGGCACTGCACACAGAGGTCGAGGTGGGCGAGCAGCGTTGCGCTGGCCGGCAGCCGTCCCTCGGTCAGCGACCGTATTAGGTGGATGCGGCCGCGGGGCGACTCCGTCTCCAGGCCCAGTTCCAGGTACGTCGGGCACTCGCAGAGGCAGTAGCCGCAGCGCACGCAGCGATTCAGGTCCGCGAAATCGGGTGCGTCGGCGAAACCCTTTGACTGCACCTCTACGCTCACTCTCTATATCCTCCCCACGAAGCGGCCGGGGCTCAGCGTTCCCTTGGGGTCTAGCTGCTCCTTGATGCGCCGCATCAACGGCAGGCCCCCTTTGGGCTCGCCCCAGACGTCGATTTGCGATTTGAGCGCCGCCGGACAGCCTTCGATGATGGCAGCGCCGCCGTGACTCGCCGCCGCGCTGCGCAACGACGCCACCAGCTTGGCGCCCTCCCCATCGAGGTCCCGCTTGTCGCTCTGCCAGAGGCTGTACACAGTCCCCAAGCCGATGTGCGAGACCACCTGCACGCCCAGACCGTGCTGCCGCGCCACCGACTCGATAGCGTTCAGGAATGCGGCGACCTGCGAGGGCACGACGCCTGTCCGCGCCAGGAGATGCTCGCCGTCTTTGGGGGGCAGCAGGAGACCCCGCAGGCGCTCCCACAGGGCGGAACCGGCGTCCTCCGGCAGACGCTGGAGCGGGGCGTCCGCCTCTTTGCAGAGCGCTTCCGCCTCCGCCAGCGAGCGTTCGACGGCGGCTGATACACCGGCCGCAGCCAGGACCAGCGCCCAGGCGCCCGCCGGTGGCTCGATACCGACGGAGACAAAGAGATGGCCGGCGCTGGGGCTTGCCAGCGTCAGCGAGCGGATGCCCAGGTTGCGCTTGTGGATTACCAGGCCGGCCGCAGCGGCGGCATCGGCGGAGTCAAAGAAGGCGACGGCCGTTGCGCTCGCTTCGGGGAGAGGCGTCACCTTGAACGCCGCCTCGACGATGACGCCGAGCGTCCCGAACGAGCCCAGGTAGAGCTTCGTCATATCATAGCCGGCGACGTTCTTGACGACGCGCCCGCCGGCCTTGGTGACGCTGCCATCGGCGAGAGCGACCTTGAGGCCCAGCGTCCAGTCGCGCGGCCAGCCGTAGGCGTGACGCCAGGGCCCACCGGCGTTGGCGGCGAGCATACCGCCGACGGTCGTCGTCTGCGGCGAAGGCGGATCGAGGGGGAGATACTGACCGCTGCGGGCGAGATGGTCCTGCAGCTCCTGGAGGCTGATGCCCCCCTGGACGGCGATGGTGAGATCGGCAGGCTCATGCTGGACGACCTGGTTGAGGCGGGTCACGTCGAGGGCGACGTCGTAGCGCTTGGGGGAGTTGCCGGTCGCCATGTTGGCGCCGCCGCCCCAGGGTATGACCGCCGCATCCTGCCGTGCCGCCGCCGCGAGGACGGCCGCTACCTCCTCCGCCGTGGCCGGGGCGACCGCGATCCGCGGCGTCAGGCCGTCGACGGCGTAGTCCGCCACTCGCTCCGCCGGGGCGATGGCCTCGGCGGCGACGAGGGAGCGTATCGATTCCAGGAGTTGCGATTCGTCCATCAGGTCAGATGCTCGCCATGTCTGTGGGGAAGACCTTCCCCGGGTTGAACTTCTGGGAGCCGAAGGCCGCCCGCACCTTCGCCATGGCGGCCAGATCGTCGTCGCTGAACATGAGACGCATGTGCTCGCGCTTCTCCAGGCCGACGCCGTGCTCGCCGGTGATGCTGCCGCCCGCCTCGACGCAAAGCCGCAGGATCTCCGCGCCGGCGGCCATCACGCGGTCGATGATGCCGGGCTGAGTGCCGTCGAAGACGAAGTTCGGGTGAAGGTTGCCGTCGCCGGCGTGGAACGCGGCGAAGTGCAGCAGCTCGTACTTCTTGGCTATCTCCGTCGACTGCTTCAGCAGCTCCGGCAGCTTCGTGCGCGGGCACACGCCGTCGAGGATGTACTGGCTGGGGGCGATGCGTCCCACCGTTCCCGCCGCCGCTCGACGCGCCGCCCACACCTGCGCCCTCTCCGCCTCCTCCGTGGCGATCGTGATGCTCGCCGAGCCGCTCGCCTCGATGATCTGCCGTATCGCCGGGGTCAGCGCCGTCACGTTCTCCTGCGAGCCTTCGACTTCGACGATGAGGGTCGACGTAACCGCGGGCTCTTCGCCGCCGGCCATCATTCTCGCCAGCGCTTCGAAGTAGCTTATCTCCATGCACTGGGGCACGATGCCGTTGCCGATCATCTGCGAGACGGCGTTCCCCGCGTCCTCAACGTGCTTGAACTGGGCGACGAGGGTGTAGCCGGTCTCCGGCTCCGGCATCAGCTTGACGATGGCCTTCGTGACCAGCGCCAGCGTGCCCTCAGAGCCGGTGACGAGCCCCGTCAGATCGTAGCCCGGGAGGTCGCGCGTCGGGCCGCCGACCTCGACGATGCTGCCGTCGGCGGTCACGAACTCCAGCCCGAGGACGTGGTTTGTCGTGACGCCGTAGGCCAGACAGTGGGGCCCGCCGGCGTTCTCGGCGATGTTGCCGCCGATGGTGCAGACGCGCTGGCTTGCCGGGTCGGGCGCGAAGAAGAGGCCGTGCTTGCGGGCGGCGCGGTCGAGCTCGAGGTTGACGACGCCGGGCTCGACGATGGCCAGCCGGTCGACGGGATCGAGCTTCAAAATGTGGTTCATGCGGGTGAAAGCGACGACGATACCGCCCTCTACGGGCACGGAGCCGCCGCTCAGCCCCGTTCCAGCGCCGCGGCCTACTATCGGTATGCCCAAGCGCCCAGCGAGCCGTACGACGCGCGATACCTGCTGCGCCGTCGTGGGAAAGACGACGGCGTCGGGCAGGGCGCGGTCGATTGTCGTGTCGAACTCGAACGTGACGAGGTCTTCCGGCGCGTCGAGGACGCCGTCGGCGCCGACGATCTGCCGAAGCTCGGCTACGGTCTGCTCATTCAGCATCGTGGATTCAGTGTAGCACGGAGAAACGCGACGCTCTACAGCCTGGACGGTATTCGCACGTAGGTAGGGTTAGGGCTCCGACTATTCTGTGCGTAGGTCGGGCGTCTCGCCCGACCGAGGCGCCGCCGCGACAGGTGGGCAAGATGCCCGCCCTACGAAGGGGTGCTCCGGTGGGTATCTCCAGGCCGCAGTAGGGACAGTAGCGGGCGCCGGAGGGCGGGAGAGGATGGCCGCAGCCGGGGCACTGCGTGGAGAGGCGGCTGCCGCAGTGGGCGCAGAACTGCCAGTGGGCGGGCGCCTCCGTCTGGCAGACCTGACACTCCTGCATGAAGCTGTGCAACGACTCCAGATGCTCCCGGAGGCGCTTCTCGACGGACTTCTCCGATGGCTGCTTGGGTTCACGTGGTTTGGGCATCTCGCGCCTCCCGGCGGGTGTTAGGGTTTGCGTAGGCGAATACCGCCCAACTCCATTGTAGAGCGTGGTAGGCAACGCAACCGAAGACGCAACGGATAGGTCGCGAAGGCCTCTGTAGAGCTCAAGCGCAGCGGATACTAGAATAATACGATGAACAATGAGGCTAAGCTTATCTTCCGCGTCATCCTGACACGTACACCGTCGAGAACCGTCGAGTCGTGGATTCGTCATCTGGTGGTACTGATCAGGTCCAAGAATGACCACGCCTAGACGACAGACAACCGTGAGTCAACCTCTCGTCCGAGAGGGGGAGACGAAGGCCGCTCAAGCGATATAGCATCCTTCGCTAACGAGTTGGCGGGTGCATCCTCTACGGCATTCCGAAACACGAACCGAAGACAAGAGGCCCATACCTGACCGACCTACGGGATGAGCCCTTTGCGCGCGTCCGAGCGCAGATTGAGAACCCATCTATGTGGAGGCCGAATTCGAGCCGATATCTGTCAGAGTGGACGAACGCCTTCGCATTCCCCTGTCAGCATTCCCCGACAAGGTTGTGTACTCTGGTGTGGACACCCGAGTCGTCTGGCATAGGGCCCTCACATGGTGGAGACACAGTGCGACATACCATAGGACGTGGGCAGCTGGCTCGCGGCAGTGGCCTGCTCATGCGCCGAGCATTCCGACAGTAAGAGACAGATATGAGCGGAGCCAGCGGACGCGGGATCCGCGATCTGAAGACGAGTATCCGAAGGGAGTTTGACTTGACGCCGATCGGCCGAGTTGATTCCCGCCATGTGGAGCGCAGAGTAACAGTAACACCTGTACTCAGCGCTCTCTGCGCAGGAGTACGACTTTGCTAGCCCAGCGCAGTGCTGTCAGTCGACTCGAACGCCTGCTCGGCGCCAGAGCTTCGACGCCTCGCTGACCGGCAAGCAATGGCCGCACAGCTTTAGGCGAAGACGTCTCGACAGCGCAACGTTCTACCGCTCGAGGCGTGACAGGTGACTGAGATTCTTCGGAGGTGCCGAGTTGGGAAGCTAGGGAATGACCATCGCTGTTCTCGATCGTGAGCCTACTGACGGCGGTCCTCTGGCAGGGTCGCACGGCCAATCTACGGCGGCTACCATCGATCAGAGACCTGGAGTCGTACAAGCAGCCGTGGCGTCGGACGCGGCTTCGATCCTCATCGCGAGTTCCATGAGATCATCCAATGTCGTGCTGAGACTCGACGGACGTTGCTCTTGACGCGATTCCGGTGGCAGCGATGGCTTGCGGCTGCCAGCGCTAGAGGATGCCCTCGCGCTGCATATCCGACAGCGTCGCCTCTAGCGCCGCTAGCGTCTCGTCCACGTCGCGCTCCGTGTGGACGGCGGACATCATACCCCCCGTCCGCATGAAGTCGGCGCCGCGGTTGATCATCCCCTGCCTGAAGGCGGTCACCACCGGGCCGGACGTCTCCGGCACCTCCGGGCCCGGCTTGCCGTGCCATTCCCACGCGTGGCCGTCGATGGGCGGCGGGCACCCCACGCCCAAGACCATGTGGAACATCGACGATACGGTGTAGGCGCAGCCCTTGATGTCCATCTGCCGCAGCAACTGGTTCACCCCCTGACAGAGCCGCTTCGCCAGGGCGTCGGCGTGCTTCTGGGGCTTGCCGTCGGCGATGGTGGAGAGGGCGGCGATGCCGGCGGCGGCCGATAGGGGGTTGGCGTTGAAGGTGCCGGGATGGGAGATGCGGCGGCGCAGGTTCCACTCGACGTCGGCCCGGAACTCGATGCCGGCGAGGATGTCGCTGCGGCCGGTGACCGCCGCGCCGGGCAGACCGCCGGCGACGATCTTGGCCAGGGTCGTCAGGTCGGGCAGGACGCCGCAGAAGCCCTGCATGCCGCCGGGGGAGACGCGGAAGCCGGTCACCACCTCGTCGAAGATGAGGACGGCGCCGCTCCGCTTCGTCTCCTCGCGCAGGAACGACAGGAAGGGCACGTCGATGGGTATCGTGCTGGCGTGGGCGCCCGTCGGCTCGATGATGACGGCGGCGACGTCGGGGTCGTCGGCGAGGACGCGCGCCAGCTCCTCGCGGCCGTGCTGGGGGACGACGATCTGCTGGCCGAGGAAGCTGTCGGGAACGCCGGGCGACCAGGGGACGCTCTCTTCCGGCGAGGTCAGGCCGGTCACGCTGTCGTTCCAGCCGTGGAAGTTGTGGGCGAAGCGGACGAGCTTGTTGCGGCCCGTGAAGGCGCGGGCGAGGCGGACGGCCATCATCGTCGCCTCCGTGCCGGAGGAGGTGAAGCGCACCACCTCCGCCGAGGGGACGAGCCGCCGTATCCAGCCCGCCCATTCGACCTCCAGCTCGCTGCAGCCGCCGTAGTGGGTGCCCCGCCGTATCTGCTCGGTGACGGCGTTGACGAGCGCCGGGTGGGCGTGGCCGAGGAGGAGGGCGCCGTGGCCCATCATGTAGTCGATCATCTCGTTGCCGTCGACGTCCCACTTGCGGGCGCCGGCGGCGTGGTCGACGTAGATGGGGAACGGCTTGAAGTAGCGGATGTCGTGGGTGACGCCGTCGGGGAAGCTGGCGGCGGCCTGGGCGTGCAGCGCGGCCGAGCGGGGGTGCAACTCCTGGTAACGCTCAAGGATGGTGGTCATCGAACCTCTCCGATCACTGACACAAATACGAAGGCAGACGCGTTAGGCTTGGGACGTTGGGGCGGTAGCGTCGAGAGGGGGTCCGGCCGCGATGGCGCGGGCCTCGTCTGGGAGAGACGGCGCTGCCCTCAAAGGGATCGTATCACGGGAGGCGTAAGGGTCAATGTCTGAGGGCGGCAGCGGCGGCGACAGGGCAGGGGAGAGGCCATGTACTTAACATAACACGTTATCAAGCGCACCGTGGCGGAAGCAGCGCCGGTCAGCTCGCGGCGCGGGCGACGTGCGTGCAGTCGTAGTGGGCCAGCCCGTCGATCAGCTCGGCGTCCAGGTACTCGCCGGCCGTCTCGTCGGGGTCGGGCAGGCGCAGGCGGAGCTGGGCGAAGTCGGCGGTCGTGAGAGGGCCGTGGCAGACGGCGCAGAGGAAGAGCGGCTGGCCCCGCCGGTCGAGAAGGACTCCCTGGGCTTTGAAGTCGGGCATGGCGGACCTCCTTGCGAGAAGGGTGGACTGCCCTTACCAAACATAAAACGCGAGAGCGGCGAAAACCTTGCAGGGGGAAGGCGTCTAGTTCTTGGTCGCTCCCGGCGCGCCGACGCGGAAGAAGGTGCGCTCCGTCGAGGAGATGAAGGTGAAGTTCTCCTCGTACGCCCCCTCGTTGCCGGTCGCCGGGTCCTTGGCGCGGACGTGGAAGGTGTAGCGGGCGGGCTGGTTGAGACTGAAGCTGGCGGCCGTGTCGCCGGAGAAGGACGACCAGGCGGGGCGCTTGTCGTCGGTGAAGCCGGTGACGTAGTAGACCGAATCGTTGTCCAGGTCGGGTATCCAGCCCTCCAGGTAGTAGGAGAAGAGGGCGTCGGCGCTGTCGGGCGACTTCCAGGTGAAGGTGACATAACCCCTGGCGATGTCGGCGTCGCTCGGGGTCTGCGTGATCTGGACCGACGGCTTGACGCGGGCCGTCGCGCGCTATCTGGTCGGAGACGTCGTGCTCGCCACTGAGGGAGAAGAGCATAGACATAGCGGCCGGGGCAGGCGGTGTAGTTGCAGTCGCGGTGGCCGGCGATGTCCGGCAGGCCCAGGACGCGGCCGTAGTCGACCATCAGGAAGTCGGAGGAGTCGGTAGGCGAGATGTAGAAGCGGCGGCAGGACCAGGTGAGGAAGTCGAACAGCGTCTCTTTCATATCCGCCAGCTTTGTAGCGTCGAACTGGTTGACCTCGAAGTTGCCGATGAGGGAAACGCCGGTCGACCCTTCGTTGCAGGTAAGCGCGTGCCCGCCAACGACGTCGGGGCTGATGATCTCGCGCCCGCCGTCGAGACCCTCGTCGCGGCCGCGGCGACCCTCATAGATGCGGCCGAAGCGATCGATGAGAGCGTTGTAGCCGATGTCGCCCCAGCCCTTGTTGATGGCGTGGTAGTAGTAGACGGCGCGCACGTCCTGCACGGCCTGATCGGCGGTGTAGTTGGGATCAGGGTAGTCGGGGGACGTAGTATCGGAGTTATCGAGGGTGGCCGTGTGGTGGATGACGATCTTCTTCGTCGGGACGTACATGCGCGGCCAGACCTCGACGCCGTTGCTGTAGAAGCGATAGCTGTCGGGGGCGCCCCAGTCCTCGCGCGTCAGGAGCTGGTCGTCGTCGAACGGCGGCGGCAGGCTGCCGGCGTCGGAGACCGGACTCGGCGTGCGCGTAGCCTTGGGCGTAGGAGTCCTCCTCACCGCTGCCGCCTCCATACCGGGGGTGTACGGCGGCGAGTTCAGAGCGGTGACGACGACCCGGGCAGAGCAGCGCCGAGTCCTGGGCGTCTGCCGTCGAAGCGGGCGCTGTACTGGACATAACGGCTCTGATCCGCCGCCCAGACAAGGGCGGCGAAGCTCTCGCCGCGCGGGTTCTCGTCGGGGTAGGTCTCGACCGTCGCGGCACGCCAGGGCGACCAGGTGCGGCCGTCGGCGGAGGTGCGCACCTCGAAGCGGATGCCGGCGCTCTGAGAGCCCTCGCTGCGCCAGTGGAGGCCGACATGGGTGAAAGGATTGTTCGTCCTGACAACCGGCGACGTGTAGAGCCCCTCCGAGGTGGCGGCCGCCCGAAGGCCGGTCGTGCCATCGAGAGTATCCCACTTCAGGGCGCGGAGATCGCCGCCGGCAAGCTGAGCGGGATTGTGGATGATATCTTCGGCGGTGACGGAGAAGTCTTGAGGAGCGCGGGGAGCGCCGGCGGTGAAACGGCGCGGCAGGAGGATGCTCGCCCCGCCGCCGATAATCGCAAACGACGTCGCACCCGCCAACAAGCGACGCCGGGAGACCCTCCTCTGCCAGAACCCCTCAGGCACCCTCTATAGCCCCCAACCCATATCTCACCCCGCGCGTTTCACAGATATCTACCTTAAGTCGTTTCGACGGGGAAGTCAACCGATAGGG
Source organism: uncultured Chloroflexia bacterium (assembly GCA_963763495.1). Taxonomy (GTDB): domain Bacteria; phylum Chloroflexota; class Dehalococcoidia; order DSTF01; family JALHUB01; genus DAOUEO01. Next base: position 100,498 of record CAVXOY010000015.1, read on the forward strand.
GGCGATCTAGCGCTTATAAGCAGCGATCAGCAGGTCAGCCATTAGCTGGTAGCCGGCGTCGTTGGGGTGAAAGTCCTCTTCCGGCTCCATCACGTGCGTGAGGTCGGGCGCGCGGCCCCGGAAGTCGTCGAACAAGTGGACGACCTCGGCATCCGTGCCGGACGCTAGGGCCGCCTTCTCGATAGTATCGTTGAGGGCAGGCAGCGCCAGGTCGCCCGCTTCGTCGAGGGGCTTACCGCTGCCGGAATAGGGGTTGAAGTAGTCGAGAACGAGGATCCGGGTGTCGGGCCCGGCGGCGACGCGGAGAGCCCGCAGGATGACGGGCAGGTTCTTCGCTGCCTCGTCGATGGCGTTGCCCACGGCCGCGGCGCAGCCCGAATCGTCGAGGCCCTTCGGTGGCGCGCACGGCCGGCCCTCTGCCGTCAGCCCTATGAGGTCGTTCCCGCCGATGTCTATCGTAATAACGACCACGTCGTCCCGCGGGTTGTCGTCCGCCTGGTTGCGGAATCTCAGCTCGGCGAGGGCCTTGGCGAGCTGCCCCTCGGCGATCATCGAGGTCGTGGTCTCGCCGCCGACAGCCAGGTTCCGCAGAGCGACCTCTTTCCCCATATCTCCCTCGAGAAACTGGTGGAAAAGGGGTACATAGGCGTCCTTCGTCCGGGCCGACGCGCCCTCACCGTAGGCATAGGAGTCGCCGAGGGCCAGATAGCAGGGGCGGTCCGCGCTCGCGCAGGCCAGAAGTGAAGGGAGGCAAACCACAACCGCAAGAACAGCGATGCAGCGCTTCAAGGTTCCCTCCTCCGCCGGTGTGCGGGTTCCATCACCGTCTGTCTCTTGACAACGGTACGCGACCCGTCGCAACACCTTGACATACGCGTCGCGGAGCCTATCATCGAAACCAGCGAGAGAACTATTGCATATAGAGGAGGTTAATTTCAAGACGATGACCGCCAACGATAAGCTGACGATAGAGATCGAGTACTGCGCAATTTGAAACTACTTGCCCAAGGCCGCCGGTACGGCGACCGAGATACTGCAAGCTATGAGCGACCGGATAGAGTCCCTGCGGCTTATACCAGCGGGAGGAGGCCGGTTTGAGGTACGGGCCAATGGTCAACTGGTGTATTCCAAGGCCGCTACCGGCAGCTTTCCTGAGCCCGGGGAGGTCCTGCAGAAGCTAGCACAATTGACATAACACATCCAACTTCGCCTTCTTACCCGCATCGAACCGTCGAGCCGGCAGGGGATAGGTGAAACTTTCCGTCCGTAGACGCGTTATTACTTCCGGAACGCGCTTATTGATCTCATTCTACGGCGGGAAGTATGAGAGAACGAGACTATTACGAAGTCCTGCAACTTCACCCCAAAGCTGATCACGAAATAGTAGCGCAGGCGTACTGGCATCTGGCCCGGAAGTACAACTTGGCCGGCGCTTTCGATGTGACCGCCAAGAAGAGGCTAGAGTATCTCAACGAGGCCTTTGCGGTCATAGGATCGCCGGAGCGGCGCGTCGAGTACGATCGGTGGCGGACAGAGAGACTGGCCGCAACGGGACAACTGGCGAAAGACGGGAGCTCCTCTTCAGAAGCGCGTCACCATCGAGGTCTCCTTCTGGAGGCTGCCGGCCTGGCAAGGGACCATAGCGGCAATCGGGACACTGGCACTGGCGGTCGTAGCCCTGTTGGCCGGCGCGTCCCCAATCATCGCCTTGGTCTTGGCAGCCATAGCCATCACGGCCGCCCTCGCGCCCACTCAGGAGGAATGGAAGCCCTTACTCTCAAACATAGGCGACTGGGACGTGCGAGGGGAACGGGAGTTGAGGGCGCACGAGCTGCAGCAGTCTACCTCGGCCATTCTCGCCCGCTGGCGCGAACAGACGCCGAATCAGGCCAGACCGCGCTCACTCGCCCAGATCCTCGCCGGAACTGATCAGCGCTTCAATAGACGGCAGCCCACGCCTCCAAACGATACAGCGGATCACTAGAACCAAGCATCCTCCGCGAATCTGCTGGCACTCACGTCTCTTTCGACTGCTATCTCCTTGGGCCAGGCCCCGACCAGGGGATTGACTCGTCCCTCCTCATAATAAGATCGCACTATACTAGTTATGTATATTGCAGACTCAGTAGGCACCATTCAAGGGATCGCCCGCCGTAGCCGATTATTTGAGTGGAAGCTAGAGCGGCGGGAAGGTAAACCGATAAAGGCAAACCCATCGAAAGATGGGGACGCAAAGCCACCGGGCCTTAGATCTCTATGCCGGAGATATGGCGGCCGGGCTACCGAAGAAACCTCCCCAAGACCCTGGCATCTTGCATCGACAATTGGACGCAATCACTCGACGCCAAGCACGTGCAAGGTGAAGCCGTCGCGAGGCGAGAGAATCTGGCACCGTTCGCTGGGCTGGAGTTATGACGACTACCGAGACGACGACCGGACCGGACATGTGGCAAGTAGAGCCTCTGCCTGAGGAGAGACCGTGCGTCGTCCCCGATAGCCAAGCGACATCTCCGTACCGCTTGGCTCGTGCCGGCCAGTGGCATCCTAGTATTCGCCGTGCTCATCCTCTGGTCGCAACTTCTGGGACCGCTCTTCCCCCAAGCAGTCGAACGGATCGGAGACGGCGTCACGATCGCCTTCGCAGCGATCTTCACGCTCGTCCTGGCGGCACGCTCTGGACAGACCAATGTCCAACTGGAGCGAGCCTATTCAGAACACCTAGAGAAGCTCAGCGAGAGCCTCCGCCAGATTGCCTACCACGACAGCCTCACCGGTCTGTACAATCACCGCTACTTCCGGGAACAGCTTCCCCACGAACTCCAGCGCGCTTTCCGCTATGGCCACTCCCTATCAGTCGTCATGCTTGACGTGAATCACTTCAAGGAGGTCAACGACCGCTACGGCCATCTCATGGGCGATAAGCTGCTTGCCTTCCTGGGACGCCTAATCGCCGAGAATGTGCGTTCCACTGACATCCCCGCCCGCTATGGCGGTGACGAGTTCGCTCTGATTCTTCCGGAGACCGAGGCTGCGGCTGCTAAAGCTACCGCCGACAAGTTGACCGAGGTTATAGCCAAGCGCCGGGACTGGGGCGGCGGCCTCTTGGAGGCGGTCACTCTCGAAGTCGCTGTGGGAATCGCCACATTCCCTCAGGACGGCACCACTGAAGAAGCGTTACTGCTTTGCGCTGATCGAAAGCTCTACGCATCCAAGCCGCCGCTTGAGGCGAGCAAGCTGATGCAAGCAGCCGCGGCAAGGAGACGTCGGCCCAGCTAGCCCATCTCTCCCCGCGACCGTTCCCTCCCTGAAGGCGCTCGGCATTATGTCAACCGACTCTACCGCCCTACCCTCCCATCCCGGGACCTCAACCTCGCAAATTGCCAGCACTTAGGGGAGATGCTAGACTGGAACCGATCCTACCATGACCGATAATCTTCTTGAAGACAGTCAGAAGGAGCAATCTCCTATGTCAAAAGCCGCCAGGTGGACGGTCTTTGCTTTGCTGTTGGTGGCGCTGGTAGCGCTCTCCTTCAGCATAGGCGTCGTCGTCGAGAGGAACGGCAACGACGACACGGCACCCGCGGCTAAATCAGAGGACGGCGCCCCCGACTTTAACGCCTTGTACGAGATGTATGGTCTGCTCAAGGACCAGTACGTCGACCCCGACATCCTAGATCAGCAGACGCTCTATGAGGCAGCAGTCAACGGCATGATCAAGTCTCTCTCCGACACAGGCACCTTCTACGTCGATCCTGCGACCTATACCGTTAGCGTGATGCCCTCGGGGACGTTTGAGGGCATAGGTGCCACCGTCACTGAGCACGAAGGCAAGATAACCATCGTGGCCCCTATCGCGGGAACGCCTGCCGATGAGGCCGGCATCCGCTCCGGCGACGTCATCCTTGCGGTCGACGGTGAGTCCACCGACGGCTGGAACGTCGAGAAGGCGGTGATAAAGATCCGGGGGGCCAAAGGCACCGACGTCAACCTGACCATAGAGCACAGCGACGGCACGACGGAGGATGTCAAGCTCACACGCGACGAGATTGAGGTAGAGAGCGTCTCCCGTGAGCCGCCGACCGGCGATCTCCAGGATGCCGGCGGCAATGAGGTCACAGACCTCGCCTATGTCCAGATCAGGGAGTTCACCGCTCGGACAGTCCCCCAGCTCCAGCCGGTGCTCGAGGAGATAGCCGAGGCCGGCTACGAGGGACTGATTATCGATGTCCGGAACAACCCCGGCGGGCTCCTCGACGCGACCGTTAACGTGGCTGACATGTTCCTGGACAGCGGGACGATCCTGATCCAGGTCGGCCGTGATGGGGAGGAGGAGGTTTTCAGCGCCAAGAGCGGCGGCGAGGCCACGGAGATTCCCATCGTGATCCTCGTCAACCGTTTCAGCGCCAGCGGTTCGGAGGTGCTCGCCGCTGCCCTTCGCGACAACGGACGGGCGGTGATTATCGGCGAGAAGACGTTCGGCAAGGGCACGGTGAACGTTCCCAATGCCTTGAGCGACGACAGAGGCGCCTTGTTCGTTACCGTCGCCCGCTGGTTCACGCCGAACAACGTACTGATCGACGAAGTGGGTATCCACCCCGACATCGAGGTTACCCTCTCCGATGAGGACATTGACCTCCGCCGCGACGCCCAGCTCCTGAGGGCAATCGACTACCTGCGCGGCGAGCAATAGGAGACGCGGCGCCGGCACCAGTGTCGCCGCCGTTGGGCAAGGAGCCATCGAAATGTCGGAAAAGGTAGTCACTTTCAACCGAAAAGCGCTCCACGACTACCACGTCCTTGAAACAGTGGAGGCCGGTCTGGTTCTAACCGGAACGGAGATCAAATCGATCCGCGACGGACGGGTGAACCTGCGTGAGGCCTTCGCACGTGCCGAGGACGGCGAGCTCTGGCTTCACAACATGCACATCGCCCAGTACCCGGCGGCGAGTCACTTCAACCACGAGCCTACCCGAAAGCGGAAGCTTCTGCTTCACCGATCGCAGATCGGCGAGCTCAGCGAGGCGATCAACGAAAAGGGCCTTACCATAGTACCGCTGCGTCTCTACCTGAAGCGCGGCCGAGCGAAGGTAGAGATCGCTTTGGCGCGGGGGCGGCGGGTGCACGACAAGCGTCAGAAGATCGCCGAGCGCGAAGCGGAGCGTCAGATAACGCGGGCGCTTCACCAACGGTAGGCAGGCGCGCTCAAATACGGTATAATACAGACACGGGGACGAAAGGGTTCGACAGGGAACGACGGGTCTGGATTGCAAGCCGAGGTGCCATCGCCCTCGCAAAACAGGTGGCAAAAAAACAACAGGCGAACAACAGTTTGCCCTGGCCGCCTAACTAAGGCGGTCACGCTGCCCTCAGCCCTCCCTCGACGGGAAGAGGGATAGCGCCGAAAAGTCGAGGTGCAGTGACTCAGACGTCGATAAGGGTTACTAAAGACTATCGACTGGCCTAGCGGTATCCCGCCGACTGGAGACCGCCGGGCAAGATCAAAGAGACGGCTAAGCTTGTAGGAGATTCAGGACGTTCTTCCTCTGGACGGGGAGTTCAATTCTCCCCCGTCTCCACCAGAAATTGCGACTCCCTGCCTTGATCCAGGCAGGGAGTCTTCTTTTCGTTTCTCAGGGTTTCGATGCAGCTAGGCTACGCTTGGGCTACGTCTTTCTGGACCTCCCGCAGCCGCCGGCTGAGCACGGGTAGCATCTGTACCGCTATGTAGGGGCTGGTGCGCAGTTCGGCTATGAAGTCCCAGCGCGAGAGGACGAGACACTCCGTGTCTTCCTTCGCCACTGCGCTTGCGGAACGTGGATAAGAATCAAGAAGAGCCATCTCACCGAAGAACTCGCCTGGCCCAAGAGTAGCCGCAATCTTCTGCCCTTTGCTGCCGTAACCGTGTATTATGTCTACTGTCCCCGTCCGGATAAGGTAGAACGCCACCGCGCTCTCGCCTTCCTTCACGATGACGTCGCCCTTCTTATAGTTCCTGACAATCGTCGCCGACGCCAAACGCTTCAGGTCTCTGCGGCTGAGTTCAGAGAAAAGGGGAGCTGTGGCCAGGGTGTCTTCTATCATCACTTGGGCTTTCCTCCTGCTAGTCGATCCCACTAGACTAGGCATTTTCGCAGTCTCCCCTGCTAATGGCAAGACCCGCCCCCAAATCCGCGGCCGTATAACGTTATGTAAAGGCACCTGCCGGCTCCCCTATCCCGTCCGTCGCGCCCGCGTCAACTGCTCACAGCGCGCCGCGCCTAGAGCCCGCCTTTGCCGCGCGATCTCCTCGGCCTCGCGCCGGAAATCCGCCAGCCGAACCAAGGTCATCATCTCTTCCAACATAGTAGCTCCCATTTTGAACCCCTCCTGTTTCTTCTCTCGACTTCAAGCTTAATCTTCCACTCCGCGGGGCTGCTATGAATTCGCTCACTTCACCACAGTGAAAGGCTTCACACTTAGGCAAAATGGAGTAGGATAGAGGCGAACGTGCTGCTCCGCAGGAAAAGGGGCGCAGAAAGATGACCGTTCCCATTATCGCTCAGGTCCCGGTCTTCTCTCAGATACCAAGAGGAGACCTGGAGGCTCTTGCCGGTGCCGCTCGCGAACGTCGCTACCGGCGAGGCGACGTCATATTCCACAAGGATGACCCCGGCACTCACTTCCACGTCATCGCCGAGGGCAAAGTGCGCATCGTCCTCTTCTCACCAGAAGGAGAAGACATCACCATCGCCATCCTTGGACCGGGGGAGATACTCGGCGAGTTCTCGATCCTTGACGGCGAGCCCCGTTCGGCGACAGCCATCGCCGCTGAGGATGCGCGCACGCTCATGATAGGCAGAGAGGACTTCCTCTCCTGGCTGTCAGCCAGTCCTGCTGCCGCTGTACTCCTCCTGCGAGTACTCAGCCGCCGTCTCCGCCGCTCCGACGAACTCCTCGGCGATGTGGCCTTCCTCAACGTCCCCGGCCGGCTGGCCAAGAAGCTGCTCGAACTGGCGCAGCTATATCGCCGGGAGACGCCGCCGGGACAGCCCGTGCAGGTGCGCTTGACCCAGGAAGAGTTGGCGAGTACTATCGGCGTCACCCGCGAAAGCGTGAATAAGTACCTCAGGTACTTTAGCTCCAAAGGATGGGTCACCCTCAAGAAGGGCCGGATCATAGTCCTCGATCCTCAAGCTCTTGAGCAGCAAAGCTACTAGCCTATCAACTACAGAATCGAAGGGGGCACACAGACATGGAGAGCCTGCTTACCGCTGACCAGAAGCAACTGCGCGATGAAGTGCGCCAGTTCGTGCGGGACGAAGTCCCCCGCCAACTCCTCCTCGATATGGACGCGGGGAAGGTGTCCTATCCTCGTGAGTTCCTGGAGGCGGCGGCCCGGCGGCGCCTGCTGGGGCTGCGCTTCCCCGAGGAATACGGCGGCCGGGGGCTGAAATGGGTGGACGAGATAATAGCCATCGAGGAGATCGGCGTCCTCAGCACAAGCCTCCCCTGCCTCTACAGCCTGGTGACCATCGTCGGCGAGGCGCTCGTCACCTTCGGCACGCCGGAGCAGAAAGCGCGCTGGCTGCGCCCGACACTCGAGGGCAAGCTCGGCGTTTCCGAGGCCCTCACCGAGCCCCGCGGCGGCTCCGACTTCTTCGGCGCCGCGACGAAGGCCCGGCGCGACGGCGACGGTTGGGTGCTCAACGGCCAGAAGCGCTTCATCGTCGGCGCTGAGGGGGCGGACTACTTCTTCGTCTATGCCCGCAGCCAGGAGAACGCTCCCCCTCACGAATCGATAAGCTCCTTCATCGTCGAGCGTAGCCCGGCAGTCGAAGTGCAGCACGTCTACGGGCTGATGGGCATGCGCGGCGGCGGCACCGGCCGCGTCTACTTCCGTGACGCCCGCGTGCCCGCCGAGAACCTGATCGGCCCTGAGCACGGAGGAGGGTCGATATTCAACCAGATGATGATACCGGAGCGAATGACCAGCGCCGCCGGCGCCCTCGGAGGGGCCCGCGCCTGCCTGGAGATCGCGGCCCGCTACAGCGACCAGCGCAAGGCATTCGGGGAGAAGATCCGCCGCTTCGAGGCCGTCAGCTTCAAGGTGGCGGACAGCATTACCATGCTCGACGCTGCCCGCGCCCTCGTCTACGCAGCGGCCCACGCCATCGACAGCGGCGACGAGCCCGGGACGAGTGCGCCGTCTCGTCTCCGAGGCCAAGAAGTTCGGCACCGACGCCGCCTGGCAGGTGATCAACCACGCGATGCAGATAATGGGCGGCATCGGCTACACCAACGTCTACCCGATAGAGCGGATAATGCGCGACTCCCGCCTCCTGACGATCTGGACGGGCACCAACGAGATCATGAACCTCCTGATCCAGCACGAGTACTACCGCGAGCTGGGCCGGCCCTCCGTCGGCCGCAACGTCGAAGCGGATGCGCCGGACGCCGCCCTGCCGGAAGAGAAGGTGTACGAGTAGCAGCGCACCCCGATGCCGGAACCAGAAATCGCCGTTGTGTCCTTCCGCGCGAAGGGGTAGCATTCTAGGTAGAGCGGTCGGTGAATTCACAGGAGACGACGACGAATGGCCGCGAGAACACCTTCGGCGGCCAAGAGCCAGCGACGGCGGAGACCGGATCGCGGCCGCGCGTGCCCACCACCCCCGGCCCGCTCCCGTAGAAGCCAAACAAGAACAGAGCGGCAGCGAGGATCAGCAGGGATTCCTGTTCGATCCCTATTGGGATGAGGTCTTCGCTGCCTACTACGAGCCTTACCTAAGAACCTGTTGTCCTATTCGGTAACATCCCGCCCAGGGTTTTGCGGAAGAGGTCTGTCATTCGCAGGAAAGGAGGGTTCGGTGGCAAACATCGCTTCATCTGGTGCCTATATCCCCCTATACCGACTATCCCGACAGCTAATAGGTGACGCCTGGGGCATCCCCGCCGTGCCGGGCGAACGGTCGGTGGCCAACGCCGACGAGGATAGCCTGACAATGGCTGTGGCCGCCGGCCTCGACTGCCTGGCCGGCATCGACCAGTCCACAATCGACGGCCTTTTCTTCGCCACCACCACGGCGCCCTACGTGGAGAAGCAGTCGGCGGGCATCATCGCCGCGGCGCTGGACCTGCGGCGGGACATCAACACCGCCGACTTCACGGGCTCGCTGCGGGCCGCCACGACCGCCATGCGGGCTGCCGCCGACGCCATCGACAGCGGTAACGCCCGCAGCATTCTCGTGGTGGCCGCCGACTGCCGCCTGGGAGAGCCGGAATCGATGTGGGAGCAACTCCTGGGCGACGGCGCCGGCGCTGTTCTCCTCTCCAAGGACGGGCCGGTCGCCATCCGAGGGACCGTCTCCATCGCCGGAGAGCAGGTCGGTCCCTGGCGTCGCAGCGAAGACCGCTACCTGCGGTCGTTTGAGGCGAAGGCTGAGACGCAATACGGCTATGCCGGCGTCGTCATCGAGGCGGGCAAGACGCTTATGGAGAAGATGGGGATATCCGCGAACGACGTGGCGAAGGCGGTTATCACCTCCCCTGATCCCCGCAGCCACATCGGCGTCGGCCGCGCGCTCGGTTTGCAGCCCGCGCAGCTCCAAGACACGCTGTTCCTATCGATTGGCAGCCCCGGAGCCGCCCTCGTTCTGCTGATGCTGGCGGGAGCTCTTGAGCAGGCGAAGGCAGGCGAGAAGCTCCTCGTCCTGAACCACGGCGATGGCGGCGACGCCCTCCTGCTGGAGCTGACAGCCGATATCGCTCCCGCACCCGGCCGGCGAGGGCTATCGGGCCATCTCTTCCAGAAGCGTGACCTCCCCAACTACACGTCCTATGCCCACTTCCGCCAGCTCATGGAGCGGGACGAAGTCCCTGTCGATTCCTCGGCGATCATCTACTGGCGGGACGCCAAGAGCGAGCTCAATTTCCACGGCGCCCGCTGCCTCAACTGTGGAATAGTCCAGTACCCAGCGCCCCGCGTCTGCGGCGAGTGCGGCACCAAGGACAAGTTCGAAGATGTCAAGCTGGCCCGAAAAGGGAACGTGTATACCTACACACTAGACCATCTCGCCTTCGGCCAGTATCTCAACGTCCCGATTCCCCGGCTGGTAATAGACCTGGAGGGCGGCGGTCGCGTCTTCTTAGAGATGACGGACGGCGATCCCCAGGAGGTCAAAGTCGGCCTGCCGGTGGAGATAACGTTCCGGCGTCTGCACGAAGGCGCGCACTTTCACAACTACTTCTGGAAGTGCCGTCCGTTGCCACAGTCCTAACGAGGGTCGGCCCTTTCACAGAGGAGGATAGACCAATGGGAAGCATTAAAGACAAGGCGGCCATCATCGGCGTCGGTTGCACCAAGTTCGGCGAGCTGTGGGAGAAAGACGTGGAGGACCTCGTTGTCGAGGCTGCCTACGAGGCTCTCGATGACGCCGGCATAACGCCCAACGACATCGATGCTGCTTGGGTAGGATTACTCTATAACTTCACCGGCCTTAGCGGCGGGGCATTCTCGGAGCCGATGAAACTCTTCGGTAAGCCGGTCACCCGGGTCGAGAACTTCTGCGCCTCCGGCATGGACGCCTTCCGCAACGCCTGCTACGGCGTCGCTTCGGGAGTGTACGACGTCGTCATCGCCTGTGGTGTGGAGAAGCTCACCGACATAGGTGGCTCCGGGCTGCCGATGACCGGATTCTCCCACCCCATCATCGGCGGCATCAGCGCCCCCGGCATGTTCGCCCTGGCCGCCACTCGCTCCTTCCACGAATACGGCTGGACGAAGGAAGACCTGGGACGGGTAGCGATCAAGAATCATAAGAACGGCCTATCCCATCCCAAGGCCCACTTCCGCAAGGCGGTGACGATGGAGGAGGTGCTGAGCGCGCCCATAATCGCTTGGCCGTTGGGGCGTTTCGACTGCTGCGCCATGTCCGACGGGGCAGCCGCGATAGTCATAGCCCGCCCCGAAATCGCCAAGAAGAGCAAGCACAAGGATGACTATGTCGTCGTCAAGGCGAACGCACTGGCGGCAGCTTCGACGCAGCCGATGTTCCGCAACTCATCCGACTACCTTAACTTCCCGGCCACCAAGGCAGCCGCCGCCCAAGCCTACGCGGAGGCAGGCATAAAGGACCCGGCAAAGGAGATAAGCTTCGCTGAGGTGCACGACTGCTTCACGATCACGGAGATCCTGAACTGTCAGGACCTCGGGTTCTGTGAGCAGGGCCAGGGGGCCAAGTTCGTCGCCGAGGGTCACACCGAGGTGGACGGCAACATCCCTGTGAACGCCAGCGGCGGGCTGAAATGCTTCGGCCATCCCATCGGAGCGACGGGCTGCCGGATGATCTACGAGGTGACGAAGCAGCTCCAGGGGCGCGCCGACGGCGCTCAGGTGAAGGACCCGCGACTCGGTCTGGCGCACAACCTGGGCGGGCCGGGGTCCATCTGCTCGGTGACGATACTGGGACGGCCGGACTAGGTCTCTCCTCGGAGACACTCACGTATCGCCGCCCAGATCTGTTGTTAGGTATCAAGACTCAGGGGCGAGAGAGGTTGGACATCTGCTTCTCTCGCCTCTTTGATTCCTGATGCCGGGAGACAACGGGGCTTGCGGCCTAGGCGGCGAAGGTCTCGATCCGGTCGCCTACCGCCGTCTGCGTCTGCTCGATGACGCCGACCGGCAGCTCCAGCGTGTAGCGGGTGCGGAGGGGACACGTCACCATCCGGAATGGCTTGACGTTGATGGCGGTCTTGACGACCTCACCGTTCTTGTCCACAAAGACAACGTCGATGGACATCCGCATGAAGAACGTGTGGATTGCAGAACCAGGCGCTATGACCAGCCCTTCTCCTGGGGACAGCTTGGAGCGACCGAGAAGCCCGACCAGCCGTGACCAGACACGGTTTGCCACGCGGGCATTGGCAGCGAGCTGCCCACCCCTGGAGGCATTCTCGATGCGCACGTGGGAGGCTTTCTTCGGGATCACTTGTACGTTTCGAAAAGCTGGATAATGGCCGGCCCGAGGACAACAATAAACAGCGTCGGCAGAATGAACAAGACCAGCGGGAACATCATCTTTACCGGCGCCTGGTTGGCCAGTTCCTCCGCGCGCTGACGGCGCCTCATGCGCATCTGGTCCGATTGGACCCGCAGTACCTGGCCGATAGAAGTACCCATCTGCTCGGCCTGGATGATCGCATTGACGAACATGGAGAGATCGGCTACTGCCGTGCGGTCGGCCAGATCACGGAGAGCCTCGGCGTGGCCTCGCCCCATCCCGATCTCGCGCAGGGTTATGGACATCTCCTCGGCAAAGGGTCCCTCCATCTTCTCGGCCACGCGTGTCAGCGCCGCATCGAGACCTAGCCCGGCTTCGACACAGGCAGTGATAAGGTCGAAGGCGTCAGGGAGGCCCTTGGTAATCGCCGTCTGTCGCTGACGAATGCGGTTATTCACCCACATGAAGGGGAGGAAGATGCCAACACCGGTCAGCACCCCTGTGAAACCTATCCCCCTGGGATCTGTCTTGCCCAACATGGCGAAGGTCATGGCAAACCCCAATGCGCCGAGAACTCCCGCCGCCGCGACACATACGATCAGGAACCCGGACAGAGTAATAGGCTCGCCGGCTTGAACAAGCTTCTTGTTTGTTCTGGCGAGAAGACCATGAGGGAGCAACCCCAGGAAGCCACCCGCCAGGGCGTCGACAAGCGGTCCCAATACCCGGTCGCCGAACGTGGGCCTCTTCTCCTCCGGCATGCGCACACGTCCCGGTATTCCGAGAAGGGCGACACGGTTCTGTACAGGGTTCGGGCTTGTCCCGCGGAACATCATCGCCAGCATATACACGGTGATGAACACGGAGGCTGCTGCCACTAGCGCCATCTTCCTATCCTCCGCTATACCTCGATCTTGACAATGCGACGGATAAGCATGATGCCCAGGCCTTCCATTCCGGCGGCTACCAGCAACACTATCCGCCCTACATTGGTAGTGAACAACACATCTACGTAGCTTTCGCCCGTGAACGTGCCGAGGGCGAAGAGGAGGACGATTATGGCAACGGGCAGTCCCCCTACCACGAAGCCCGACATCTTCTGCGTGGCGATGAGTGTGCGGATCTCCCCCTTGATGCGGGACCTCTCCCGCATGGTGTGCGCTACCGTGTCGAGGACCTCAGCAAGGTTACCGCCGACCGTCCTCTGGATGAGAATGGCAGTGAGCGCGATGTCCAGGTCCTTGCTGAACATTCGCTCGTTGAACGCTATGAGAGCGTCCTCGAAACTCGCTCCCACGTTGATATCGTTGATCGTGCGCTTGAACTCGGTGGCGAGAGGAGCATCCAGTTGCTCGGCGGCAAGATCCATGCTCTGGAGGAGGCCAAACCCCGACTTTAGGGAGTTCGCGACCATGCCGAGCGCCTCCACCAGTTGCTCGTTGAACTTAGACGTCCGGGCGTTTACGCGACGTGAGACATACAACCGCGGTATGAAATAGCCAATCACCGCCGCCAGTATGCCTATCAATAGGCCGAGACCGCTGCGGCCGATGAACTGGGTGCAAAGGGCGAACAGCAAGACCGCAGTGATCACGCGCAGCGTTAGGTACTCGCCGACCCTCAGCTTCAGTTCGGCACGATCCAGGTCGAGCGCGACATTATCGGCCCATTCCTTCCCGGAAAGCAGCCCGGTGAGTAATGGGGATGCCACTGAAATCCGTTCGTTTCAAAGCCGATCGACAACATCTCCGGCCCGACATCTGAGTCACGGTTGACAACGTAGTCAAGACGTTGCCGCACGTGCCGTTGTCTGCCTCCCACCGAGCCCCAATAGAAGAGCAGGAATAGGAGGACGACTGTGATCATTACTGAAAGGGCTGCGATCAGAGCTAGAGCATCCATAAACTCACCACCCAGCGGCACCAAAGACATCTTGCGAAATCTGAATACCAGCGATGGCGAACCTGTCGGCGAATTGGGGACGAATGCCCGTCGACCGGAATTCGCCTGATATCCGCCCCTCGCTGTCAATACCCCGCTGCTCAAAGCGGAAGATGTCCTGCATCGTCACGATCTGACCCTCCATGCCGGTTATCTCAGAGACAGTGACGATCTTCCGCGAGCCGTCCGGCATACGGGCGATCTGGACCACCATTTGCAGGGCAGACGACATCTGCTCTCGAATGGCGCGAAGCGGAAGATCAAGGCCAGCCATGAGGATCATGTTCTCGACACGAGCGAGGGCATCGCGGGGTGAGTTCGAGTGGATCGTCGTTATGGAACCCTCGTGACCCGTGTTCATGGCCTGCATCATATCGAAGGCCTCGGGACCACGAACCTCACCCACCAGGATCCTGTCCGGCCGCATACGCAGGCAGTTCCTGACCAAGTCCCTTTGAGTCACCTCACCCTTGCCCTCAAGGCTGGGCGGCCTCGCCTCCAAGGAAACGAGGTGAGCCTGCTGCAGCCGAAGCTCGGTGGGGTCCTCAATCGTTATGATCCGCTCCGAATCAGGGATGAAGGCTGAAAGGGCGTTCAGCAGAGTGGTCTTGCCGGTGCCGGTACCGCCGGAGATAAGTATGTTCAACTTAACCTGAATGCAGGCCCGGAGGAATTCCGCCAGCTCCCGCGTGAAGGTGCCCGTGGCAATCAAGTCTTCCACAGTCATCTTGTCCTGACGGAATTTCCTGATGGTGATCGTTGGGCTTTTCGGCGCTACCGGTGGAATTATTATGTTAACACGAGAGCCATCAGCGAGGCGGGCGTCAACCATCGGTGAGGATTCATCGACGCGCCTGCCCAGAGGGGCGATGATCCGCTCCGCTATCCGCAGGATGTGGCCGGCATCGCGAAAGCGGATAGGGCTCAGATATATGCGACCATCCTTCTCATAAAAGACGACATCGGGAGCATTCACCATTACCTCGGATATCGAGGAGTCTCGAATCAGAGGCTCGATTGGACCAAGACCCAGAACCTCGTCGGCGACCGCCGTGACCAACTCGTCGCGGGTGATGCCGACGATGCCGGGCATCTCCTGCGAGATAAGGGCGCGCGCGGAGGACTCGACCGCATCCCGCGCCTTGGCAGGGTCAAGACCGTCCAGTTTGCTCGGGTCCAGTTCCTCGATCAGCCGTTGGTGCAGTTTGTACTTGAGTTCAGTGAGCGCCTCACTGGTCTGAAGCAGGCTGGAAGAGCCGACACTCCGGCCAAGACCGCCCTCACTGCTACTGTCGCCCTTTCTTGGTTGCCATTGAAACTGAGCCATAAGCTATCCCAGCTTTCCGCAATCGATGACAGTCGCCACCGCCTACCTTCCCAAGAACTTCTCCAGGAAGCCTCGCTTCTCCGGCACAGTGCCGCTAAGAGCGGAGGCAAGATCGGTAATACTGCGGGAGACCCTAGCATAGGGCTTCGTAATCACCACCGGTTGGCCAAGCTGCGTGCTTGTGGCCACGTTGAGGTCATGGGGGATGCGCCAGAACACCTTGTATTCGAGCACCCGCTCCACATCCTCCTCGCGCAGAGTGTTGGCCGCTGTGGAGTGGTTTATCGTCAGCTTGACCTTGTCTTCGGAGACACCCGCACTCTGGAGCATCTCCAGTGCGAGAGCAGTGTCTTTGATGCTGGCGATGTCCATGCTAGTGACCAGAAGGATCAAGCTGGCAGCCTCAAGAGTCGCAGCCACAATCTCGTTGAATGTCCCCGGTGTGTCAACGACCACATAGTCGTTGGACTGCGCCAGGAGAGATATGATCTTGGTGATCTGGGGCGGCGTCACATTGCGCCACTCGGTAGGGTGCAGGGGCGCCGGCAGGATCATGACGCCGGTGTGATGACGGACAAGGTAGTCACGTACCGTATCCCTGTCCATGTCGTCAATATGGCGCGCGAGGTCGGCGATGCTCTGCTCTACGGCAATGTCCATCATTATCGCGACGTCACCGAACCGGGTATCCATGTCGACGAGAGCGACAGTGCTCCCCGTGCCGCGCACCAGGGCAGTCGCCAAATTGGTTGAGATCGTCGTTTTGCCAATCCCACCTTTCGCCCCGAAGACGGTGATGATAGTGCCATGAGAAGCGCCTTCTACCCTCTCGGAGGAGTACCGCAGGCGTCTCTTCTCTTCCATCTCCAAGACGCCGTAGATGGCACGGGCAAGGTCTTCCGGCTTGATGGGCTTGATTATGTAGTCGCGGGCCCCTGCTACCATCGCTCGGCGCACCGAGGAGGCATCAGCGAGTGAAGAGTAGACAACTATGGGCACATCGGGAAGCGGCGTCGCCCAGCGACTCTATCGTCTGGAGGGCACGGGCGACCGGTTCTTCCACACAGACCAGAAAGACATCCGGCGTACTCTCCTTAGCCACCGTGACTGCTTCGATACCGTACCCGCCCTCACCGATGACCGTGAAGTGGGTGAGCGTCAAAGCCCGCCTGGTATCGGCGCGACTGCCGAGGTCCGGATCTATAACTACGCACTCTGGGGTTCTAGCCATTTTCTTCCCTGTATCCTAGAGTTCTGTCTTCCCGACACGGCCCTTTCCGCTAGCCAGGCGGCAGTGCTGCTGGCGCCGCCGCGGATGGGCCGACTCCGGGTGGGAACAGTTCAGTTTCGATGATAGGACGAACGTCGGTGGAATCTGAATCACCGAACCCGCGAACGATGGCTCTAAGTGTCCCATTCGCCTCCGCCAGGAACACCCATTCTGCCTTCTCCGGGTCGACGAGCAGGGTGAGTGTCGTCGCCTCCGGGTTAGGATCTGCCTCCGAGCCACGGGCGCGCTGGCCTTCTGAAGTCGTCGCGGCGGCCTCGGTCTCGTCTCCGTCGGCGGGTGGTGGCACGTCAGCTATGGTTTGAGCGACTGCCAGCACCTCGACATTCTGGAGGATCGTGCGAACGAAGTAGGCTTCATCCTCGTTGCCGTCCTTGTCCTTCACATTGAACACGCCGATGATGTCGACGTAGTCGCCGGGAAGAACCAGACCACCGGCGCTGAGAACCTGGTCCGCTTTGATAGAGATGGCACGCATCCCCTTGGGGATGACGAAGGCGAGAGCGTCCGCTCCTTGCACCCCCTCCAGGGAGACCACCTTCAGAGACGTCACTTCTTCATCAGTGGCAAGCGGGTAGCGGGTTACCTTACCGATCGCCTCGTCCACAGAGCCGTAGGCCATCTCCGGCTTGACGCTCACCGGCACGTCCTTCACTTTGACCATCTCTTTGGTGATCTGAGTCCGCGCCGGGATCTCTACAGCGGCCACCACGACCGCCACCGTATCGGTGGACCCGCCACTCTCCTTGCCACCGCCGGCGCGGGAGATGGCAACAAAAACAAGCAATGCGCTGAGCGCCGCAGACACTAGGGCCAGCATTAGGAACCGACGATTGATTCTCCCTGCCGGCCCACCGGCTCCTGCTCTAGCCATGGGACTACCTCCAATTCGCTGGATGGGTGCTTAGCCATCCCATAACGTGTGGCAACACAAGGGGGCTTCGCCGATGGAAGTTGATCAGCTTACCCATATGAGTATCGGCAGAAAAACCCTCTGTTGTACCCTCACCAGCCCGATCTTAGGGCCGGTTTGTCGAGAAACGGAGAACATCGAGAAATCCTCTTGCGGATGCAAGGGAAACCGACGGAAGGAGCTCACCCTTCCTCACCGCAACGGCCAAACGGCTCATTGAGAACGCCGTTCACTTCCGCTCAACTGAAATATGAGGGACTAGGTTTGTCAGCCGCCAAACCGCAGACGCTCTGACATGGTCGTACGCCCGCGCCAACCTCGATCGACCGGCGGTCACTACTCGACCAGCTTGACGAACTGAGCGGCTGCTGGCAGGTTGTCGACTTTCTCCGACCAGGAACCTCGGACTGTACGGCTCCTTGTCGAGAAAGACGCCATATACCTGCGCGTGTCGGAAGGGTTGCCGTACGATCCCATGGAGGCGATGTACAGGGACGCGATACCCAGTATCTCCACCGGCTCGCTAGCCCGTTAGGCAGGTGATCGATGATCGGCACGAGGGTAATGCGCCCCATCCCTCCTGTCAGCGGGTTCCGGCGCAGCCCTCGCGGGGCCCCTGGGTGTAGGGATTGTAGGGACCTACAATGTAACCCATGGTAGGGTCAGCAGGATCGAGCTCGAAGTCGACGTCACACCAGCCATAGCCAAGGCTGTCGTTTGTTCCGTCGGATTTCTCATACGCATAGTAGTCCTTGAGCGCCGTTGCGAGTAGGATTGCCCCATTACCGGGCTTGGTATCCGTGAGCATCTGGTCCCCCTCGCTCCACACGTTGACGATGGCGGTCCGCCAGACAGCCGGCTGTGATGAGGTCCACATACCCGGCCGCCCCAGACTGGCCCAGATCGAGGATACGGAAGTTGCCCACGACCTGCAGACCATCCGCGACTTTCAGCGCGTACACTTGACCGGGAACGACGCCGAGGTAGCTACCGTCATTCAGGATCGGTATCAGAACCATCACCCAGTAAACCCCAAGGACAGACAGCCGCGCCCTCGGAATGAACAACGCGCGCTGTCGATTCCCGCTTCACCGGGAACCCCATGACCCCAACAGCGCGAGCAAAGAAAGTGTCCGACGAACGCTCTATCCTCCCGGAAATGGTGTCAATATCACCATCATTGTTATGGTCGCTGAAGACACAGCAATCGAACACCTCTCCCTCATCCATGCCATTCCTGGTAATCCATTCCTCCGCTTTCGCCTCAGCCGCGTCAGTATCTGACGCATCTTTCAGTAGCTCCTGAGCCCCGGCCAAGACCGCGGCATCGACATCGTTCTGGGCATCGCGCAGGTTCCGCATGAAGATCCCCACGTCAATTGCCATGGCCGCAAATCCCATCACCGTTGTCAACAAAAGCGCAGCGAGAACGACGATTTGACCGCGCTCTCCGTTGACGTTTATGTATCTTGGGCCTGGAGAAGGAGCTTGTGCTAAACGGGCGCATGGGGCACCTCCTTGTCGCCTATTCGAGGCGCATGTCTGCCGTTGTCTCCATGTGCAGCGGACCCAGTAGCCCGCCGACAAATGAACCCAGTGGCGTGATGAAATGGTAGTCGTAGGTCATCCTCACCGTAACCGGCTCCCCTGTTTCACCACCTGCACCCTCAACGCCTACCGCCACGTCGGCTCTCGGCAATGAGCCGGCAGTGTGACAGCTCCGACCGGCGATGCTTGCGTTGTCTGACTCGGAGACGGTGGTGCAGTATGCTGGGCTGCCGGGAGTCCCCGAAGTACCAGCAGGTGCGTAGACCGCTCCCACGCGGGCTCCCTCTCGAGCTGCGTTAGTAACAGTGATGTAGCCGTGCAGCCCCAGACCGAAATCAATGATCCCGAATACGACAACGAGAAAAAGTGGCACCACCAGCGCGAACTCAACTAGGCTCTGACTCCGCTCAGACCCCTTTGGACGGCGGCGCCATGCTGAGAGAATCTTCATCTTTGGTTGCCTCCCTGACTGCGGGAACTAGCGTTGCCCATGGCAGCTATCATCCGCTCGCTATTGCCTTCCCAGCCGCCTTCCGGCGGTACCCGGCGTACCTGAATGGACCAATGCAACCTCAGTCATCGTATCCATTACAGTATCGGACATATGCTGGATTTCTTTGAGGACGAAACGGGATCCAGACTGTTGCTGTCCATCTCTGCCAGTTCCCCAAAGCTGGAGCTTGTGAACTTCGTGGTGATCCCCACCACCACCCCTGGATACCGAAAGGGGTGGCGGAGCGAGCAAAGCCCATTCTCCACCACCCCTTCTCTAGCTTGAGTAGGTTACTTGCTGTTTCTTCGCGGACCAGACGCTAGAAGTTGCCGGCTAGATCCGTGAAGAAGGCGGAGATGTTCCCGCCCAGCAGAGTGATAGCGGTGATAACCACGACCGCCACCAGGGCTAGAATCAGGCCGTACTCGGCCATCGTCTGACCCGTCTCTTCTCGTAGCCACGTAAACAGCTTCAACATATTCTTTTTCTCCTTATGGTTAGTTAGCTATTGTCTTGGTATTTGTTGACCGGCAGCCAACCCCCAATCAGCGGGCTGAACGGCAGCCGACCGCCGGGACTACGCTTAGGAATAACGTTCTCTCGTTCTCTTCAGCTCTCACCCCCTTTGAGGCTCGCGATGTCAGTTATCTTCTTCAAATCCGGCAATTTGCCGGTTTCAGCTCCCAGACACCTAGTCCGGAGCAAGTGATATCTCTTCTCGGTCATCAGGCCGGCGCAGGAGCCGGTCCCTCGTCTGCTCTCTGAACACCGGAGACGGCACCACCTCGGGCGCAAGAGGCCTTATGAGGTCTGCTATCTCCAAGAGAGGTGTCAGCTCTTCCCTGTACTGGGGATACATCTCCAGACAGGCTGCCAGCTTCTCTCCCCTGCGCATGGCGTCCAGACAATCGGCGAGAGCTTCCACGATGTCAGGCAACTTCTTCCACCTTCATGATCTTGCGAAGGGCGCAGAGGGCGCGGTGCTGAATCACACGCACTGCCGCCACGCTCTTGCCAAGGATCTCCGCCACTTCGCGGTAATCCAGCTCTTCCACAAAACGGAGGATGATGACTTGTCGTTGCTCATCGCCTAGGCGGAGCACAGCCTGCCTCACCCTCTCCTCGTCGGCCTGGCGCTCGGCCACGGCCTCCGGGTTCCTGGGAAGCCCCTCATCGACCATCGTGTCGTACAACTGAACGTCGCTCTTCCGACTCCGCAGGTGACTCACCGCAAGATTGTGGGCGATGCGCAGCAACCACGATACGAACGGGGCACCCCGATGCTGGAACCGGTCGATAGCCTCCCAGGCTTGCAGGAAGGTTTGGGCCGTGAGGTCCTCCGCCTCCTTGGTATCATTTATTAAGTAGTAAATGTGCCGGTAAACCCGTATCACGTTCAGGTCGTAGAGATCGGCGAAAGCATCACTATCTCGCGCTATCGCCCGGCGGACCAAGAGCCGCTCGTTCGTTACTGGCGGCTTGTCTAGTTTGAGCACCTGATTACCTACTCCCCCAAACGGTTTCTAGATGCCGTGAGTTCTCAGTTGATACCCCTCGAAGCGTGTACCCCAAGGGGTATGCCCTAGGTCATGTCCCCTAGGTCGCATCCCTTAGGGGTTTCACCTAATGAAGTATCGGCAGCTCTAGAGCGGTCTGTAGTGGCTGAAGGTGCTCGTTTGGCAGGAAATGCGGGGAAACATGAGGAATATCGCCGAACGGGCTGGCGCAGCGATGTGACAGGATGAGGATTCGGTGGGTTGGGGGGCCAAGGAGCTCGCGCTAGCCGGCAGCCTCGGTCCGTTCTTCGTCAGACTGCTCCCAGGAGCGCTCCTGAGGCCCGTCATCGACGGGCTGAGGCAAGGGTAGGGCAACACCCTCGCCTGCGGTTTCGTTCTCGGGGTAAGGGGAAAGCCCTCTTAAGGCCTCATCGATGGCGCTGCTCACGGACTCTTCCTCCTGAGACTGCGGCGTTACAAGATGGAACGCCAGCCGGCACGGGCCAACGCTGATCTCGTCACCATCTTGCAGGACAACCCAGCCGCCGGCGGACCCCTCGGACGCGATGACACTCAGGCGGGTAAGCTTGTGGAAGATGAGCCGGTTGCTCTGATGCACCCATGCCCTGGCCTCTTCCGCGCCCATTCGATCCTCATCCTCCGGCAACACCATGGTGCACCAGCCGCCGCATCCGATGGTGATGGGTCTGCTCCCCACGGCGTACTCCGTGCCCGCGCCGGGCCCGGACACAATCGTCAGCTTGCCCCGAGGCTCCAGGACAGCCTGGGGAGGCACGTCGACTGATTGCACCGGCTCCAGCCAATCTTCCAGCTTGGGAGCGGGCCTGTTGGACTTGGGGTTGAACCAGGGGCGGAGCCGCACTTCGGCACTGCGCAACGGCGAACGGGCGCGCCGCCACCTCCAGAAGAGATACCCACCTGCTCCCCCAAGCGCAGCTATGAGGGCCGCCAGCAGAAGCGGCACCAGGGGAACTCCTCCCCCTCCACCACCGGCGACGGAAGTCGCCACAACCTCGAATGGCATCTCTGTTTGCCCCACCGCACCAGTTGAATCCTCAACCTCCACGCGCAGGGTATGGCCGCCTCGCGCGAGCAGCGCGGGGTCAAGGGATAACTGGAAAGGCGCGGTCGTATCCTCTGAAACCGTCTCATCGTCAACCAGGAACCTGACGACACTCACGGGGTTATCGCCCGTCACGTCGGCCCCCAGGGTGATGACTGAATCGACTTGCTGCCCCTCGCTGAGGCCTGCTAGGGACACCCCGGGAGTCCCCGAGACTATCAGTGCCGGCAGTGTCTCAGTCGTGGTGGCAGTATTCCCGCCTATCGTTACAGAGAGTGAAAGGGACAGTGCCTGACTGCGGTCGGTTACCGGAGAGGTCAGCTTGAGAACGTACTGGCCCCGCAGAAGGCCGCCGATCTCGGCGTAGAGCTGCGATA
This sequence comes from uncultured Chloroflexia bacterium, assembly GCA_963763495.1. Classification (GTDB taxonomy): domain Bacteria; phylum Chloroflexota; class Dehalococcoidia; order DSTF01; family JALHUB01; genus DAOUEO01. The sequence goes on from CAVXOY010000015.1 coordinate 122,940, forward strand.
GCCCCTCCGCCGTCGGCGTCTCCAATGACCGCGCGCCGGTGGCCTGGGAAAGGCTTGACAGGTAGTCACGGTCGATCTCGCTTCCCAATCCAACGGTGTACACCGGCACACCGATGAACCGTGCCTGGGCGATAGAGTCATCACGGGACACCGTGCTCTTGCCTCCCCAATCAATCCCATCGCTGAGAAGGATAATGACTTTTCGCGATAGAGGAGACGAAGCTGCCTTGAAGGACGCCTCGCTGGCTGCCTGATAAAGAGCTGTGTTGCCTACAGCTTGGAGACCCTCGATGGCAAGTGTCGCAGCGTTCTTGTCGCTCGTGAAGTCCTGCGCTAAGGCAACCGTATCACCAAAGGTGAGGACGGCCACCATGTCCTGGGGCGAGAGGCCGCTCACGAACTCGGCGGCCGCCTTTCGAGCCTGGGTCAGAGGTTCGCCTGCCATGCTGCCGCTCACATCCACAGCGAGGACGACGGCGAGGCTGACATCGGCGTCGACGGCGCTCCGAAGGTCTGCAATCTCAGCGGCCTGTCCACCGACATTCACCTGGAAGTTGTCACGGCTCAGGTTAGCTATTGGGCGCCCGTTGGCATCGAGGACGTCCACGACAGCCGCCAGATCCGGGAACTGACTCTCATCAAGGCTGGCAATGTTTATCGTCACCGGCTCAGCGGCAACAGCGTCAGGGACCGGCAGCGCCCAGACAAGCGACGCGATCAAGACGACAACCAACAGGGTTACGTTTTTCATTCGTGCCATCATTAGTATTTTCGGAAGAATCTCCCCGCAGTTGACGATGTCGACACAGGAATGTCTATGCTGGTCGTGCCCATGGCATGGGCAGCCAGCGACGCATCCAGGTTCAGATAGCGATCTCTTGCTCACGGCTTCCGCCGGGCCAGGCCACCTCTCACCCCAAACCCAAACGCAAAATCCACCTAGATAATCGCGTCGGCAAGCTCCGTCCAGAGCTGACTGAGATTGGTGCCCAGCAAAGTGATCGCAACAATCACCACTACGGCAACAAGGGCTATGATCAGGCCGTACTCGGCCATGGTCTGGCCCTGTTCATCATTTCGCATTACAGTCATCTCAGCGTTCTCTCTCCCAAGTCGGGCGTCATCATCAGCGATGGTCGCTCCCCCACTCTGCTACCTGTAATGAACACCCGAATACAGCGTTTCATTCTTAGTGAAGTGTTCCCGCGTGCCGCTACTTGACAGGCCTGCCGTTCTATGACAACATGGCACTAGTAGCGGCCTACTGGAACAGGCTAACCACAGATACAAAGAGCATCAGGCTCTCAGTAATATCTTCGACCTTTTTCTGCTAGCCTGTAATTCGCACGGAGGCGTAGGGGCTCGCGGTTTGGCTACCTCGTCTTAGAACGGGGGAAACCAAGGGCGACGGTCGTGTATCAGGACGATACGGCCATCGGGCCCCAGCACTTCGAAAACAGAATACGCCTCCGAATCGGCAAGACACGGGAAACCGTGTCAGCAGGCGACAATTGCAGGCCTGCCTCCCTGCTTGTCGGGGAGCGCAAAGTCACGGGTCTAAGCCCCCATTGAATCCGGGGTATGACAGCCGGACTGCCGAAGGGCTACACTGAGATGAGTCCTTCAGCCCACTTCTTCCGCTGGAGGCAGTGGTACGGTTTGTTGGGGGCCAAGGGACCCGGAACAGGGGAGGCGGGGCCCTAAACCGGTCCCTTGGCCCCTTCTTTAATAAACAGATAGAGAATAGAGGTCTCCGAAAAGGCAAATCCTTCGAAAGAAGGAGGCGCAAAGCCACGGATCTAAGGTCTCCCTCGCTGAGACAGGGATGTCGGTAGTGGAAATGAGAGACTAAGGTGGCCGGGCTGCCGAAGGGCTGATTTCGGAGGTCTTCAGCCGCCGTCTTCAGACCCCGTCTTGAACGGGGAGGCGCTGAGGCCGGCGGTTTTTGTTTTGGGCACGGATTCAGGAGGTTGGGCGTATGAGGCATCGACTACAAGTCAGACATCTACGGACACGCTGGGTGCCATTCGTGGGTCTGTTCGCCGCGATTGGCATCATGTTCGCCGTACTGGCAGTTCTGCTGCTAAGCAGGCCAACCCACGAGGTAACAGCAGGGCCTACCGGCGTCCAATACACGCTGGAAGGCCAGATATACGGGGACGGCTACACTACGGGTAACCTCTGCGCTGGAATCGGCTCAGGCGACTGCTGGCATGACAACGACAACGTGCCCCACCGGCTGACCATGCAGGGCCTCGCGGTAGGCGTCACCTACAGCGGCTGTCTGCAGATCCAACTTGACTACAAGGACTCCGCTGGCATAATCGGCTATGACAACTTCAACTCCTGGGGCAGTGCCGACGGCTCGGCCACAGGTGTCAGCATGACAGCCGGCCCCGAGACTCCGATCGGCGGTGGCCGCACCGGCATTACCTACGATGTGGTGTTTACCGCTCAGAGCTCCACAGTCGTCTTGAACTGGAACTCTCAGCTTGGCCCACACGCTGACCAGTGGAACGGCGCGAGCTTGCACAACCGCCTAGTCGCGCGGAGTAGGACTGCGAGAGCATCGGCAACAAGGAAGTACCGCTTGCCCGTCAACAAGATCACTGTTCCCACACCCACGCCGACGCCTACACCGACGGAGCACGTCCACGCCGACACCGACGGAGACGTTCACGCCTACACCGACGGAGACGCTTCACGCCTACACCGACGGAGACGTTCACGCCTACACCGACGGAGACGTTCACACCAACACCGACGGAGACGTTCACGCCTACACCGACGGAGACGTTCACGCCTACACCGACGGAGACGTTCACGCCTACACCGACGCAGACGTTCACGCCTACACCGACGGAGACGTTCACGCCTACACCGACGGAGACGTCCACGCCTACACCGACGGAGACGTTCACGCCTACACCACACGCCTACCGACACCGACGAGACGCCTACACCCACGCCTACACCGACGGACGACGTTCACGCCTACACCGACGGAGACGTTCACACCAACACCGACGGAGACGTTCACGCCTACACCGACGGAGACGCTCACACCTACACCGACGGAGACGCCTACCGCCACTCCGACGGAGACGTTTACACCATCGCCGACGCCGACGGGTACGTTCACGCCTCCGCCGACAGACACGCCTACCGCCACTCCGACCGAAACAAACACGCCTGAGTCGACGAATACGCCAACGCCGACGAAGACCTCGACACCGCACGACCACCGGGATACGGCCACGCCTGTCCCACCGACAGACACGCCTGTCCCGCCAACAGCCACGCCGACGAGAACGACGTCAGTGCTACCTGTCGCCAAGACACCGGTTCCACCACCGATAGTGGAGGTGCTGCCGTCCGCCGGCGCTGGGCGGTGAGAGCCATCCGGGAACAGAAGCGATCATCGGCGTAGTCACGTCCTTGCTCGGACTCGTCCTGGTGCTGGGCGGACTGCGGCTGCGCTGGGCTCCTCGCCGCGACGGAAAACGAGGCTAGGGAAGGTAATGAGCTGAAACGACCACCTGTAGACTTCGAAGATCGAGAGATGGTGTAATAGGCTCTGGCAAGTAGAATACGCCTACGGGGGGATGAAGACTCATCCCCCCGTGTGGGATTCGGAGGCAGTCTGCATTCGGACTACCGCTTCACCCAATTAGTAAGTTCTCGGCAAGATTAGTCAGAGGAGACTGCGATGACAAATAAGGTAGCTCGCCCCAGACACCTCACCGCTATAGGAGGAACTGTCATCGCAGTCGTGGCAGCGGCGCGCCTGTGGATGGCTGTCGTAGGGTCTGCTCAGACCGATGAGATCTCGACCGTCGAACAACCCGCGCTCTGTCCTCTCCCCATTGATGTCGCGCTGGTCTTCGACAGGACAACCAGCATGGGCCAAGCCCCAAGCTCACCCTCTGCTCGCGCGGCCGCCAACACATTCGTTGATGTCCTGGACGGCACCCCCCTCGACGGGAGCATATCCCCCCACCATATGGCGATCGCGAGTTTCCACGATGGCATCTCCACCGTCGACCGTGCGCTGACGACCAGCGCCACCGACCTCCACACCACATTGAACTCGTTCACTAGCGGCAGCGGCTACACCAACATCGGCGAGGGTATCTGGAGAGGCGAAGGGCAGCTTGCCGGCTCTAGTGCCAGCGTCCCTGACTACATGGTGATCCTGTCCGACGGGGCCGGGAACCGCCCCCAAGACGTAGATTCCCCCGGCGCTCAGAACGATGTCTACTTGGACGTGAACAACGACGGGCGGATCAGCGGCACTGATGATCTTGCCGTTGACTATCCCGCGCCTGAGAACGATACCGGCGCGGGAATCCCGCTGACTTCGTCGTCCAGGATGGACTGCTCGTGATCGATGACTCCGGCGACCGCTGCAACGCGTTCGATACGGACATTGAAGGGTTCCCTGGTTGCTGGCTAGAGGGCACGGATGACTATGAGTTCACGGCAGATATTGCCGCGCAGCTCGGCCCCGGCATCACCCCCAACTTCAGGCTCCAGGACGGCGCCCTCTGGGTAGACACCAATGGGGACGGGGTGATTGACGACACCCTAGTATACTCCGACGGGACCGTCGACGGAGACGACGGCAGCCGCGACGCCTATCACCGCTATCACGCATCACCAGGCCAAGAAAACCGGCACGATAGTCTATGTCATTGGGTACAATCGTCGGCTCGTCGAGCAACGAATCGCTGCTCCAATTGCTAGCGTCGCCGGGCAAATATCTTTCAGCGCCGAGTCCGGAAGACATCACGGCAGCGTTCCAGCAACTAGCCTGGGAACTGTGCCCCACAGCCACGCCGACTGTGACATCCACACCGGTACCAACCAGTACCTTCACCCCAACTCCCACCAAGACTTTCACGCCGACACCAACGAGCGTACACCTACTCCGACTTCGACAAACACGCCGACTCCAACGGCGACTAATACCTTTACGCCTACGCCGACCAGCACGTTCACACCTACTCCAACGTCGACCTTCACACCGACACCGACAGCAGACGTTCACACCGACTCCAACGTCAACCTTTACGCCTACGCCGACCAGACGTTCACACCTACTCCGACGTCGACCTTCACACCGACGCCGACGGAGACGTTCACACCTACTCCAACGTCAACCTTCACGCCAACACCGACCAGCACGTACACGCCTACAGCCACCAATACCAACACTCCCGTCCCGCCGACGAACACCAACGCCGACACCGACACACACACGCCAGTGCCGCCGACAGACACACCGACACCAACCAACACGCCGGTGCCGCCGACAAACACACCTACCGCCACGCCAACGGAGACGTTCACGCCCACACCGACGCCGACGGGTACATTCACGCCTCCGCCGACAGACACGCCTACCGCCACTCCGACTGAAACAAACACGCCTGAGTCGGCAGATACGCCAACTCCAACCAAGACCTCGACACCGCATGACCGGCGAGACACGGCCACGCCTGTCCCACCGACAGACACGCCTGTCCCACCAACATGCCACGCCTACGCGCACGATTTCGGTGCTGCCTGTCGTCAGGACACCGTTACCGCCGGGACCGATAGCCGAGGCGCTCCCATCCGCTGGCGCTGGTGGCAACGATCAGCAAGCCACAGACGCCATCATCGGCGTGACCACTTCGCTAATTGGCCTCATACTGGTGCTGGGCGCGCTGCGCTTGCGCCGGGCTCGCCGCCCTAGCCGGGAGTAGCGAGGCGCGAAGCAGTCTGCGTCTGATCAGACGCAACTACTAGCCGCAAACCAAAGAGGGCCGTCTTCACGGCCCTCTTTTCTTGCGTCACCCGGCCCCCTACTCCGCCTCTCATCTTCTCCAGCACGTCATCTCTGATGGTCTAAGGCGGTTCTGCCGATACTCTCAAAGGGAGACGGGCGCTTCGTGTCGGCAGCGAACCTGCTGGACCGAGTGCCTTTCTCTTTGAACGATCTTACAGGTTAGGCTCTTGATGCTGCGAACACTGATTCGACGCCTTAATCGACGGAAGACGGACTCGCAGGTGAAAGAAGCTCTCGAAGCCGGTATCGGTCTCTATCACAGTCACTGGGGTTTGGACAACGACGAACGCCCCGGACTTTGTCCGGAAGAAGCGAGTCAGACAGTCCTGAGCTGGTGCCGCGAGACAATGGGCCAGATGCGGCGTCCCTACGGCTTGGACTACGTGACTTTTGCAGTCGCCCTTCTGGGACCCGAGAACGAGGAGATTTCCCGAGCCAGCTTCGGCGTCCTGCGTCCCAGCGATTTCTATAGCGACGGACCCGCACCACAGCAACTGGAAGAGGTAATCAACCAGTGGCGATCGGAGGCGCACTTCCGCTCGGCCACGTCCCTCTCCGCTGTTATGTTCAGTTGGGGCGACATCACCCGCGAGCTGCTGCTAACCGGCTAAGACGATGCCAGGGAAGCTGCCAGCGGATCAGGCGAGGGCGACGATAACCAGAGCAAAGCAGGTCAGGGAAGATAACCTACCAGGAAGAGGATAATGCAACAGGCAGATACATTATCTAACGTCATTGGGGCGCATCAGATGACCCCGCCGGTCGTCTTCGCCCCCCAACCCCAGACCGTGGAGGAAACAGGCCTGCACTCGGGGCTCCTCCTCGATCTCTGCATCAAATGCGTCTACTTCGCCGGACGTCCCCCTGCCCGGCAGATAGCCTCACACATGACCCTGCCCTTCTCCGTAGTGGAAGAGTTACTGGAGTTCCTGAAACGGGAACAGTACGTGGAGGTGGTAGGAAGCGCCGGCACCAGCGAATCACAGTACAAGTACGCTCTGACCGCCAAGGGTATGGAAAAGGCAGAGGAAGTGCTTCAGCGGGGACAGTACAACGGGCCGGCGCCGGTTTCCTTCGAACAGTATGTCGATGTCCAGTACAGGCAGTCGGTGCGCGGTCTCCATATCGATAAGGATCTCATTTCGAGAACCCTCTCCCACATGATCCTCGATGAGACCACGCTCTACGCCTTGGGCGCAGCCGTCAACTCGGGCAGGTCTATGCTCCTTTACGGCAACTCCGGCAATGGAAAGAGCACCGCTGCCGCTACCATCGGCCGGATGCTTCCCGGCCAGGTTCTCATACCGCATGCCTTCGAGTACAACGGCCATATCATCAAGGTGTTCGACCCTCGCGTCCATGTCGAGGTGCCGGACGATTCCCCGCCGGATCGGAGAGCCGACGAACTGTCAAAGACCGCTCTGTCCGACAGCAGCGAGCGCCGTCGCGACCGGCGTTGGGTCAAAGCGCTCCGGCCCGTCGTAATGGCCGGCGGCTCCCTCAGCCTTCAAGACCTGGAGCTTCGCTACTCCGACGTCTCCAAGTTCTACGTCGCGCCGCTCCAGGTGAAAGCGAACGGCGGCGTCCTCGTCATCGATGACTTTGGTCGACAGCTCATCGAACCCAAAGAACTCCTGAACCGCTGGATCCTACCCCTCGAGCAGGGCATCGACCATCTGACGCTGCACACGGGCGACACGATTGTCATACCTTTCGATCTCCTACTCGTCTTCTCCACCAACCTGCCGCCTCGCCAGCTAGGCGACGAAGCGTTCTTCCGGCGCATCAGGCACAAAATCGAGATGCCCGATCCCACCCACGAGAACTTCGTCCGCATATTCCATCAGGTCTGCGAGTCCAAGGAGATATCCTGCCAAAACGGATCCCTGGACTACCTGCTTGAGCATCACTACCGCCAGAGGGGACGCGCCTTCCGGTGCTGCCACCCTCGCGATATCATCGAACTGATCGAGTCCATCGCCAGCTACCGGGGTGAGCCGCCAGCACTCTCTCCGGAGCTCATCGACCTGGCCTGCAGCTTCTACTTCGTGGACCTGTAGGCTCCAGCGACTCAATCAGGGACGCACCGACGGGCGGTGTCCAGTCGGTGGCTTTTCCATAGAACAGCGAGAGGCCGCGACCCCAGAGATCGCGGCCTCTCTTTGCGCTCAACGTGGAGCGAGTGAACGTCTAAAATCAGAAACCCACAAACACGAGTGTGAAGTACTTCATCCCCGCCCCATCCACAGCAGCCCCTACTCCCACAGTCGAGTAATGCGGGTTGAGAATGTTGTCCCGATGGCCCTGACTGGCCATCCAGTCACGCATCGTCACAGCCACACTCTCATCGTCGGGGTAGTTATTGCGCGCCAGGTTCTCGCCGGCCCAGGCGTAGGGAATACCATAGCGGTCCATTATCGTGAAGGCTGTCTCCCCTGTCGGGCTGACGTGCGCGAAGTACCCCTTCTGCGCCATGTCGTTTGACCGCTCCCTCGCCACCATCACCAGGTTCGGGTCGAGTTGGAGCGCCGGCAGGCCGACAGCAACGCGCTCGGCATTGATCCCGGCGAAGATGTCCGCTTCGAACGCCACCAGCGAAACCACGGGCGCCTGCGGCGGTGACGGCGGAGGAGGAGGGGGCGGCGGTACAGTCGGTGGAACAACGACAGGCGTCGGCTCCGGCGGAGAAACCGTCGGTACCGGCGTGGGCGATGGTGGAACCGGCGTTTCTGCCGGAGGCGCAGCAGTCGGCGTAGGCGCCGCCGGTGGCGCCGCGGCAACCGGCAGCGGTGGCTGTCCTGGAGGAGGTGCTGATACTGCCTCCGCTGGTGCAGGCGCAAGGCCGCTCCCCAATGATGGCTGCACATCGCCACTCAGATCAGCCACGAGACGGTCCGCAGTCAGATAGGACGGGAGCGCCGAAGGCACGACAAGCGTCAAACCGCCCGTGCCGCCGGCCTCGGCTGGCAAGTCGCCGCTGGCAGAACTCACCCCGACGCCGGACATAAGCCCTCCTCCGAGGAGGAAGGTTGAGGAAAAGACCAGCAATGCGACTCCGGCCGAAATTAGAACCGAACTCAGCAGTCCCCTCCGGAACTGCGAATCACCAACTATCTTTGAGCCCATGAACATCTAGCCGTGTTTCCTTCTTGTGGCAAGTGAATGAAAGGTCTCTGCCCAGCCTGAGCAGAATGATCCAACCAAATGATCATCGGCGGAATTAGGGGTTTCCTTTAGGGGAAAACCCTTAAGGGTGGTGAGAAAACGCGTTTAGAGAGGGCCGAACTTAAGGCTGACCATCGGGCATGAGGGATAGGGCTTGCCGTTGATGTGCTTGATCCGGAGAGATAGTAGTGGCGCTACCGCGCCTAGCGACGCCGGAACTCGCGGGCGAGGGCATCGGCGCTCAGGTGTATCATCGTCGGCCGGCCGTGGGGGCAGGTGCGCGGCATCTGCGTCTCTTCGAGCTGGCGCAGCAGCTCCCGCATCTCCTCCGGGCTAAGGGTCTGACCGGCGCGGATGGCGCTGTGACAGGCCAGGGAGATAGCCACACGCTCCCGGTGATCGGAAACGCCGTCTTCCCGCTCCATCAGGTCGAGGAACTTCAGCACGGTCTGGACTATGTCCTTCTCGCCGAGAACAGCCGGCACGGTCCGGACCAGGTAGGTGCGCTCGCCGAACGGCTCCAATGAGAAACCCTGTTCCGCCAGCGCCTCCGCCATCTCCTCGACGAGAGCCTGCTGGCGCGGCGATAGCTCAACCGGCACGGGCTCCAGGAGCGCCTGCTGCTCCGCCGAAGAAGCGTCATGTTGCGCCAGAAAGCGCTCGAAGAGAATGCGCTCGTGAGCGGCGTGCTGGTCGACCAAGTAGAGTCCCTCAGGGCCCTCGGCCACCACGTAAGTCGTTCCCACTTGCCCCAATGCCCGCAGGACGGGAAGCTGGCGCGGAGAAGCCGGCTCTGACAGCGGTGGAGACGGCAGCGGGGCCGATTCCGACCGGGGAACCAACACTGGCTGCACAGCCGGCTCTTGTCGCCTGCCACCGTCAATCAGCGTGCTGCCCCTCGCTACAGTCGCAACGCCTCCCCAGGCTGACGCCGACAGATCCGGCACCGGCGAGTGGCGGGAGAGGACACCCCGTATCCGGCGCTGGACGATGCCAAACACCTCCCGCTCCCGTCGCAATCGCACCTCCGTCTTCGCCGGGTGGACGTTCACGTCGACGTCGGCGGGCGGGATACGGATGTCCACGATAGCTATGGGATAGCGGCCGGTGGTGAGCAGCCCCCGATAAGCTTCCTCGACGGCATAGGTGAGGGAGCGGTTGCGTATCCAGCGCCTGTTCACGAAGATACTGATGTAGTTGCGATTAGCCCTTGACAGGGGTGGTGCTGCAACCAATCCTGTTACTATCACCCCTCCTGCCGACGACGCAAGATCAAGGGGCTCTTCTGATTCCGGAGCAACGCTGAGGAACGATGCAGCGACCTTGTGTCCATAGACACCCGCCGCTGCGTCGGCAAGCTGGCCACTGCCCGGTGTATGGAGGGTCAAACGCCCGTCCGTCACCAGAGAGAAGCGCACCTCTGGATAGGCCAAGGCGTAGTGACTGACGATCGCTGCTATCTGAGCAGCCTCCGCCGCACTCGAGCGCAGGAACTTGAGTCGGGCGGGCTGGCGGCGAAAGAGATGTCTCACGAGGACACTCGTCCCAGCAGGCATGCCCTTGGCGCCCTCCTCGACCACCACTCCTTCATCCAACCGCACGAAAGCGCCGCCAGCGGCATCGGGAGGCCTGGAAGACATCTCTACTTCAGCGACTGCGGCAATACTGGGAAGCGCCTCCCCTCGAAAACCAAGCGTGCTGACCCGCTCCAGGTCCGCCTCGCTGGACAGCTTGCTGGTGGCATACCGCTCAAAGGCTAGAGAAAGCTCACCGGCAGCTACGCCGCAACCGTTGTCGCTCACGCGGATAAACTCAAGGCCGCCGCCGCCGATCTCGATGTTGACCTGCTCAGCGCCGGCATCGAGCGAGTTCTCGACGAGCTCTTTCACCACCGACGCCGGACGTTCAACGACCTCGCCGGCGGCGATCTTGCCCACCACTCGGGGCGTCAATCTACGGATGGATGCGTCCGCGTTCATTTGTGACGACATTCTAGCACAGGGATACGCTTGCCCAACCGACATCCACGATGTATTGTACGAGAAGTTGTTGAGACGGGGAGATATCAGCATGAGAAGTACAAAGGACCGCCGACCGCGCGTCGCGGTTCTTCTTGCTGTCTGTCTCCTGGCGGCACTCCTGGGAGGGTCTTTCATCTGCAGCCCCCCCCTCACGGAGCGCTCCGCCATTGCCCTTGGCAACCCCCAACCAGCCGAGGCCGTTCCCAGCGAGATACTGGTGAAGTTCAGGGAGCCCATCGTCGCCGCTGCCCAACTCCAAGTACACCAAGCGCTCGGTTTTCAGGAGTTGGGGCAGGTTGAGGGACTGGGTGTCGTACGGGTCGGATTGGGGCCTGGTATCACCCCTGAGGAGGCAGTCCGCCTGTACGAAGCCCGGCCTGAGGTGGAGTATGCGGAGCCCAACTACATTCTCCGAACTGACGGCATCCCCAACGACCCCCTCTATGCCGACCGTCAGCAATGGTACTACGACCTGATCCAGGCGCCTACCGGATGGGACATAGAGACCGGCGAACCTTCCGTCGTCGTCGCTGTTCTTGACACCGGCGTCGACATTCGCCATCCCGACCTAAACGCCGTCTGGACAAACCCCGGCGAGATCGAGAAGCAACAACAAGGACGACGACGGCAATGGCTGTGTCGACGACATACACGGCTGCAACTTCGCGGAAAGCATCACCCCCTCTTGCCACTACAAGTCAACGCCCAACAACACCATCACTGATGATGTCGGCCACGGAACCTTCATCGCCGGTGTCATCGCCGCCCGAACCAACAACCAAACGGGGGTCGCCGGAACCGCACCGGGGGTTACTATCATGCCCGTAAAGGTGCTTGACTGCGCCGGCGCCGGTACCGTCGCCAGCGCCGCCGACGGCGTGCTCTATGCTGCCCGAGCCGGCGCCGATGTCCTGAACATCAGCTTCGGCGGGGACTATGAGTCAGCGGCCCTCCGCAACGCCCTCCAGCAGGCCCATGACATCTTCGGCACTGTGATCGTCTCCTCCGCAGGCAATGCCGGCAAGTCGGGCGTGGCCTTCCCCGCTCGTTTCGAGAAGGTCATCGCCGTATCCGCCAGCGACCGCAAGAATCCCGATGGAAAGGCATCCTTCAGCAACTGGGGGCCGGAGGTAGACGTTACAGCGCCGGGCGTCGATCTCGTGAGCGCCGTCCCTCAAGCGCTATGCAAGGAGCTGTGGTTCTGCATGGGAAACCAGCCCTACGCTATGGGCAGTGGCACATCCTTCTCCACAGCCCTGGTGTCAGGCGCAGCGGCCCTTATCCTCTCCCGCAACCCCGTCATGACACCCGATGAGGTGGCAGGTCAGCTTGCTGCCACAGCGCTCGATCTGCCGGACGGCGCCTTCGCCAACTGGGACGGCGCCGGGCGCATTCAGATCGAGAAGTCGCTCCAGTCGGGGGTTCACCGCGTCGGCGCAAGTGGGGTGACCAAGAACTAGCCGAGCCCGGCCGTTCTTTCAGCCCTCGTGAGCCTTCTCCCGCAGCTCGTACAGCTTTGTGATCGCCTGAAGCGGCGTCAGGGAGTCCACATCCATCGCCGCCAGTTCTTCCAGTAGGGGAGACTTGGCAGCGAAGAGGGAGAGTTGCTCCGAGAGCGCTTCCTGACGTTGCTGACGACCGCCTTCAGCAGAGAGGCTACCGCGGCCATCCGACCAGGCCTCGAGGGCTGCCAGCACGTCGCGGGCCCGCTGCACCACTGCCTTCGGGAGGCCGGCCAGTTCGGCGACGTGAATGCCATAGCTCTTGTCGGCGCCCCCCGGCAGAATCTTGTGCAGAAACACCACCTTGCCGCCCTCCTCGCTCACAGCCACGTTGTAGTTCTTCACCCGGGGCAGAGCCTGTGCCATCTCGACCAACTCATGGTAGTGAGTAGCGAAGAGGGTCTTCGCTGCCCGCTCGGTCCGGTTGTGCAGGTACTCGACGACGGCGCGGGCGATGGCCAGACCATCGTAGGTGCTGGTGCCACGGCCGACCTCGTCCAGGATTACGAGGGACTTCGGAGTAGCGTTATGGAGGATGTTCGCCGTCTCCAGCATCTCCACCATGAAGGTCGACCGTCCAGAGGCGATGTCCTCCTGAGCGCCCACGCGGGTGAAGATGCGGTCGACTAAGCCGATACGCGCTGAAGCGGCGGGAACGTAGCTGCCGATCTGGGCCATCAGCACGATGAGCGCCACCTGGCGGAGATAAGTCGACTTCCCGGCCATGTTGGGCCCCGTCAGGATGATCACCTGCGTGTCCTGGTTGGAGAGATGGGTATCGTTGGGAACGAAGCCACCGGCGGAGGCCAGTGCCCGTTCGACCGCCGGATGGCGTCCCTCACGAATGATGATCTCGTCGTCCTCTGTAAGCTCCGGGCGGCAGTAGCCGTAGCGGGCGGCCGCCTCGGCGAGTGCCAACCACACGTCGACTTCTGCCACCGCACCCGCCAAGGCGAGGATGCGATCGCTGGCGGCAGCGACCTGCACACACGTCTGACGGAAGATCATCGATTCCAGCTCGACCATCCGCTCGCGGGCGTTGAGTATCCGGCTCTCGTACTCCTTGAGCTCGCTCGTTACGAAGCGCTCACCGCCGACGAGTGTCTGCCGCCGCTGGTACTCCGGTGGCACCAGGCTCAGGTTGGCGTTGCTGACCTCGATGTAGTAGCCAAAGACCTTGTTGTACCCGAGCTTGAGCGACTTGACGCCGGTGCGGGCCTTCTCTTGCACCTCGAGGTTGGCTAGATAGGCGCGGGCATCCTTCGTGATCGTGCGCAGCTCATCGAGTTCGGGCGAGAAGCCACCCCGTACCACACCGCCGGCGTCGAGACTGGGGGCGGGATCGTCCTCTATCGCCTGCGCGATCAACGCAGTGACCTCGTCGCAGGGGCGGACACGCTCCAGCATCCCCTCAATCACACCACCCTCTCCCTCCCCCTCGGCCAGCGCCTTCCGCAACTCCGGCACCAATTCCAAGCCACGCCGCATCGCTACCAACTCCCGCGGCGATGCCAGCCCGCTGCCTATGCGACTGCACAGCCTCTCCAGGTCCGGCATCTTCCCCAGCACCTCTCCTACCCGACCCCGCCGCAGAGCGCTTTCGTGGAACCACCCAATACCGTCTTGCCGCTCCCGCAGTGCCGTTATGTCGAGTAGGGGCTGCCCTAGCCAGCGCTGAAGGAGACGCGCCCCCAGCGAGGTCTTCGTCAGATCGAGCACGCTGAACAGCGAGTTGCCTGTCCGACCCTCGCGGCCGCCGGCGAACAGCTCCAGATTGCGCCGTGTCTGCGTGTCCAGGAGCATGAAACGCGTGGAATTGTAGGTGGAGAGAGCCGTGATGTAGCCCAAGGAGATCTTCTGGTTCTCCTGGAGGTAATGGAGAACCGCGCCGGCGGCGCCCACCGCCAGCGGCAGCCCCTCGCAGCCGAACGCATCGAGCGAGGCCACCTGGAAGTGCTCCCGCAACGCTGCGTCAGCCTCTTCCGGTTCGAACCAGTACGGCTCGACGTAGGTCACCGGAGCATCCAACCCCTCCGGCGGCGACGCTCCCTCCGGCAGCAGCAGCTCGGCCGGACGCAGGCGCGCCAGCTCCGACGCCAGTGCGCTTTCGTCCAGCTCCGTAACCGCGAACTCGCCGGTGCTTATGTCAACATACGCGACCCCTACCCGTGCCACGGCGGCCGCACTCGAACGCCTTCCCCGCGGGCTCCCAATCCGAGACTCGCTCTCTACAGCGAGAGCGACCAGATAGTTGTTGGAGCGCTCGTCCAGCAGATGCTCCTCCACCACCGTGCCGGGAGTGACCACCCGCACCACCTGCCGCTCCACCAAGCCCTTGGAGGTGGCGGGATCGCTCATCTGCTCGCAGATAGCGACCTTGTACCCCTTGCTGACGAGACGGGCTAGATAGGCATCGAGGGCATGATAGGGTATCCCCGCCAGGGGCACCCGCAGGTTCTTCCCCATCGGCTTGGAGGTAAGGGTGATCTCCAGCTCGCGGGCGCAGAGCTTGGCGTCTTCGTCGAACGTCTCGTAGAAGTCGCCGAGACGGAAGAGGACGATGGCATGGGGATAGCGACGCTTGATCTCGAGGTACTGGCGCCGAATGGGGGTGGTCAAGGCTATGTCCTCACCGGTGGAGTTGGGCCTATTCTACATCAACGAGCCCCACCGGTGGAGACTCCTCAGGAGCGCGCAGATTCTTCGGTTACCAACCCCGCGATCTTTTCACCGAGGCGGACGCTATAGTTGAGACCGCGGTCCTCAGGATAGATCTGCGTCGTGTTGGCGAGGTAGAGACCGGGCACCGGCGTCCGGTGGTCCGGTATCGAGGCGCCGTAGTTCGTCGTTATCACCGGCTGGCCGGCGGCGTCCTTGAACAGCCAGCGGTCGACGATCCAATCGGGCGAGAAGTCGGGGTTGATCTTCTTCAGATGGGGCAGGTAGTGCTCGCTGACCTCGTCGATGCTCATGCCGACTATCGGCGACGACGCCTCGACATAGTTGGAGAGATAGAGGATGTGGTGCCCGCCGTAGTGCTCCCGCTCGATGTAGTTGGTGTGCTCGATGGCGCCCACGAAGGGTATCTCCGGGTCGCTGATGTTCAGCCAGTAGATGGGCGACAGGGACTGCTTCAGGGCCAGCACTAGGCAGGTCGCCCACTGGTACTGGACGCTCTTCAAAAGAGCAGCGTAGTCGTCGGGAAGGAAGGGCGCCATCTCCAGGAAGGAAGCATTGGGCACGGTGGCGATGACGGCGTCGCAGGGGACGCTCTCACCGTCTGACAGCGCCAGTCCCGTAGCCCGCCCGTCCTCGACGACTATCCGTTGCACAGGGCGGCCGGTCTCTACCTGAACCCCTGACTCCTTCAGACGGCGTTCCAGCTCGTCCGTCAACAGGCCGAAGCTCCCCAGCATATAGCCCAGCTTCTCTTTCTGGGCCAGCCCGCCTCCCCGCGAGGCGAAACGGAGGAATATCTTGCCCCAGAACCAGACCATGCCCACGTCGCCGGCACGAGAGCCGAACTTCCCCCGCAGCAAGGGCCCCCACACGACCTCATAGTTGCGCTTCCCCGCCCAGCGTCTGATCCACTCCTGGGCTGTGACCCCCTCGTAGCGCCGCCAGTCCTTCTGCCGCCGCAGGTACATCCCCACGAACCCTAGGCGGACGCGATCGATGAGGGAGATGGGCCGGAACCGCAGCAGGTCCGTCGGGGTGACGAAGTTGTAGATCTGGCCGCCGTAGTAGAACCCGACTTTCGATTCCCGCCAGGTCATGCGGTCGGCCAGCCCCATCTCCTCGATCAGACCGATGACATCGCTGTCGCCGCTGAAGAGGTGGTGATAGAACACCTCCAGCCGGCCGCCGCCGGCCTCGAAGGTGCCCGCTTGCCCGCCCAGGGTCGAGCGAGCTTCGTACAAAGCCACCTGATGGCCCCTCTGAGCAAGGCGGTATGCCGCCGTCAGGCCCGCTATGCCGCCGCCGATAATGCCATACTTCATCCTCAGCCCGTCTCCTCTCCGCTTGGATTAGGCGCCGGCGGTTCTGTTGCCGCTTGAGCCCCTCCCTTGACCGCCATCCGGCCCCGCAGCACGTCGCCCAGAGACAGGTTGATCGACCACAGGAAGTAGAGGCCGAGCGCGATAACTGGAATCAGCACTAGCGCGTGCAAAGCCACCGCATAGGCCGAGGCGGCGCCGCTCTCTACACCAAAGTAGATCGCTGTCTGTTGCGTCACGAATTCGAACGGCCCGACGCCTCCCTGGGTGGCGATCACGGCGATCGCCAGGTTCGCGCCGGCGGTGATCAGCAGGTAGATGTCGAATCCCAGGTCGAGGCCGAAGGCAAGACCGATCATGTAGTACATCGTCGCTTCCAGCAGCCAGGAGATGACAGAGGTCGCGGAAGCGGCGAATATGTCGGCGGGGCTGCGAAAAGAGTGCAGACCGGAAAGGAATGCGTCCACCAACGTCTCCACCTGCGGCTTCAGGCGCGCCGGCACAAAGCGCAGCAAGAGCGCCACCGACCAGCGGCTGAAGCTCTCGGAGAGAGCGAGCGCGATCATCACGAGAAGGCCGGCGCCGAAGAGCGCTGTCATCCAGATGGCGATGGTTCGCAGTTCATCGTTCACCCCTGAGACAGCGCCGACGATGAGCAGGAAGGGGAGGAGCGTAATACCGTCGAACACGCGGTCGACGGCAATCGTCCCCAGAGCGGCCATCTTGCTCACCTTCTCCCGCTCGCCGACGATGTAGGCCCGCACCAGCTCGCCGGCCCGCGCGGGAATGAGGTTGTTGGCCATGAAGCCGATGATGACTATCGGGTAGAGGGTGGTGGTGCGCATCTCTCCCAGAGGGCGCAGCAGATACTTCCAGCGCCAGGCGCGGAACCAGGCGGCGGTGAAGTAGACAGGGATCGAGGCAAGCGCCCACCAGTAGTTGGCATGACGGAAGGCGTCGCCGATCTTGCTGAAGTCAGTGCGAAGGACGAATATGGCGATGAATACGACGCTTAGGGCGACGCCGATCCAGAGGCGGCGGCTGCGTAGCAAGAGAGACCCCGTTTCCTAGAAGACACGCCTTCTCCGAGAAGAGCCGGCCCATCTAGAGCATCGGCCAGGACAACGCGCCCCATTATAGGCAGGCGCCGAGAGGGGGGTCAACGAAAGCCGTACAGAATGCGGGCCGCTAGGGGGCGGCAAGGTCAGTAAGAGAAAGCCGGTACACCCGGTTGCCTGTGCAGTCGGAGACGAACAGGAACCCCTGCGCGCTCAGGGCGAGACCCACGGGACGCGCCTTCCCACCATCCGCCAGCGGCGGCAGGTCCCAGGCGCCCACGGCCTGACCGGCTTGGTCGTACACTTCGATGCGTGCGTTTATGGGGTTGCTGAGGATTACCCTCCCATCCGCCAAAACAACCAGATATGGCTTCGCGGTAACCTCCTGGCTGCTCCACCCTATGACGGAGAACTCGCTGATATAGTTGAACTTGGAGTCGAAGCGCTGCACCCGCCGGTTCCAGGTGTCCGCAACATAGATATCGCCGTTCGGCGCAACAGCGATGCCCACCGGTTCGTTGAACTCACCGGGGCCCGTGCCCGCCTTGCCGAAAGAACCAAGGGGCTGACCATCGGGAGTGAACCTGACAATTCGCTTGTTGCCGGTGTCGGTGACCAGCAGATTGCCGTCGATATCAATAGCGATGTCGCGAGGCCCGAACAGCTCGTCAGCAGCGGGCTCTCTTTGCCCTATGGCAGTGAACGCCTTCCCCCACTCCGCGACTAGGTTGAAGTCGGCGTCGAACTTCTGGATGCGGTGATTCCAGGTGTCGGCCACGTATAGATTTCCGCTCTCGTCGACCGTGACCTTCCAGGGCTCGTTGAACGTCGCTTCCTTGTCGCCTCCGGGGCCAAGAACAGCCAACAGCTTCCCTTCCGAGTCGAACTTCTGAATACGGTTGTTCCTGCCGTCGGCCACGTACAGATTCCCGCCGGCGTCCGTGCCCAAGCCCGTCGGTTGGGTGAACTGACCTTTGCCTGTACCCGTAGCGCCGATGACTAGCTGGCCCTGCGCAGTGACAGTCGGGATAGGCGGCGGCGGTTCAATTGTGGTCTGCCCGGCGTTCTCCACGCTGTTCGGGAAATAGACCCAGGTGTCGTCCGGCGGCGGTTGCCAAGGCGGCTTGCGATAGACGAAGTAGTCCCGCCAGGTGCGCCACGTGCTCCCCTTGAACAAATCGCTGAAGAAGCCCCCGAAGGTGAGCATCGTCATAGTATTGGGGCCCATCACCGAACCACCAGTAGTGCCGGATGGACACCGGCGGCTGGTAGTCGTCAAGGTAGGGATCCATCCACGATTGGTCGGGGCTTTTGAGCACCACGATGCTCCCCGACACCGGCGGATCCAGAGTGCCGCTTGCCCACGTTACTTTCTTGAAATCCCGCAGATACCACACCATCGGCCAGGCAAGCTCGTTGTCCACGACGATGGGGTAGTCGTGGCCCAGGCCTGTCGCCTCCGCATACTTCACAAGCTGATCTCTAACCCAAGGTATATCGGGGGACGTATCAGCGTAGGAAACCATCTCGTTCGGCCAATCGCCCTCATCGTAGGCGGCCAGTTGCGCCGCCCGCACCGTCAGTATCATGAGCGCCGCGCCGACGAGCGCCGCCACCACGCGCGCCGCCTGAAGCACGCCCCGCAACTGCCACGCTCGCGCCGCAATACCGACGGCGAATACGCCGATGAGCAGAGCCAGCGCCGCCCCCGGAGTCGAGAAGAAGCTCGCCCAGAGCACGATCATGGCGAGCGCGCCGGCGGCTCCTCCCACCAATATGAGCGAGTCCGGCTGACGCCAATCGATGGGCCACGCGATGTGGACACGCTCGAAGAGATCGTTCAGCAGCTTGGCCGCGAGGATGACAATCGGGAACGATTATGTGGATCGCGAGCCAGGGCATCTTCTCGCCCGCCATAGCGAAGGCGACCATCGAGCCCACAACCCAGAAGATCAGGAACGATGTGAATAACTGGCGGCGTATGGCAAAGTACACGAGACCCACCAGGCCGAAGAGCGCCGGCAGGAACTCGTACATCGGCAGTATCATCAGGTAGTAGTAGACAGGCTGGTCACCCCGCTTCACGTCCTGCTGCATCAGCCAGTAGTCGAGCGAACCCCAGATGCCCGACCAGAAGCCGCCCATATTGGTGAAAAAGGTTGTGTAGAGAAGGACGAAGATCACGTAGAAGATGCCGGCGCAGATCAGCCAAGTGCGCGCTCTCCACAACAGCCCGAAGTAGGCGCTCGCGACGATGAGAAGGAGAACGCTCGTCTTCATCAGAGCGTCCTCGTCCCCGTTCACGTCCTTGAAGAAGCCCTTATCCCCCACGAACGGCAACACCTGCACCGCCGCCGCGAATTGCGGCGCTGTCAGCGTTCCCATGAGCAGCAACAGATCTCCCACCGGCGGCATCTCCTCGGTCAACCCCCAGCGCCGGCGCCATCTGCCCGTGAACGGCCAGGTGAGAGCGACAAGCCAGGCCACCGGAACCAGCGCGACATACGTCGCCGCCATCTGGCCAAACCCCATCTTCCGCTGCTTTGCCGGACTCGGCGCTGCCTTGCGGCGGGACTTCTTCCCCTCAGCTTGTCCTGCGGCGGGATCAACCGGCGGCGCAGTCGGCTGCCGCAGACGGCTCAGTATCTCCCAGGCCAGAAGAAGGTCCAGGTAGACCAGCAAGAGAGCGCTGGTCATGAACGTGACTTCTTTGGTAGCGAAACTGAGGGCGAGGAGGCCGGCAATCAGATACAGGTAAAGGTGCCGGCGCTCGGATAGATAGCGCCAGATGCAGATCACGATGGCCAGCGTGAAGAAGCCGATGTAGATGTCGTTGCGGGCGAAGCGACCGAAGAAGAGCAAGAACGGCGAGATGGTGAAGAAGAGAGCCGCCAGCAGCGCCCCCAAGCGGCCAATGTAATTGCGCAGGAAGTAGGGAAGCCCCACCAGCGCTGTGCCGAAGATCGCGGGAAGGACACGGCCGGTGTAGTCGGTAGCGCCCCCGTGGACCCAGTTGCTCAGTATGGGAGCAGCAGCGACGAAACTGGACAGCTTGAAGATGAGGGCGTTGAAATGGAACTGGAAGGGGCCGTGCATCATCGGGTCATGATGATACCCATCGCCCTTGTACAGATACCAGCTATAGGTGGCATGGAGGCTCTCGTCGTGGTTGTAGGCGCGGGAGCCCAGGTCCCAGAAGTGGAGACCAATGGCGACAAGGATCAGAAGCCCAAAGAGGGCCACATACCAATAGCTATGCCAATTCTCCTTCACCCATACTGTGGCATCTCTCAATGATGTCTGAAGAGATGTCCTCCCCGGCTCTTCCGAAGCTGCCATTGACTAGCGTTCTCCTTGCAAATCAGTATACGGGGAAGAACCGCGTCGCTCTACCCCACTTCTAGAAACGTATCTTCTGCCTATTTTGTTCCTCTTGTCCGATAGACAACGACATCATTCTTGCTGTAGGCCGAGTCGTATGCCTGACCAAACTTCTCAAGCGCTGCCGCTGGATACGTCCGGCGCTCCAGCTCTCCCACGTAGATGTAATCTATCCCGTACTTCTTGACGATGTCCGCCACTTCCGTCAGGCTCTCGGTGCTGTACAATCGCTCAATATCACCCTGGCGGCCATCAAACGGCTCATAGCTGCCCCGCCACTGCCGTTCATGGCCCGGCCAGGCGAGAACAGTCGACAAGCCGGTCCAGCCGGATATGCGACCGGCAATCGTGTATTCAAAGCCTATGTCCTGGCTTCCTGCCATCTCTACTATCACCGACGAAGGGTCAGCGTTCCGCGCCAGCCAGAGCGCGGCCTCATAGTCGCCCGGGTAGTCCTTCTTCGCCCAAGCGAGGCCGTTGAGGTCGCGAGGGCCACCGAAATCGTCGGTCCGGCTGAAAGTCGCGCCCAGCGGATAGAGCAGCGCCGCCGCCAGCACGACGACCGCCAGCAGCTACCCCAGGCAGCCCGCCAGCCCAACGACACGTCCCGCCGGCGCAGCCATTCCGCGCTCATGTAGTAGAGAGCGAACCCTCCCCCGATCGCCAGCAGCAGCCATGCCTGATAGTAGAGCTTGAACACAGTGTTCATCCGGTTGCCGAAGACATCCTTGATGAAGAAGAACTCGGCGCCCAGGATGAGCAGCACCGCCAGCGAACTAAGAATGAGCGCAGTCAGGACAGCGACGCGTCGCTCCTCCTCCTTCGACTCCAACTCGCGCCACAGGGTCAGAAGCAGCAGCGACAGGATCGAGAGCAACACCATATCCGTGAGCCAGGCGCTACCGCGATCGGAGAATGCGTTGCCCAGATCTCCCTTCACTGCTACCCAGAAGCACCACAGCAAGACGACCAACAACCCCGGCACGAGGGCCAGCAGGTCGCGCCGCTGCCATGCCCTCTCCCGTACAGAGGCCAGGAGCCGCTGCAGAGCAAAGGGGATGACGAGCACCGCAAACGGGCCCCACATTATCAGCGCATGAAGGGGAAGAGTGGCGCCTCCGGTCACCGCGTCGATGCCGTCTGCCTGGCTGGCAAAACCGAACTGAGGAATGAACCCCTTATGGTATGGGATATAGAGGATGACGGCAGCGACCGCCAGGGGCACGGCAAAGCCGAGCGTGTCCAGGAACAACTTCTTCCCCCACTGTCGCGTCATCATGAAGTTGCGCACCAGGGCGACCAAAGCGAGCAGGACAAAGAAGGTGGGCAGGTCCCACGTGTTCATCCACGACAGCCCTCCCAACAGCACCGCCAGCCCGATCAGCAGCCAGGTGTGCCTGTCCCAGAACCGGATGCTCAGCGTTTCCTTCTCCTGGAGCAACCGCAGCCCAGCAGCGATCCCCAGCACACCGAAAGGCAGCGCCATGACGTGCGGGTGCAGATCGCCGAGGAGGAAGCTGAAGAAGGGGAACTCCGTGATCGTCTCCGGCGCGCTGGGCGAGACTATGCGAGCAGCCCGCCACCACCACCAGTGCTGCGTCGGGTACCACGTATCGGTAGGGCCCACCGACGGGGAAAGTCCTTTTATGTCAACCCATTTCCAGAACCCCTCCGAACCGACGCCGTGCGCCGCCAGGAACTCCAGCAATCCTTCCAGATTAGCCATCACGACCAGAAGGATCGCCGCCGCCAGCCCGAAGACCACCGGCCAGCCGAGAACGCTCGCCGCCTTCTCACCCTTGGCTGGATTGGCGGAGGTGCGGTGAAGAGCGACGAGGTTGTAGACCAGCCCAAACGCCCCTACCACAGCCAGCGCCGCCGTCATCGCCAGCCCCAGGTTGTAGCCGATGCTCGTATCGACAGCCGCCAGCTTCCCTACCATCGCCACCAGGAAGTAGCCGCCGTAGTAGTAGCTGATCGAGTGCCCCGATAGCCAGGGGTCATTCGGTGGGAAGTGCTCGACACGGGTCGCGGCGTTCAGGAAGGCGAAGTCCATCGGCTTCTCTGTCCCGGCGATCTCCGGCACGTAGGAGCGGAGGAAGGCAGCGAAGATGAAGGCGAGAAAGAAGAGCGCCTCAATAGTCAGTATCAGAGTCCACTTCTCATCGAAGTAGCGGACCAGCTCATCCTTCCGCCGCCAGGCGATGAAACCGGAAGGGACACCGATGATGATCATCGTCCAGATGATGCCGCCGGCGCTGTTCGGCAGTACCCAGGCCGTGCCCAGCACCCAGAACAGATAGCCGACGATCAGTACCCCGAAGGCCTTGGCGAAGGCGTAGCCGCGGTCAGGCAGACGCGGGAAGAAGAGGTACACGAGCGGGAAGACGACGATTCCCATCGCCTCGACCACCAGCCACCAGGACAGCGTTTCTCCCATGTCGTCACATCAGGGGACTACTAGCGGAAAAGAGCCTCGACAAACTCCTCAGCCGAAAACGCGCTCAGGTCTTCCGGCCCCTCGCCGGTACCGATAAAACGCACCGGCACCGCCAGTTCGCTGGAGATGGCGAAGACCATGCCTCCCTTGGCAGTACCGTCGAGCTTCGCGAGGCAGATAGCCGTCACGTCCACCGCTTCGGCAAACGCCTTGGCCTGCGTGAGAGCATTCTGCCCGGTCGTGGCATCGAGGACAAGCAGCACCTCGTGGGGCGCCGCCGGATACTTGCGCTGGATTACGCGCAGGATCTTGCGCAGCTCCTCCATCAGGTTCGACTTGGTGTGCAGACGGCCGGCGGTGTCGATGATGACGAAGTCAGCGCCTCGACTCTCGGCAGCGGAGAGCGCATCGAACACGACGGCGCCGGGGTCGGCCCCCTGCTTGTGAGCGATGACCTGGACGCCGATCCGTTCGCCCCACTCCTTCATCTGCTCGATGGCCGCCGCCCGAAAGGTGTCGGCAGCAGCGACAATGACCTGACTACCCTCGACGCGCAGGCCGTGCGCCAGCTTGGCGATGCTCGTCGTCTTGCCGGTGCCGTTCACGCCGACGACCAGTATCACCGCCGGCTTCGCGATCTCTTGACCGCTGCCGCCGTTGCGCCAAAGGGTGCCTTTGGGCGGGACGGCCTGGAGGATGCTGACCAATTCCTCCTTGAGGGCGACGCGCACCTCGGCAGGGTCCTTCATCCCTTCCTCGTCCACCCGCTCGCGCACGTCTTCCAGCACTCTGCCGGCCGTCGTCACGCCGGCGTCGGCGGCGATCAGCAACTCCTCCAGCTCCTCCCACAGCGACTCATCGATGCGGGAGCGGTCGAAGATATCGCTCAGACGGCTGAACCAGCTCTTACGGGTGCGTTCGAGGGCCTCTTCGGTCTTTTTGACCTCTTGTTCGGCCTCTTCTTCTGTGGCGGGGGAACGTCGAAAAAAGCGCAAAGACAGGCTCTTCCTTTTCGCCAACGCAGTTTAGGCGATCATAGCATCGGCCTATCAGGGGGGTCAAGGAAAATGGGGCATCTCTCACGTTGGGCAAAATACCGAGGATACGCAGCAACCGATGCGGAGGGCTAGTACTTCGAGACGTTGAGCTCTTCTACCTTGCCCGTCGACCAGGTAGACCACCCGCTCGCAGACATTAGTCACGCGATCGGCGATGCGCTCCAGGTTGTGCGCGACCCATATGAGATAGGTGGCTCGCTCAATGGTACGAGGATCGTTGAGCATATAGGTCAGTAGCTCCCGGTCAACCTGGTTGTACAGGGCATCCACTTCATCATCGCGGTCTATGATGGCCCGCGCTCGTTCTGCGTCCCGGTGCTTGAATGCTTCCAGACTCTCCCTCAGCATCTCAGTCGCGATGTCGGCCATCCGAGGGAGGTCCACGTAAGGCTTCAGGGGTGGCTCGTCCGCCAGAGTGACAGCTATCTTGGCGATCCCCTCAGCGTGATCGCCCATACGCTCCAGGTCCACGATCATGTAAAGCACGGCCACGATGGTGCGGAGATCGCCCGCCAGCGGTTGTTGCGTGGCGATGAGTTCGAGACATTTCTCTTCCACTTCGTAGCGCTTGCGGTTGATCTTGATGTCGTCGTCGATGACTTGCCGCGCCAACTCCACGTTCCGGTCCTTGAGCGCCTGAATCGAGCGAGCGATAGCGCTCTCGACCATGTCAGCAAGCACCAGCATGTCTTCCTGGATCTCGGTGAGATGTTGATCAAAGGCGGTCCGGGGCATAGTCGCCGTCCTGTCTAGCCGAAGCGGCCGGTGATGTAGTCCTCTGTCCGCTTGTCCCGAGGATTGGTGAATATCTGGCGTGTCCGCCCGAACTCTACCATCTCCCCGGCACGATCGGGCGCCATCATCATCACAGCCGTGAAGTCCGCCACGCGAGCAGCCTGCTGCATGTTGTGCGTGACGATGATGATAGCGTACATCTCCGCCAGCTCGCGCATGAGGTCCTCGATCTTCAGCGTGGCGACGGGGTCGAGGGCGCTGCAGGGCTCGTCCATCAGGATGACCTCCGGCTCGATGGCGAGGGCGCGGGCGATGCACAGCCGCTGCTGCTGGCCACCGGAGAGAGTGAGCGCGTTGCGTCGTAGTATGTCCTTCACCTCGTCCCAGAGCGCGGCCTGACGGAGAGCGTGCTCGACGATATCATCCAGCTTGCCGGTATAGCCGTTGATGCGCGGCTCCAAACGCCACATTCTCATAGATCGACTTGGGAAAGGGGTTGGGCTTCTGGAAGACCATGCCGATGCGCCGGCGCACCTCGACGGGGTCGATCCCCTTCTCGTAGATGTCCTGCCCCTCGAAGAGCACATGACCTTCAGCCCGGAAGTCGGGGACGAGATCGTTCATGCGGTTGAAGCAGCGGATGAGCGTGCTCTTGCCGCAGCCGGACGGCCCGATGATCGCCGTCACGCGCTGACCCGGGAAGCGGCAGCGTGACATCCCGCAACGCCTGGAACCCACCATACCAGACGTTCAGGTGGTCGAACATCCATGACGACCTCGCCGAGTGGGCTTCTCCTCCGTGGCTCGTCCTGCAAGCTCGTGAGAGCAGGGCCATGTGCTATCCGATTTGGATTGCCTGCTCTTGGTCTTCGCCTACCATGTCACCCTCTCGACCGGGACTGAAAGCGATTGCGCAGGATGATCGCGATCGCGTTCATGCTCAGCAGGACGCACCAGCAGAACTATGATAGCCGCCGCCGCATCCTCACCGAATGCGGCCTGCGGTCGCGACGCCCAGTTGAATATCTGGATCGGCAGGACGGTGAAGTGGTCCAGGGGACCGCTCGGGGTGAAAGGGGACGAACGCCAGCGCACCGATCATTATCAGGGGCGCGGCCTCGCCGATGGCCCGCGACAGGGCGAGAATGACGCCGGTCAGAATGCCCGGCAACGCGACGGGCAGCACCTGATGGAAGACTGACCTGCCAGCGCGAGGCACCCACGCCGTACGCCGCTTCCCGGATCGAGTTGGGCACAGCCCGCAACGCCTCCTGCGAGGCGATGATGACGATCGGCAGCACCAGCAGCGCCATGGTGAGCGACCCGGCGAGGACAGCTGCGGCCCATCTCCATCGCCCGCACGAAGATCGCCAGACCCAGGATACCGTAGACGATCGCCGGCACCCCCGCGAGGTTGGCGATATGTTCGTCTGTATTATCCGCGTCAACCAGTTGCGGGGCGCGTACTCCTCCAAGTAGATCGCGGCGGCGACACCGATGGGGATGGCGAAGGCAGCCGTCAGACCCATCATCCAGATCGTTCCGAAAAGGGCCGCCTTGATTCCGGCTTGCTCCGGCTTTCGGGAGGGGAAGCTGTTGATGAAGTCCCAACTCAATCGCCCGAACCCATCCCGCAGCACGTCGACGAGCAGCACCGCCAGCGACCGCGATCCCCAGCAGGTCGCCAGCACGCACAGCACGACGAAGCCGAACGCGGTCGCCCTGCGCGCGAGGACACGTCGCCGGAAGCTCTGGATCGTGCCGCGTTCACTCGTACATCTCCCGGAATCGATGCAGCAGGTACTGGCTGAGTATGTTCATGGCCAGCGTCATGAGGAACAGCGCCGATCGCCACGGCGAAGATAGTGCGGAACTCCAGGCTCCCTTGAGGCGTATCGCCCAGGCTCACCTGCACTATGTAGGCGGTCATCGTCTGCACGCTCTCCAGCGGATTCCAGGTGAGGTTCGGGGTCGCGCCCGCCGCCAGGGCGACGATCATCGTCTCGCCCACGGCGCGGGAGATCGCGAGGATGAACGAGGCGACAATCCCGGAAAGCGCCGCGGGAACGACGACCTTCACGGACGACTTCGAACCTCGTTGCTGCCCAGAGCGTAGGCGCCCTCCCGCAGGCTTTGCGGGCACGGCGCTCATCGCGTCCTCGCTCAGCGACGAGACAAGCGGGATGATCATGATGCCGACGACTATCGCTGCGCTGGCAGCATTGAAGACCTGGCGTTCCCGGGAAGATAGCCTGGATGACGTCTCTGGGAGACGAAGGTCAGGGCGAAGAAGCCGAAGACGACGGTGGGAATCCCGGCCAGGACCTCAAGCACCGGCTTCACGATGCTTCGCAGCCGGGACGGCGCATACTCGCTCAGGAAGATCGCCGTCAGCAGGCCGGCGGGAGGGCGATGAGGGCGCCGCCCAATCGCCACGAGCAGAGTCCCGCCAGCAAGCGGCAATATCCCGAAGTGCTGCGGCTGAAACTGCGGCGTCCACTTCGTGTCGGTCAGGAACTCGACGATAGAGACCTCGCGGAAGAAGCCGATCGTCTCCTCCAGGAGAGTGGCGATTATCGCGAGCAGTCGTCAGGATGGAGACGAAGGCGCAGAGAAAGAGGACGCCTTGATTGCGCCCTCGCGCCCGTGGCGCAAGCGTGTTTCCAGCGGGTCGCGCCCTCTTGATGCGCGACCCCTGGCGCATTCTGCATCCGTCGCTTCGACTGTCATCGTCTATTGCTGCGGGAGCTTCGCCAGGCCCTCCTCGTAACGTGGAATCCGGCGCCGCCACGTACCCGACCTCTGACACCAGCGGCCTACCCTCAGTCAGGTAGTAGCGCAGAAAGCCGCCACCTCCGGCCGCTCCAGAGCGTCTTCGCGCACGTACACGAACAGCGGCCGCGACAGCGGCGTGTACTCCCCGCTGAGGATCGTCTCGGGGAGGGCAGCACGCAGCCGCTTTCCGCCATCCACGGCTACCAGGTTGAGCTTGTCCTGGTTCTCCTCGTAGTAGGCGAAGCCGAAGTAGCCGAGCGCGTTCTTGTCGCCGTCGATGCCCTGGACGAGCACGTTGTCGTCGGCGCTGGCGGTGTAGTCGGGGCGGCTCGTGCCTCTCCTCGCCCACGATCACTTCGTGAAGTAGTCGAAGGTGCCGGAGTCGGTGTCAGGACCGTAGAGGCTTGAGTGACTTGTCGGCCAGTCTGGGCGGATATCTGCTCCAGTTGTTGACCTGCTCCCGGGCTCCCACATGCTCTTCAGTTCCGGCACGGTCAGGCACTGAGCGAAGTCGTTGTCGGGGTTCGTGACACAGCGATATGCCGTCGAAGCCGACCTGGAACTCCACCCACTCGATGCCCTTGTCGGCGCAGGCCTGCTTCTCTTCGTCCTTGATCGGGCGAGAGGCGTCGTTGAAGTCGGTCTCGCCGTTGCAGAACTTCTTGAAGCCGCCGCCGGTGCCGGAGATGCCGGCACTGACCTGCACACCCGATTGGACCTGCGGAACTCCTCGGCCACCGCCTCGGTGATGGGGAACACCGTGCTGGAGCCATCACCGACGATACTGCCGGAGAGCTTTGTAGACTGGGACTCTGTGCCGTCTCCTCCACACGCGATCAACAGCACGCCGATAACATTCCGGCAACGATGCTGACAGCGCCACGGAGAATCGTGCGAAATCGCCGTGTCCCGGCGGCGTTCCTTCGCAGATACGTCACTTCTTGATCCTCCTAAGAATCACTATTCTTCTGCCCATCGTGCTGCCCGCCCTGTCCCTATCATCCGAGCAATTCCCGGTTCTCCGCTGCCTCCCGAGGGTAAAAAGAGCCCGCAACGCTTGCGGGCTCAATTCGCGAGCAACCCTGGCGACCGGTCTTCGGAGCTTCACAAGCCCCGAATCCAGCAAATCGAAGTCACGAGGGATTGGGACTGTCATCGATAACGTCCCTGTTGTCTGAGGCGAACATTCCATCAATACTCCTGAACTTATTATACGACACAGCATAAGCTAGCAATCAATACCCTTCCCCGTGTTATGCAGAGCTGATACGAGTCCGCTCAATGGCTTCTCCTTAGGGCCTGCTACAATGAGATCATCGAGTTCATCCTTGCGCACAGAACAAGCGTCGCCAGACAGAGCAAGGGGGTAGCCCAATGGCCGTCAAGACAGGCAAAGAGTATGTAGCGTCCCTGAAGAAGCTCGGCCTCGAAGCCCACGTATTCGGCAAGAAGACCGGCGATCTACCCGACCATCCCCTCGCTGCGCCCTCCGTCCGAGCCGTCGCAGCCACCTTCGACTGCGCCCACGACGAGGCGAGCCGCGAGCTGTTCCGCGTGCGGTCGTCCCTCACCGGCGAGGAGATCAACCGCTTCACCCATCTTCACCAGAGCACCCAAGACCTGATCAACAAGGTGCTGATGCAGCGCCACTGCGGCAACGTGACCTCCTGCTGCTTCCAGCGCTGCGTCGGCATGGACGCCGCCAACGCCGTGTTCAGCGTGACCTACGAGTGCGACCAGGAGCACGGCACCGACTACCACCGCCGCTTCCGCGAGTACTGGGCCGGCGTTCAGTCGCAGGACGTGGTGGTCGACGGAGCGATGACCGACCCCAAGGGCGACCGCGGCAAGCGCCCCAAGGACCAGACCGACCCCGACCTCTACCTGCGCGTCGTCGCCCGCAAGAGCGACGGCGTGGTCGTGCGCGGCGCCAAGCTCCACCAAACGGGCATGCTGAACTCCCACGAGATCATCGTCATGCCGACGATAGCCATGCGGCCGGGCGAGGAAGACTGGGCGATCTCCTTCGCGATACCCACCAACACCGCCGGCATCAAGTACATCTTCGGGCGGCAGACCAGCGACACCCGCAAGCTGGAGGAGCCGAAGTTCGACGTGGGCAACCTCCGCTTCGGCGGCGGGGAGGCCATGACCGTTTTCGACGACGTCTTCGTGCCCACAGGAGCGCATCTTCCTCAACGGCGAGGTCGACCAGTCGGGGAAGCTCGTCGAGCGCTTCGCCGCCTATCACCGCCAGAGCTACGGCGGCTGCAAGGTCGGCGTCGGCGACGTGCTGATCGGGGCGACGGCGCTTATCGCCCGCATGAACGGCGTCGAGAACGCCGGCCACATCCGCGAGAAGCTGGTGGAGATGATCCACCTCAACGAGACTCTGTTCTCCGCCGGCATCGCCTGCTCCGCCCTCGGCCACCAGACGGACGCCGGCAACTACGAGATCGACATGCTCCTGGCCAACGTCTGCAAGCTGAACGTCACCCGCTTCCCCTTCCAGCTCGCTCAGATGGCAATCGACATCGCCGGCGGCCTGCTGGGGACGATGCCCTCCGCCAAAGACCTCGAGGACCCGACGACCGGGCCCTACATCCGCAAGTATCTGGCAGCGGCAGACGGCGTCGACGTCACCGACCGGATGAAGGTGCTGCGCTTCATCGAGAACCTGGTCGCGGGAGCGGGCGCCGTCGCCTATCTCATCGAGTCGGTGCACGGGGCGGGGCCGCCGGCGGCGCAGCGGATCATGATCGGCCGCCAGGGCGACATCGAGGGCAAGATCGGCCTCGCGAAACGGGTGATAGGCATCGCCTGAGGCGCAGCCTGACCACATGGGGACACCCCATCCACGGGTTACACGGTAGCGGCGGGCGTCTCTGCCCGCCGAGCGGGTCCGACGCAGCGGTCACGACCCATACGGGTTACACGGTAGCGGCGGGCGTCTCTGCCCACCGGCTCCCTACGCTCTCGCGTGTGGCTTCCCTGGAAACCGCTGCTACAATGCGAGCATATAGGCGGCTAATGATCCCGCAAGAGCTACCGAAGTAGCTCTTCGTCTGTTCATGGTCGCCAGAATGGGGAGCAGTAGAGGTGAAGCACAAGAGGCTAATCCTAGCGACAATCGTGACGCTAGGGTTGGCTCTGCGCGTCGCCTGGGTCCTTTATTCTGACTTCAGCCCTACTTACAGCGACGACGCCGGCCACTATGAGTTCCTTGGACGCTCGCTTGCGGCGGGGGCTGGCTTCGCCAACCTCAACGGCGCAGCGACGACATTCTGGCCTCCCGGTTATCCCCTGTTTCTCGCCGCGATCTACAAGTTATACCCTGGAGACCTTTTCGGAGGGCCTGACGTGATGGTGGCTCTTCTGCTAAATGCACTGTTGGGTACTGCCACCATCCTGCTCGTGTACGGCATCGGACGGCGCGCCTTTGACGAGAGGGTAGCCATCCTTGGGATGATGCTGACGGCGTGTTTCCCCAGCCTCATCTTCCTGACAAGCGTGACGCTCAGTGAAACACTGTTCACTTTCCTGGCGCTTCTCGGCGTATGGCTGGTCATCGAAGCGGAATACCGACCAAACCGTCTCCTCCTTGTTCCTGCTGGCATCGTTGTCGGTCTCGCCGCTCTAACCCGTGGGCAAGCGCTCCTATTGCCGGTTGTGTTGCTGCCATTCTGGTGGCGCGCCCTGAAGGGCTGGCGCCTTGCACTCATCCGCGCGGTGACCGTGGGTGCCCTCACTGTGATCGTTGTCCTGCCCTGGACCGTTCGCAACTACGTCGAATCCAAGTCGTTCGTCTTGATCTCGACGAATGCCGGTGTCGACTTCTACATAGGCCACTCAGCCGAGGCGACGGGGCAGAGACGTCAGGTCGACGACTTTACGTCCGGGTATGAGAACCTTCCTCCATCCCAAGCAGAGGCGAAGATCAGCATGGACGGCTTCCAGCAGGGACTGGGATATGCGTGGAGCCATCCCTTGCGCGAGATCGAGTTGTCGATGCGAAAGCTCTTCTACCTGTACTACAATGATCACGAGGCGCTGGCCTGGACAGAAGCGCACGGGGAGTCTGCAGTTCATGCCCCAGACCCTGAGATACTGGTTGGGTGCACTGTCAAACGCCTACTATTTCACGGCTCTCGGTCTGGCCGCTGCTGGCGTCGGCGGATGGATGTCCTGGCGTCAACCAGTGCGGCTCCTTCTCGTATCGCTTGTCGTCTACTGGACGCTGGTTCATGTCGCGTTCTTTGGAGA
Source organism: uncultured Chloroflexia bacterium (assembly GCA_963763495.1). Taxonomy (GTDB): domain Bacteria; phylum Chloroflexota; class Dehalococcoidia; order DSTF01; family JALHUB01; genus DAOUEO01. Next base: position 155,169 of record CAVXOY010000015.1, read on the forward strand.
CCCGCGTTTCCACGCGCCGATGATGCCCGTCATCTGCTTATGGGCAGCGGTCGGCGCCTGGACTGTTTGGCGGTGGTGGTTGGCAGCAGAGGAAAAACAAACAAAGCCAAAGGGGAACACGAGTACGGTCGATTCATGACAAACATTGCGCATCATGTACGATGCCCAACAGGCAAGAGGAGACACCCATGAAAGTCCTCTACATCGGCGGGACGGGCGAGATCTCCTACGCCTGCGTCCAGGCCGGCGCGGCGGCGGGCCAGGAGATCGCCGTGTTCAACCGCGGCCACAACGACGAGCCGCTACCGCCCGGCGTCCGGCGCATCACCGGCTCGATAACCGATGACGACGTCTACCGCAGGCTCGGCGAAGAGCGCTGGGACGCCGTCTGCCAGTTCCTCGCCTTCACGACGGCGACCGTCGAGCGCGACCTTGAGGTCTTCGCGGGCAAGACTGGCCAGTATGTGTTCATCTCCTCCGCCTCCGCCTACGAGAAGCCGCCGCGCAGCCACGTCATCACCGAAGACACGCCGCTGGTCAACCCCTACTGGGGCTACAGCCGCGCCAAGGCGGAGATCGAAGAGCGTCTGATGCGGGCGCACGGCGAGGGCAGGCTGCCGGTGACGGTCGTGCGCCCCAGCCACACCTATCGCCGCCGCTTCCCCAGCGCGATCATCAACGGCGACCATGCCGCCTGGCGGATGCGCAACGGCAAGCCCATCGTCGTCCACGGCGACGGCACGAGCCTCTGGGTCGTCACCCACTCCGACGACTTCGCCGTGCCCTTTGTGCGGCTGCTGGGCAACCCGAAGGCGCTCGGCCAGGCCTTCCACATAACCAGCGACGACGCCTGGACGTGGGACCAGATCACCCAGGCCGTCGGCGCCGCTCTCGGCGTCGAGCCCCGGATCGTGCACGTGCCGAGCGATACCCTCATCCGCTACAATGAGAACTGGCTGGGCCCTCTGCTCGGCGACAAGTCCTGGTCGGTGCAGTTCGACAACCGCAAGGTCAAATCGGTGGCCGGCGACTTCACCTGCCGCATCGCCATGCCGGAGGGGATGAAGCGGGTGGCGGAGCACTACCGCCGCCGCGCCGACGACTTCCAGCCCGATGAGCAACTGGACGCCCTGTTCGACCGCATCGCCGCTGAGCAGTCGGCGTTAGGTGGACAAGCCCGCGACTAACATGGAGGTACGACTATGGCCAAGATCGCGAACGACATCACCAAGCTAATCGGCAACACGCCGCTCGTCCGGCTGAACAAGCTGGCCGACGGACTGGAGGCAACCGTCGTCGCCAAGCTGGAGTCCTTCAACCCCTGCGGCAGCGTCAAAGACCGCATCGGCGTCTCCATGATTGAGGCGGCCGAGAAGGAAGGGCGCATCACCAAGGATACTCTCATCGTCGAGCCCACCAGCGGCAATACGGGCATCGCCCTCGCCTTCGTCTGCGCCGCTAAGGGCTACCGGCTTGTGCTCACAATGCCCGACACCATGTCCGTCGAGCGGCGGCAGCTCCTCGCCGTCTTCGGCGCGGAGGTCGCCCTGACGCCGGGCGCCGAGGGTATGCCGGGCGCCGTCCGCCGGGCGGAGGAGATCGTCACCTCAACACCCAACGCCTTCATGCCCCAGCAGTTCAGCAATCCGGCTAACCCCGCCATCCACCGCGAGACGACGGCGGAGGAGATCTGGCGCGACACCGCCGGCCAGGTGGACATCCTCGTGGCCGGCGTCGGCACCGGCGGGACGATAACCGGCATCGCGGAGACCATCAAGCCGCGAAGGCCTGATTTCAAGGCGATAGCCGTCGAGCCGGTGGACTCGCCCGTCCTTTCCGGCGGCAAGCCCGGCCCTCACAAGATACAGGGCATCGGCGCCGGCTTCGTCCCCGACGTCCTGCGGACCGAACTGATCGACGAGATCATCAAGGTCAGCAACGACGACGCGGGCGTGATGGCGCGGCGGCTGGCCAAAGAAGAGGGCATTCTGGCAGGCATATCGTCGGGTGCGGCAACGTGGGCAGCGCTGGAGGTGGCGCGCCGGCCGGAGAGCAAGGGAAAGCTGATCGTCGCGCTTCTGCCCGATACAGGGGAACGCTATCTCAGCACCTGGCTCTTCCAGCAGAACGGCTCCGCTAGTCCCTAGACCTGAACCTGTCTGCTATAATACCAGCCAACCATGCCTCTGCCGGGGGAGAAGACCCCCTAGAACCGGAGCAGGCTTTGAGCGCCGAGATACGTCCCTTCCGTGACGAAGAGATAGAGCAGTACGTCTTCGCCGACTCCTACTCTTTCAACGCCCCCAGAACCGCCCAGGCGCTCGCGGAATCGATTGCTTTCAATCGGGCCGCCTTCCCGCTGGAATGGACGCTGGGTGCGTTCGTGGACGGCCGGCTCGTCGCCGGAATGCACATCCTCCCCTTCTCCATGTGGATCAACGGCGCCGCGCCATCGATGGGCGGAGTCAGCAGCGTCGCCTGCCTGCCCGAACATCGCCGCAAAGGCCACGTGGGCGCTCTCTTGCGCCGAGGCCTGGCGGATATGCGAGACCGCGGCCAGGTGCTGTCTGCGCTATACACGCCCCACCATCCCCTGTACCGGCGCTACGGCTGGGAGATCGCCTCCCGGGCCATCCGCTACTCCTTCGCCCCCAAAGATATTCAACTCGTAAGGCCGCCGCGCGAGGAACGTGTCCGGCGCGTGACGGCGGATGAATGGCAGACCCTGCACGCCATCTATCTTGAGTACGCCCAAGACCGAAACGGCCCCCTGCTTCGCACCGAGGTCTGGTGGCGAGGAGCCGTCTTCAACAGAATGCGCGAACCTCAGGACGCCGCGCTCTGGGAGAACGCAGCCGGTCAGGGACGGGGATACGTGATCTACCACAACCGCCGCTTCGACCGCCCGGAGCGCATGTTTGGCGAGGATATCCTGCAGGTGTGGGAGCTTGTCGCCCTTGACGCAGATGCCTACGCGGGGCTGCTCGGCTATCTGGCGCGCCACGACGTCAACGAACGCATCGAGTGGAACGCCTCCCCCGACGAGCCGCTGCTGCACGCCGTCGTTGAGCCGTTCCGCGTGCAGATGAGATCGTCGCCGGCCCTGATGCTCCGCATCGTCGACGTGCCCCGCGCCCTGGAGACCCGCGGCTATCTGGGACAGGCCACAGGGCGACGCCTCGTCATCGGAATACGCGACCAGAGCGCGCCCTGGAACGATGGTGTCTGGAGGCTGGAGGTCGACGAGGGGAATGTCACCGCGCGGGCGGCGTCCGGAGAGGCCGACCTCACTATGGACGTGCGCACACTGGCGGCGCTCTACAACGGTCACCTGTGCCCGTCAGAGGCAGCGAAAGCCGGGCTGATCGAGGTGGCGCGACCGTCGGCGCTGGCCGATGCCGCCGCTATCTTCTCCGTGAACTACGCCCCGTTCTGCCTCGACTTCTTCTAGCCGGAGAACCCCAACAGAGACTGGAGGAGTTCCATGTCCGAGATGTTCGTCGACTCCCTCAAAGCGCGGATCAAGGCCATGAACAGTCTCTGGGAGCAGGCCGCCGCCGACATGACGCTGGAGCAGGTCAACCACCACGAGCGCAAGGGCGTCCTTCCCATTGCCTTCAGCTTCTCCCACTTCATGAAGATGCAGGACATCGCCGTCAGCGGCACCTTCCTGGGAGAGCGCCCGCTGTGGGCCCAGGGAGGCTGGGCAGAGAAAGTCGGCGTCACCGTCGATGCGCTGGGGAGAGAAGAGACCGTGGAGGAGATGGAGAATCTCCGCTTCGGGGACTTCGAGGCATGGAAGCTGTACCAAGCGGAGGTGATCGCGCGGACAGACCGCGTTCTGCAAACGCTGACCGAAGACATACTGGCGGAGGTCGCCATGCCGCGCCTGCCGCCGAACATGCAGCACGTCTTCTGCAGCCGCGTCGTCGGCCCCGACGGCCCCGTGCACAAGCTGGATGTCCTCGAGTGCTTCGTCTATCAGCACGGGCTTCGCCACATGGGCGAGATCGAGCACGGGCGAGCGCTGGTCGGGCTAGGCGGCATGACTAGCTAGACGAATGGCCCCCTGCAGAACCGATACGGAGTTCGACAGAGGAAGACTCTAAATGACAATCCGAGAAAACGTCCACCTTGTCGGGGTCGACGTCGGCACGGGCAGCGTCAGAGCCGGCGTATTCGACTGCGCCGGTGATCTCCTCGCCCCGCGACCACGCCCATCGACATCTATCATCCCCAGGAAGATTATGTCGAGCAGTCATCCAGGCGAAATCTGGCGAGCGGTAGGAGAGTCAGTCCGCGCCGCAGTCCGACAGGCGGGGTTGGCGCCCTCAAGCATCGCCGGCATCGGCTTCGACGCCACCTGCTCACTCGTCGCCCTCGATCGCGCCGACCAGCCGATCACCGTCTCGCCCAGCGGCGACCCCGACCACAACATCATCGTCTGGATGGACCATCGCGCTGAGGCCCAGGCCGACCAAATCAACGCCACCGGTCACCCCGTCCTGCGCTACGTCGGCGGCAAGCTCTCACCGGAGCAGGAACCGCCGAAGCTGAAGTGGATCAAGGAAAACCTGCCGGACACCTGGGCAAACGCCGGTAAGTTCCTCGACCTCGCCGACTACCTCGTCTTCCAGGCCTGCGGCGACGATGTCCGCAGCCAGTGCACCGTCGTCTGCAAGTGGACATATCTTGGCCACGAAGGCGAGGGCGGCGCCTGGGACATGTCGTTCTTCAAGCAGATCGGCCTCGATGATCTGTTTCAGGGCGGACGCGCCGGCAGGAGAGTGGCACCGATCGGTTCCCGTGCCGGGACTCTCACCGCCGCGGCCGCCGCCGAACTGGGGCTTGCCGAAGGAACCGCTGTCGCCGTCGGCATTATCGACGCCCACGCCGGTGGCATCGGCGTCCTCGGCATGCACCCCCACGGAGACTCAGGCGCCGATCTGGGACGGCTGGACACCAAGCTCGCGCTGATCGCCGGCACCTCCTCCTGTCACATGGCGGTGTCGCCCGATGCGCGCTTCATCAGCGGTGTCTGGGGGCCCTACTACGGCGCTATGATCCCCGGCATGTGGCTGAACGAGGGCGGCCAGAGCGCAACCGGCGCCCTCATCGACCACGTCATCGAGAATCACGCCGCCTATCCTGCTGTCAGCCGCACCGCCGCCGACTCCGGGCGCACGGTCTATCAGGCACTGAACGACGATCTCGCCCAAATGACACCGGCGGAGCTTGACGAGGCGATGTCGGAGATACACGTCCTTCCCTACTTCCACGGCAACCGCTCGCCCCGCGCCGACAGCCGCGCTCGCGGCATGATCAGCGGCCTGACGCTCGACTCCTCGCCGCGGAACCTCGCCCTTCTCTACCTGGCGACTGTCCGGGCAATCGCGCACGGCACGCGCCACATTATCGACGAGATGAACAAAGCGGGATATGCAATCGAACGGCTCCATGCTTGTGGCGGCGGCAGCAAGAACCCCGTCCTCATGCAGGAGCACGCCGACGTGACGGGCTGCGAGATCTATCTCTCTCCAGCCACGGAGCCGGTGCTCCTCGGCTCGGCGATGCTCGCGGCAGTAGCGGCCGGCGTGTACCCCTCGGTCCTCGATGCAATCGCTTCTATGAGCCCTCAGGCCGAGGCTGTGAAACCTAACCGAAACCGTAAGTCGCTTCTCGATATTCGACACCGCATCTTCCTACGGATGTACGAACATCAGCTTGAGTATCGCCAGCTAACTGAGGAGGCTGGGAAATGATGGACGACCGGATTCGCGTGGGCGTCTTCTCACCTAACGACAACCGCGCCTGGGTGCGCTCAGACAATCTCGACCTCATGCTCCGGCATGAAGCCCTGCTCATAGATGCCTTGACCAAGAACGGCGTCGAGGTTGTCAGAGGCGGCGATGGGCTTCCACGTGAGGATCAGATCGCCTGGAACCGCGACTTGGTCATCCGCCAGGCGAGACGGATCGCGGAGGCTAAGCCCGACGCCCTCATCCTCAACCAGGGCTCTTGGACCTTCCCCCGCGACTCCGTGGATGCTGTGGATATCTATGAGTCCACACTCCAACCCATTCTCGAAGGAGCCAAGAGCGCCGCCTCCCGGCTCCTTCTGTTCGGCTACAAGGACACCCAGGTGCCGGGGCTCGTAGCCCTCATGGCAATCGCCGGCGCACTCAGAACGATGGGAAAATCGTTCCAGGTCGCCTACGGCCGCATCGACGAGGACCCGGCGACGCGCCAGGACGTGATGAGCAAGCTGCGTTTCTTCAAGCGACGGGCGGTCGCAGCCAAGAGCGCCGCCGCCGTCATCGGTCGCCTGCCCGAGCAGAAGTACCTCCAGTTCGGAGGTGAGTCTCTGCGCATGCCCACCGCTACCGCCGATCCCAATCTCTGGCAGAAGCTCTTCAAGGTAAGCTACGACCACCGCGACCAGTCAGAGATCGTCAATCGCGCCTTGGCGATGGTGAAGTGGAGCGGACGGCCGGGCGAGAGCGACTACGAGATCGTCGACGCCCGCGTGGCAAACGCCGTCGACTACAGGCAGAAGACAGGCAACTTCGACTTCAGCCGAGCGAGCCTGCCTTCCATCAACAAGTTCGTCCTTCAAGTAGCGATGTTCTACGCCGCCCGCGACATTATCGAGGAGACGGGCGCTACCTTCTGCGGGATCAAGTGTCAGGATGAGCTCAGCGCCAACCTCTGCACCGCCTGCATAGCTACCTCCTACCTCGGCAACGATGTCGCGCCGGACGGGACGCCGCAGGCACGTATCTACCCGACCTCCTGCGAGAATGACATGGACACCGCCCTCACCCAACTCCTCCTGCATCTCCTATCCGGCCAACCCGCCGCATTCGGCGACTTCCGCGACGTCGAGGACGGCAAGCTCGCGATCGTCAATTGCGGCCAGCACCCGACCTACTTCTTCGGCGCGCCAGATGAAGCCGGCAAGACAAAGGACCAGAGGGCGGAGTTCCTAGGACAGGAGATATTCTACGCCGGAGGTGGCGCCGCGGTGAGAGGACGCACGCCCGGCGGACTCCAAGTCACCGTCGCCCGCCTGGGCCGGGAGAACATGCGCTACTACCTGGCGGCCACAGTCATCGAGACCGTGGACGTCGACCCCAAAGAGCACGAGCGCTACAGCGTCTCCTGGCCGATCCTGAGGGGGAAGATACCGTTATCAGAGAGAGCGCTGGCGACGATGTGGCCTTCCAACCATCTCGCCTTCACCTTTGGCGACTATACGCCGCATCTCGTGGAGCTGGCGGAGCAGCTCGATATCGGCTACCGGATAGTCGACGGCAACGGGAACGAGCACCTCCGGCCGAGCTAGCAGAAGGCGACAAGCGACGGCACGTCGCTGCGGTTCATCACGAGGAGAAATGGTAAGCCGGGCCCTTCATAGAAGAACCCGGCTCTGAATAGCTACCTGCGACCCCAAAGATCGCCTGAAGTTGAACTTGCCCGCTACTGGAACCGCGCGGCTCTCACCACCAGGCGGTTGCTATAGTTGCGCGTCGACGAATCGAAGGTGCCGGTGCAGGTGACAATCGTCAGCACCTCCTGCCCCGTCTTGCCTGCGTAGGCGGCGAAGTTCTCCGTGTCATCTATCCACTGAGACCACTGCACAACATACCTGAGCACCGTGCCATCCAGCAGATAGACGTCGATCTCATCGCCGGGCACCAATTGGCGCAGATCCCAGAAGACCGCTGTGTAGTTGGGGTGATAGTCGACGTGACCCGAGAACAGCGCGTTCGAGTTGGGAGTTCCCGGGAAGCCTCCCATGCCACCGAAGGCCGAGAAGTCATACCAGACGGCATCGTCCTTGCCGTTAGGGTTGCCCATGTTCCCATCAGAACCCAACACCCGCACGTTCACGGGCGCATTCACCCCGATGCGCGGTATGACCATCCGCATCCCCGCCGTCGGAGCCGCACCGCTGCCCGTGCCGCAGGCCGCCGTCGTAAACGTCCCCGTCCAGGAGGTATACCAGACACCGTCTATCAGGGTGTTCACGCGCCAGTGATGCACGGTGTTCGGTGAGAGTCCCGGCCAGGTGAGCGCGTTCTGGTTGGAGGGCATCGGCCCGACCCCCAAGAACTGCCCCGGCGGAAACGTGCTGTACACACTCAAGTCAAGATACTGGATACCGTTGCCTTCGGTCGCCGGTGTCCAATAGAAGGTCACATCAACCTTGCCGGGATCCGTTGTGCTGCACGCCTGCGCCACCGGGCCCACCCAGGCAACCTTGCAGCCGACGAGAGCGAACGCCCCCAACACCAGACTCCCGACAGTCAACAGCGCTAGCTTCTTTCTCATGATCCCATCCCCCTCCGTCTGCACTGGAAGTTCATGCAAGGTTACGAAAACCCTGCTGCAGTTGTCTACCCGGACTGCCCAAGACCATGATACCCATTACTCGGCCTTGGCCACGCTGCTGGTATCCTACCATGTTCCGTCAACTGCGAAAAGAACCCGGCATAAACGACAGCAAACACCCTTCACCAATCGGACATATTGGCCGATGTTGACTCAAGAAGAGATACTTCCCCATCTTGACAGGCCCCAAACCGGAGCATAGACTGAAGGTGGGCCCGGAGATCAGGGAGCCATTTTCCGAAAGGAGGGTTTCATGGTAAAAGACCGGGTGCTCTGGGGGAAATGGCAAGTTGACAGGTAACGCCCTGCCAAAGTATGGCAGGGCATCGGAAAGCGATTAGGCCCCGCTTTCCCGGTTGTCACCGCAGCTTGCGGAACGAAGATGACCTTGGGGTATAACCTCCAAAAGGGGCCTTTCGGAAGAACCAATGAGAAGACCGTCCAGTTATGGGCGGTCTTCTCGTTACTGCAGATATCCTCGGCCCACCGCCGAAGGCTCATTCCTAGGCTTTTTCGGTCACCCTGTACTCCAACCGCTTTCCCAACATCAAGCGGATCTGCGCGTCCAGCGCGGGCAGGGCTGTGAAGAAGAACGTTATGAAAGCCATGAGGAACCACTGAACATATTGGACCGGCAGGAGCCAGACTCGGGAAATGCTTGGGCCGTTTCGGCCGCATCAGCGTGTCCATCCCCACCATCACGAGAAGCGGCACCATGCAGGGGAACAAGATCTTACTCGCAATAGGACTGAACCAATCCGGTACCGCCTCGATGCCGATCATGAACATGGCAATCGCCGGGACTATCTTTCCGACGGTGATGATCCCGATAGTGATGACGAACCACTGGCTCGACCACAAGACGTGGTTCTCGAAAACACTCCAGGTCCGCCGGAACCGCTGCAACAGCGGGATCTCCGGATGAGCGAACGACTGTCGAATAGCGTAGGAAATGTCCACCGCACCCCAGCAGTGCCGGCGCGCCTGTTCATACTGGGCATAGAAAGTCTTGAAATACCCCTGACTGCGTACGCCATCGTTGCCCACCGGCAGGTAGATCGGCTCCACGTCCACTTCACCCTTCAAGTGGAAGAAGCACTTGAGGAACATGTGCCAGTCCTCGGGGATCACGTCTACGTCCCAGTAGCTCACCTCATCCGCCATCTGGAGACTCAGGCTGTAGGTAGATTGAGGGAAGCGGATGCAATACTTGCGGGTGAGACGCACCAAGTGGTTGAGACTACCGAGAGCGTTAGGCAATCGCAGAGGGGCGGGTACATCCCAGATATTGTTGTAGAGGAAGATGGGGGCCTGCCAAAAGCGGCGGTATCTTTGGGGATGAGTAGCGAACTTATGGGTTAGGCAACTGAAGTAGTTCTTGGGGAACTGACTGTCGGCATCGCAACTGGTGACCGTGAGGTGGCCGATATCAAACCCCATCTCATCGACCAGCTTGTGCTTGATGTGGCGGGCGGCCCAGGCTTCGTTTGACGACTTGCCGCGCACCTCGCCAATAATGTCCGGCGGGTGGAACGTAGCATAGAAACCTGCAAAGTGCCTCTCGAACTTCTCTCGAAGGATATCCGCTTTCCCTTCCACTCCCTCTTCCGCCCCCTCGAGAGCCAGAACGACGAACAACTGCTCGCCCCCCAACGACTGCTCGACTAGGGTGTTCAGCGTGAGAGACAGCTTCTCCACCGTCTCCTTATAGCTGGGAATGATGACGATGTGATGCACGTCTTCCCACTCCAAGTACGCCTTTCCCTGCGCCTTTGCCTCGTCGTAGCTCTGACGCCAGTCAATCTTAGCCTCTCGCTTTAGGACAGACTGTCCGCGCAACACGTGAATAGCGGTGTTGACCGAGCGCCACAGCCAATAGATGTCGAACCCGATCAGGAGGACAGCCAAGGGAACGGGCATCACGAGCGGTCCCCATATCAGGGAGGTGATTATCAGTAGCGCGACAACCGCCGGTAGCATCTCCAACAGCCGCTGCACGATACGGCCCCGAAGCCTCTCGTCGACCGCGAAACCATATGCACTTGGCCGGGGGATCGCTATCTCGGCAGTGGCAGCAGCGATAGCAGCCGGTGCGATGGCAAACCGCCCGGCAGGCGCCAAGGGCTCTGCAACAGCGACGGCGGGGCGTGCCGACCAGCGCGCCGACGGTTCCGCCGTGACGAATAGAGGATCGCCAGAGGGAACAGCCGTGGCCCCTATCTGGTTCCTGACCGGGAATAGTGGAGAGCCGGGCGCACCGGCTGGGGAGAACTGCCCGTCGGCAGACAAGGATGACTTACCTAGATCGGTTGCTCGCATAGCTTGTAGGGTGCCCCTGCCCTCTCCTTTCTCACCGCTTCCTGCGGACGGACGCTGGGCAAAGAAAAAGGCCGTCCTGTCGCAGTCCGACCTTTCACACGCCTACGAGGTTAGCTGACGGGTTAGGGCTGAAAGGCTGCCCCTCCCGGTGTTACCGGGATTAACCCCCCGATCTGGTTCCCCCGTCCGCGATTTCTCGCGGGTTCGGCGTCTAGATTGTGTCTAGCACGTTCCGATTTGCTGTAATACTACGACCCCCCAGAGGACTTGTCAAGGGGGCAAATCCCATCATCACCTCCCGTTGACCCTTAACACGGCTCCCGTGCTGGCCGAGGTCACCAGGGCGGAGTATCTTGTCAGATAGGGCAAGAGGTCTTCCTTCACCGGAGGAACCCAAATCTTCAGCCGCCGCTCGATCTCCTCCTGCGGCAGGCGAACGTTGATCGTCTTGGCCGGAATGTCGATCTCTATTATGTCCCCTTCCTCGATGACAGCGAATGGTCCGCCATCCATCGCTTCGGGAGAGACGTGACCGATCGCCGCTCCCTTCGTCGCGCCCGAGAACCGGCCGTCGGTGACGAGGGCTACCTCCCCATCCAACGCCTTGCTCACTATTGCCGACGTGGCCCACAGCATCTCCCTCATACCGGGGCCGCCCTTCGGGCCCTCGTACTTTATGACAACTACGTCGCCGCTCTTGATCTCGCCGCCGAGGATCGCATCCCTAGCCGCTTCCTCCGCGGTAAACACGCGGGCTGGTCCTGCATGCCGCATCATCGCCGGCGCCACCGCCGATTGCTTGACCACTGCCCCATCGGGAGCGATGTTCCCATAGAGGATTGCCAGTCCACCCTCCCGGTAGTACGGGTCATCGATAGGCCTAATCACCTCCCTGTCGATGACCCGCGCCTGCCCAACGATCTCGCCGACTGTGCGGCCGCTCAATGTCATCGCGTCAAGGTGCAGCAGCCCCTTGCCTGCCAGTTCCTTCATGACACCTTGGATGCCTCCCGCCTCGTACAAGTCCTCGACGAAATGATTGCCCGCCGGGCTCAGATTGCAGAGGCGCGGTGTGTTGCGACTTATGCGGTCGAATATGGCCAGATCGAGATCGACGTGGGCTTCGTCGGCGATCGCCATGAGGTGCAGGATCGTGTTCGAAGAACCGCCGATCGCCATGTCCACGGTGATCGCGTTCTCAAGGGCATCGCGGGTAAGGACAGAGCGTGGGGTTACGTCCCCCTGGAACAGCTCCATGACCCGCATCCCGCTATACCGAGCAAGCTCCCTTCGCTTCCCATAGACCGCCGGGATGGTGCCATTCCAGGGCAAGGCGAGCCCCAGCGCCTCAGCCATGCAGTTCATGCTGTTCGCGGTGAAAAGGCCGGCGCAGGAGCCACAAGTAGGGGCGCACATCTCCACACCCTCGAACAGCTCTTCCCCCGTCAGTTCCCCTCTCTCCCGTCGAGCGCCCAGATCGGCGATCTTGCTCACGTCGAGGCGCTCGCCCCGGAATCTGCCGGCAAGCATGGGGCCGCCGCTTATGAGAATCGAAGGCACGTTGAGCCTCGCCATAGCCATCATCATCGCCGGCGTGACCTTGTCGCAGTTGCTGATCAGCACCATTGCGTCCAGCGCATGGGCCATCATCATCGCCTCGATTGAGTCGGCGATCAGCTCCCGGCTGGGAAGGGGATAGCACATGCCGGCGTGTCCTTCCGCCCAGCCGTCGCAGATGCCGATGCTGGGAAACTCGAAGGGGGTGCCACCATAAGCGACTACACCATCCCGTACGGCCCGGGCGAGTTGGTCGAGGTGCTCGTGGCCGGGAACCAGCTCGTTCTGCGAGTTGACGATGCCCACAAACGGCTTCCGTGCCTCCTCCGGCGTTCTTCCCATCGCAACGAAGAAAGGCCGCCGGTATTTGACGATGTCGCTTCGCATGTCTCGTTCTCCTTGAATGCCACCGTCTTCTTCCTCTCAGTGTACCCGAACGCGAGCGTTTCGAGCATGCCATCGCTGGTGTCTGGCTACACCCTTATACTCTTGATACAATTGCTCTATCTGTCGAGAAAGAATGCGCCGCCCAAGCAGAGTGGTTCGCGAATATGACGGACGCTCTTACCGACAACGTCAAGCGGGTAGCGACGCACCTGGGCGCGATCGGGGTTGGCGTCGCCGGCAGAGAGCACTTCGCCGGCCCGCCCGAAGCCGACATGCGCTACGTCATGCCGGAGGCCCGCAGACGCCGTCATCTACTACGTCGTCCTCGATGAGGGCGCTGATCCGAAAGTATCTCTCGACAACAGGACCCCTGGCTCTATCGCAATCACTTCTTCGAGAACCTGCAGCCGTCTCGGCGACATCGGGCTCGGCGTCGCTGAGGCTCTGCGACGAGAAGGGGTTCCAGGCTAGCGCCGCAGTCGCCGAATGGCGTTTACCGGCCCGGATCCAATCTCGTCGGCGGTCTCGTCCCGCCCTTCTCGCTTCGCTATGGTGCCGTCGCGGCCGGCCTAGGCCATATCGGTCGCAGCGGGCTCGTGGTGACGCCCGGAATACGGCGGGACGCGTTCAGCTCGGCGGCGTCATCACCGACGCCCCCTGGGGCCGGACAGCCCTGTCTGACGAGAACCTCTGCGACGACTGCCACATCTGCATCAAGAGCTGCCCGACGGGATTCATGTCCGCGAAGGACGAGCGTCACTTTCTCCTTGGTGGTCGGCAGATCACGCACGCGAAGAAAGCGATGCACGCCCGATGCGCGGTAGTTGCGGCGGGATGACCGGCCTCGGCCGCGAGCGGCCGGTGGTCCACCTGGGTCGTACCGGTCGCTGGCCGATACCCGCCGACGACCTGGCGAGTTGTGGGGACGTGCTTCAGACCGCGATTGCAGGAGATAGCCGCCGCGGCGAGGCCAGCCGCGGGTTCTCTCGCCTCGCTCGCCTGATGAAAGTCGACGGATACGAGCAGCCCGGCGTCCTTGTCCGGTCCCGCGAGGACACGCTCGCTACCTGCGGCAACTGCTCGATCGTCTGCTGGGAAACGCCGAGAAGCGTAAGCAGTTGTGGCGGATGCTCTCCCGCTCCGGCGTGGTCGTCGGGGTGAAGACGGCGAGCCGGTCGCGCTGCCGCCGGCCGAGGCCGAGCGAATACTGGCAGCGCGCCAGCGCCAACTGGCTGTCTAGTCACCGCAGCTCGTCAGCGTCTCAACCTGTTGGTACTTGGCGAATTACACGAGGTGAATAAGTGATATCACGATTACGGCGCGCACCGGTCATTGTCAGTATCGCGCTCCTCTTGCTTGCCATCCTATGGACGGCATGCGGGAAGGACGACGATCAGTCGCCGCAAACGGCAGACCCCAGTCTACTCGGCCCCTACCCGGTCGGCGTCACCGAGATCACTTTCGAGAGAAACTCTACGACCACCGGCGAGCCGCGCACGCTGAAGACCATCATCTGGTACCCGGCTGACAAGAGCGCTCGGATGCAGCCGGACGACCTGATGCTGCACGTAGTAGATGCTAGGGTAGTCCAAGATAGCCTGCCGCTCCCGATCAT
>CAVXOY010000016.1:0-184740 GCA_963763495.1 uncultured Chloroflexia bacterium
GGTCTGAACCTAACTTGCGGGCGTACCCGGTCATCTTCCGGAGACGCCCGCAAGGGAGAGTGACGATGGGGAAGGCGGCTACTACACGCTGATCGAGGCCGTTCCGCAGGTCGTGGCCACGCCGATGATGGGGTTGCAACTCCCCGTATTTCCCTTCCCATTGTCGTCGCCGAGGACCACATCTGACAGAGAGAGCGTTGTCGTGCCCTGTCTAACGGGAATGAACACCACACTTGCGACAACGCCTGTGCTGGTGAACGGGTATGGCCCCACTAATGCGAAGCAGTTAATCTGGGCTGCGCCTTGCGTCCAGCCGGTCGCGGGATTCATGCCCGGGGATAGGCGAAGCCGAATCCAGAGCAGTCCCAAATTGGGCCGGGCGGTCTGGTTAGCGTCCGGATTGCTGTCCAAGTTGGGTCCCGGCTGGGCCGCGACCTCGGGTGCATAGAGTATGGTGTCATCGTACAGCAGTGTTATTGAGTAGGCTGTCAGCGGTGCCGGCGGGTCTGCCGAATACGAGGTCGACGGGGAATGGTGCCGCCGACGCCGACACGTTGCGCGAGGTCTGGATGCCGGGCGCGAACGGGTCCACGTCTATGGCTGACCGGCTTCGGGGAGGTGGCGGCCTTCGCCCTCACGGGTGAGGGCAAACCCCTTGAATCTGCCAATCGCCGACTGGTTGTCGTCATAGGCTACGTTCCGCTGTATCGTGACCGTGTCATAGCCGGGGGCAGATATCGTCTACATCATGCTGCCCACAGCAGGAATTGCCTGTCCCTTCGCCGCCGCGTCGAAGGCGTACAGTCCTCCGGCGCCGGTGGTGGTTGTGCCCGTATTGCCGTTGCTGTCCTCGATCTCACCTCGGCGCCCACGATAGGTTCCTTGGTGTTGGAATGCGTCCGTTACCCAGGCGCAACCCGCGAGCCCCAGCCCCAGAGCGATCAACGCCAATGTAGTAAGGCAGAAGAGCCTGCGATGCCTTGTTCTCATAATCATCACCTCTCAGAAAGTGTCGGCCATACGCGACTCGAACTATAGCTCTTCTCGATTATAGCGCGTTCTGCCAAGACAAGGCGGCGAGTCGCAAAGACAAATGCCGAGTCCGGATCCGTCCCTCTTCGGCGAGGCGATGGTGAAGGCCGGCGGTCAGGGGCAGGCAGCATTCTCCCGCGCAAGGGAGGAGTTGCGCGCCGCCAGCCATGCGTCGAGGATGTTGTTTATTCCGTCCTTGTTGACATCGAAGGCGGGGTTGGGGTTCCACACCGAAGGCCGCCTTGGCTATCCCACCCACGTCCAGGATGTTGGCACTTCTGTCACCGTTGATGTCCATCATCTCGATCCAGTCGTCGAGCCAATCGGCGTCTGTGTCCTTGCTGGCGGCACGATGTCCCCATCCCTTCACCTCGGTGCCGTCGCGGAGTCCGTCACTGTCGGAATCAGGGGTGCTGTCGCTGCAGCCCAGCGCCTCCTCGATATTAGCGGGCAGGCCATCCCTGTCGGCGTCACCGGGGGGACGGCGGACGGCTTGCTCGCCGGGTTCCTCGAATTGCTCCCCGCGCACACTCTAGGCCGTCAATCACCTCATCCGCATCCGTGTCCCAACTCGGTCCGTTGTCGGCCGAGTCCGTTCCCATAGGTGGAACGACGTTCCGTCCTGGTCGTCGTCATAGGAGACATCGCCGCGCGCGTTGGTGGGCCGCTGCCGCACCCTATCGCTTCGAAGATATCCGGCCACTGGTCGTTGTCGTCATCGATGTCGCAGACATCACCCAAGTTGTCATCATTCGGGACCGTGTAGTCGGTCTCGGCGATGGATGGTCCGTTATCGATAGGCCGGGCATCGCTGTTCTCCTGGTCTGGGTTATAACCGGAGAGCAGTTATCCTCGCTGTTCAGCACACCGTCGCCGTCAACGTCGTCGGCTGGGATATCACCAGTACTTCCACCATGTCCGTGTCTGCCCGAGCTCCGGGTCAAGTTGGCCTCCCCCGGAAGCCTGGATGATGGCTGCTGTGATTGTCACTGCACCGGCGGTCGTTGCGCCGCAGAGCGCGTTCCGGTTTCTAGCCCGCTGCTCCTCCGTCGTCGGTGACTCCGATCCGGCTGTGTGTTTGCTTTTCTCTCGTCATCGCTCTTCCAGGTCGACCAATGCTCCTGTTACCGGTGTTCCGTCTGAATCAATAACCTGGGCGGTCAATACAGTCTTCTTGGATCAGCAAGCGTGGACGACCATCCCTCCTCCGTTCGCGGGTATTCGCAGTCGACCGCTCCCATCTCAATGCTCGGCTCGGCGGCGATGAGCTCGATCTCCCACGGCTCACCGACGACGGTGTAGCCGAAGCCGATCTCGGAGCTACCCTGGCGGACCCTGAACGTGGGCAGGGCCGCGGTCGACGGCCTCTGTTCGGGCGTTGCCGGGTTGGGTCGCCGCCGGGGAAGAGCATGACGGCAACGATGCCATCGCCGCGGTCGCCGTCGTCGTCGCAGTCCTCCTCCTCGAAATCATAGCCCGGCATGGACATCGGGCCGCAGAGAGAGTGGAACCACCGGAGATCGGGAAGCTGCCCTCATCGGCGTAGAATCCGATCGGGTCGTCGTTGGTGACGAAGGTAATGACCCAAAGCTTGCCGTCGACTTCGTGCATCTGGCCCATCTCCTTGTCGATGCTCGCGAAGTCCTCCGGCTGCGGGTCATCGGGGTCGCCGTCCAGTATTCTTATCAGGTCTTCCATCGTGCCCTCATCCACGAGGCCGACGTTGCAGGCGCTCAGGGCCGCCGGAGTCGCCGTCGATCAACCGTATCGTTGTTCCAGTCTTTGTTGACGGTTCCCGTGAGGCAGAACAGACTGCTGATGGTGATAGCCTCGTGACCGGGGGCAGGCGTGGTGTTTGGGTCGAGGGTAGGCGTAGGTGTTGGCGTCCAGGCCTGGGTGTCGGCGTTGACGTTGGACAGATCCCGCTTGGACAAGGCGTTTCGTCGCCGTTGGCGTTATCGTCGGTGTGTTGGTGGGTGGCGGCGTGCCAGCCTTATCGTCGGTGCCGCCGACGCACGTCATCGCAGGAGTGTCCGGAATAGGTGGATTGCAGGCGCCGAGAGAGTTTACCTCGGGTCTCCAACCGCGACGTCGCTGAAGATGAGACTGTCGATGCTGCCGGCGTCGATGACATGGAAGGTTACTACGGCTAGCGCGCCGAGGTCTCGTTGTCACCGAAGGTCCATGGACCGTTAAGGTTGACGCAGCCTATGTAGGCCTCACCATTGCCCGCGCCTGTTGACGGGTCTCTATCACCTCGAGGGTGGCTAAGGCCAAAGCCGGAGCAGTCCCAGCCGCTGCCTAGCGATGTCCCCAGGTGGTGGACCGGCGTTGGCGTTGGGGTTGCTGTCCAGACACGCACCCGTGCAGGCCACTCCGCTGCCTGGTTCAGCGTGTCATCGTAGCGGACGCTGACCTCGAACGAACCGAGCGCGGCTTGACATGCCACTTGGCATATGCCGACTGCCGTAGTTGGGGTCGCCGAGACGTGGTCCACGCCGCCATCTATGTCCGCACAGGGCCCGCCCGTCAGTAATGTCCATGTCCAGCGCCATGTAGAGACCTGCCTGGGCCGCCACGTGCTGTGGCGAACCGCTCAACTTCACTCCAGCGGCGATCAGCGCAAGTGCCACCAAGCCCAGCGCAGCCAGCAGAACCCAACGCAAGCTCTTCATCGTGGTTTCCTCCTTGGCGGAGTCGGGTTCTCGGAGACTCAGGCTCTGTCCGAGGTCTTGCCAAGAGACAGCGAGATTTCCTCGCCCGACGTTGTCGTTAGTTTGGAGCCTTGGGACTGCCACCAACAGCGCTGATTATACCCGCGCAACCAAATCTGTCAAGAGGGAAGCTTATCGGTACCAGTTCTGATGCCCTTGGCATAGTCGTCGAAAGCTGTGCCAATCTTTGCCGTTTCCCGGCGTTTGCCCTGTGGCAGGATGCCGGCGCGGCCGATAATTCTCAAGGGTGCTCTTCTCTGCCGGCATCTGAAAACGGCGGAGAGAGTGCGGTTTCTGTTGCCCGTGTGCCCCAGAGGCATTCGTCCAACAGCCGGGGCAGTGCGTACATGGGAGAGATCCAAGACTAGTCGTCTCTCACGACCGGCAGGCCTTTAATCAGGCATACAGCTCCTATTTCCGTGCCACCAGGTGGAGTCGCCTCGCCTTCGTGGTTTTCTGGGTCGTGGCGGTTGTATTCATCCTCTGGGCGTTGCCCTGGTTTAATCTCGGTATGTCCGCAAGTGACTACTCCCCCCAGGTCATCACCGCTCTCATACTTATGGGAATGTGCCCGGCTGTGACTGCCATCGCCATTCTACTTCGAGACGTTGCCAGGCAGCGGCGGCAGGCATTGATCGCCTGGCTTTCGATCTACGATAGCACTACCGGCCTTCGTAACGAGGACTACTTCCTGGAGCGTCTCAATCTCCAGTGCCACATGGGAGCGGAGATGGCCGAATACCGCGCTGGTGTGGTGCTGATAAGCGTCGACGAGCTACAGCGCGATGGTGAGGAGATACCTCCCGATGACAGGGTATTCCGCCTCATCGGCGCCGCCGTCGCCAGCCAGATGCGCCCCAGTGACCTCGTGGCTGCGATCGGCGACCGGGAGATCGGCGTATTGGTGTCGACTGCTGCTCCGGCTTCTCTCCAGATCGTCACCGAACGGCTCCGGCGTTCTCTCCACCACAAGCTGGAAGATATAGCTCGGGAATACGAATCCCGTCTCGTCGTCCAAATGGGCACCGCATCCCTGGACGAGACCCGCTCTGATTCCGATGCGCTGCTCGCGGCTGCCCGCGGCTCCCTCAAGGTGATCCACCTCGACGGAAAGTACATCTCCGCCGCCTAGGCCGAGCCTCGCTCTCCGGCGGTGCTTCGTAAGCCTCGATTGTCACCTCTCACTTCCCAACGATGTCTCACTCTCCCTTGAGACTTTATCTAGGGTGTATTCGTATAATGGGAAACAGCAAGGAAGTGTGATGGACATCCTGAGGAAGGTTACCTGAAGACAGATGACGAGCAGAATACTCCGAAATTGGCGTTTGCCCCTGCAGGCCTTAGCGATTGCGTTGGTGATTGTGCTCGCCAGAGTGGTCCTGAGACCAAGCCGGACTTGAGCGCATTTCGGTGAGTTCCCTCATCGCTACCATCATCACCGCCAACGTCTTCATACTCGGCTTCCTTCTCAGCGGCGTCCTCTCTGACTACAAAGAGAGCGAGAAGCTGCCGGGAGAGTTGGCGGTTAGCATGGGAGTCATAGCAGACGAGAGCCTGCTTCTCTGGCGGCACAAGGCGGCGGTGCCTGGCCGCGACTGTCTTCTCCACGTGATCGACCTTGTAGCTTCCTTCAAACGCTTGGTTCTACAAGACGGAGCGCACGCGGGACTTGACCGACAAGGTCTCCGCTCTGGGCGACCACTTTGCTCTTCTTGAACCCTTCACCCAGGCCAACTTCATCGTTCGCTTGAAGCAGGAGCAGACAGCGATCCACCAGGATGTTGGTTACGATGTACACCATCCGCGAGACCTCGTTCGTCTCCTCTGGCTACACTATGGCCAAGATCGGCGACTGTCCTGGTGCTGGTGGGCCTGCTTTCGATCAAAGATCCATCCTTGGTATGAATCAGCCTTCCTTATCGGGCTCATCGTCCTGGTTCCTGCGCTACCTGATCCTGCTCATCCGTGATCTGGACAACCCGCTTCGACTACGCCGAAGACGGAACCGCGCAAAGGGACGAGAAGTCTCACTCAAACCGCTGTGATGATTTGGAGAGGAGACTCATCGCGCAACTGGAGACCCTGGATGTCACCTCGAAGGAGAGCGAACAGATCGCGCACGCGTGAGGCAAGGTCGTCTTCCCGCGTCGCTAGAGTCCCAGAAATCCCAGCGAATAGGCTCCCAAGAAGGCCAAGATCAGACCGCGCGTGATCTTCCCCGCCGTCACCGACGTCATGAACCGCCAGAACTTCATCCGCACCGAGCCCGCGGTGAGCCCGGCTATCTCGAAGGCGGGGTTAGGTATTGCCGATAGTACGAAAAGCGTCAGCATCCCGTAGTGCGCCATCAGCCACCCGATCCACCGGATCACCCTCTCGACCGCTCGCCGGAACCACCGTGGCCCCCCCACGCGGCGGCCCTCCGCCATCTCGCGGCCTATCGTTCCTGCGGCATAGGCGGTGATCTCTCCCAGCGCCATTCCCGTTCCTCCCAGCACGCCCGCCAGTATCGGGTTGAGGTTATCTCCGCCGCTGATGATCAGCGCCTGTCCTGCTGCCGTCAGTCCGGGTACCGGGATGAACACCGTGGCCGTGCTTGCCAGGTTAGCCAGAAAAATGCCCGCATAGCCCAGCCCTTCGAATCGCTCCTCGCCCAGGTCGACCCAGATCGGCAGCAGGAGCAAGAGCATCGACGGCACCATGATGACCACCATCACGATGAGCGCCGCGATAATCTGAGCGCGCCGGCTGTCCCGCAGCCGTCTCTCCAGCGCCTCGTAGTAGGAGAGGAGGCGTCCGGGCTTCCCAGAGGCCTCCCGCTCGTTTTCGCTGCTGCTCTGCTCGCTCATGGGCATCTCCGACCGTGCTGATGGAATCTCAGAATACCATCCCCCGGCCTTCCAATCGAGGTCGCGCCTCTGACGGATTGACAGAGCACTGAATGGGAAGTAGCATCCTGAGCCGGAGTGCCCTGGTGCGTGGGGCATCGCGGGAGGCGCGGCAGGCAGGCTGCTATAAGCTTTCCCTGACCAGCAACAAACGCCGCA
This sequence comes from uncultured Chloroflexia bacterium, assembly GCA_963763495.1. GTDB lineage: Bacteria > Chloroflexota > Dehalococcoidia > DSTF01 > JALHUB01 > DAOUEO01. Next base: position 6,794 of record CAVXOY010000016.1, read on the forward strand.
GCGACGCCCATCGCTTCTATGAAGGCGCCGGCTTCAAGGCGACGCATGAGGGCTATCGTCTGGACCTCTAGGTGGGCTGATAGCTTTTCCCCAGCTCGGCGATCGTGACCTTTCGCCCCAACTCGCTCCGGAGGGCATCCGCCAGACCCGCCATGCTCTCAGGCTCTCCGTGCACCAGGAGCACCTCCGCGTCGCCGGTGCCGCGAAGCCAGGCCACCAGCCCGTTCTTGTCGGCGTGGGCGCTCAGGCCGTTGATCGTGTAGATGCGAGCCCGCACGGCGATCTCCTCGCCGAAGATGTGCACTTTCTTCGCCCCGTCGACGATCGACCGCCCCAGTGTCCCCCGCGCCTGATAGCCGACAAAGATGACGGCGCAGTCCTCTCGCCATAGGTTATGCCGGAGATGGTGCAGCACGCGCCCCCCGTTCGCCATGCCGCTGCCCGCTATGATGATGCTGCCCGATGGCCAGCGGTTTATCGCCTTGGAGTCGTCGGTGCTGATTGTGTATTCCACTCCCGGGAAGTCGAACGGGTCCTCGCCGGCGTCGAGGCGTGCGACCATCTTCGGGTTGAGCTGGTCTCTGTGGCTGTCATAGATGTCAGTTATGCGGATGGCGAGGGGGCTGTCGAGGAAGACGCGCTTGGCTGGCATGTCGCCTGCTTCCCACATCTCGCGCAGGTCGTAGAGCACGTCCTGCGCCCGCTCCAGAGCGAACGATGGTATGACCACGTTTCCGCCGCGTCCGACCGCCTCCTTTACGGCGTTTGCCAGTTCCAGTTGAGACTCCTCCACCGGCCGGTGAGGACGGTCGCCGTAGGTCGACTCGCAGACTACGAGGTCGCAGGGATTGGGATTCGTCGGGTCCGGCATCACGTCCCGCCCCTTGTACCCCAGGTCGCCGCTGAAAGTGGCCCGCGTGTGACTACCGTTCCTCTGCTCGTCGAACTCCACGAACGCCGACCCCAGGACGTGCCCCGCGTTGCGGAAGGTGACTGACGCACCCTTGCCGAGAGAGAGCGTGGAGTCGTAGCTGGCGGGGGCAGCGAACCTGTCGACCGCAACCAGTGCGTCTGACAGATCGTAGAGCGGTGGCTCTGCCTCGATACCCCTTCGCAGCGCCTTTCGTAGCCTGCGCGTGTACTCTTCCTGCATTACGTGCGCCGCGTCCATAAGGATGAGACGTCCGATCTCGCGGGTCGCCGCTGTGGCGAGCACCTCGCCGCGGAACCCTGCCTTGATCAAGAGCGGCAGCCGGCCGATGTGATCCAGGTGGCTATGGGTCAGGATGATGGCGTCAATGCTGGCCGCGTCGAAAGGAAAAGGCTCTCCACTCCGCTCGTACGCTTCGTCGTTGCCCTGGAACTGGCCGCAGTCGATGAGAATACGCTTCTCGCCTATCTCCAGCAGATGGCAGGAGCCGGTCACCTCGCCGGCTGCTCCGTAAGCAGTTATCCGCATGAATGATGTCCTTTCTGCGTCTCTGGTAACCGAGCGGCCCTGCGGTCAGTTCGGGGATTGTCACTTCTCCCCCTGGAGTTGCCGCCATCTCTCTACCCGTTCGACGATCTCCTCGGGATCGTCCAGGATGGTGAGAGAACTGAGGTCATCAGGGTCTATATAGCCTTTGTGGATGGTCTGGCTGGAGAGCCAGGCGACTAGCCCTTCCCAATAGTCTCTGCCCACGAGAAAGACCGGGAAGGGTCGGATCTTCTCCGTCCGGATCAGCGTCAGCGTCTCAAACAGCTCGTCCAGCGTTCCGAAACCGCCCGGCAACAGGACGAATGCCGTCGCGTATTTCACCAGCATCACCTTGCGCACGAAGAAGTGGTGGAAGTGCAGGCTGAGGGTGTGGTACTCGTTCGACGGCTGCTCCTCTGGCAGCTCTATCGTCAGGCCGACCGAAACACCTCCGGCCTCGAATGCTCCCTTGTTCGCTGCCGCCATCACCCCTGGGCCACCGCCGGTGATCACCGCATATCCGGCCTTCGCGAATCTGCGGCCCAGATCCTCGCCGAGTTGGAACAGCGGGTCATCCTCTTTGATGCGAGCCGACCCGTACACTGTGACGGCCGGTATCAGCCCGGCGAGTGCGTCGAATCCCTCGATGAACTCGCCCATGATCCGGAACATTCGCCAGGCTTCTTCCTTCTGTAGCTCATTGATGATGAAGGTCTTTTGCTTCTTCATACTCTCCTCCGGGCGCCCCTCGCCGGGCAATGGCTGCAGCCAAGGCAGCGGAGAGGCCAACGGCGTTTCAGGGCGCAAGAACGTCGCCTGCCGTTCCTAAGGCTCCTCATAGGTTCCAAGGCTGATCTTCTCTCGCACCTCCGGATTCGCGACGTACTTTGGCCAGCGGCCGCTGAGCACCGCCGCCGCCGCCCGTCCGACCTCTACCGCCAGCTTTGACACCGACGCCGGCGAGAAGAAGGCCAGGTGCGGCGTCAAGATAACGTTCGCTATAGCGCGCAGCGGGCTGTCGGCTGGCAACGGCTCCGTCTCGAACACGTCCAGTCCCGCTCCTCCGATCGTCTCTTTCTGGAGCGCCTCGATCAGCGCTGCCTCGTCCACCTCCGGCCCGCGTGCCGTGTTGATGAGAAAGGCAGTCGGCTTCACCATCGCCAGTTCTCGTGCTCCTATCATGTGCCGCGTCTCCGGCGTGAGAGGCGCGTGGAGCGAGACGTAGTCCGATGTCTTTAGCAACTCTTCAAGCGAAACCTTCGCTGCCCCGCGCTCCCTGATGACGGCCTCGTCGAGGTAGGGGTCATACGCTATGATATTCATCTCCAGGGGGCGCACCTTGCGGGCCAACGCGCTCCCGATCCGTCCGATACCTATTATCCCCAACGTCTCTCGCTTCACCTCATGTGGTAGCGCTGGCGTAAACCAACCCCCGCTGTGGATGCCGGCATCGAGCCGCCGCAACTGTCGTCCGCAGGCTAGGAGCAACGCCAAAGCGTGAGTGGAAACCTCCTCCGTGCAAAAGTCCGGGATGTGGGCGACGACGATCCCGCGCTCTGTCGCTGCCGTCAGGTCAATGTTGTCGACGCCTACACCATAACGCACGACAACCTTGCACTTGTCGAGCCCTTCCAGGACTTCGCGATCTATCGGTGTCCCTGCCACCAGGATCGCGTCTGCATCCCGCACATTCTCGATGAGCTTCTTCTTGGTGTCCGTTCGCCCCCGGATGATCTCCACGCCCAGCGGACGGAGTTGTTCATTCTCATTGTTCAGCGACTGTCCCGGCCCGGCGTCTACGTTGACAACCTTGAAGATCGGGCTCATCGTTTTCTTCCCTCGTCGAAGACTTCTTCAGGGGCAGTAATTGAGGCCTCTTTCTCTTTGGCAATCTGAGGGAAGTATACAACACTCGCCAGATATGAGTTCAGGCGTGGTTTCTCGGCTCGCATTGACACACTTCTCCCCCTGCTCAACAATTGGATCGAGGGTGTTATCCAGCGACTCCGTCTTGTGATAGAGAGTAACAAGGGAGGAGATAACCAGTGCCTGACGAGCATGAGACTGTCCGATCTTCTATTGGTGACGTAACCGTCGACTCCAGCGGCGCTACCATCGGCGTCGTTAGAATGGACGCTGCCCGCTCGTACGCTGATTTGCCTTCCCTTCTTCAGAAGGTCATCAACGGTGGCAGCGACGAAGCATGGCAGGCGATCAAGGCGAAGATCGACTACACATACGAAAACCTGGAACATGCTCTGAAGCCGCTTCAAGAGGAGACCGGCTTCGACAAGCTTATCCGGGCAGAGCTGGCAAAAGGCAAAAAACTGCTCCTCAAACCCAACCTTGTCAACGCCATGTGCATCAACCCCGACGATCATGGGGAGGGTCTGGGCTACACCACCTGCACCGCTTGGCCGTTCGTCGCGGCCGTGATGCGCTGGTTCCACGACAGGCTAGCCGTCTCCTACCACCAGATGGCCCTCGGCGAAGCCGCGACATGCATGGCTGCCTGCGCCGGTCGCTTTACGCGGCTGCGCGGCAAACCGGTGACCCGTGAGGCGGTCGTGGAAGGGCAGGTCGGAGGAGTTCTATGGTGGCTGGGGATTCTACTTCGTCCGCAAGTACCTCGCTGAGACGCATGACCCCGCCCACACGGATGACCCAATGGAAGGCTACGACGACAGCGTTTCCGGCAACTACCTGCCGCCCGGCCGGGCTATGGATAGGCTGCCGGTGTACGATCTGAACCGAGATTCAGGACATCCCCAACAGCGGCCGCCGAGTTCCCGTGCCCGACGCGGCCAATTTCGAGACGATCACGCTGCATAAGGCGGTCGTGGGCGGTGATCCTTCCAAGCCTGCGGACCTGCAAGACTATCCGGGCTGCGTGCTTCTGAACCTACCCAAACTGAAGGTCCACAACATCGCTCTCTTCACGAACGCTATCAAGAATCTTGGCATCGGCCTGTATCCCATGGAAGCGGCCTTCGATTCTGACCCGAAGAGCGCTCGCTGGATGTATAGCTCCCCGCAACTCCCTGCGCCGGGGATGAAGAGTCGCATTCCCCATGCAGTGTGGACTGCGGACGTCGACGACCTCTCCGGTTTCCCCAAGTCGGTTCGGCGGACGGCCGGCATCAACGGTACGATGGTCGACATAATAAGGGCAGTCGCCAATCAGGATGTCCTGGTGATGAGTGTGGTCGACGCCATTGAGATGATAAACATCGACCATAGCATAAGCACCATGGCTCTCCGTGTTCCCGAAGGCTACGTCTTCGCATCCCTCGATGTCGTTGCCCTGGACCTGCTCTGCGCGCGCTACATGTTCAAGATGGTGCCTCTGTCCGAGGCGCGTCGCCTTGTGGAGGAGAAGAGAGGCCTCCTCCGAGTTCTTGCAGCGGGTGCCCCTGCCGACGGTCGAAGGGTCCAACATTGTTACCGAAGAAGGGATCGACTCTCCCCTGGCGAGGAGCGCCCTGTTCGAATATGCGGAGCGCCGAGGCATCGGCAGTCAGCAGTATCACGTTGTCGGCACGGACGTCTGGGAGGGCGGCCGTCTCGCGTCCCTGCAGGGCCATATGGGCAAGGTGACCGATGGCAACTTCTCGGAGTTGATCACCTCTACCCTCTACTTTGACCACTCAAAGCTTCTCTGGGACCTGCAGACAACGGTGATGGCCTACGCTGCGGCAAATGACGCCCTCACCGGTTCGAACTACCGCCAGGAATTCCTCGACGCGTTCGACGAGAACGGCGACGGCGTGATCGACTACGATGAGACGGGCAAGAAGGGAGTAGTCGATTCCCAGGTCTATGCCGGCGGCTACATGGTTCACCTTATGGGTACTGACCCGTATGGTGTCCTTCGCGGCTCCTTCATAGGGCGCGCCAACGGCCTTAAGTGGGCCAACCCCGATCTGAACGGTGACGGGCACGACTTCGTCAAGGAGTTCATGGATAGCTCTGTCGCCCTGGTCGGTCTTACCCTCTCCCAGATGGAGATGGAGGGTGCTGATCCCTTCTTCCCGACGATGACATGGGGGAAGGGGAAGTGGCCGAGTCTCCAGGCTGCCCGTTTCATCGCCACCGGCAGCATGATATACGGCTTGGGCTACCCCCTGACGACGACAATCGCATCGCTCTACGGTCTTGCCTTCCAGTACGCCGACAAGGCGTTCGGCGGTGGCAAGTACACCGGTCCGGCTGAACTAATGGTCGACCCGACCTCCCCGGCCTTGAGCGATTACCTCCAGACGGTGGCCGCCGGTGGAGATCTGCTGCCCTTCGTGTTCTATGTGCCCGCTGGCTTTGGCCAGCTCCTCGGCAAGCCAATGCCCAACATCCAGGAAACCCAAGACCCGAACAAGGTGCTAACGGCCGTCTTTAACGGCGGCGCCGACGTCTGGTAGCCGGTCTGCAGAATGGCGATGGCCCAGAGCCGTTAACGCTCTGGGCCATCATATTGGCTTCCCGAGCAGTCCTTCTCTGGAAGGAGAACCTGCAACCTAGCGGTTAATCCTTCTCTGGAAGGACCCGCTCTACCGATTGGGTCTGCCTTCTGGAGCGTAGACGCTCACGCAACTGCTGATTGGCTCTGCCGGTTTTCAGTTCTCGTTCCCGGCGCATGGCGGCAGCGCGTGTGGCGAACTCCTCCGAGAACACCAGTTCCCAGGGGCCGCGGTTTGCTGTCCACTTCGTCCTACCTTTGTTGTGGTCGGCCACGCGACGCGCCAGGTCGCTAGTGCTTCCCACGTACAGTCGGCCTTCCGCGTTTTGTAGGACGTATACGTGGAACAAGGGGATCTTCTGTTATTGAGAAGAGAGATTTGGCTCCCCGAGCAGGACTCGAACCTGCAACCTAGCGGTTAACAGCCGCCCGCTCTACCGATTGAGCTATCGGGGAGCACCCGATACATATTTCGTTTGTCAAGCAACCGCCGAATAGGGCTCTCTATCGGCAACCTAGCGGTTAATCCTTCCCGGGAAGGACCCGCTCTACCGATTGAGCTATCGGGGAGCATTGCTACCGATATAAGGCCGGACCCCTTCCTCTTGATTCTGGCTGCCGAGCCAGGGCTCGAACCTGGACTAAGGGATCCAAAGTCCCTGGTGCTACCATTACACCACTCGGCAGCGTTCCTCCAGGCCGTCCGGCGTTCTGACCCGGACCCTCAACACGATAATCAAGGCGGGGTCGTCATCTTCCCGCCTTGCTCTGTCAACGTTAGATGGTGCCGAAGGCCGGGATCGAACCGGCACGAGAGTCGCCTCTCAACAGTTTTTGAGACTGTCGCGTCTACCAGTTCCGCCACTTCGGCTTTGGAGCGGAAGACGAGATTCGAACTCGCGACCCCCTCCTTGGCAAGGAGGTGCTCTACCGCTGAGCTACTTCCGCCCCCTGAGACGCGCTTCGCAGCTCGACGCTCAGTCCAGAGCCGCAACGCGCCCCTAATTATATCGGATCGTCTTCACCTCGACAAGCGCTTGGCGGGGTGCCTATCGACCCTTGTACTCCGCCTTCCGCTTTTGTGCGAACGCCAGCGGCCCCTCCTTCGCGTCCTCCGTCGTGTGGACGAACAGGGAGAAGAGCGACTCCATCCGCAGCCCATCCATGAGCGGCAGGTCCAGCCCCTTCAGAGCTGCCTCCTTCACCAGGCGAACCGATATCGGTGCGCTCTCGTTGATGCGCTGCGCTAGTTCCATCGCCGCCGTCATCAAGCCGGATTGGGGGACGACGCGGTTCACCAGACCTATTCGATAGGCTTCTTCGGCGCCTATTCGCTCGCCGGTGAACATGAGCTGTAGAGCCATGCCCACTGGCACGGTGCGCGGCAGGAGTTGAGTGCCGCCGTTTCCAGGAATGATCCCTCGTGTCACCTCTGTCAGCGCGAATGATGCATTCTCGGAGGCGATGCGAATGTCGCAGGCGAGCGCCAGCTCCAGCCCACCGGCGAGGCAATAGCCGTTGACAGCGGCGATGACCGGCTTCCAGACCTCGAGCTGGCGCATGAGCACCGCCGGCGTGAGTTCCCAATAGGGTTCGAACTTCCCAGCTGCTGTCTTTGGCTCATCTCCTTCAGGTCGGCTCCGGCGGAGAAGGACGTGTCGCCCGCTCCGGTGACGATAGCTGTTCGGGCGTCGCTGTCGTCCCGAAACCTGACGATGGCATCGCGGAACTCGCGCCGGACCTCGTCGTTGATGGCGTTCATCGCCTCCGGCCGGTTGAGCGTCACGACCACCGTCTGGCCGCGCTTCTCATAGAGAATGACAGACATGGCATCACTCCACTGGTCTGCTCGTGGCGGCTTCCCGCCGCCGACATTCGCTGTCGAGGCCGATGCTACCAGTTCTCGGCCAGAACCTCAAAGTGGGCCCGCGGGTGCTTGCAGGCCGGGCATGTCTCCGGTGGTTCCTTGCCTGTGTGGACATAGCCGCAGTTCCGGCACTTCCACTTGATCGGCTCGTCCTTCTTGAACACCTTCCCCTCGCGGACGTTCGCCAGCAGCTCGTTGTACCGCTTCTCGTGCTGCCGCTCGACGACGGCGATAGAGCGATAACTCTTCGCGATCTCCTCGAAGCCCTCCTCGAGCGCTGTCTTGGCCATCGCCGGATACATCTCGCTGTGCTCGTAGCGCTCGCCCGCCGCTGCCGCCTCCAAGTTCGCCGCCGTATCCCCGATCACGCCCGCCGGGAAGGGCCACTTGATCTCGACCTCGCCGCCCTCCAGGTACTTGAAGAACACCTTGGCGTGTTCCTTCTCGTTGTCCGCCGTCTCCGTGAAGATGGCGCAGATCTGCTCGAAGCCTTCCTTCTTCGCCTGGCTGGCGAAGTACGAGTAGCGATTTCGGGCCTGCGATTCCCCTGCGAATGCCGTTAGGAGGTTCTGCTCCGTCTTTGATCCCTTTAGCTCCATCGATTCCCTCCTCATCTAGGATCGTTCAACTACTTGCGATCTAGTCTAGCGCATCGTGATGACGATGTGCCACAGTCGAGGCGCCGATTGGCGGTGCGATTGCCTTCGGGGGCTAGCGGCGGGAGAGGAAAATGCGGGTGTTGGTGCCGAGGGGCAGAATTGAACTGCCGACACCATCATTTTCAGTGATGTGCTCTACCAACTGAGCTACCTCGGCACACAAGCCATTCTATGAAGCCCCAGCTTCACAGTCAAGGCGAGGGCCATGTCGCGCGTCCTGACTCAGTGCTCAGCCGTTCTTCCACGAATGCAGCGTACAAGTTGGGCCGGCTGTCTTGCCGTATTCTCGAAGAGACTATCGGCCCGTCGCCGAGCGTCGTCGACCTGCTCCGACGCCGTCCCGAAGATGGCGCCTGTCGCTGCCAGAATGGCGGCAACCGTCCCCGCTGCTATCCAGGGCCACAGAGCCCGTGACGTCTCCTCATGTCCCAGATACCCGCCGTCGCCTGCTCCCGGCAGTCCTATCGTCGCCCCTCTGTCTGCTGCCGCTGGCGGCGCGACGGTAACGGGCGCTACCTGCGACGTTGGCGCGATCACATAGGACGATGATCCCGATGCCGGCGTAGCCGTCGCGTCGCCGGTGGCGTGACGCGCGGCGCGCCCCGGCTGTCGCGCGGGCCATCGGCATGGGGTGTAGCCGTGCCCGTAGCGTTCGGGTCCAGCGTTGGAATAGGCGTCGCCGTGCTCGTCGCGCCCGGCCCTGTTGCCGGAGGCACGATTGGCGGCGCTGAAGCAGTCGGCGTCGTCACTTCCTGCTCCACATCTGCTCCAGCGCAGGGCATCGAGACGCTCATATCGGTGGTATCGCAGCTTCCGATCTCGATTCCCATGGCGTCGCCCATCGCCACGTTGCTCAGCGCGAGACTGTTCCTGCCCGCAGTCGTGGCCGTGAACTCGACGAGCGCCAGCACACCGGAGCTCTCGTCATCACCGAAGGTGTAGGGACCTGTGATGTTCCAGCAGGAGATGGCTGCTTGGCCGTGATCTGCGCCGGTCTCCGGATCACGGTCACCGACGGGTTCGAAGACTTCCAGTATGTTGCAGTCCCAGCCGCTGCCCAGTCCGTCGCCCCAGGTGGTGCTGCCGGCGTTGGCGTCCGGGTTATCGTCCAGACAACTCACGCTTGGACAATCTATTTCGGGTGCCACGCTCAGTGTATCGTCGTAGTCAATGTCTACCTGGAAGGCGCTGAGGGGATCAGGCAGGCCGGCGACGCAGATCGCTACCTCGTACGTTTCCCGACATCCACTGCTACCGTGGAATCGATGGGATCGCATGGCCCGGAGCCGTTCTCGAGCATCCGCGTCGATGTCAAGTCTCAGCTGCCCTGGGTTGGGCGTCGACGACTCAAGCAGGGCGAAGTTGATGTCTGGCGTGTCTTCCCCCTGGGTAACGCGAACGACGCTCGCGTCTTGCAGATCTTGCGCCCCATCGTAGAACTGACCCTCGTAACCCACGGCAGATGCCCAGACGATGTGATCGCCTGACGCTAGGCCATGCACCCCGTAGGATCCGTCAGGAGCGGTAGTGGTTCCGGCAGAGACACCGCTGTCTGCGGACGTAGCTGAGACCAGTGCGCCCTCTATCGGACTACCGTATGTGTCCGTGACGATGCCGGAGATGGTGCCTTCTATGTCCAGACTGAAGTTGATGTTGGGAGTATCTTTTCCCTCAATCACAGCCACAAGGGTAGCGCTGTCTAGCTGCCATGCTCCGTCATAGTACTCGTGCAGATACCCACCCGCCCAAACATCCACTCGGTACTCGCCGCTGGCGAGCCCGATTGTCTTGTAGGAGCCGTCGGGGCCGGTTCTGGCGTAGCTCCGACCATTTCCATCGACTGACTCAGTCTCGACCCAGGCGCGCTCTATCGGGTTACCCTGAGCGTCGGTGACGATGCCGGATATCGTTCCTCCTACGTCGAGGCGGAAGTTGATGTTGGGGGTATCCTGTCCCTCTACCACAGGCACGAGGGTAGCATCCTCGCAATCTCGGACGCCGTCGTAGAACTCGCCCAAGTACCCATAGGCCCCGGCCAATACTACGATATTCGCCGGTGGCAAGCCCGTCGATTCGGTAGGAACCGTCGGCGTCGGTTTGAGCGTCGCCCCCGCCGCCTCCGCCCTCTCGGTCAGCGCCGACCCAGGCGCCCTCTATCGGGTTGCCCTGAGCGTCGGTAACGATGCCGGATATCGTTCCTCCCACATCGAGGCTGAAGTTGATGTTGGGGGTATCCTGTCCCTCTACCACTGGCGCGAGGGTGGCATTCTCCCAATCTCGGACTCCGTCGTAGAACTCGTCCAGGTATCCATAGGCCCCGAGCCAACACTCGATATTCGCCGGTCGCAAGCCCGTCGATGTCGTAGAAGCCGTCGGGGTCGGTTTCAGCGTAGCCGCCAGCCGCTGCCGTCGTATGATTGAGCATCGACCCAGGCGCCCGCTATCGGGTTGCCCTGGGCGTCGGTGACGATGCCGGATATTGTTCCTCCCACATCGAGGCTGAAGTTGATGTTGGGGGTGTCCTGTCCCTCGATCACGGAGCACGAGGTGTGGCAGCCTCCCGATCTGACGGACGCCGTCGTAGTACTCGTGCAGGTACCCATCCTGCCCAAACCTCGCACGCGGTATTCGCCGGTGGCAAGCCCGCGGATGTTAGTAGGAGCCATCGGGGCCGGTTTCGGCATAGCCCCAGCCGCCGCTATCGTCTGAGTTGGCATCGATCCAGGCGCTCTCTATCGGGTTCCCTTGGGCGTCGGTGACGATGCCGGATATCGTTCCACCCGAATCAAGGCTGAAGTCGATATTGGGTGTGTCCTGTCCCTCGATCACAGACACGAGAGTGGCGTTCTCCCAATCTCGGACGCCGTCGTAGAATCTCGTGCTAAGTATCCATCGGCGCATGACCTGGACTCGGTATTCGCCGGTGGCGAGCCCATCGATCTCGTAGGAGCCGTCGGCGTCGGTTTCGGCGCTGCCCCAACCGCTGCTATCGTCTGAGTAGGCCTCGACCCAGGCGCCCTCAATCGGGTTACCCTGGGCGTCGGTGACGACGCCGGATATGGTGCCTCCCACATCGAGGCTAAAGTTGATGTTTAGCGTGTCCTGACCCTCGACCACGGACACGGGAGTGGCAAAATCCCAGTCCCGGACTCCGTCGTAGAATTCCGGCAAATACCCCTCTGCCCATACGTCTACTCGGTACTCGCCGGTGACGAGGCCGGTGATCTTGTAGGTGCCATCGGAGCCAGTTTCGGCGTCGCCCCAGCCGCCGCCGTCGTCTGAACAGGCCTGGACCCAGGCGCCCTCTATCGGGTTGCCCTGGGCATCGGTGACGATGCCGGATATCGTTCCACCCAGATCAAGGCTGAAGTTGATGTTGGGAGTTTCCTGCCCCTCCAGCACAGAAGCGGGTGTCGCGTCCTCTGGCTGACGCACGCCGTTGTAGTACTCGTGCAAGTACCCTTCCGCCCATACGTCCACTCGATACTCGCCGGTGACGAGGCCGGTGATCTTGTAGGTGCCATCGGCGCCGCTGGTGGCCTGACCCCACCAACTGCCGTCGTTCAGACCTGCCCCAACCCAGGCGCCCTCTATCAGGATTGCCCTGGGCATCGGTAACGATGCCGGATATCGAGCCTCCCGGATCGAGATTGAAGTCGATGTTGGGGGTGTCATCTCCATCCTTCACGGCCACTGGAGTGGCATCCTCTAACTGACGCACGCCGTCGTAGTACTCGTGCAGATACCCTTCCGCCCACACCTCCACTCGATATTCGCCGGGGGTTAGCCCGTCGATTGTGTAGGAACCGTCGGCGTCGGTCCATGCCTGAGCCCACCAACTGTCATCGTACACGACCCGCTGCGACCCAGGCGCCCTCTATCGGGTTGCCGTCGGCGTCAGTCACCACGCCGGAGATGCTGCCCGGCTCCTCTGGCGGGTAGTAGTATGCGCCGCCCCAGGTGCGTGCCCAGTCGAGCCTCCCCAATGCGATACCCCAAAACGCTGCTGACACCGTCGCTGCGAAACCCAGCGCGAGTACGGTCACCAGGACTGCTGAACTCAGACGTTTCCTCATTGTCGGTCTCCAGCGCTAACGGAAGATTCTCTCCCCGGAGGCTCCACTCGATACCATTGTCCTACCGGCGCCAACTCGAAGCGCCCACGCAGCGCCGGTTCATCGTGCATCACATACATGGCCCGTTCTGGCACGTTCGCGGTCGCCAAGTCTATCAAGAACTGGCCGTTTACAGCCCAGGAGTGGACCAGCGACACATCCGGCCTCTGTCCTTCCACTTGCTGCAGGTACTCCAGGGGTGCGATATCCGTCCACCAGCCCACCACTATCGCGTCCGGTTCAACGGCTCTGAAAAGGGCGACCGATTGCTCGCGCGCCCGGTAGTCCTCACTCACGTTGACCAACCGCCCGTTGGCGGCGACGAGCAGGAAGGGCACGGTGAGGACGAACAGAGGCCACGGCGCGGTAGAGGACCGGTCGTGCGAGCGACGAACGGGCCAGCGCCAGCAGCGCGGCGGCGCCTGCCCCGGCCGCCAGCGCGCACATGAGGAACGAAGGCAAAAGCATCGTCTCTTTATCCAGAGCGGCGTAGTTAACATAAAAGGCCGTCTGCGGGATAAAGATGAGGGATAGGAGCAGCAGTTCCTTCTTGTTCCTCCGCACCAGATACGCGACGCCAAGCAGGGCAAGGACGACGCCGATGCCCAGGAACCCTCGCCAGAGCCAGCCGGTGAACGTCCATAGCTGGTCGACAAACTCCCCGCCGTTGTATATGTGCATCAGGGGCTGAAAGACGCGCGCCGACACGAACCACCAAAGCTGTGACGGCTCAGTCAGGTCGATATGGATGGGATTGCCGGACAGGTCGTACGAGCTGCCCCACATGTAGGATGCGCCGGTAGCCGATCGGATGGGGAGAAGCGCGTACAAAGCCAGCCCCGGTAGCGCCGCCAGTGGCGCCAGCCACCACCGTCTCCCGCAGCTCCGGCGATTGAGGAGCACATAGATTGCCACCGCCGGCAGGCACAGCAGGATCGTGGTCCGAGTCGCCAGTCCCAGGCCGAACGCGAGGAAGGCCAGACAAAGGGTGATCGTCCTACCGCTCGCCGACCAGCGGAGCAGCATCAGGGTCATTGCCGCCGTCAGGAACGCATCGAGCGTGTACACTTCGGCGACCACCGCGTCGGCCCAGAAGTGATAAGAGAACCCCAGTACCCAGGCGGCGACGAGGCTCGCGATGCGGCTCCCGGTCAAGTGCAGGACGATAAAATACACGGCGACCAACGTGAGCCCCCCGAAGACCGCCGACATGAGGTTCATCCGGTAGCCGACATCGCCTAAGGGGATAAGAGAGAAGGCCTTGCCGATCAGGATGTAGAGCGGGTAGCCGGGCGGATGGGGGACGCCCAGCGTGCTGGCGGCTGTGCTGAGCTCGGCGCTGTCCAGGTTGTAGACGGTGGGCGCGGCTGTCTTGAGGTAAGCCAGAAAGGGTGCCAGAGAGGCGACCCAGACTAGCCGCGATGCGCGGGCGAGAATATGGTCTGATGCTACCTGCAAGAGACCGACCAGCGCGTTTAGCCGGGTGGCGGTTGTGGCCTGCATTCGCCTAAATCCTCGTAGGCGGGGGCGCCTGATCCTAAGGCGGGGCAAGCATATCCTATCCGCGACCGCTTGTCAAGGATAATGTAGGCTACGCTACTCTGTAAGCTGGCCGGCTAAGGGGGTGGGGTGACGGAGAACGTCGGTGAGGTCTCGGGCTCCGGCTTGGGCTCCGAGGAAAAGAACGATCCTACGCCGGGCAACCGTTTCGATCCGCAATAGGGGCAACTCTGCCATGTCAGGCTGAGCGGCTTGCTGCACTTCGGGCACGGCTCTCGCAGCGTCACTCCGCAGTGGGGACAGAACAGGAAATCGGGCTCGACGCGCCCCCTGCAGGAAGGGCAGGCCCTCGTTTCCCCAATCTCGTGCAGTATCGCCTCCGACTCCAGGTTTCGCTCATAGGCCTCGGTCAGGGTGTGGGTCGGCCGCAGGACAAGATAGAGAAAGAGGCCGGGGATACTGAAAAGGACGACAAGTATCACGGCCACCGCCTGTGATACCGGGTCGGTGCTGCGGTCCTTCGCATCGCGGTACGTCCACACGATCGCCGCCAGCCACAGGAACGCCAGATACGCTATCGCGAGCGCGACGAGGAGCCGGATCGCATCCTCCCAGGTTTCAAATGGACCGACTGCTAGCATCTGCTCCATCCTCCCGCGCTGAAGTTGCTCAGTCTTGCGGCCTTCTTCCCGTCGGCGGCAGAACTCCCTTGGCCGCGATTATACCACGCGTCAAAGAGTGTGTCATGGTGCCCTGCTGCCGTTCGCGTTGAAGCACCATTGAAGCGATGCTAGAATGGGTCTGTGCCTGGACGACCTCCCGACGACGGGCCGGGCACCAACCCTCCCAGCAACCGAATTCGATCTCCGCCTCGTAAGGACACGGCAACTGCCCATGGATATTCTTGAAGGATTGAACCCGCCCCAGCGTGAGGCCGTTCAGACGACCGAAGGCCCCCTCCTCATCCTGGCCGGCCCCGGCAGCGGCAAGACGAGGGTCATCGCTCATCGTATCGCCTACCTGATCGCCAACCGCCGCGTCAGCCCTCATCGCATCCTGGCCGTCACCTTCACCAACAAGGCCGCCCGCGAGATGCGCGACCGCGTCTACGGCCTCGTCGGCGAGCAGACCCGCTCCGTCACCCTCGGCACCTTCCACGCCGTCTGCGCCCGCATCCTTCGTACCGACGGCGAGGGCATCGGCGTCGCCCGCGGCTTCGCCATCTACGACGATGCCGACCAGATGTCCCTCATGAAGCGCGTCCTCGTCGACCTCCAGCTCGACCAGAAGCGCTACCAGCCGCGCGCCCTCCTTGCCATCGTCTCCCGCGCCAAGAGCGAACTGACGACGCCCCAGGGCTATGCTCAGACCACTAACAGCTACTTCGAAGAGGTCGTTGCCCGCGCCTACGAGCGCTACCAGGCGCTCCTCACCGAGAACAACGCCCTCGACTTCGACGACCTTCTCCTGAAGACCGTCCTCCTCTTCCGCGAGCGGGACGACGTGCTGCGAAAGTACCAGGAGCGCTACCTCCACGTCCTCGTCGACGAGTTCCAGGACACCAACGTCGCCCAGTACGTCCTTGCCCGCCAGCTTGCCGGTGGCCACGGCAACATCTGCGTCGTCGGCGACCCCGACCAGTCGATCTACTCCTGGCGCGCCGCCGACCTCCGCAACATCCTCAACTTCGAGCGCGACTACCCCAACGCCCGCGTCGTCTACCTCGAGCAGAACTACCGCTCGACCCAGACCATCCTCGACTCCGCCCACTCGATCATCACCGTCAACCAGCAGCGCAAAGAGAAGAAGCTGTGGACGGAGAAGGGCCACGGCGTCCCCATCGTCGTCCACGAGGCCTACGACGAAGAGGAAGAGGCCGAGTTTGTCGCCGATCAGGTGGAATCGCTGGTCAGGTCCGGCGACCACCGCTACGGCGACATCGCCGTCATGTACCGCACCAACGCCCAGTCGCGTCCCTTGGAGGAGGTCTTTGTCCGCGAGAACATCCGCTACCGCCTCGTCGGCGGCACCCGTTTCTACGAGCGCCGCGAGGTCAAGGATGTCATGGCCTACCTGCGGCTCATCCACAACCCCTTCGACAGCGTGAGCCTGGCGCGGGTCATCAACCTCCCCACTCGCGGCATCGGCCAGCGCACCCTCGACGAGCTGAGCCGCTGGGCCGGCTCTCTCCAGATACCGGTGTATGCCGCCCTCCAGGTTATCGCCGACCAGGAGGCGGTTTCCGACGAGAAAGCGTCATCTCCTGAGAGCGTTTCCCCGACCTCCGGCCGCCCCCCGCGTCGACGACGAAGCGGCGTCTACCGACGGGAGAGCGTCATCTCCTGAGGGCGTTGCCCCGACCCCGGCTGCCCCCCGCCACCCCTTCGCGCCGCGCGTCGTCCGTGCCCTCATGCCCTTTCTGGAAATGCTGAACGACTTCATCGCCGATGCCGCCGCCAACCCCTTGTCCGCGCTTCTCGACCGCGTCCTCGAGCGCACCGACTACCGGCGCCACCTCTTCGCTGAGTTCGATGATGGCGAGGACCGCTGGGACAACATCCAGGAGCTGCGCGCCGTCGCCGAGCAGTACGACGGCCTGGCCCCCGAAGCCGCCCTTGTCGACTTCCTGGAGGACGTCGCCCTCATGTCCGACACCGACGAGTACGACGAGAAGATGGACGCCGTCACCCTGATCACCCTCCACGCCGCCAAGGGGCTGGAGTTCGCCGTCGTCTTCATCGTCGGGATGGAGGAGGGCATGCTGCCCCACATCCGCTCCTACGACGACGAGGCCCAGATGGAGGAGGAGCGCCGTCTCTGCTACGTCGGCATAACGCGGGCCAAAGAGCGCCTCTTCCTCCTGCGCGCCTTCCGCCGCCACCAGATGGGCGTCGGCACCCACAACCCGCCCTCACGCTTCCTGCAAGACATCCCGATCGAGCTTATCACCAGCACGGAGCCTTCCGCCGGCCGCCGCGGCGAGCCTGTTGCCGGCCATCGACTTGTCGGCAGAGTGCGGGTTGCCCAGCACGTGCGCGTCTCCGACGACGACGAAGACGCTCCCTCGTCCGCTGCCGTCGAGCCCGCCTTTGTCGCCGGCGACCGCGTGCGCCACGAGCGCTTTGGCGACGGCATCGTCGTGAGCTGCGAGATCGACGGCGCCGACCAGAAAGTCACCGTCGCCTTCAAGGGCGGCGCCGGGATCAAGAAACTCTTGCTCAGCTACGCTCCCCTGGAGAAGGTCGAGGCATAGGCTGGCCGGTCGGGGGGTATGTGGGGCAAAAAGGCTGCGGGATTCATCCTGCAGAACAGCACTATACTAACTCGTTGTGGCTCTCGTAGGGTGGGCATCTTGCCCGCCGCCCGGTCGCAAGCTAAGGAGGTCGCTATGACTGCACTCTTCGCTCTCATCCTCGCCGCGCGCTTCGACGGCGACCGCATAGCCGACTGGCTCGTCGACCACGGCGTCCGCATCGCCGTCATTCTCGCCGTCGTCGCGATCATCCTCCTCATCCTCCGTCACGCCGTCCCTCGCGCCGTCGACGCCATGGTGCGCCGCCGCGCCCTCGGCCGCTCTCCGGACGAGACCGCCAAGCGCGTCAAGACCCTCACCACCGTCTTCGTCTGGACGGTTGAGGTCGTCCTCCTCTTCGTCGCCCTCTTCATGGTGCTGCCCGAGCTGGGCGTCAACGTCGCCCCCGTCCTTGCCGGCGTCGGCGTCGTCGGCATCGCCATCGGCCTCGGCGCCCAGACCCTTGTCCGCGACACCATCAACGGCCTCTTCATCCTCATCGAGAACCAGTACGGCATCGGCGACGTCATTACCGTGGCCGGGATCAGCGGCCGCGTCGAGGAGGTGAACCTGCGCCGCACCGTCCTGCGCGACCTCGACGGCACCGTCCACTCCGTCCCCAACAGCGAGATCCGCGTCGCCAGCAACCACACCCGCGAGTGGTCCGGCGTCAACATGGACGTGACCGTTGCCTACGGCGCCGACCTCGACAAGGCGACCGCCGTCATCGACCGCGTGGGGAAGGAGCTGGCCGCCGACCCCCAGTACGCCGACCTCATCACCCAGCCGCCGCACGTCGTGCGCGTCGACGCCTTCAAGGACTCCGGCGTCTCCCTCAAGGTGCTGGGCGTGACCAAACCGATACGTCAGTGGGAAGTGATGGGCGAGCTACGCAAGCGCCTCAAGAAAGCCTTCGAGGAAGAGGACATCGAGCTCCGCTGGTAAGACGCGTCGATGGCGCGAGGGATCCGGGAGGATCGTGGCATGGCAAGATCATAGATGGACGACATGCAGAAGCGACGCAAACAGCGCTGTGTCCGTTGGCTCGAGGCGATTGTTGTAGGTGTTCTCGTCAGCTTTGTCGCTGGCTATTGGGCGACTTGCAGCCTCCTCATCCATCGCTCGTTTCATTCGAACGGTTGGGACCTGGGACTCATCAATCAGGTACTGTGGAACAGCGCCCATGGTCAGCTATTCGAGTACTCCTTCCGCGACATCTCGTTTGCCGGCGATCACTGGGAGCCTTTCCTCCTCATCCTCGTCCCCCTGAAGTGGCTGCACAGTGGCCCCGAGGGGCTGCTGGTAGTGCAAGCCGTCGTCCTCGCGGCGGCGGCGATTCCGCTGTATGCTGCGGCGCGCGCTGCTGGATGTAGGTACGCGGGCGCACTGGCTGGAGCGTATCTGCTCGGACTCGGTGTGGCTCGCGCGGTGTCCTTCGACTTTCACATCGAGGCGTTCGCGCCGCTGCTCGCGTTCACCGCGCTGTGGGGTCTCACGCGAGGGCAACGGATAGTCTTCGTCGTAGCCGGGCTGCTGGTCCTCACGCTCAAAGAGGATGGCGCGTTGCTGACGCTCGCACTGTGCTGGATTGCCTGGTTTGCGTTCGGAGAACGCAGGTCAGCCGCCGCCGTCGCCGTGGCAGCCATGATCTACGGACTTGTCGCGACGGCCGTCATCATCCCCATTTCCGTGGCGCTGATCTCAATCCATTCGCCGAGCGATACGGCTATCTCGGTGACTCTGTGGGCGAAGTCCTTTGGGGCGCCGTTGTGCACCCGAACCTCGTGATCTCCCAACTCGCTCGTACTGAGGCAGTTGAAGCGGTCGCGCTCGTCCTAGCGTCGTCCGCGTTGCTGCCGCTCCTGGTTCCGCGCTTGCTCCCTCCGCTTGCGGTTGTGACGCTGCTGCCACTGCTGTCGAAGGAGTCGGCGCAGGGTTCGCTCGATCTCCAGTACCTTCTCGTCCCGTCAACCGTGGCGATACTGATCGCGGCCGTCGCGATGCGTGAACACGCATGGGAGAAGCTTCAGTCCATTCTTAGACCACGATGGGTGGCCAATAGGTTCGTGCGCGGCGGCGTCTGGCCGGCGGCACTTCTTGGGGTAGCGGGTCTCCTTTGGCTGCTCCGGTCTCCGCTCCCTCCATCATTCGCTGCGGATTTGGAACGATTTGATGTTGATCATCACGCGGCGGTTGCGCGGGGGTTCGTCCGGGAGGTTCCGCCGGATGCCATTGTCAGTGCCCAGTCGCCATTCGTCCCGCATCTCTCGGAGCGACAGCACATCTATCAGTTCCCGCGCGTGCTCGATGCGGAGGTTGTGCTCCTCGACGACTACGGGCCGATTCCCGTCGACGACCTCGCCGCCGGCTATACGGAGTGCCTTGCAGCGCTGTCGCGTCTGGGCTTCGACGAGGTGCGCCACGACGACGGTATCAGTCTGTGGCGCAAGGTGCGTCCAGCGGAGTCGGTCCCTGACGTACCCGTGGCCTGCTCGGGCCAACACCCGCGCGTCAAGAGTTAGTCCAGAGGGGGCGCTGCTCAAGCCCCGCGCGAAGCGCCTGTTATCCAACAACCGTAGGGCGGGCATCTTGCCCGCTCCCCGTTATGCCCCACTCCCGCCCGCGTTATACCCTTTGACGTAGGGTCATCCTTTGGCGGGGGTGACGCAATCAACGACTCGCTGTTCGACAACTACCCGGAGAACAGACGGCTACCCCTCTTGTCCGCCCTGCTTGGTCTCCCCCTGGCGGTGGGCAGGTTTCTGGCCGGCCTTTGCCTCTATGCCCTCCGCGTCCTGGTCGCCTTCGCGGTGATGGGCGCTGTCCTGTACCTCGTCGTGAGCCTCGGCATCGGCGGCCTGAGCAAGGACGACCTCTCCCTCGACCCCGATCACTACCTTGAGAACCTCCGCCGCAGCACCGACTGGGCCGGCTGGTCCGCCAGACTCACGCCTACCGCGCCCGAGACGGGGAGTGCGGCGCAAGGTGACATAACAACCGGCAACCCCGTTGGCACCATCTCCGAAGTGCTGTCGACCGAGAAGCGCCCGGCCTACCAGGAGGCGATCCCTCTCTTCGGCGAGTACGACTCCCTGCTCGACGGCATCCGCTCCGCCATCGACCAGAGCGCCGTCGACGACATGTTCAACAACATCCAGGCCTGGCTCGACATGGCCGAGAAAGACGCTGCCCGCTACCAGACCCCCTCGATCAGTAGCGGCTGGCCGCGCTCCAACGGCGGTGTTCCTATCCCTTGATCACCGCCAGCGGCCTCATCCGCGCCACCTTGCGAGCGATCCCCGCCCTGTCCAGCACCTCCACCACGTCGGCCACGTCCTTGTAGGCCTCGCTCGCCTCCTCCGCCAGCAGCCCCCGGTTGTGCGCCCGTATCGTGATCCCCTGCGCCTGCAGCCTCGCCGCGATGTCCACCCCCTGCAGCGCCCGCTTCGCCGCGTGCCGGCTCTGCCTGCGGCCCGCCCCGTGGCACGTCGAGCCCCACGTCTCCGCCATCGCCTGCTCCGTCCCGACGCACAGGTACGAGTAGCGCCCCATGTCCCCCGGCACCAGCACCGGCTGCCCGACCGAGCGGTACTTCGGCGGCACCTCGGGATGCCCCGCCGGGAAGGCCCGCGTCGCCCCCTTGCGGTGGACGCACACCCGCATCGTCTGCCCGCCTACCCGGTGCTCCTCGACCTTGGCGATGTTGTGGGCCACGTCGTAGACCTGCTCCATCCCCAGCTCCTCCGCGCTCCGGCCCAGCACCTTGGCGAACGCCTCCCGCGTCCAGTGCGCGATCGCCTGCCGGTTGGCGAAGGCGAAGTTGGCGGCGGCGGCCATCGCGGCCAGATACGTCCTTCCCTTCCTTCGAGCCCAGGGGCGCGCAGGCAAGCTGCTTGTCGGGCAGGTCGATGCCGTACTTGCGGGCCGCCTTCTCCATCACCTCGAGGTAGTCCTGGCAGACCTGATGCCCGAACCCCCGCGACCCGCAGTGGAAGAAGACCAGCACCTGCCCCGGGCCCATGTCCAGCCCGAAGGCGCGCGCCGCCTCCTCGTCGTAGACCTCCTCGACCGCCTCTACCTCCAGGAAGTGGTTGCCCGCGCCCAGCGTGCCGAGCTGCTCGCGGCCCCGCTGCCGCGCCCGCTCGCTGACCGCGTCCGGGTCCGCTCCGGCGATGCAGCCGCGCGACTCCGTGGCGTCGAGGTCGGCGGCGGTGCCATACCCGCGCTCGACCGCCCAGGCGGCGCCCTGTGTCATCACCTTGTCCAGCTCGCCGTGGCCGACGCGGAGAGGGCCGTGGGCGCCCAGGCCGGAAGGCACGTCCTGGAAGAGCCGGTCGGCGAGTTGCCTGATGACCGGCCGGACCTCGTCCTCCCTCAGGCTGGTGCGGATGAGACGGGCGCCGCAGTTGATGTCGAAGCCGACGCCGCCGGGCGAGACGACGCCGTCGTCGAGACGCATCGCCGCCACGCCGCCGATAGGGAAGCCGTACCCCCAGTGGATGTCGGGCATCGCCAGCGAGTTGCCGACGACCCCCGGCAGGAAGGCGACGTTGGCGACCTGCTCGATAGCCTCGTCCTCCGCCATCGCCCGCAGCATGCGCTCATCGGCGAAGATGAGGCCGGGGACGCGCATGCCGCTCTTGTAGCGCACCGGCAGCCGCCAGCGGTACTTGTCGACCTTCTCCAGCACGTTGAGCCAGCCCTTGCCCATCGCAAGTCCCCCTAGATGTCCAAGACGACGCGGACGCGCCAGCCCGCATCCTCGTGGGCCACCTCCAGCATATGGCGGGTCACCGCCTTGATCATGAGCTGGGGGTTGTGGCGCTCCAGGTCCAGCGCCTCGCCGAACGCGCGCGCCGCCAGCCGCGTCTCGCCGGCCTCCTCGATGTCGAAGCGCCGGAACACCAGCCCATCGACCTCGCTGATGTACAGCAGTTCCGCCAGCCAGTTGACCAGCAGCCCTTCCGCGTCGTCCGCCGTCACCTCGACGCGGCGCTCCTCACGCTCCGCCACGCGCTCCAGGTCGACCATCAGCGCGAACATGCCCTTGGCGGCGTTGGCGAACGCCTCGCCCAGCGTGGCGCCCCGCGCGATCATGCCCACGTCGGCGGTGTGGTCGAAGAACTCGAACGGCGGCTGCGGCTGCATCGACGATCCCCTCTCAGGTCAAGTATGGCATCGCGCGATCTAGGGGGTCAATGCGGGGAATCCTAGGGAGATAGTGCGGCTGTCTGTTTGCGGGCTTCGTCTCCCGCCAGAGCGACTCCATCTCGTCGATGCTGAGATCGCTGAGCTTCAGACCACGCTCCTGGGTCAGCGTTTCCAGCGCGGTGAAGCGGTCCCGGAAGCGGCGCGCGGCCAGTCGCAGCGACTCCTCAGCGTCGAGATCGAGCTTGCGCGCGAGACCGACCAGCATCCAGAGAACGTCGCCCAGTTCCTCGCGCTGCTGCTCAGGGGTCTCCGCCTCCGCTAGCTCCCCCACCTCCTCCGATAGCTTCGCCAGCACGTCCTTCACTCCCGGCCACTCGAAGCCGGTGCCGGCGGCCCGCTCCTGCAGCGCCTGGCTGTAGGCGAGGGCGGGCATCGCCGCCGGTACGTCAGCGAAAGTAGGGCGGTCGCCGCCCCGCTCCTCGTCTTTGATCGCCTCCCATTTGAGTACCACGTCCTCCGCCGTCTCCACCTTGACGTCGCCGAAGACGTGGGGATGGCGGCGCAGCAGCTTAGCTGCGATCCCCTCGATCACGTCGTGGACGGTGAACTCCTCGTTTTCGGTCGCGATCTGGGAGTGGAGCATGATCTGGAGGAGCACGTCGCCCAGTTCCTCGCGCAGCTTGGCCGGCTCCCCTCCGTCGATGGCGTCGACAGTTTCGTACGTCTCTTCGAGCAGGAAGCGGCGCAGGCTGGCGTGCGTCTGGGCGCGGTCCCAGGGGCAGCCGTCGGGGGCGCGCAGGCGAGAGACGATGTACTCAAGCCCGGCAAAAGAGCGGATATCCAGGTCCGGTGGTGGCAGCGGCATGGTGGAGCCTCCTTGAGGGTTCGCCGTGATTATAAAGTTGTGGTGGACTGTTGACAAGGATAAAGGGTATATCTACTATATCCTTAGGATCTCTGGCGTCGGCGGACAGTTAGGGCAAGGGGGTGCGAGTTGGGGGTCATTCGTAACCTAGCGGCGTTGCTCTTCATAATCGCTATCCCCTTGGCGCTGATAAGCACGAACGTGCGCTTCCTGGCGAACGAGGGCAAGGTCTATGCCTACGCCTTCGACGAGTACGATGCTCCCGCCAGAACCGGCATCGCCCGCAGCGAGCTCGTGCGGGCAAGCGCGGAGCTGCGTGACTATTTTAACAACGACTCTGAGTTCTTCTATCCCCGGGTCAAGCAGGGAGACCGGGAAGTATCGCTGTTCAACGAGCGAGAAGTCAATCACATGCACGACGTGAAGCAGGTTTTCCGCTGGGTCTTCCACGTCAACGAGATCGCGATCATCTATATCCTGGCGTACGTCGCTGGTGTTTTTGTCTGGGCGCGGGAGAGATCGCTGCGAGCTCTAGCAGTCCACTCGCTGATTGGCGGCTTGCTGACCATCGGCATTATCGTGCTGCTCGGCATCTTTGCGATTAGCGGTTTTGAACGAGCGTTTGAACGCTTCCATTTCATTGCCTTCAGCAACGACCTTTGGCGGCTGGATCCTCGTACCGATCACCTCATCCAGATGTTCCCTGAGGAATTCTGGTATGACGTAACGATGTTGACGGGCCTGCTGACACTGGTTGAGGCTGCCCTGGTCTGTTTGTTCGCTACTATGCATCTTACCGTCACTCACGGCTCTCCGCGTGGCGCGTTGACGCCGAGCAGGCAGCACATGTAGACAGACCAAGAAGCACAGCGATGAGAAGGGGAGCCGGATAGCTCCCCTTCATTGGCTTGTGGGTGTTGAGGGAGGATCAGCCGCTGGGGCAACAACTGCAATCGCCTGTTGAGCAGGTAGCACAGCCGCTGCCCGTAACAGGGGCCATCTCGCCCCCGTCATTCTTGGCGAAGGCCGAGAACACGGAGATCACGCGTTCTGCGTCTGCGTGGCCGGCGGGGCAAGTGGCCGGCTCTGTGGCGCGGCTCATCGGTCGCAGCAATTCGAACTTCTGATCGCAGGCCGGACAATAGTATTCGTATAGCGGCATCGCCAACCTCTGACACTAGTAGACCCATCTACTAAATATGTTAGGCGAGGATCGAGGAGACGTCAAACTGCTGCCGGGCGTGAGGACGAATGCGGAACCCTAGAGCAGGTTCTATTCCAGGTAGTCCTTCAGCTTGCGGCTGCGGGTGGGGTGTCGCAGCTTGCGTAGCGCCTTTGCTTCGATCTGGCGGATGCGCTCGCGTGTCACGTTGAACTCGCGCCCTACCTCTTCCAGCGTGCGGCTGCGGCCGTCCTCCAGACCGAAACGCAGCTCTAGAACCTTCCGCTCCCGAGGCGTGAGGCTGCCAAGCACCTCCATAACCTGGTCTTTGAGCAATTGGTGAGAGGCCGCATCGGGTGGAGCGAGCGCGGTGGAATCTTCGATGAAATCGCCGAGGTGGCTGTCCTCCTCCTCACCGATTGGGGTCTCCAGGGATACCGGCTCCTGAGACACCTTGATAATCTCGCGCACTCTCTCGGGGGCGATCTCCATGCCGCGCCCAATCTCGTCGCTGGTCGGCTCACGACCGTACTCTTGCACGAGACGGCGGCTTACCCGCACGAGTTTGTTGATGGTTTCCACCATGTGTACGGGGATGCGGATGGTGCGCGCCTGGTCGGCGATCGCACGGGTGATCGCTTGCCGGATCCACCAGGTGGCATAGGTACTGAACTTGAAGCCCTTCCGGTAGTCGAACTTCTCGACAGCCCTTATCAGACCGATGTTGCCTTCTTGGATGAGGTCGAGCAGCGACATGCCCCGACCGATGTACTTCTTTGCCACGCTGACTACGAGGCGGAGGTTGGCCTCGGTGAGGCGTTTCTCTGCGCGATACCCCTCTTCCTTGAGCCGGTTGAAATGTGAGCGAAAGAAAGTCTCTCGTGGCGCCAGTGCCTCGTACCTGTCCCAAGGCGGCGGCAAGAGCTTGTCCTCGCCTCCTACGGCTTCGGCAGCCGCCTTTATTAGATCAGGCTGAAGAATATGGGTGATGATGGATAAGCGAACAAGTGCTTGGTCGGCTTGGCCGTGTTGTAGCTTGAGCGACTGAGCCAGCGCGGCGGCGAGGTCTTGGTCCAGGTCTCCGTCGATGGCGGAGCGAAATGCCGGGTCAGCGATCCTTTGCGAGAGGGAAGCCTTTCCCAGTTCGAGTTGCTTAGCGACAGCGGTGGTGACTCTTCTTGCGTCGTGGAGTTCACCAAGCAAGCTGAGAAGAATCTCCAGGCCGGAGGCCGAGCGGCCATGTTCTTCGAGCCAGCGCTTCTCAATCCGCTGTATGTGTTTCCCCTCCTCCATGCTGCGGGCGAGGCGCTTCTCATCATTGGCAGTGAGCAGATACACCTTGCCGATCTCCCGCAGATACATCCGGACAGGGTCATCAATGCCCTCCTGCTCCTCTAGGGGAATGGCCTCTTCTTCCTCTCCCTTTCCAAGCCTTACCTTCTCCGCCTCTTCCGGCCAGAGGTGCTCGTCGATGGGGTGGTCAGCCGGCTGAGCGACCTCCCTGTCCGTGTCAATAACAGATAGTCCTCTGTCCGAGAGCCGCGTGTAGACCCTGTCAATTGGCTCGATCTGATCATCCTCGTGCTCGTTGAGATCAAGAAGGTCGTGTTTGGCGCCCTCCACATCGTCTTCAGGAACGAGTTCGTCTCGGTCTTCGCTGTCCTCAAAATCGCCGTTCATAGTTACCATCACAAATGTTCAGTCTTCCTTTGGCCGACCTTCTCGTAGCCCCGTGTGCATTTCTCTCCCTGTTTCCATACCACGCACGACAATGGACGCAGGCAGAGCCTCGTCTTCTGGTAGGTCTTCGGGAAGGTCGCCTTCGTATAGCAACTGATGCGCGCTTCTCGCGAGACGCGCTGCCCCGAGGTCTTTTTCCGTCTCCGCGATGGCATTGCCGGAGGCGGTCTTCGCCTCTTTGAGTTTACGCCGTTCGATCTGCCTAATACAACTGGTGAATGACTTCTCTGCCTGCGCGCTGTGCGGCGACAGGTCCTTGCTGACGATCCGATCCAGATGCTCATACAGCTCCTCGGGGAGACTTGCCCTCAGACCTTCTTCTTCGCTGGTCTCGCGCCATGCCTGGAAAAGCTGGCGGTTGGGGATCGCAACGAACAAGTCGTCCCGCAAAGCCAGGCCTTGGGGCCGGAGTTCGGGGTAGCGCAACAGAAGCGCGAGGCACAACTCCTCGCCCTTCCCTGAATCGATCATGGCCTCTCGACCGGCTCCTTGGTTCCCGGTCGACCCTATGTCCCGGCTGCGACGGGCTGTAGTTCGACTGATGGTCTCTGTTGTCCGTTCTATCATTCGCAGCGGCTTTGCTTCCGCGACCAGACTTCGCCACTCCTGGGGGGAGCTTCTGATGATCTGGTCGGGGTCTTGCCCCGCTGGCAACTGGAGCACGCGTATGTTTGCTCCCAATTCATATGCCACCCGGGTGCCTCTCTCGCTGGCCGTGCGACCGGCCTCGTCGGGGTCGAACGCGAGAACGAGATTCTCCGTGAGTTGGCGCAGCAAGTTCACCTGCCGCTCGGTGAGCGCGGTGCCCATGCTGGCAACCACGTTTCCGTTCTCATGCTGGTGGGCGGCAATGACGTCCATGTAACCTTCCACAACTACTGCGAGGTCGGAGCGGCGGATATGTTCCTTGGCTCTGTCCAGACCGTAGAGGATGTTCCCCTTATCAAAAATCGGCGTCTGGGGCGTGTTTACGTACTTCGGCGAGTCGTCGCTGCTTGCCGCCTGAACGCTGCCTTCCGGCGGGTCGTGAGTCGCTACCACGAGGCTGCGGGATCCGAAGCCTGCAACTCGCCCCCGCTCGTCTCGAATTGGGAAAATGACCCGGTTGCGGAAGCGGTCATAGAGGCCGTGTTCGCTCTCAACGAGAAGCCCTGCCTGCAGCAGCTCGGCCTCCCCGAATCCACGGCCCTTGAGATGCTCGCGCAGGGCATCCCAGGAGTCCGGGCTGTAGCCGAGTTGAAAGTCTTCGGCCGTCTCTCTATCGATCCCGCGCATCGCGAGGTAGTTGAGAGCGGGTTCACCCGCTTGGGTGTTCAGGAGGGCATGCTGGAAAAACGTGACGGCCGCCTCGTTGGCGAGCCACAGCCTTTCCCTCTCCTTCTTTTCTGCCGCAATCGCCTTCTGGCGGAGGGTGATGCCGGCCCGTTCTGCCAGAAGACGTAGGGCACCCGAGAAATCCAGGTCATTCTTCTTCATAACGAAAGCGAAGATGTCGCCGCCGGTCGAGCATGCTCCAAAGCAGTGCCAGCTTTGCCGATCAGGGAAGACGAAGAAGGAAGGCGTTTTCTCGGTGTGGAAAGGGCAAAGCGCCTTGTAGTTGCGGCCCGCCTTGTGGAGACTGACCGTCTCGCCGATCACGTCAACGATGTCAAGTCGCTGCTTTATCTCCTCTGACGGATTCACTATGGCCTACTCCCGCACAGGCTTTGCTCTTGTTCCTCGTCGGAAATACCAGGTTCGGTGCCCAGAGACATTCTAACCTGTCCGCGGCCACCAACTCAGCCTCGGATGTTCTGCGGCGGCGCTGTGTCTTGTGCTCGTCCCGACGATCCTTATCGCTCTTGTCTGGGGGTGAGGGTTGATACTGCTTTGCAGCTTCTCTAAGGCCGCTCTCAGCCGGTTCAGGCATCTGGGGCCTGCTTGCGTGGCGGTCCCCAATGGTGCTGAGGTAATCCGCTATTCGGCCCTCAGAGACGCAATAGGCCCTGCCGATCTCGTTCCAAGTGTATCAGGTATCCAGTCGTCTTGCTAGGGAAACGTGCTGCGGAGCGTGCCTTGCCGGCGGCGCGATAAGCGGGGTAAACGGTTGGCAATACTCAGGGAGTTGGCTGCGGTGTGGTTGGCGATTCCGTGGGAGAGCTGTTCCCACCGCTTATCGATAGCGTCAGTCGGTTGTTGGTATCATCCGTCTCTGGGATCGTGCCCTCGGGATCAGCTATCAGCAGGAGTTGAGCGGGCTCGGCTGAGATGGAATAGCTGGTCTGAACGTCGATGCTGGCGCCGGGGTCGAGCGTGAGTGTTCCCGAGCTTCCCACGCCGAGCACGCCTGAGCCTGCCAGATCGTAGACGCTGACGGTGATTGCGGTTTGTGTAAGGGGGCCAAGTCCCTGGTTGGTTACAGTCACGACCAGCCTCCCGCCGCTTATCAGAGTCCCGCTTATTACGAGGTCTGGTAACCCGGGGAGTGGGGTGACGGATGGGGTCGGCGTAGTTGTTGTCTCCGGCGTCGCTGTTGTTGGCGATTCAGTGCTGACGGAGGATGTTGGAGCTACGGGTACGGGTATTTGCTCAGGGGTGGCGATGGCGAGCGTAGCAAGGTCGGCGTCGAAATCCAGGGATTCCGCCAGTACCCATCCCCGAAGGTTGGAGCGAGGCGGGTAGACTATCTGGAGCCACTCCTCATCCTCGCTCTTAGCGACGATCTCAACCTCTGTCCCCTTGCGAAGGACGCCAAGCGCCTGGAACTCATTCCCGGGGTCGCTGCGCACGTTGATGGTCGCCTTAGCCGTGCCGGTCGTCCCATCTCGGGGTTCTGTCTGTGTGGGAGAAGATGTTCCCGAAGGCTTTATCTCAGAGCCGCCGTTATCGCTGCCACCGCTGAGAAGTCCTACCACTGCGGCGACAACGAAGGCGATCACAATCACCGCCAGTCCTCCTAGGACGACAGGGCTACGGAGGAAAGACTTGTTGTTCTCAGATGGAAGCGGTCTCATGATTGCTGTTTGTCATTCTATCAGAACGAGATGTTCGACTACCACTCGGGAATAGCATTGTGAGCGAGAGGATGAGGCACGGTCTACGAGTCAGGGAGGCCCAGGCGCTGGGCGAGATCGGTGGCAAAGCCGTCGGTCATGCCGGCTACATAGTCGGCTGCTCGGCGCCAGGGAGGATCGTCCGGTTGGGTGAAGTCCGATGTTATCTCTTCCGGATTAGCCACATAGTAGTCGTATAGAAATCGCACCACCCGTTTGGCACCTGCCGATTCCCGCTGTGCTGCCTCCCAAAGGTATACTTTGTCGAACATGAACTCCCGCAACTCATCGGTTGCCAGAAGCACCTTGTCGCTCATGCTGATCACTGGGTTCGTCTCACCGAGAGCACCGGTGGCCGCCCAAGAGTGGTCGACTATGTCACGGACTAGGGTATTGATGCGCTGCGAGTGCTCTCTGCCGAGAACGGCATGCACTCGCTGTGGCAAGTCCTCCTCCGTTAGTAGGCCCGCCCGTATCGCGTCGGCTATATCATGGTTCAGATAGGCTACACTATCAGCAATCCGCACTATCTGCCCTTCGAGCGTCGCTGGCAGCGCGTTATCGCCGGCCATGATTCCTTCGCGTGCCTTGGAGTGACGCAGTATCCCGTCTCGCACTTCCCAGGTCAGGTTCAAGCCCCGGCCGCTGCGTTCCAGGCAGTCCACTACCCGCAGACTCTGCTCGTTGTGGGAGAACCCACCGGGCAGGAGTTCCGCCAGGGCTTCCTCGCCGCTGTGGCCGAAAGGAGTGTGGCCGAGATCATGGCCGAGCGCAATCGCTTCTGTTAGGTCTTCGTTGAGGTTGAGGGCGCGGCTGATTGTACGGGCGATCTGGGCGACCTCCAACGTGTGGGTGAGACGGGTAACGTAGTGGTCGTCGGCGGGAGCGATGAAGACTTGTGTCTTGTGCTTGAGACGTCGGAAGGACTTCGAGTGGATGATACGATCGCGGTCCCGCTGGAAGTCAGTCCGGATTAGCGAGATCTCCTCTGGGCGCTCCCGTCCCCGGCTGCTAGTGGCTCCTGGCTGCGAATGGGGAGAGGAACTCTTCCCGCTGCTCTAGACGCTCGTGTACCTCTTGATCATGGGTCATGGCAGGGGGATAGTCTACTGCGTCTCAGCTGTCCAGGCGGGGAGAATATCCTCAGCCGGGTTATGGGTGAGGCGTGTCTGTTCCGTGCCGTCCGCGTTCATGACATAGATCTCCGGGTTCTTCTCGTCACGGTCAGACACGAAGATGATCTTGGAGCCGTCCGGTGACCAGGCGGGACTCCAGTCAATCGCCTCGTTGTTTGTGAGGTTGGCCTGCTCCGAGCCGTCGGCGTTCATGACGTAGATCTCCGGGAGCGCCGTCACGGTCGGTTACGAACGCGATCTGGGAACCGTCCGGTGACCAGGCGGGGTCCCAGTCGCTGGCATCGCTATTTGTGAGGTTGACCTGCTCCGAGCCGTCGGCGTTCATGACGTAGATCTCGGAGTTCCCGTCGCGGGTCGAGGCAAAGACGATCTGCGAGCTATCTGGTGACCAACTGCCACCTGAATCAGAGGCGCTGTTGTTGGAAATGTTGGTTTGTTCTGATCCGTCGGCGTTCATGACGTAGATTTCGACGTTGCCGTCGCGAGTTGAGAGAAACAGAATCTTGGAGCCGTCTGGCGACCAGGCGGGCGCGTAGTCATTGTCAGGATTGCTGGTTACCGCCTTCTGACCGGAGCCGTCGGCGTTCATGACGTATACCTTTAGAGCACCGTCGCGATCGGATGCAAAGGCGATCTGGGAGCCATCCGGCGACCAGGAAGGGGAGTAGTCATCCGCGACGTTGTTGGTGAGGTTTGTGTAACCCAGGCCATCGGGGCGCACAACGTATATCTCGGGCTTGCCGTCACGGTCAGTCTGAAACGCGATCAGGCCTTCGCTCGACTCCTTATCGCCATCTTGGCAGGCAAGGGCAGTCATGGCGAGCACGCTGACAATGACTGTCACTAATAGCAGTGTCGAGCGAAGTGGAAGCAAACTCATTCTTTGACCCCCAGAGCCTCTATGAACAAGGGAAGCTTGTTCCCAATATTGGCTGGCAGGGGAGGCTATGTCAAGGTTTGACACACGCACAAGAAAGCGGGCGATGTCCGATTGGGGACAAGGCCCGCTTTCTCTTGAATATATGTTGGTTGTTAGGATGCCTTGATGCCCAGCTTCGCCTCCGCATCGGCGATAATCTTTCGGGTCTTGTCAATCACGTCTGGGTTGACGGAGATCGACGTGATACCCCATTCGACGAGCTTCTCTGTTAGCTCCGGGTAGTCCGAGGGCGCCTGCCCACAGATAGACGAGGTGATGCCGCGACTGCGGGCCGTGGTGACGAGCTGCTCGAGGGCCCTCATCACCGCTAGGTTGCGCTCGTCGAAGTCCTTGGCCAGCACCTCGTTGTCGCGGTCGATGCCGAGGATGAGTTGAGTGAGGTCGTTGGAGCCTATTGAGATTCCATCGATGCCAACGTCGATGAACTCGTTGAGCAGGATGACGTTGGACGGGATTTCTGCCATCATCCAGAGCTTGAAATCGGCGGACTGCTTGAGCCCTTCCTGCTCCAGCACCTTCTTGACTCCGGCCATCTCCTCGGGCGTGCGTACGAAGGGGATCATCACGTACAGGTTCTTGTGCTGCTGTCGTACCCTCTTGATAGCCTCGATCTCCAAACGGAACACTTCTATGTCTCTGATGTAGCGAGAGGCACCACGGTAGCCGATCATCGGATTCTCTTCAGACTGCTCGTACTTCTCTCCGCCGCGTAGGTTGGCGTACTCGTTGGTCTTGAAGTCGGTCGTGCGGTAGATGACCGGCCGCGGGTCAAAGGCGCTGGCGAATGTCAGGAGTCCCTCGGCCAGCTTGCCGGTGAACTCCTCACCCCGTCCCTGTTCGAGTGCGTAGCGGGGGTGCTCGCCGATACCGGCGACGATGAACTCGGCGCGGAGCAGTCCGACGCCGTCGACGTTGCGGGCGGCGATGGCGTCCGCGAGATCGGGCTGAGCTAGGTTGACATAAACCCTCGTCCGTGTCTTCGCGGTGGAGGCCGTGGCACTGGCCTTCTCCTGTTCGTAGTCTGCCAGCGTTGCCTCGGCGCGGCCGTCGAACACGACGCCGTGGGCGCCATCCACGGTGATCGTCTGACCGTCATGCAGGATTTGAGTAGCGTTGCCGGTGCCGACCACGCAAGGTATTCCCAACTCGCGGCTGACGATGGCGGCATGGGCGGTACGGCCGCCGCGGTCGGTGACGATGGCGACCGCGCGCTTCATCGCGGGCACGAAATCGGGCGTGGTCATCTCAGCGACCAGAATGTCACCGGCGACTACCTTACTGATCTGCGTGGGGTCGAGGATTATCTTCACTTCGCCGGCGACGACTCCTGGGCTGGCGGCCGAGCCCTTGAGGAGGATGGGAGCTGCCTCATCGACCTTCTCTCTGGCCGCGACTGCCGCGTGGAGAGTCGTGACGGGCCGCGTCTGCACGATGAAGATATCGTGGCCCTCGCGCGCCCATTCAATGTCTTGGGGGAAGCCGTAGTGTTTCTCTATTCGTTTGCCGATTTCAGCGACCTTCACGATCTCCTCGTCGGTCAATTTCTGGCTGGCACGGATGGCGTCGGGAACAGGCTGCCAGGAGATGTCGGCCAGTCCCTTGCCCTCGCCGGAGGCGGTGCGTGCCAACTGCGTGTCCTGGACGGCGATGTTCTTCTCCAGGATGCGGAGGCTCTCCTTGTCGACGATATACATGTCGGGACTCGTCTCACCGGAAACAATGGCCTCGCCCAGGCCGACAACCGCCTCGACCGTTATCTTGGAGCGGTCACTGGTTACCGGCTCAACGGTGAACATCACTCCCGAGCGCTCGGACTGCACCATCTTTTGGACGGGCACGGCGATCTTTACCTTCAGGTGCTCGAACCCGTTCTCTATGCGGTAGAAGATCGCCCGCGCCTCGAATAGCGAGGCCCAGCACTCCTTCACTGCTGCCACGACCCTTTCCTCACCTACGACGTTGAGGAAGGTGCTCTGCTGGCCGGCGAACGAGGCCTCCGGCAGGTCTTCCGCCGTCGCTGAGCTGCGGACGGCCACCGGAGGGCTGCCCATCTCTTTGTAGTACTCCCTGACCTGCGCGGCGATGTCAGCGGGCATCGGTGTGTCGACGATCATCTGCTTGACTTGCTCGGAGGCCCGCTGGAGGGCGTCACTGTCATCCACGTTGAGGTTGGAGAGGACCGCGTCTATGCGAGGGTGCAGGCCGGACTGCTCGATGAAGCGAGAGTAGGCCACGGCTGTCACTATGAAGCCTGAGGGAACCGGTATGTTGGCGCGGAGCATCTCGCCTAAGTTGGCGCCCTTGCCACCCACCAAAGGCAAATCGCCCTTGCCCACCTCCTGGAATCGTACGACATCCTTATCGACACTCATAAATCTCTAGCCTCCATAAGCTATTGGAATCAATGCCCGCTGCGATACGGTATCTTGATGATCCGGGGAATTCAACAGTTGATTATACCGGCCTTCGAGCGGCGCTGTCTACAAGATCGCACACCGAGAAGCCGCCGTTGCCGAACTCTGATTGCAGCCACGCATGGGGGCTATTCCACCGTCACTGTCTTTGCGAGGTTGCGAGGCTGATCAACGTCGCAGCCCCGGCGGATGGCAATGTGGTAGGCGATAAGCTGCAGCGGGATCACCGTCAGTAGGGGCATGAGTAAGGGGCTTGTCTCAGGCAGGAAGACAACGTGGTCCGCAAGCGCTGCCACCTCATCGTCTCCCTCGTTGGCCAAGGCAATGACAACCCCATCTCGGGCGCGCACCTGCTCGATGTTCGATATCATCTTGTCGCGCAGGCCGTCGCGTAGAGCGATCAGGATCACGGGCATCTCGCGGTCGATGAGAGCAATGGGCCCGTGCTTCATCTCGCCGGCTGGATAGCCCTCAGCATGGATGTAGCTGACCTCCTTGAGCTTGAGAGCGCCTTCCATGGCTATCGGGTACTGGATGCCTCGTGCCAGGTATAGGAAATTCTGGTGGCGGAAGAAGAGGTGCGCCAGGTCCTCATACTCCTGGGCATTCTTGACGACAGAGCCCACCAGTTGAGGCATGCGCGTCAGGGGGTGCAGCAGTTCACTCAGACTTTGCTCATCCAGGTGACCTCGCTGTTGACCAAGGTGGCAGGCCAATAAGTAGAGGGCCACTATCGAGCCGAGAAGGGTCTTGGTGCTGGCGACGCCGATCTCCAGGCCGCAGCGCGTATAGACCACGCCGTCAGCAACGCGGGTGGCCTGGCTTCCCGGCGTGTTGCATACGGTGATCTGCAACGCGCCTCTTCGTTTTGCCTCTGCCATTGCCTCGAGCGTATCGACGGTCTCGCCTGACTGGGCGACGGAGATGACCAGTGTGTCTGGTCCAATGATGGGATCTCGATAGCGGAACTCCGAGGCGTTGTCTACCTCCGCCGCTATACCGGCTATGTGCTCGATGTAGTACTTGCCCACCATTGCTGCGTGCAGGCTCGTACCCATCGCTACCAAGACCACCCGCTTGATGCGTCGCAAAGAATCTGTGGAGGGCATCTCCTCCAGATTCAGGCTCGGTGGCTCGAACTGGGCTCGCCCTCGGATCGTGTCGAGAACGGCTTCGGGCTGCTCCATGATCTCCTTTAGCATGAAGTGCTTGTAACCGCCCTTTGCTGCGGCCATCGGGTCGAAGGAAACGATCAGAGGGGTACGCTGCTGTTGAGCGCCGTCTGCTGTCCAGTAAGATGCGCCTTCTCGTGTTACCTCTGCCACCTCGCCGTCAGTCAGGAAGACGACCCGTCGTGTGTGGGGCAAGAGGGCGGGCAGGTCGCTGGCAAGAAACATTTCGCCGTCGCCGTAGCCGATTACCACACCGCCGGCATTGCCCACCCGGGCGGCGAGTACCCTGTCCGGTTGTGCCTTGGAGATCACCAGTAGCGCGTGAGCGCCTTCGATCCGATCGATGGTGCGGCGTAGCGCCTGCACCCAGGGATGCTCCTTCTGCCAGATAGGCTTCGATTAGATGGGGTATGACCTCGGTGTCTGTATCGGAGCGGAAATGATGACCCTGTGCACGTAGCTCTTGTTTCAGAGAGAGATAGTTCTCCACGATGCCGTTGTGGATGACTACCACCTCGCCTGTGCAGTCCACGATGGGGATGGGCATTAGTGTCATTGGGCTTGCCATGGGTTGCCCAGCGGGTGTGTCCTATTCCCACCGTTCCTTCGGGAAAAACGTTCTCCAAGCAGGCGGCGAGGCTGTGGAGCTTGCCGGTAGACTTGACGACTTGGGCGTTGCCCTGTTCGTCGAGGACGGCGATGCCCGCGCTATCGTAACCGCGGTACTCGAGGCACCGTAGCCCCTCGAGAAGCACTGGCCCTGCCTGTTTATGCCCCACGTAACCGATAATGCCACACACCAGATGTCTCCCTTCTCCCTTCGGTTAAGGCGTTCCTGCCACCACGGTCGGTGAGTGGAGCAATGCATCGCCTACCAGTCATTGTAGCGGAGAGGCCAGGTAGCGCAAGACTTCGCTCAGGGTATTGGCGAAGATGACGGGAGTGCCCGTTTGCTTTTCTGATGTCTTCAGGTGTGCCGTCGTCTAGGAAGTGTTCCCCGGCGTGGTCGAGAGAGTTGCGGGGTAGCACCACTAGATCGTCGCGTGGCGCCTTCTGCAGCGCTGCTATGATGTCGCCTGCGGTAAGCAGACCTGAGACCGTGACCCGTGGCCCCCAGAACAAGCTTGTTACCGGCACCATGTGAATCTCTATGCCGGTTAATGTAGCTAGTTCGTGCGCTATCCCTTGGAGGATAGGGGCGATGAGAGTTCCTGAGGCGAAGGTGATCTTGGATACTGAAAGGCAGTGTTTACCTTGGGTGCGGATTCTCCGGCGTGTTCGTCGCCAGTCGTCGATAAGGCTGCGGCTCATGCCGATGCCGTTCTCGTATTGGGGATAGCCGTCGTAGCGGGCCGCCGAAGGCAGGGTCTCGCCCGCTGTCAGATAGTACTCGTCGGCGAGATATACCAGGTCGACGCCATGTTGTCGGCGGAATGCCTTTTGCCAGGAGCGTGTCGTGTGGATGATCTGCCTGGCATATTCAGGGGTGCAGGGGGGTATGCCACCGCTTCCGGCTGCAGACAGTCTCTCTTCGGCGTACCGGGTGGCGCCGACAGGTACGATCCCAATCGACTGGACGGTCGGGTAGAGGTCCGCCAGTTCATGTACGGTGCGGGCGAGGTGATCACCATCGTTGACTCCCGGGCACAAGACGATCTGCGCGTTCACCCGTATTCGTAAGTCAGCCAAGCGGCGGAGTTGATCAAGGATTGCCGGCGCTCGGGGATTGTTCAAGATGCGCCGCCGGAGGTTGGGGTCGGTAGCGTGCACCGACACGTTCAGCGGACTGAGGCGTTGTTCCTCGAGTCGCCGCCAGTCTCCAGCGGTCAGGTTGGCAAGGGTCACAAAGTTGCCGTGGCAAAAACTGAGGCGATAATCGTCGTCTTTGAGATATAAGGGGGAGCGGAGTTCCGGTGCCAAGCCTTTGAGGAAGCAAAAGAAGCAGTCGTTGTTGCATGTCCGCACGCTGTCGAAAACTGCCTCCGCGAATTCCACTCCCAGATCCTCCAGCGGGTGTCTCTCAGCGGCTATTTCGATCCTCTCTCCATTTCGGTTGACGGTGAGATGAAAGACATCCTCGGCGGCATAGAACTGGAAGTCGATCACATCACGGAGGCTGTGGCCATCTATGGCCAGCAGGCGGTCGCCCGGCTGGAGCCCGACCCGGTCGGCGAAGCTCCCCGGTGTTACGGCTCGGATGAGGCCGCCTTTACTAGAGCGAGTGATGGTTGCCATCGGTGGGTTCTAGTTCGCGGAGACGGGCTACTACCGCATCGATCGCCTCATCCGGTGTGGAGGCACCGGCGGTTACCCCCACCTTGTTGCGGCCCCGCAGCCAGTCACTATCGATCTCAGATGCCGACTCGATATGGTGAGTCTCCGCGCCCTCTTGTCGGGCCACATCGGCGAGATGACGGGTGTTGGCGCTGTCTTTTCCGCCGACGACTATCAGCAGGTCTACCTGTCGAGCTAGTTCTCTGGCGGCTGCCTGCTGGCTTGTGGTGGCGTTGCAGAGGGTGTTGATGACCCGCAGTTCTCTGATTCTCTTTAGGTGACGTCTCAAGAGGTGCCCGACAAAGGAGGCAAAGCGCTCCTCTGTTGCCGTGGTCTGAGACAAGACCGCGACTCGAGATGGGAGTGGTTCTTTCAACGAATCGAGAGAGTCTTCGTTGGGGAAAGCCATTCCCTTGCCAGAGGCCCAACCCAACACAGCCCGTACCTCGCGATGATCGGGGTCGCCGAAGATGACTACGGCGAAGCCGTCCTCGGAGAGACGCTTTGCCCACTGCTGCGAGCGTGTGACCATGGGGCAGGTGGTGTCGATTACCTGAACACCCAGCCGTTTGATCTCCGCCAGTATCTGGGGTGCCACGCCGTGGGATGTGATCGCTACCGGCTGGCCCGCTGCGTCCCCGGGGCTGGCGATAACTCGCACTCCCAACTGCCGTAGCCTTTCTACTACCTGCTGGTTGTGCACGATTGAGCCCAGGCTAGTCATCTGCTCCTAGCTCGGCGGCGGCCTGCTCCACCATCTCCACGGCGCGCCGGACGCCGAAGCAGAAGCCCATGTCGCTGGCCCTGATGATCTGCATTGCGATCCCTACGTATCTCTCTCTTCTTCAGCCGCCTTCTGAGGTGAATCGGGTTGCCCGTATCTCCCGTGGTAACTGGGTGGGAGCAGGGTTGCGATCCGCTGCATGATCACGTCCGTGCACCGGTTCACTTCATCCGCCGTGATGCGGCTCACGCTGGGTAGAAAGAAGGGATCGCCGATTACCACACGCACTCGTGGCCGCCGTAGCCGGATAACATCGAATGGCAGTCTGGAAAACCTGATCGTCTCAGTGCCGGTAATGGCTACAGGCAAGATGGGCGAGCCGGTGCGTAGCGCGATAAGGGCGGTCCCAGGATGGGCGGTGCCGAGCTTGGCATCTTTGCTGCGGGTACCCTCGGGAAACATCATCAGCACTTGCCCCTCCCGCAAGATGTCCGATGCCTTGCGCAGCGCTCCGATGTCGGCCTCGAACCGCCGGACAGGAAGAGCGCCGGATAGCCGGATGATAAGGCCGATGATCGGCCATCTCAGGGCCTCCTGTTTTGTCATGAAGACCAGCCGTCGGGAAATGCTGACACCTAGGACAGGGGGGTCGGCGTTGTTCAGATGATTTGAAGCGATAATCAGCGCACCGCGGCGGGGCACTTTGTCCTTGCTGACCACCTCCACCCGCGCAAGTAGATGAACGATAGCCTTTATGACGACTCGCGCCGGCCAATAGATAGCGGGAACCAGCCATTTCATTGGAGCAAACCTATTACGCGTTCTACAACCTGTTGCAGGCTGAGGCCGTCAGTGTCCAGGATAATGGCGTCCTCTGCGGGTCTTAGCGGGGACGTTTCGCGGCTGCGGTCGATAGCGTCGCGGCGGATCATGTCCGCGAGAATACTGTCGAAGCTTCTTTTGTCACCGCGTGCCACTGCTTGTTGGTATCGCCGTCGGGCGCGTTCCTCAGGGGATGCCTCCAGATAGACCTTAATGTCGGCGTCAGGGCAGTACCGTCGTGCCGATGTCGCGCCCAGCCATAACCACGGCGCCTTCTGCGGCGATGCGCTGCTGTATCGCTACCATCGCCCGTCGGACGGCTGGCACTCGGGAGACCCGCGACACGGCGTTCTCGACCTCTGACCGAACCAAGAAGGGTGTGGCGTCCTCTCCGTTCACGAACACGCTCTGGAGTTGGCTGCCATCCTTGGCGGCAGCGTTCACTGTCATGCCTACATGAGATGCTATTTCCGTCAGTCTCTCCCTGTCGTCGGGGTCGATGCCGCTCTTGAGGATGAACCAGGTCAGGGCTCGATACATTGTGCCCGTGTCTAAGAACCGGTATCCCAGGCGCTCGGCGACGAGTCTCCCGACGTCGCTCTTGCCCGAGGCGCTGGGGCCGTCAATGGCGATCGTCTTTGGGAGATTAGAGGCGGGAAGCGCTTCGCGGTCGATGGTCTCTCTCCGTCATGTCTCTCACGTCTACGACTACAATTATAGGCAGCGCTGTTTGGGAGGGGCAAGGAAAAGAGGACCTTGGCGTGAGCGACGAGGCTATTCCCTGTTCGCGATCCTCCGCCAGTAGAGAGAGGCCGAAACGCCCAAGACAGTGCCCAAGGACAACAGGCCTATTCCCATCAATCCCCATACCCACACGCTGAACCTGCTGGAGCCGCGGTCTGTCAGCGTTTTCCATCTCCGGCTGGGGATCGTCGACGATCTCCGATCCCTTGGCTACTGCCGACAACACAGCGGTTTGGCCTAGGCCAGTACCCGGTGAAGGGTGAGGGTTGTCTACGAAGTCCTGGGCAGAATCCGTATCAGCTCCGGGGGGCGAGCGTTCCAGGCTGTGCCCTCTGGGAACAGAGTCTATCGAGGGTGACAGGACTGTCTCATCTTCGCCGTAGGAGAGGGCGTCAACTAGTCTGCCTGCGTTGTCGACCAGTACCAGCCTATCACCCGCGTTCGCAAGACCATTTCCAATCCTGCCACTTTCCAGGATTGCCAGTTTGCCGTTGAAGGCGGGGTAGACGTTGCGAAACTCCGCGCTGGTGGCAATGACCGCGAAGGAGTGGGGAGGAAGCGTCAGCGGAGGGAGCCGCTCACTAACCTCGTTGTCGCTTATCATCCACTCGTCTAGAATTACCGTCTCGCTGCCGGCATTATAGAGCTCGATCCACTCATTGTTTGCTGAGTCGCTTGATTGGAGCGGATTGTACATCAATTCGTTGATCTTCACTTGATGCGGCGACTTCTCAGCCATCAATGCCTGGCTCAACACTTCGGAGGATCGCTGGCCCCCTTGGATAGGGCTCTCGTCTTCCGGCCCCTCTTCGAGCGGGTCTAGTTCCGACGTCGCTGGTGAAGGGGCTGTCGGCGTGGTTGCTGCTTCAGGGGGCGCTTCGCGAAGGTTCATGTCGTCGAGGTAAACGGTGGCCCTTGCCGAAGAAGCAGGCACTAGCACTACCCTGACTTTCGCGGAGCGCGCTTCTTCCGGCACAAGCACTGCTCCCGTCGTCAGATAGCGGAATAGCGGGTCAGGTCCGGAAAGCCGCTCTGTCGAATCGGACGTGGCGATGGCGGAGCCGCTTGCGTCGTCGCTTGAGTACCAGGATATCCGTAGAAAGACCTCGTCTACTGCTGGGTCATCGAGGAGGACGTAGCCGTCGAACTCGTAGGCTCTATCGGGATTGACGCGGACCGGCTGATAGACCCACTTTGTCGATTGTGTGTCGCTGCTTAGAGCAGCGGCGTAACTTCCGCTCCTTTGGTGGATGGATGTTTGTCTCAGCGTGCCGCCGTACTTGCTCCAACCGATAAGCACGCCATCAATCGCGTCTTCGAATCCCCCGTTTAGCAGGTAGCCGGTAGCGATGCCGAGTGGCGTGGGTGTGGGCGTTGCGGTGGATGTCGGGGAAGGCGTGCGTGTGGGGGTGACCGCAGGCGTGTTGGTTTGCAGCGGTGTTGGACTCGCTGGAGGCGTGGGGATGGCTGTGGTGGTTGGGATGGGTTCGTACGGCGTTGGTGTTAGGGTCGGGATTGGTGGTGGACCCTCAAACCGCACGTCATCGATGTAGATCTGGGCACCGGTGGAGCCTGATATCAAGCGGATGGAGATCGATGCGCTTCGTCGCATTGGGGGGAGATACCGCCTCAATGGACAGGGGTTGATAGTTCGGGTTGTCGTAGGTTAGCTTCGTCGACGACTCCGCCGATGGATTGGGTCCGCTCGTCGTCATACCAAGTGATCCTCAGGCTAACCGAGTCAACACGCGCATCATTCTTCAGGATGAAGGCGCTGAGTGTATAGCTGGCACCCGGCTGGACAGGCACGAGTGCGTGGTTCACGAAGGCGCTGCCTGACATATTGGCAACGAATCGGCCGGCGCAATTCCCTTCGACTACCGGGGCGGAACCACAGACGGCGTCAAGGAGTCCGGCATCTGATACCCATCCCGCGGTGCCGTTCTCAAAACCACCATTGGCAAGCAGTTCATCCGCCGTCGCCACCATCAATCTGCTGATGGCCACGATTGACAGGACAATTGAAACGGATGCTATGGCCCGTCCTAGGCCACCTCGCATGCCATGCGCTCCTTGCAGGTTAGAGGCCGCTGACGATAGTTTCGGGTCCGATGTCTATTGTTTCCGAGAGACGTATTGCCTGCGTCCTACCGTGACGGGCGAGTCAGATTCGTTTCTTGTCTAGCAGTTGGTGTTTACCGAAGAAAGGGGATGCGTCTCTGGTCTATCGGTAACGTATCTCGTTCAACAAAGTGGGATGGGGTGCGAAGCGGTATTCAACTAGAACGGCGACCACGCCGCAATCTGATCTGTCGCAGAACGATGGTCTCGCTCTCGTATTGGGACTCTGGCTCCTCAAGTTCCTCTGGGTTCCTCACCACTTGGAGAGGCTTCTTGGTCTTGGCCTTCAATACCGGAAGCAGGGAACGAGGTCGGAAAACCCGCCTTACTAAACGTCTCAGTATCACTTCTGCCAGCGTGCCGGCGGCTATCGCGGCCGCACCCTGGACGACTACCGGCACTGCGGGTCGCCAGACGACTGGCTGGTAGTCTCGGCGCACAGCGGGGACCCTTGAGTCGGAGAGGGATGCGCCGCACTTGCGGCAAAACCCGTCATCCGGGTCGTGGGATGCACCGCAGCATTCGCAGATGAGGAGATGGCCCTCGCGAGGACTCGTCGTCTTCCTTCATGATAGCGGCATTATAGCAGCGCTGCGACAGCGTTACAATGCGCCCTGCGAACGAATATGGAAGGGGTATCAGATCAGCGGTTTGCCCGCGTCTTGCGGCGGAGTTTTGCCCAGGTGCTGAACAAGTGAACCAGAGGAAGGCTTCGGTGTCCCCTGATGCTGCCCTGGCGTAGCGCCTCCAGGAACTGTTGCGGCGTCTCGAATTCAGGCATCTCGACGTAGGCGCGGCCTATCTCCCAGAGGGAGTGAGCATCGCTGCCGGCGCTCATGGGTAGCTTTAGATCCTCAGCAAAGCGGCGGGCCTTAACGTTGTCATTGGTGAAGGTAACACGGGCGTTGAGGACTTCGACGATGTCAATATCGGGGAGGATGCTTTCGCGGGCGTTGTCGCGGAGGGGCTCCCGACGCACCCTGTCGAATGGGTGAGGCAGACATACCAGGCCTCCCTGCTCCCTGATCTTGCTTACTGTCTCCTCGGCGGATAGCAGAGGGGCGATCGCCTCCTGGAGGAAGAGTCCGATGATCTCTCCCTGACTGGTCTTTATCTCCTCACTGACTATCACTGGGAAAGGGGCGATGCGCTGCACGGCGATCGCCCCTTCGATGCTGTTGTGATCGGTGATGGCGAGGCAGTTGATTCCTCGAGCAAGACACCGTTCGATCAGTTTGACGGGAGTTATGAGGCAGTCAGGTGATCGATCAGTGTGAACATGGAGGTCAGCCTTCAGCATCGATCCCACCTTCCGGCTCGATTCGCAACCTATGGTGTTGGTGATGGGGTCGCTCCCGGCT
Organism: uncultured Chloroflexia bacterium; assembly: GCA_963763495.1. Lineage (GTDB taxonomy): Bacteria > Chloroflexota > Dehalococcoidia > DSTF01 > JALHUB01 > DAOUEO01. Next base: position 49,797 of record CAVXOY010000016.1, read on the forward strand.
TGGGGGAAAGAAGTTCGCATACCTTGTCGTGGATGTGCCACTCTCCGTCTTCGTTGACCATCCATTCGACGAGCGGATCGGACTCGCTGCCGAACTGCACTGTTCCCCCGCCTTTGGTCAATTGGAAGGTGGTCTTGACTTGGAACATGTCGTCTGTTTGCAGAGACGATCTCCACGTCGGTGAGCTCCAGCTTGGCTGCGCCCGACTCCATTGTGGACTCCCATTCCTCGGTGAACTTCTCCAGGGGTATACTCTGCCGGCACCAGTTCGAGAACTTGGCATACGCTGCTTCGTAGTTCTCTGAATTGAGGGCAGCAGTGAATTCATTCAGAGAGGTGCGGATCTCGTTTTCTTTTGGAGAGCTCTTGTCGCTGCACGCGGACCCCAGGCCGGTCGCCAGCAACAAAACAACGATGGCTATGAAGATTCTCACTATCTCCCTCCTCCTACGAAGGTGTGGCGACAGCGCCTGCGATCTAAGGCGACTCTTCCCCCTCGATCTCCTGCGGCTCGGGGGTGCCGTAGGCAGAGAACGTCTCTTTTAGCTGTCTGATCTTGAGTTCTGCGGAGTTCAGCATCTCCTGGCAACGCTGTGCCAGTGTCATCCCCTCTTCATAGAGGGCCAGCGACTGACTCAGCGTCAGGCCGCCTTCCTCCAGCTTTGCCACCGTCTCTTCGAGGCGGCGAAACAACTCTTCGAAGCTTTCCTTGCCCTTGCCAGTCGCCATATTCTGTCACCGATAATTATCGGTCAGGGAAGAGGGTTGGCTGTAGGTCTGTAGCCCTCTTCGTCTTCGTTGTCTTTCTGCGAGAAGTCTCTTCCACCCGGACGGGAAAGCACCGTCACTGACACGGATGCCCAGCCGGTCGCCCGACCTGACATCAGCCACGCTCTTCACGATGATCGTGATCCCGCTCCACCAGCGCGTACCCGCGCCTCAGTGTTGCCTGTGGGTGCAAAGAGCGAAGTTGGGCCAAACACCCCCCGATTCCATCTCGGATGCCTCGCAAGTTCTGTTCGGCGGCGGCGTTAACCATCCGCAACATATCGTCCACCCTTTGCCTCTCGCGGTCAACACTCGGCACCATGCGCTCCATTCGATTTGCGGCACCTTGGACAGCCTGGTGGCTCACGCGAATATGGGAATCGACCTCTGAGGTCAGTGATGCCGTGTGAATTGCCAGCCATACCGATACCTCGCGGCGATCTGGAGCCACGAGCTCTGCGGCCGCGGAAGGGGTCGGAGCGCGCAAGTCCGCCACGTAGTCGGCGATGGTGTAGTCGGTCTCATGGCCCACCGCCGACACAACGGGCACACGGCTGCCATAGATAGCGCGCGCCACTGCCTCCTCGTTGAAGGCCCACAACTCCTCCAAAGAGCCGCCGCCGCGGGCGATGATTATGATGTCAATGTCCGCTTGCTCGTTCAGGGTTGCGACCGCTGCGACGATGCCTGATACCGCCTCTGCGCCCTGGACGGCTGTTGGGGCCAGCACTATCTCCGCCAGCGGCCAGCGACGGCCGAGGATGGAGGAGATGTCGTGGAAGACCGCTCCCGTGGGGGAGGTCACGACGCCGATATGTCGAGGGAACTTCGGTAGCGGTCGCTTGCGTGACTCGTCGAACAACCCCTCTTGCTGCAGCCGCGCTTTCAACCTCTCGAACTGCATCGCCAGGACGCCCATCCCCTCGGGCTGGACGAAGTCGACATAATACTGGAGGTCGCCGCGTACCTCATAGAGGGACACGCGTCCATGGGCGACGATCTGACCGCCGCTCTCCATCAGCGAGGCGGGGTCACCCTGGACAGATGCTCCCCGGAAGAAGACGCAGCGGAGCTGGGCATCGGCGTCCTTGAGGGTGAAGTACAGATGGCCGGCGGCCGAACGTGTCAGGTTCGATACCTCGCCACTCACCCAGAGGTCGGCGAGGTGGAGGTTGCTTTCCAGCATCTCCCGCAAGTAAGAGGTGACATGACTTACGGGGTAGACCTGCATCGCCGACTCAGCGCTAGGTGGAAGCACGTTCTAGGTATTCCCCGCTTCGAGTGTCTATCTTGAGCGCGTCGCCGGTGTTGACGAATAGGGGCACCTGCACCACTAGCCCTGTTTCCAGGCGAGCGGGCTTGGTGCCGCCTTGAGCGGTATCTCCCCTAACCCAGGGGTCTGTCTGCTCCACCTTCAGTTCGACTGCGGCCGGCAGTTCCACGCCGATTGCCTCCTCGCCGTAGGTGAGGATGTCACAGGTGGAGTTCTCCCGCAGGTAATTGAGCGCATCGCCGAGACGGTCGGTGTTGATGGCAAACTGGTCGTAGGTGTCCGTATTCATGAAGTGGTGGATGTCACCCTCGGCGTAGAGGTACTGCGCCGACTGCCGGTCGACGCGGGCGCGGGTGAACCGCTCGCCTGCCTGGAATGTGCGCTCGATGTTGTGACCTCCTCGGACGTCGCGCAGCTTCATCCGCACCTGCGCCGAGCCGCGACCCATCTTGATGTGCTGGTAGTCGACCACCTGGTACAGCACGTCGTCTATCTCGATTGTGACGCCCTTCTTAAGATCACCTGTTTCTATCATTGCTCATACCCTTGTCTGCTCAGTCTTGGGTGCGCGCGTGAGCACTCGCAGTCTGCCGTTCTCCATCACCGTCAGGTCCTCGATGCGGACGCCGCCCCAGCCTTTGATATAGATCCCCGGCTCGATGGTTACCACCATGCCGTCAGTCAGCACGTCGGATGAATTTCGGCCCAGGCGGGGCGCTTCGTGTACCTCCAGGCCTACGCCGTGCCCGAGACCATGCCCGAACTCCTCGCCGTAACCTGCCTCCGAGATGACGCGGTGGGCCAGGAGATGCGCCTGCTCGCCGGTCATGCCCGCCTCAATCAACTCCTCGGCGGCGAGCTGCGCCGCCAATACAATATCATAAACTCGCCGGAACTGGTTATCCGGCTTGCCCAGGAAGAGGGTGCGTGTGAGATCGGAGCAGTAGCCGTCCAGGCGCACGCCCATGTCGATAACGATGGCCTCCCCTTCCTGCAGTCGACGGTCGCGTGGGTAGGCGTGAGGCAGGGCGCTCCAATCCCCACCGGCGACAATTGTTTCGAAGGAGACGGCATCGCCGCCGTGTTCGCGAATGTACCTCTCGATCTCCCAGGCCGCTTCTTTCTCTGTCCAGCCCGGCTCCAGTCGCTCGCTGAGGTGGGCAAAGGCGGCGTCGCCGAGATCAACAGCAGCCTGGATCGCGGCGAGCTCGCCGGGTTCTTTGGTTGCTCTCAGCTTCTCTACGATGCCTGCTGTCGCTACCAGGCGTGGCCGGTCTGCTTGTGGAAGATCACCCACGGTCTTGGTGAACTGCTTGTAGGCGGCATAGGAAAGGTGCTCCGACTCGATACCGACCTTCTTGCCGCCAAGACCTGTCGAAGAGGCCGGGTAGCCATGTCTCCAACTCAGAAGAAGTGATGGGATGGAGACGGAAGTTGGGCGCCTGCTGCGCCACCTGGTCGAAGTAGCGGAAGTCGATGGCGATGGTCGTCGCATCTGGGGTGATCAGCAGATAGCCCGCCGAGCCGGTGAAGCCGGAGAGGTAGCGGCGGCTCTGAGGATGGGAGACCAGAAGAGCATCGAGCCCCTGTTCCGCCAGCCTATCTCGCAGTCGGGCCACTCGTCCCTCAGTCGTCATTGCGTCTGGCCTGGCGCTGTTCACTTGCTGCCCGAACTCTCCTCGCGCAGTGTCTCCACTAGGCTTCGCAGCGCTGCCAGATAGCCTCGCCATCCCAGGCCGGCGATAAGCCCGCGTGAGACACCGGCTGTCACCGAATGGTGACGAAACGGCTCGCGGCCATAGATGTTGGAGATGTGCACCTCAACGACGGGTAGCCCGCAGGCCGCTAGGGCATCGCGTAGAGCGAGACTGTAGTGAGTAAGAGCGCCGGGGTTGATGATTATGCCGGCGGAGTTTGGGGCTTCCGCCTGAATGAAGTCGATGATCTCGCCCTCATGGTTGGACTGGAAGGCACGTAGCTCAACGTCGAGAGACTGTGCCTCTTCCCGCACTCGCGCTTCGATGTCAGGCAGTGTGAGGGCACCGTAGATGTCGGGCTCGCGCTCCCCCAAAGTGTTCAGATTAGGCCCGTTGATTAGCAGTATCCTCATTGGCCAGCATCTCCTTCTTCTTCGGTCTCGCTCCGCCGGCGGACTTTGTTGCGCTTCTTCATTATTGCCTCATAGCTGTCGGCCATAGCGTCCCAGGCTCCGTCGTAAACCTGGCGCTGTCGGGCCTCCGTCACGTGCAAGTATATCTGAGTTGTGTTGGCACTGACATGTCCCATTAGTTCCTGTACCACCCGCAGATCGGCACCGCCGTCCAGCATGTGGGTGGCGAAGGTGTGACGGAGTAGGTGAGGGTGGGCTCGCTTGTCCAGTCCGCAGGCTAGGGCATACTTGTGGACTATCGTCTGCACTGCCCGCACTGACAACCTTTCGCCGTCTCTGTTGAGGAAGAGGGCTTCTTCGGCTCCCTTTGCCAAGCGAGGGCGCCCACCGCGCAGGTAGCGCCTGAGGGCATCGGCGGCAGGCTTGCCGATGATCACCATCCGCTGTTTGTTGCCCTTGCCGCGGACACGTAGACTTCCCCCAATCGGCGACAACTCCAGGTCTGAGGTATTGAGATTGAACACCTCACTGACGCGGACACCTGCCGCATAGAGTAGCTCCAGCAGAGCCCGGTTGCGTAACCCCTGTGGCTTGTCGGGCTCGGGCGCGGTCACGAGGGCAGTGACCTCCTCCTCGGTGAGGAAGCCGGGCAGCCGGCGAGGGCGCTTCGGACCGCGCATGCCGTCGCAGGGATTCACTTTCACTCGCTCTATCTGCCGAAGGTAGCGATAGAACGAGCGGAGCGTACTCACCTTTCGCCCGATGCTGGCGGGCGCCATACCCGCCTCCATCAGACCGGCGATGTAGGCTCGCACCGTGTGGCGGTCGGCGACCAGAAGGTCGGTGTGCGCTTCCTCCGCCAGAAAGGCGAAGTAGGGACGCAGGTCATTGGCGTAGTTGCGGATGGTATAGGCGGAGCGGTTCCTCTCTGCCCGGAGCATCCGCAGGTAGTCGTTCAGAAGCGACTCCGCCGCCGTGTCGGCAGGTGCTGCATCCCTGGGAGCAGTTGAGGGCTTACTCATGGCACTTAGACCGAAGCCTCTTTCGGTGTCTTGCTCGGCAGCGGACCTTTCCAGGAGCACTTGAGGCATTTCGCTTTGTCATTTGCCTGTGCTGCCAACAGGCCACCGCACTCGGGACAAGTGTCCGGCAATGGACGCGACCAACTGGTGAAATGGCACTTGGGATAGTTGGAGCAACCGTAGAATGTTCGGCCGCGTTTTGACCTCTTGGCTACGATATCTCCGCCGCATTCGGGGCAGGCGACTCCGACTTTGCTTAGCAGCCGCCGGGTGCCCCGGCACTTCGGGTAGTTGGAGCAGGCTAGGAACGGGCCGAAGCGTCCTCGGCGAATGACCATCGGCTCGCCGCAGATGTCGCACTTCTCGTCTGTTGCCTGGGGAGCCTCCTCTTCGCCTGATCAGCGGGCGGCTGTTCTTACATTCAGGGAAGCCGGTGCAGGCGAGAAACCGTCCGAAGCGACCCCAACGCACTACCATGGGACGGCCGCATGTTCTCGCATTTCTCGTCGGTCTTTCTTCGACGCGAGGCACGGAGCGGCGACCTTCAGGGCCGTCTCAAGGGGCTTGTAGAACTCCCGGACCACGGGCTGCCACTCCCGCTGGCCACGGGCGACATCGTCCAGCTCCTCCTCCATCTCCGCCGTGAAACCTATGTTGATGATTTCGGGGAAATAGTTGGTCAAGAGGTCATTGACGACCATCCCCAGGTCCTTGGGCTTGAGATAGCGGCCCTCCTTTTCGACGTAGCCGCGGTCCTGAATCGTGGAGAGAGTGGGAGCATAGGTGCTGGGCCGGCCGATGCCGTTCTCCTCCATCGCCTTGACCAGCGTTGCCTCAGTGAAGCGAAGTGGCGGCTCTGTGAAGTGTTGCTCCGGCAGCAGATCGAGCAGCCGCAGCCGTTCACCCTCGGTCAAATCGGGGAGCTTCCGCTTGTCATCTTCCTCTTCGTTCTCCTCCGTGTACTCCCGATATAGCTGCCGGTAGCCGGGGAAGCGGAGGTTCGTCTCGCTGACACGGAACGCGTAGATATCCTTGTCGATCTGTGGTCTTGCCTCGATCTCCACTGCCATCACATCGTAGATGGCGTCTCTCATCTGGCTGGCGACGAATCGTTGCCAGATGAGGGTGTAGAGTCGCATCTGGTCGCGGTTAAGCGCCGCTTTTAGCGACCCCGGCTCTCGCCGCACCGACGTGGGCCGGATCGCCTCGTGAGCCTCTTGAGCGCCCTTGGCCTTCTTTCGGTAGACGCGCGCTGTGGGTGGCACAAAGCCGGCGCCGAACTTGTCTGCTATATAGGACCGGGCCTCATGCAGAGCCGACTCTGCTACGTGAGTGGAGTCGGTGCGCATGTAAGTGATTAGCCCGATCTGTCCGCCGCCGACGGAAAGCCCTTCGTAGAGCTGCTGCGCCAGCGCCATCGTCCGCTTCGCCGTGAACCCGAGGCGTCGCGACGCCTCCTGTTGTAGGCTGCTGGTAATGAACGGCGGTTGAGGGCGGCGCAATTGCTCCTTGCGAGTGATACGGGCGACGGAGAACTCGGCCTTGCGGAGACGTTCCAGCAGCCGTTGGCTGGCTTCCCCACTTGTTATCTCCAGCTTCTTGCGTTTGCCTGCCAGACCCGCCAGCCGGGCGATGAACGCCTCGTCGTCTGATGCGCCGGCGTCCTTGGTCAGCTTTGCGTCGATGGTCCAGTACTCCTGTGGCTGGAAGCTGGTGATCTCTCGCTCCCGTTCGACGACCATTCGCACCGCTACTGACTGCACGCGGCCTGCTGATAGCCCCCGGCGTACCTTCTTCCAGAGTAGCGGGCTTATCTTGTAGCCGACCAAGCGGTCGAGGATGCGCCGGGCTTGCTGAGCGTTTACCAGACGCCAGTCGATCTCCCGTGGGTGGCGAAAGGCGTGGCGGACGGCGTCATCGGTCACCTCGTGGAAGACGACGCGCTGATGGGGCAGGTTGTCGAGGTTTGCCGCCTCGACGACATGCCAGGCGATAGCCTCCCCTTCGCGATCAGGGTCAGTAGCCAGGAAGACTCTTCCTGCCGTTTCCGCCGCCTTCTTCAGTTCTCGCACGACTGCCTGTTTTTCCTTGGGGACCAGGTATTTCGGCAGGAAGTCGCCGTCTATGTCGACTCCGAGCTGCGATTTCGGCAAGTCGCGCACATGCCCGACGGACGCTCGTACGACGTAATCAGCTCCAAGGATGCCGGTCAGGGTGCGCGCCTTGGCCGGAGATTCTACAATAACCAGGCTCTTCTTGTTCTTCTTCGCCATCACCGATCCTACTGCTTAGAAATCAAATAACCCTGTTTGTCTATTATGCCACAAGGCGGGCATCCCGCCCGCCAAGACTGAATTTCCTGTCACCGACTGACTTTCTTCGCAAATGGCTTCTTGTCATACCAGCGCGCCAGCGGATTTGAGCAAGACGGACGTTCAAGCATATGCCGGCCCAACTTCCCGTACGCGCACGTAGCTCATCTGGCCCACCTGGCGCACCATCCCCTTAAGCTCCAGCATCGCGAGGGTGCTGCTGACGGTCGATATGGGGAGGCCGGACTCCCGCCGCACCTCGTCGATGTGCATCGGCTGGGCAGAGAGATGACGCAGCAGCTTCGCCTCCGTCTCATCTGCTGGGACGAGTTCCTTCATCTCCATTTGCTGGGCGACCATCGTCAGGTTCAGTTCCTCCAGGACATCCTCCACGTTGGACACCAGCTTTGCCTCGCCGTCCTGGATGAGCTTATTGTTGCCTCTGAACGTGGGGGCATAGACACTGCCGGGCACGGCGAAGACCTCACGGTTCTGCTCCAGCGCCAAGCGAGCGGTTATCATCGCGCCGCTCTTGACGTCTCCCTCTACCATCAGCACACCGAGGCTGATACCGCTCATGATCCGGTTGCGGCGCGGGAAGTACTCACTCCGGGGTTGGGTGCCCAAAGGATAGTCGGAGATGAGGGCGCCGCGCTCCATTATCTCCTGCGCCAGCTTCACATGCTCGGGAGGATAAACCACGTCTAGGCCGCAGGCCATTATCGCCATTGTCCGGCCGCCGCTGCTCAAGGCCGCTCTGTGGGCTATAGCGTCGATGCCACGGGCAAGGCCGCTCACAATCGTGACCTGGTTGCGGGCGAGATCGCCGGCGAATTGCTCGGCCACCTGACGGCCGTAGGGTGTCGCTCGGCGCGTCCCGACGATCGCCACCGCCCAGTCGTCAGCAGCGGTGATCTCGCCGCGGACATAGAGCACGGGCGGCAAATCGTATATCTCTTTCAGCTTGTTTGGGTAAGAGGCGTCGTTCCAATTGAGTGCTTTGACGCGATGGTGAGCCAGACGCTCCATCTCAGCCTCTGGAGATATGTCAGGTCGGGAGGTGATGATTGCAGTGACGGAGGACTGGTCGAGGCCTGCCGCTCGCAGTTCAGCGGCGCTGGCGGTCCAGGCGTTTTCCAGCTTGCCGAAGTGCTTTTCGAGCAGGAGGAATCGCGCCCGTCCGATGCGGGGTATAAGGCCGAAAGCGACCCAGTATTTCAGGTCGGCGTCATCTTTCGCCATCGGCGCACAATTGTAGCACAGCCTTTCTGCGGGTGACAAACGGGTGGGACGAGGGAGCGGGTTCTACTTGTGGTTGGAATCGTCGGGTGGCGGCGTCTCTTCCTTCGTGACTTGCACTTTCTTGATGCGCCGGCCAAGGACGGAGAGGACGCGTACTCGCAGCCCCTCGGCCTGTACTTCATCGCCGACGATCGGGATCTTCCCCAGGTGATGGTAGACGAAACCGCCGATGGTGTCGTAGTCCTCGCCCTCGATCTCGATCCCCAAGAGATCGTTGAGGTCATCGATGCTGACGCGGGCGTCCACAATCACTTCTTCGTCGTTGATCTTCTCGACCGTCGGCTCCTCACGGTCGTATTCATCCTCGATCTCACCCACGATCTCTTCAAGCATGTCCTCGATGGTAACGAGGCCGGCTGTGCCGCCGTACTCGTCCACCACAATGCCCATGTGGACCCTATTCAGCCGCATGTCGGCCAGCAACTCGTCTACCCTCTTCGATTCGGGGACGAAGAACGGTGGCCGGGCCAGTTCGCGTAGGCTGACGATTGAGCGGTCTGCCCCGCCCGCAGCGAGATATTTCAGGAGGTCTTTCGCATAGAGGACGCCGACGATATTGTCGATCGTCTCTTCAAACAGGGGGATGCGGCTATAGCCCTTTTCCATGATGATGCGGGTCACGTCATCGAGGGTGGCGTCAGTGTCTGCAGCCACGATGTCGATGCGCGGCACCATGATCTCATGTACGCTGGTCTCCTCCAGGTCGATGATGCCCCGGATCATCCTTCTCTCCGGCTCCTCGATCCCGCCGTTGGTCTCCTCGATCTCCATCAGCCTTACCAGTTCGTCATCTTCGCTGATCTCCTCTGAGGCCGCAGATCGACGGCCGAAAAGGCGGATGAGCGCTCGCGCCGGCAACTCCATGAGCCAGGCAGGGACGAAGAAGATGAGCCTCAAGACCCGTATTAGGGGCGAGAGGCGGATGCCCCAGTGTTCGGGATTCTGAGCGACGAGAACACGGGGGAGCGCCTGGAGGATGGCCATCAACGCCAGCCCGCAGAGGGCGGTGATGATGAGGGCGCTCCAGGTGTGCCCTGTCTCCTCCAGGACAAGGAAAAGGCCCAGAGCGATGCTAGCGACGATAGCCAGGTTTCGAGCGATCGCCAGAGACCCCAGAAGGCTGTGTCGGTCATGGAGATAGGCTTCCAGCGTCTCGGCGTGTGGCATACCCTTCGCAACCAGCGAACGCACGCGGGTGCGGCTCATGGAGACTAATCCTGCCTCTGCCGCTGCCACGAGGATCAGCAGGACCAGCGCTGCTATAAGCAGGACGATTCCCAACCAACCACCGGCGTCCAAGTCTCCTCTAATCCCCCTTCTTGTGCCGTATGCGGGCAGGCATGCCCACGGCTAGGCGATCAGCAGGAACATTGTGGTTGACCACGGAGCCGGCGCCCGTCCTCGCTCCGGCGCCCACCTCGACGGGGGCTACGAGCATCGTGTCGCTGCCTATGAAAGCGCCGTCGCCGATTACCGTGCGGTGCTTGCGGACACCGTCGTAGTTGCAGGTGATCGTGCCGGCGCCGATGTTGACGTTGTCACCGACATCGGCGTCGCCCATGTAGCTGAAGTGCCCCATCTTGGTGTTGCGTCCTAATCGTGAGTTCTTCACTTCGGCAAAATTGCCGATATGGACGTCCTGACAGATGTATGAGCCGGATCGGATGTGGCTAAACGGTCCTACGTCGACGCCGTCCTCCAACGTTGCCTCCTCGATGACCGACGATGACACTCGACAACCGGCGCCGAGCGTGGAATCGACGATCTGGCTGTTGGGGCCGATGGCGCAGTCCGGCCCGATCCGCGTCTGGCCGAGGAGCATTGTATTGGGGTATATCGTCGAATCTTGACCGATGACTACGTCCGCGTCAATGTAGACGCTCGTAGGGTCGACGAGAGTCACGCCGCCCAGCATGTGGAGCTTGCGGATGCGGTCCCGCAGGATGCCGTCGGCCTGAGCGAGTTGCACGCGGTCGTTGATCCCCATTCCCTCGTTCGGGTCTTCTGTGGGCATCGCCATGACAGATGCACCCTCTTCGATCGCTGTGGCGATGAGATCGGTGAGATAGTACTCGCCGGCTGCGCTCTTGGAGACACGCGCCAAGTGAGGCCAGAGCCAGTCACCGCGGAAGCAGTAGACACCGACGTTGACTTCGGTCGTGGCCCTGGCCGACTGATCGGCGTCGGCTTCCTCTATCACGCCGGTCACACGCCCCTTGCGGTCGCGCTGCACTCGGCCGAGCCCGCGGGCGTCTTCTACGTTCGCGGTGAGGAACGTCAAGGCCGACTTCTCGTTGACGTGGCGCGCAATCAGGCCGGCGATGGTGTCGGAGGATATGAGGGGAATATCGGCGTTCAGGACGAGGATATGGCTCGCGTCCTTTGCCAGGGGTTTCGCCTGGGCCAGGGCATGTCCCGTACCTAGCTGCTTGGCCTGGTGCGCGTACTCGACTGCATCGCCCAGCGCTGCCTTCACCTGATCGGCGCCGTGCCCCACCACGACGACACAGCGCTTTGGTCCGCGTTTCGGTAGAGCGGAAAGGGCCGCATCGAGGACGTAGCGGACCATCGGCTTGCCGGCCAGGGGTTGGAGCGCCTTGGGTGTCTTCGAGCGCATGCGCTTGCCCAGGCCTGCTGCCAGTATTACGGCTGTCCAGGTGTCCTTAGATGGCATCTTCAGAACAAAGTACAGGGCAACGGAGGCCTGCTCTTGGGGAAGCCTGCATTGCCCTTCCTACTCCTGTATTCTTGAACAGGCAACAAAAAGACGGCCAGTGTGCATGCTATCAATCGCATGCCATCCGACCGACATTGCTGATTGGCTCCGGAAGCCAGCTAAAGGTTTGTGGCTGCTCTCGCCGTCTTCAGGAGGGTCGTCTTCTTTCACCGACGGAACACAACCCTTCGTTGCGCCGAAAGGATTTCTCCTCCGGCAAGACGCACACCCTGTTCAGAGAATACGAATGGTGCGCCCATCTAGAGATAGTATCGGTGTCGATCTTGCCCTGTCAAGGGGTAGAAGGATTGCCGGGTTATCTGACATAACGACAGAACGAGCTTGAGGGCGATGCTCCAACAATTGACACCCCTACAAGGCTCCAAATACAATTCCCTCAGTCACCCCCAACACTAGCACTCTGATAGACTGGTACAGCGATACACAATATGGATACTGAACAGATTCGCAGGAAATGGTACGACTTCTTTCAAAAGCGGGGTCATAAGGTCATCCCCAGTTCCTCGCTGGTGCCTCATGGCGACCCGACGCTTCTCTTTACCAGCGCCGGCATGGTGCAGTTCAAGCCCTACTTCATGGGCCAGGCCGAGCCGCCCTCGCGGCGCATGGTCACGATCCAGAAATGCTTCCGCACCAGCGACATCGACAGCGTCGGCGACGCGACGCATCTCACCTTCTTCGAGATGCTGGGCAACTTCAGTGTCGGCGACTACTTCAAGAAGGAGTCCATCGAGTGGGCCTGGACACTGGTTACGGACAAAGAAGAAGGCATCGGCCTTGACCCTGACAAGCTCTGGATAAGCGTCTACCTCGACGACGATGAGGCGGCAGGCCACTGGCGCGCGCTCGGTGTGCCGGAGAAGCGCATCATGCGCTACGGCGAGGAGGACAACTACTGGTTCTCCGGCGACGTCGGCCCCTGCGGCCCCTGCTCCGAGATCCACTACGACCGGGGCAAGACGCCGGACTGCCCGGAGTGCGCGAAGGACACCTGCCACCCCCAGATCGATTGCGGGCGCTTCACCGAGATCTGGAACCTCGTCTTCACGATGTACTACCAGAACGAGGACGGCTCCCGCACCGACCTGCCCCAAAAGAACATCGACACCGGCGCCGGCTTGGAGCGCTGGGCGAGCGTTCTCCAGGGGACACCGACGGTATATGAGACTGACCTCTTCCGCCCCATCATCGCCAGGATCGAAGAGTTGTCTGGCGCGTCAGAAGTACGACACGGCGGACGAGACGACGAAGCGGGTGATGCGCATTGTGGCCGAACATGCGCGTGCCGCTGCTTTCCTCATCGCCGACGGCGTTATGCCGCAGCAACGAGGGGCGAGGTTATGTCTTACGCCGCATTCTGAGGAGGGCGACTACTTTGCCCATGAACGGTTGCCGATGGCAGTCTCATGCGGCCATGCTGTGGAGGAAGCCATCGAGACTATGTGGCGGCCTATCCCGGAACTCAGAGCAGCAGGCGGCCTTGGCGTGTCGCGCTGGCGGCTGCTGAGGAAGAGCGCTTTGTCCAGACCATGATCGCGGAGCGGACGCCATTGCCGCCGTGAGCGGTAGTCTGGGCAGAACTGGCCGCGTTCTTGCCGAGAGCTGCTCGGCAAGCAGGCGGCCAGCGTAAACCTCGTCGAGCGGTGTACTCCATCACGCAGCTTCCGGAGAACCTGAAGGCAGCAGTGCTCAAGCCCTACGAGCGACTCCTTGGCCCTGAGCCTGGAACGCCGACGCCGAGCATCGAGGCTGCGCAGAAGACGCCCATGACAGATGACTGGAGAGTGCCGAATTCATTCTCTGGGACACGTACGGCTATCCTATGGAGCTGACGAGAGAGGTTGCGGCTCGAGCACGGCGTCCGATAGACGACAAGGCGGGGAGGAGTTCGAGCGACTGATGGAGGAGCAGCGGGAGCGCGCCCGCGCCGCCGGCCGCTTCCGCCTCAGCGAGGCCGAGTCGGCGGAGGCATATGCTGCTCTGTCGCAAATCCAGACGCGCTTCGTTGGCTACGAGGCTCTTCGTCATGAGACCACCATCGCCGGCATCATCGCCGACGGTGGCACGGTGGAGAGCGCAGAAACCGGTGATGAGTTGGAAGTCGTTCTCCATGAGACGCCGTTCTACGCCGAGTCCGGTGGCCAGGTCGGCGATACCGGCGAGATCAGCGGCCCCGGCGGTCGCTTCCAGGTGCAGGATACGCAGCGCACTGAGAGCGGGCTCATCCTCCATCGCGGTCGCGTCGTCGAGGGGCGTATCTCCGTCAACGACGACGTTGTCGCTCAGGTGGACGCCGACAAGCGCCACGATACGGCCCGCAATCACACAGGCACCCACATTCTCCACGCGGCTCTCCGCAAGGTGCTGGGCCCGCACGCTCGCCAGGCTGGATCTCTCGTGTCGCCGGAGCGCCTGCGCTTCGACTTCACCCATATCGAGGCGCTGAAGCCGGACGAGCTGGCCGCTGTCCAGCGTCTTGCTAACGAGAAGATCCGGGAGAACCTGCCGGTGAGCACCCGCCGCTCCTCCTATGAGGAGGCGACAGCCGGTGGTGCCATGGCCCTGTTCGACGAGAAGTACGCCGCTGAGGTGCGGGTGGTCGAGGTGACTGCGAGGAAGCGGATGAGCGCTACAGCGCTGAGCTCTGCGGTGGTACCCATGTGCAGTCCACCGGCGAGATCGGCAGCTTGATCGTTGTCAGTGAGGAGAGTGTCGGCGCGGGCATGCGTCGCATTGAGGCGGTGACCGGCCGCGGCGCCGAGGAGTACGTGCGGGAACGTCTCGCCGCTCTCGACAGGCTCGGTGCTCGTCTCGGCGTCTCCGGCGGCCCTGCAGAACTTGAGCAGCGGGTCGATTCGCTGCTGGAGGAGATGGAGGCGCTCAATAAGCGCGTGCGCTCCCTGGAGCACGACCTCGGCCGTCATACCGCCGAGTCGCTGCTGAAAGATGTGGAGAACATCGATGGCAGCGCCGTCTTGGCAGCGCGGGTTCCTGCCGCCGGCTCGGAAACGCTGCGCGAGATGGGCGACTGGCTGCGCGATCACTTGAAGAGCGCCGTTGTCGTGCTCGGCACCGTCATCGACGGGCGGCCTAGCTTCCTTGCCATGGTCACCCCCGACCTTGCCGCACGCGGCCTTCATGCCGGCGAGATCGTCAAGAAAGTAGCGCAGGTAACCGGTGGTGGTGGCGGTGGCAGGCCGGAAATGGCCCAGGCGGGTGGCAAAGATCCCGCTCGTCTCGACGAGGCCCTGCAGTTGGCCCGTAAGCTGGGGACTGAGGGCATCAGGGCCCTCAAAGGATCGTAGAGGGATGCGCGTGCTCGCCCTGGACGTAGGAGATGCCCGCATCGGCCTGGCGATAAGCGATCCCAACGGGCAGGTTGCCGTGCCTCTGCGAGTACTCCGCCGCCGTTTGTTGGAGGCCGACATTGCTGACATAGTCGGACTCGCGACGCAAGAGGAAGTAGAGACTCTTGTTGTTGGGCTTCCCCTTTCGCTGGACGGTACTGCAGGGCATCAGGCCGAGCATGTCCAGGAGTTTGTAGGTCATTTGCAGGCCGCCACCGATCTGCCCATCGTCCTTTGGGATGAGCGATTGTCGACGGCGCAGGCGGAACGACTCCTACAGATGGCCCCGCCGCGGTCACGCAAGGCCCGGGCGGAGCAGGACGCACTGGCGGCAGCGATAATCCTCCAGGGCTATCTCGATAGTGGTCAAGGCGGCGCTAGAGGTTTGGCTTCTGAGTAATATGTCACGATTCATACCGGCGGCTGTGATACTCCTGGCATTGGCTATGGTGGCTGTTATCGGCTTAATCGTAGCTGTTGCCCCAAGTACCATCCTCCGCGAGGAGCCTACAGAATTCCTTGGTCCTACGCCTCAGGCAGGAGATGTGGCGGTCATCACCATCAAACAGGGGGATGGCGCCAAGGATATCGCCGAACGCCTGGAGAACGCTGGCGTCATCCAAAGCTCCCGCCTGTTTCGCGTGCTGGTCGCGTTCATGGATATCGAGGATGAACTGGTGGCCGGTGACTATGAGTTCGACAAGGGGATGACGACCTTGACCGTCATTGGCCGGATCCATGAGGGGATCACGGCGCCCGTGGTCGTGACGATACCGGAAGGGCTTCGTCTGGAGGAGATCGGTGCTGTTCTAGAGGGAAAGGGAGTCGTCTCCGCCTCTGACTTCCTGGCGGCGACGAAGAAGCCTTACGAATCTTCCGTTCCTTGCCGATCTTCCCGCTACTGCCAGCCTGGAGGGGTATCTCTTCCCCGCTACCTACGGCTTCTCCCGCACAGTGACCGCAGAGGACGTGGTTCGGCAGATGCTCAAAGCCTTTGAGAGCAGTGTCGTACCTGAGGCGCAGGGCGACGTTGTCACGGGCGATCTTACCCTTCATCAGGTCATAACCCTGGCCTCCATCGTAGAGCGCGAGGCGGTGAAGGCGGAGGAGCGTCCCCTAATCGCCAGCGTCTTCCTCAACCGCCTGAAAGTGGGGATGGCTCTTCAGGCAGACCCTACTGTGCAGTACGCGCTCGGCAACGACAAGGAGAACGTCGCTCGCTATGGCTACTGGAAGAAGGAACTCACTCTTGCCGACCTAGCTGTTGATTCTCCCTACAACACCTATCAGAACATGGGACTCCCGCCGGGGCCTATCGCCTGTCCCGGCCTTGACTCGATAAAGGCGGTCTTGCGGCCTGCCCGCACCAATTACCTGTTCTTCGTAGCCAAAGACGACGGGAGTCACGTCTTTGCCGAGACGCTCGAAGAGCATCAACGGAACGTCGAGCAGTATCAGCACTAGCGGTACTGGAAGCGGATCTGGTCCTATGAAGCGCGTTGGTCTTATCGGATTCCCTCTAGCTCACTCCTTGTCGCCGGTGATCCAGGGAGTGGCCTTTGCCCATCACGGCCTCCCGGAGCGGTACGAGTTGTGGGAGACGGAGGCCACTCAGCTTGAGGAGCGAGTGCGTGGCCTGCGCACTGGTGATTGCCTCGGAGCGAACGTGACGATCCCTTACAAAGAGGACGTGATCCCTTACCTCGACCGTCTGGATTCGCTTGTTGAGAGGACAGGAGCGGTCAATACGATAGTGAACGAGCACGGGCATCTCGCTGGCTACAACACCGACGTTATCGGCTTTGCTCGCGCATTGGAGAACGCTGGTTTCGCGGCAAAAGGACAGCGTGCGGTTGTCTTGGGAGCAGGTGGCGCGGCGAGGGCAGTCGGTGTGGCTCTTGTCGAAGCGGGTATTGCCGAGATCGCTATAACCGACATCTTGCCCAGCCGCAGCGAGGCGCTGGCTGTTGCCTTGAGGTCGCTTGCGCCTGTGACTACCGTCCGAGTGTGCAGCCTGGATGATGAATCTCTCCCCAAAGCGACAAACGCTTGCCAGCTTCTGGTAAACTGTACGCCGGTTGGGATGCGTCACAGCAGCTCGGAGGGCCAACTGCCGCTGTCTGCGGCGATGATCCCGCCGGGAATCTGTCGTCTTCGATCTCGTGTATAATCCGCTGGTCACGCCTCTGTTGGCGGCTGCCCAGGCTCGTGGCGCCCGCATCATCGGAGGGCTGGCGATGCTTGTTTACCAGGCTGCCGCTTCGTTTAGGCTCTGGACAGGCCTGGAGGCGCCGGAGAAGGAGATGATGGCTGCCGCTCAGAAAGCATTGGCTCCTGATGCCGGGTAGGGATAGCAGTTAACATAAGTATAGCACGGGCGCAAGGATAGATAGACTATGTTTCGATTTCTAACCGCCGGCGAGTCGCATGGGAAGGCCCTTACGGCCATCATCGAGGGTGTACCGGCCGGACTTGCTTTGACGGAGGATGATATCGCCAATGACCTGCGGCGGCGGCAGGGTGGGCATGGCCGCGGCGGTCGCCAGCAGATCGAGCAAGACAGAGCGGATATCGTCTCCGGCGTCCGCCATGGGCGCACTTTGGGTAGCCCGATCACGCTGGTCATCGCCAACCGCGATTGGGAGAACTGGCGCGAGGTGATGTCCGTCGAGGCAACGTCGGCATCTGATGAGAAGCTGACTCGTCTACGGCCTGGTCACGCCGATCTTCCCGGCGTCATGAAGTATGCCCAGGACGACGTACGCCCTATATTGGAGCGCGCCAGCGCCCGCGAGACGGCAGCGCGGGTGGCGGTAGGCGCGGTGGCCCGTCGTTTCCTGGGTGAGTTCGCTGTCCATATCCACAGCCACACGGTCGCGATAGGCGGAGTCGAGGCGAAGATCGCCGGTGAGCCCGACTGGCAGGCGGTGGAAGAATCCCCTGTGCGTTGCGCTGATTCTCAGGCCTCGCAGCAGATGATCGCCGCTATCGATGCCGCTCGCAAGGATGGTGATAGCTTGGGAGGTGTCATGGAGGTATGGGCGACAGGCGTTCCCATCGGCCTGGGGAGCCATGTCCACTGGGACCGCCGGCTCAATGGCCTTCTCGCCCAGGCTCTCATGAGTATTCCCTCCGTCAAAGGTGTAGAGGTAGGACAAGGCTTTGGGCTGGCGCGTAGCCGGGGCTCTGAGGCTCATGACGTCATCCTGCCTTTCGAAGATTGGGGGGATCGATTGTGGCCTCGTGCCTCCAATCGGGCCGGCGGTATCGAAGGCGGAATGACCAATGGCGAGCCGCTGGTACTGCGGGCAGCCCTCAAGCCGATCGCGACGCTACCTAAGCCGCTGCCCTCGGCCGACCTGATGACGGGTGAGCGGGTCGATGCCCACTTCGAGCGCGCCGATGCCTGTGTCGTTCCCGCGGCGGGCGTGATTGGTGAGGCGATGGTAGCGATTGTTCTCGCCGGCGCAACGCTTGAGAAGTTCGGTGGTGACCACATCGACGAGACCCTCCGCAACTACCGAGTCGTATCTGAAAACCATCGGCCCTCGCCGATCCACGAAGTAAGCATGCCTGCTAGAAGACCGCAGCGGATATTCCTCACCGGCTTTTCGTTTACCGGCAAGTCCTTGGTGGCGCCTCTGGTGGCCCAGGCCTTGGGCTGGCAGGTCGTCGACCTCGATGACCTGATCGAAGAAGCAGCAGGCAAGGCAGTGCCCCAGATATTCGCCGAAGAGGGCGAGCCCGGGTTCCGCCTTCGCGAGCGAGAAGCGCTGCAGAATGCCTGTCGCCGTCGGAAGGTCGTTGTCGCCACCGGTGGCGGGGTCATCCTTGCCGAGGAGAACCGGCGGGCGATGGGCGAAGGTGGCTTCGTCGTCTGCCTGGAGGCACGGCCGGAGACGATCCTGCGCCGTATGCGGGCGGCAGGTGACGGCTCAACATCCGAGCGGCCCTTGTTGAAGGGCGATGACCCGCTGAACCGCATTCGTAATCTCAAAGGGCTGCGCCAGCCTCTCTATGCCCTGGCAGATTGCACTGTTCATACCGACAACCTGTCGCCGGAGCATGTAGCAGCGGAGATCGTGCGTGCCTGGCGCCGGTACTCTGTCGCATCTCCAAGCGACGGCAGCCGTTTCGCCGCAACCGAAGGAGAACGGGTCGCCAGTGTCATCGAGGCAGAGACACCCGATGTCGCTTGTTGGGTGACCACCGAGACGGCGCGTTACCCTGTCTATGTTGGCTGGGGAACGCTGGCGCAACTAGGGGAGAGGATGCAGGCGGCGGATCTGACAGGACGCGGCATATGTAATCAGCGACTCCAACGTTTGCCAGCACTATGGCCAGGAAGTCGAGAAGATACTGGTAGACGCCGGCTTCGCGACCGACTCCTACGTGGTCCCTGCCGGCGAAGCGAGCAAAGACCTAACCGTAGCCTCTAAGATTTACGATTGGCTGGTGACTCGGAAGGCGGAGCGGAAACACTCGATAGTCGCTCTTGGCGGCGGTGTGGTCGGTGATCTGGCGGGCTTCGTGGCTGCGACCTACCTGCGGGGAATCCCTCTGGTGCAGGTCCCGACAAGCCTCCTGGCGATGGTCGACGCCTCCATAGGCGGCAAGGTAGCGGTTGATCACCGCGAGGGCAAGAACCTCATCGGCGCTTTTTACCAGCCGCGGCTTGTCTTCGCTGACGTGGCAACGCTGCAGACCCTCCCCGAAAGGGAGTTGACCTCTGGTTGGGCCGAGGTGATCAAGCATGCCCTGATCATGGACGCGGAGTTGCTGGCACTGCTTGAGGAAGCGTGCCGATGATCTCCGTGCTCTTGAGCCGGCAATAACGACCCAGGTAGTACGGCGCTCGATGGTCTTGAAGGCACAGGTGGTCGCTGAGGATGAGCGTGAACTGACCGGCCGTCGCAGCATTCTGAACTATGGCCATACGGTCGGCCATGGACTGGAGTCTGCAACCGGTTACGGTGCCCTTCTCCATGGCGAAGCGGTGGCACTGGGCATGATCGCTGCTGCGGAGGTCGGCCGGGCTATGGGTGTGACACCGCCGGGGCTGCTCGACCGACAGAGAAGGTTGCTGGAGCGCTTCGGGTTGCCGGTGCGCATTCGCGGCGTCGATATCGAAGCTGTGCTGAAGGCGATTTCGCTTGACAAGAAGACCAGCGATAAGTCAGTTCGCTGGGTTCTTCTTAGGGACATCGGCCGGCCGGTCCTCCACAATGACGTTCCTCTGCCTCTGGTGCGGCGGGTCATCGAGGGGATGCTTGAGCCGTAGGCCAACAGCCGTCTATTCAGCAGGCAAATGCTATGCCTGGACAGGAAGAGAAACAGAGGACGAAGACGCTGCGGGCGACAGTTCGAGGGAAGGTGCAGGCTGTCGGTTATCGCCAGTTCGTCTTGATGAAGGCCCGTTCGCTGGGGTTGACCGGATACGTGTGCAACGGCGAGGACGGGCGGAGCGTGGAGGTTGTCGCTGAAGGCCCTGTCGACTGTTCTGGAGGATCTGCTGCAGCACCTACGCCGGGGGCCCTTCTTGTCCCGAGTGGACGAGGTGGAGGAGTCGTGGTCCGATGAGGTGGGCGGCTACGACAGCTTCGACATCGCCTTCTAGCGAGAGGCCGTGTGCGCCTACTTGCGGGTCTTGACCGTCACGACAACACTCTTAGGGTCTTCGACCCCCTTCAGTGTGCGTACCATCCCTAGCACGATGCCGGCGACCATCTTGCGAACGAACATCGCCAGCGGCAGGCGCACACCATCGATGAAGAGGGCAGCGTCTTCGCCTGGCTCCGCCACCAGGAAGCGCTTGCGGGTCAACTCTGCCAGGCCCGAAAGGTCGCTGTCGTCGAAAGTGGGGATGTCCATGCCCGCCGGTTTGTCGCCGACGATAGCCAGCAGCTCGTTCTTGTGACAGATTAGCTCTTCCCCTTCGCTGATGCGGTGTACTTCTACCTTGGGGAAGCTGCTGTGGCGGAATCCGTTCACGAGGATGAGGTCATACTCGTCCCGCATCTCCCAGACCAGCTCATCCAGCGATGGTTCTTCTTCCATGCGCCGCAAAGTCGTAACCATGCCGGGCGCGCTGACGATCACCGTCTCGCTGCCCGCCGCTACAAAACGAGCGACATCCGATGATATAGAGTCCAAGGGGATGGCCTTGTCATCCTGCGTTATCACTGCGACTCGTACGTCTTTGTCCGCCAGCTCCTGCAGAAGTCCTTTGATTACCACTGCGACATCCGGCCTCGACCGTCCAACTATGCACAATACTGGAAGCATCTCCTTGGATCCCTCTCTAACCCTCGTTGTGAGACCAGTTGAGCATCATCACCGTGACCTCGTCCCCCGCTTCGATCGCAGGGACATCCTCGGGCACAATCGCCAGCGCATTGGCGACAACCATCGACGTGAGGATTCCCGAACCTTGCGGGCCGGTGAGAGAAGCATAGTAGCGTCCACTTCTTTCGGTGACCACCGCTCGGGCGAATATGCGGCGCCCGTCGCTATTGGAGATACGATCCTCGGCGATAGCGCGTAGAGTAGGGCGTTCCCAGCCTGACTTGCCCATCATCTTGAAGATGGCCGGGCGGGCGAAGAGCTCGAAGGATATCATCGAGCTGACGGGGTTGCCCGGAAAACCGATATGGGGCACCTGGCGGTTGCCGCTGGGGAATGCGCCGAAGGCGAGCGGCTTCCCGGGCTTCATACGCACGGTCCAGAAATCGACCTGCCCTTCTCGGGCGAGAACGTCTTTGACCACGTCGTAGTCGCCTCGAGAGACACCGGCTGAAGTGACGAGCATGTCGGCGTCGAGGCCACCGCGGATCTTCGCCGTGAGATCCTCCACGCTGTCGCGGGCGATGCCGAGCGGTTTGGGAACGCCGCCGCTCTGCCGTACGAGGGCAGCCACGCTGTAACTGTTGGAGTCGTGGATCTTCCCTGGTCCCAAGGGCTCTCCCAATGGTACTAGCTCGTCGCCGGTCGAGAGGACCGCTACTACCGGTCGGCGGATGACGTTGACTGTCGCGTGACCCAGGTTGGCCAGCGCGCCGATATGAGCAGGTCGTAGCGTCATTCCCTTGGTTAGAACGGTGGCCCCTTTTCTGACGTCCTCACCAGCGCGACGGACATTATCTCCCTTCGAAACTGCGTGGAGTATCGCCACCGATTCCACGGGCTTGGCAAACGACCCAAATTCGCGCCCGCTGGGCTCGTCTGTATCCTCGAACGGTACGACAGCGTCGGCACCGGCGGGCAAGGGTGCGCCGGTCATGATCCGGACAGCCGTTCCCGGCGAGACCTCGCCTGCGTACAAATGGCCTGCCGCTAGCTCACCCAGAACTCGCAACCGGACAGGATTCTGGAGGCTGGCGCCGTCGGTGTCAGCAGCGCGGACGGCATAGCCGTCCATCGCCGTGTTGTCCAGCGGCGGGATGTGGTAATCGGCGACGATATCTTCCGCCAGCACCTGCCCCAGGGCATCAAGCAGAGGCTTTTCCTCAGGCTCCAGAACATGGACGTAGCCGAGGATCCTCTGCAGGGCTTCCTCAACGCTTATCACAGATTACCTGCCTATCACACGATGACTGATTGGTCTGTCGCCTAGATAATACACCAGCGCGGCCTATGGGAGAGGCTCAATCAAACGCCGCTTCTCTGGGCGAGAAGCCGGGGCACCTGGGGTTTGGGCCCAATGGGCTATCCTGCAGACTCGGGGCAGTTTGGAGCAGGCGTCAGAATCGCACCGCCAGACAGGTCGTAGTACGCTGAACGCCGTCTACGCGCTGGATGCCTTCGGTGATGAAGCGACCCATCTTGTCCAGGTCATCGGCCTGAAGTTGCACTATGACATCGTAGGGGCCGGTGACTGTGTCTACGGCTACGATCTGGGCGTCTGGATGTTTGAAGTTCGTCAGTGTTTCGCTAATCGCTTTTGCCTTTCCGACCTCGGCATCGACCAGGACGTACCCATGGACTGTCATCCTCACGCCTCCTAGACACGAAATACTGTCCTGCGCTCAGTTATGATACTTTCCCGGCAGGTTGTCAAGACGTTGCCATTATCGGGTAGGGCCTACAGGCAGCTTCTCACATTGACGCGCCGACTGCGGTTTGCTATCATCCAATTCACACGGGCGGTTAGCTCAGTTGGTTAGAGCGCTGCGTTGACATCGCAGAGGTCACTGGTTCAAATCCAGTATCGCCCACCATCTCGAAAAAGCGAAGACCAGGACGGTTCGCTCTAGAAGCGGGCCGGCCACAGCGGGATGGCAACAGAGAGGGGTGACATGGCTGGAATCGCCCCGCCCAAACGCTGCGGAGACCACCTGCGAGCTGGGCGTCGAAAGCTGGTGTGAGTAGGCGTTCCCGGAGGCACCCGTTAACGGCCGAACGAGTCCCGAAGCGAGGAAGGATCGGGAGAAGTAGGGTGGAACCACGTGAGGATTGCCTCTCGTCCCTTGGACGAGGGGCATTTCGTTGTTTTCAGGGCTCTGAGGAGCTATAAGGGGGTAATCATGGCATCCAAAGATGAGCGTGTCGAATGCATGCGTCACTCCGCCTCGCATATCATGGCTGAGGCTGTCCTCTCGCTATTCCCCGAGGCCAAGCTCGCGATAGGGCCTCCCATTGAGAACGGGTTCTACTACGATTTCGATCTTCCTCGCAGCCTGACGCCGGAGGATTTGACCGTGATCGAGGAAAGGATGCGTCAGAGCATCGCCGCCGATCAGCCGTTCATCCAGGAGAAGCTTCCCAAGGACGAGGCGCGGCAGGTATTCGCGGGGCAGCCGTACAAGCTGGAGCTCATCGACGATATTGAGGGCGACGAAGTTAGCCTCTACCGGCATGCGTCCTTCGTCGACCTGTGCGCTGGGCCACACGTTGTCGGCACGGGCGAAGTCAAGGCATTCAAGCTCACCAGCGTGGCGGGCGCCTACTGGCGGGGCGATGAGCGCCGGCAGATGCTGCAACGGATATACGGTGCCCTCTTCGAGACGCAAGAGGAACTGGACGACTACCTGAACCGCCTGGAAGAGGCGCAGCAGCGCGATCACCGTCGCTTGGGGCGTGAGTTGGAGCTCTTCATGACTAACAGCCTCGTCGGAGCTGGGTTGCCGTTGTGGTTGCCTAGGGGAGCGACGGTGCGCCGCCTTCTGGAAGAGTTCATTACCAAGGAGGAGAGGGACTGCGGCTATCTGCATGTCTACTCACCTGATATCGCCAAGCGCGATCTCTACGTCAAGTCGGGCCACTGGGACCACTACAAGGATCTCATGTTCCCGCCGATGCAGCTTGAGCACGAGGAGATGGTGCTGCGTCCCATGAACTGCCCCCATCACATCCTCATCTACTCCTCCAAGCTGCGGAGCTATCGCGATCTACCCGTTCGTATCGCAGAGCTGGGGACGATGTACCGCTACGAGAAATCGGGCGTCATGGGTGGTCTGACGAGGGTGCGGGCGATGACGCTGAACGATGCTCACATCTTCTGCACGCCGGAGCAGATCAAGGACGAGTTCTCGAACGTAATGCGACTTGTCGAGAAAGCCTACGCTGTGCTTGGAATAACCGAGTATTCCTATCGCCTGTCCCTGCGCGACCCCGCAGATAAGGAAAAATACGTTCCCAATGACAAGATGTGGGAATTGGGTGAGGCCGTGCTGCGGGAGGCAATGGAGTCGCTGAAACTGCCCTTCACAGAGGCGATCGGTGAAGCGGCCTTCTATGGCCCTAAGGTCGACATCGAGATCCGCGACGTGCTGGGGCGTGAGGAGACGCTCTCCACAATTCAGGTGGACTTCCATCTGCCGGAGCAGTTTGAACTGACCTACATCGGTGAGGATGGCCGGGAACACCGCCCTGTGATGATCCACCGCGGCGTGATCAGCACGATGGAGCGGATCATGGCCTATCTCATCGAGCTCTACGGCGGGGCCTTTCCCCTTTGGCTGGCGCCTATCCAGGCCGTCGTCATCCCTATCGCCGACCGGCACGTCCAGTATGCTCAGGATGTGGCGAATCAACTCAAGCAGAAAGACCTGAGGGTCGAGGTGGATGATCGCAACGAGCGCATGAATGCGAAGATCCGCGATGCCCAGCTTCAGAAGGTGCCTTACATGCTCGTGGTGGGCGACAAAGAGATCGAGGCGCACGCGGTCAACGTCCGCCTTCGCAGCGGCGACAATCTCGGAGCTTTGCCGATTGTTGATCTGCTTGGTCGTATGGAGGAAGAGATCAACAGTCGTAGTTAGCGGCCGTTGAAGAGAGGCTGTCGCTTCTCCAGGAAGGCTCGCACCCCTTCCTGGAAGTCCTCTGACCGGAAGAGCGGCAGAAGCTGCAGGTAGGCATGGTGGACGTTTCCCTCGAAGCTGTCCTCCAGACCCAGACGCATGAGCCGTTTCGCCGCCTGCACTGCCAAGGGGGCATTCGCGGCGATCTCTGTCGCCCAGGCTCGTACCTCTTCAGCAAGACGCTCGTGAGGCACGACCACGTTCACCAGCCCCAACGCGAGCGCTTCCTGAGCGTCGATGACGCGTCCCCGGAAGACCAGCTCCGCCGCCTTAGCCCAGCCGAGGAGCCGCGGGAGCATCCAGGCGCCGCCGCTCTCTGGAATGATCCCTCGTCGCGCGAACAGTGCGCCGAGCCGCGCCTTGTCGGAGGCGATCCGGATGTCGCAGCCGAGCGCCATGTCGAAGCCGTAGCCTGCGGCGGGGCCGTTCAAGGCGCAGATGACGGGCTTGTCGGTTGTGTGGAGAACCATCGGTGGGCTGTTCGCCAAATCGAAGCGGATCCCGAACGGAGCATCACCTGCGCCCACGCCGAACATATCCTTCAAGTCGAGCCCGGAGCAGAAGCCCCTGCCGGCGCCGGTCAGGATGATGACCCGGATGGAGGCGTCCGTATCCGCGTCGCGGAGAGCGTGCGGCAGGGCCTGTAGCATGGGTAGGGAAATCGCGTTCAGCCGGTCCGGCCGGTTTAGAGTGATAGTGGCTATGCCATCGCCCTTCTCGTAGATAAGGTCCTCGTACTCCATTGTGAAATCCCCTTTCGCTGCCCCGAGTGTGACCAGAGTATAGCCGAGTAACGTCTAAGTACGCGAGGGGGTGTCCTCGAGGGAAAGAGAGCAACGAGTGCCTTGTGTCAGAAACGTGTCAAACTCAGGCTGCTCGGTCGATGGGGCGCTGCCGCTTCTGGGCGTACATGGCGCTGTCCGATAGTTTGACCAGTTCGATGACGGTTTGAGCGTCTTCCGGGTAGAAGGCCAGTCCGATGCTGGCCATGACGCTCACCCTGTCCCCAGTTTTCTCGTCGATCAATTGAATGCTCGCCATCGCATTTCGTACTTGTTTGCAGTAGCGCTTGGCATCCTCTCGGCTCGCGCCGGGCAGGATCGTTACGAACTCGTCTCCTCCGTACCGCCCCACCAGAGCGCCCTCCTGAGACAAGGCGCGTGCCACTGCTATCAGGATGGAATCGCCCATCTGATGGCCGTACTTGTCGTTTATCGTCTTCAAGCCGTTGACATCGGTCATCGCCACGGCAGCGGGAGGGCCTTCATTACCGCTTGCTACCAAGTGGGTTAGTTCACTCACAATAGCGCCGTGATTGAGAATGCCGGTCAGCGGATCACGTCGTGCCTGCTCTCGCAGCGCCTCTTCGGCTTGTTTCTGGGCTGTGATATCCCGGGCTGAGCCTACTCTGGCGATGGGTCTACCATCAGGATCGCAGATTAGCACGCCGTTGTCGCTGGCCCAGTAGTATTCGCCGTCTTTCCGTTTCCAGCGATATTCGATGGTAGTGACCGTGTCGCCTTCCAGGGTGTTGTCCTGAAATCTTCTTAGGAATTCCCGGATCCGTTTCTTGTCCTCGGGGTGGAACCTCTCGTAGACCCCCTCGAAGCCCATGGCGGAGAATTCCTCGGGGGTAAACCCGGACATTGGGAAGACCGACGGACTTACATAGTCGTACATGCCAGTTGGGAGGTTTAGCTTATATATGAAGTCACGGGAGACATCGAGGACATCGCGGAATCGCTGCTCTGATTCTTGTAGCTGCGCCGTCTGGTTAAGGAGTGCTTGGGTCATGACATTGAAGTCGTCGGCCAGGGAAGCGACCTCCTGGGGACCGGATACCTTTGCCTGAGCAGCCCAATCGCCAGCGGCGATTGCTTTGGCGCTCTCCTGCAGAGCAGTAAGCGGACGAACCACAGATGCCACTAGAAACACCAGCGTTCCTGCTGCGGTAAGGAAGGCGAAGAGGCTGAATACAATGAGCGTCCCAAGAATCAAGTCGCTGCTGTGGGTTGCTGATGCTCGCTCGGCGGCCAGCTTGGACTGTTGCTGGTCGGCTAGTTGCTCCAGGCCTTCCATCATCGCCTCAAGTCTGGGCCATAGTTGGGGGATGTAGGTTACGACTACTGCCAACCTCGTGTTCTTGTCCCGGTTGAACGCGAAGGGGATTATCGACTCTAGGGTCTCATTCAGCTCCGTGACATCTGTAGCCAACTTGTCGAGTACTTCTAGTTGGTCCGGCTCGTTCAACGTCACGAGCGCTCCCTGAGCTTGAGCCAGGTCGTTGTCCACAATGGGAATGGTCGACAAATAGGAGTCGATGACCGGGGATGCATCATCCACGAATCCGGCAACGATGAGCAGAGTAGTGCCGATGAAGAAATGGGCGCGGGCGTCTCCTAGGGAGGCGACGACGGTTGCCCTCTGTTCTAGCGAGTGGTTTGTTCTCTGCGCTCGCTGCGTGCTCCATGTGGCCAGTCCAGCCACACTAGCCAGAAGGAACAGCATCACCGCGCCGCCAAGAGAGCCCTCGCTCGGGCTGATCGGAATCTCGATGCCATGCTTGCACTAACCTAGCCGTGGTGAGGTTGAAACCCCGCCCGTCTTCAAGTGTAGAGGCAGACCCGCAAGCGGGTCACTTCATAGTATTTCCGGTAGGAACTGCCAGGGCGGTATCTTTCGAGGGGTAGACGAAGACCCCGCGGTGGCTCCTGGGAGAGTTCAGCAGGTATGCTGTGATGGGAATCCGGAGTTACCGTTGGAGTCTGCCCACAGGGTAGTCTCAGAGTGACGGTGGTGGATCGCTGGCTCTGGGGCCGTGACGTTCTGGCTGCGTGGGTCAGGCTGCCCGCTCGAGGGTCGCTGCCGCTTCGGGCGTACATGGCGACATCTGATATCTTGATAAGCTCGACGACAGCAGGACTGGAGGGCAGCAAGCGGGCGGATCACGGATCCCGCGACGAAGTAAAGGTTCCCGCCGCTGTCAGGAAGGCAAATATGCCGAATGCAAACAAAGTCGCGAGGGTCAGATCTCTGCTCATGCTAGAGGCACTGGGGACGAAGGAGTCTATGGCCTGAAACAGCTCTCTGATTTTCGCGGTTGTCTCGTCGAGTGCGATGAGGGAGTCGGTCTCGTTCAGCGCGACGAGTGCGTCTCGTGCTCCCTGCAAGTCATAGTCGACAATGGCTGCGGTCGGACCGTAAGAACTGATGAATGTGGAGGGATCTTCCGAGAACACCGATATGCTGAGCAGCGTGGCGCCCATGTAGAAGTGAGCGCGGCCGTAGGCGAGGGATGCGGCTGCCGTCGCTCTCTGCTGAAGCGAGTGGTTTGTCTGGTGCGAGTGATAGGTGCTCCAGGTGGCCAGCCCGGTCATGCTGGCCAGAAAGAACAGCATCACCCCGCCCGCCAGTGCGGCTCTCGCCCTCGCCGATTTGAACCGTGGCACTTTGCCCACCCTGAGACTCCTTGCCGGAGCTGAAGGCCCGTCCCACTTCGGATGCAGCAGCGGGCCCTGCGCCCGGGCCGCTTCATTAGGTATTCTCGGATCGAGAGCCCCTGTTCTCTATCTACCAGGAGATGTATGAGGCTGGACCAAGGAGCCAAACGCGAGGGGTGAAGTGCCTGGGTGACCAGCGATCCCGTGGGTATGGGGCTGTCTGGAGCTGCCCCGGCTTAGGAGCCCGTGCTTCGATTAGCCTCGAGGTGACGGCGCAGCGCCTTGTTGTAGAGTTCCGGCTGCTCCCATTGGGGCGAATGCCCTGCATCGGGGATTGTGACGACCTCCGAGTTGGGGATAAGCTGCGCCAGCCATTGGGAGGCCATTATGATCGGTTGCACGTCGAGCGCGCCGTAGACGATCAGCGTCGGCGTCGAGATGGCAGATGCACGATCGACGATGCCCTCCCATTTCGGGCCGGCCAAGGTGGCGCCGACATACCCGTCGACTGACATCTTTGCCAGACGCTGGAGCGACTTCTCGATCAGCTCAGCCGGCACGTGCAGGCCCAGCGTCGCCGACAGCGAGCCTTCACGGTGCTGGGCCGCGACGGCGGCCATTCCCTCGTTCTCCGCAAGCGCTATCTGCTTGTCGTTCCACTCTTTCATTTGGGTGTTGCCCGGCACGGCGAGTATCGGCCCCGTGTCCTCCAGGGTCAGCGAGAGCAGCCGTTGCGGGCTGTGCAGAGCTATCTCCTCGACGATGCCGCCGCCCATTGAGTGGCCGACAAGGTGGTACTTTCCGAAACCGACCTCATCCACCAGCGCCTCGACATCGGCCGCCATTATGGGGATCGTGTACGCAGCGCGATCCGGTGGCGCCTCCGAACGACCGTGCCCACGCAGGTCCATGACGAGGACGCGGTAGTCCCGCGAGAACTCGGTTACCTGGAACTCCCAGTCGGTGCTATCGCCGGTGTAGCCGTGGACGAGAACGAGCGGCTCGCCGGAATCGCCGTGGCACTCGTAGTAGATTCGGATGCCGTTGACCACGCATGTAGACATACCATCTCTCCTTACTCAGGGGCGCTTCGATCTGCCCGACTTTACACCAGCACACGGGTACGAGCAATCCGCCTCGTTGGGAACCATGGGCTCCTGTCTATGTTTCCGTCCCCATCGTCTCGCTTGGAGGAAATCCGCGGGCCTGGCTATTTGCCCCAGTGAGAAACCGGCCGCATAATTGAATCTCCAGGCGGCGGATGGGGCCGTCGGAAGCAGTGCTGGTTCTTCACCACCGGAGGTAGCGGTCAATGCGACAAGAACTCGTGCCTTCCAACGACGAGATATACGGGTGGATTGAGGAGATCTTCGCCCAGGGTATCCGGCGGCCTGCCTATCCTGCCGACCAGTGGGTCGAACAGTATTGCCTGGAGCGCTTCCGGTCCCTCGGCCTGGAGAACGTGCGAGCGGAGCCGGTCGAGGTGCCCTACTGGGAGCCGCGCGATTGGTCACTGACGGTCTGGAGCGACGGCGCTGGAAGCTCGAAGGGGCTGGAACTGGACTGCTTCCCGCTGCCCCATTCCGCGCCTACTGCCGGCCTCGAGGGCAGGCTGGTGTCCTTTGACCCCGACGCGCCGGAGACGGTGAAGGGTAACATCTCCTTGCATAGCATCGCTTTGATGCGCATCCCGCATAGCTTCTTCACCGGCCTTGCCTCCTGGCACTACGACCCGGAGAACACTTTCGCCGACTCCTGGCAGGTTGTACCCTTCCCCCCTGAGCGCCAAGAGATGATGGACCTGCCCATAGCTGCAGGCGCGCTGGGCTTCGTAGGCGCTCTCACTGACTATCCTTCGGATTCTCACGAATACTACGTGCCCTACCACGGCGTAGCCCAACCCGTCCCCGGTGTCTGGATAAGCGGCAGCGACGGCGCCCGCTTGGCCGAAATGCTGGCAGCAGGGCCCGTGCACGCCCGCCTGAAGGTGGATTCGGTTTGCCGAACGGCGATCTGCAACAACATTGTAGGTAAGCTTCCGGGCCCCGATGACGAACTAGTGATTATCGGCTCCCACCACGACGCTCCCTGGGCTTCAGCGGTGGAGGACACCTCCGGCGTCGCCCTGGCACTCGCCCAAGCTGAATACTGGTCGCGGGTACCCAAGGAAGAACGCCCGCACAGCATGCTCTTCGTGTTGCATGCGGGACACATGGTGCACAGCGCGGGGGCCATCGAGTTCATTAAGACGCACCAGGCGGATGCGGCGCGCACGGTACTCGAAGTGCACCTGGAGCACGCCGCCCTGGAGTGCACTGAGGACGATGGCCAGCTCAAGCCGACCGGCCATCCCGAGGCCCGCTGGTGGTTCGTCAGTCGCATCCCGCAGTTGGAGGCGTCCGTGCGAGAGGCCATCGAGGCTGAGGAATTGAGGCGTTCCCTGATCCTCCCACCGACGGTCTTTGGTGAGTATCCGCCGACCGATGGCGCCCGGTTCTTCCAGGCTGGCGTCCCTCTCGTCAGTTTCCTGGCCGCACCTTTCTATCTGTTCGACTCCCAGGACACGATGGACAAGATCGACCGGCAGCATCTGAAGGCGATCACGCGGGCGGCGATCCGGATCGTGGAGTCATCGCGCGGCGTGACCGCGAAGGCGATGCGTGAGGGGGCACAGACTGGATAGCAGTCTCACGCGGTGGGTGCCTGCTCGCTCAAGGCCGTCCACTTGCGTGAGAATTACAGAAAGAGGAATCGGCGATTGGACGAAGATGAGCACTACCGGAAGCTTGAGCGCATGTATGCCTCTGCGCCGATCAACGATTACTTCCGCCCCGTGATGCGGGTGAGTGAAGGCGTTGCCGAGGTGACGATGCGGGTGCGCCGCGATCTCTTCCACGCGGCCGGCGCGGTCCACGGCGCCGTCTACTTTAAGGCGCTCGATGATGCCGCCTTCTTTGCTGTGAACTCGCTCGTTCGGGACGTGTTTGTGCTGACCGCGTCGCTCAATGCCTACCTGACCCGCCCGATATCCGAGGGCGAAATCAGGGCCGTCGGGCGGGTCGTACACCGTACCCGCCGCCTCTTTATAGCGGAATCACAACTGTTCGACTCAGACGGGCAGGAAATTGCCCGCGGTAGCGGCAGCTTTGTGCCCAGCAGCATCCCCCTTTCGCCTGAGATCGGCTACGCATAAGCGTCCCGCGACACAGCAACTGATCGCTGCGCCAATCCATCAGCGGATGGCGCTGCGTTAAGCGAGAGGAAATCACAGCACACGGCGCCCCGGTCGGGCACCCTCACAGAACCGACTATCATAGGCCTGAGCCATCCAGTTCGACAGGCCTAGACGGCAGAGGAGGTAACAAGATGATCCGGGCAGAGTACATGGCGGCGAAGCCTGAGGAGGTCGGTATC
Source organism: uncultured Chloroflexia bacterium (assembly GCA_963763495.1). GTDB lineage: Bacteria > Chloroflexota > Dehalococcoidia > DSTF01 > JALHUB01 > DAOUEO01. Next base: position 81,820 of record CAVXOY010000016.1, read on the forward strand.
GACAGTGAACGACTCGAAGCCGTGTTCGCTCGGGCCAAACGTGACGTTGATCAGGGGGTCTTGCCGAGCGCCCAGGTGGCTGTCGCGCGGCAGGGCAAGGTGGCGGGCGTCCGGACGTTTGGGAGGGCTGTGCAAGGTGAGGCGGAGGCAGTCGCCACAAACGAGACTCTCTACTGCATCTTCTCTTGCACTAAGGCGGCTGTCGCGGCGGCTGTGTGGCTGCTCTTCGAGGAGGGCCTGCTGCGACTGGAGGAGCGCGTCGCCGACATCATCCCCGAGTTTGGTGCCAATGGGAAAGACAAGGTCACGGTAGAACACGTACTCCTGCACACGGCAGGATTCCCCTACGCCAAGTACGCTCCTGAGGACTGGACGGACCGCTCAAAGTTGCTGGAGGCGTTCTCCCGCTGGCAACTCGACTGGGAACCTGATAGCCGTTATGAGTACCACGCGACGGCGGCGCATTGGGTGCTGACGGAGATCATCTATCGCCGCACCGACAGCGACTATCGCGCTTTCATCCGCGAGCGGATCACAGATCCTATAGGTCTGGACGAATTCTTCCTGGGTCTACCACCGGAGCAGGACAAGCGGGTGGCCGAGGTCTGCTTTGTAGGCGAACCCGTGGAACCGCCCGGAGGCTGGGGTGACGTAACGCCAGAAGCGATTCTGGCGTTCAACCAACCCTATGTCTGGCGCGTCGGCATGCCGGGCGGTGGTGGTATCGCCAGCGCGGCCGAACTGGCCCTGTTCTACCAACCCCTCATCAACCGAGGTCAAACAGTCGAAGGGAAGCGGATACTGAAGCCGGAGACCATCGACTTCGCCACTACCGTGCGGACGAGCGATCACCACCGCGACCCAGCGCTCGACATACCAGTGAACCGCGGGTTAAGCATCATCGTCGCCGGTGACGACGGGAACGCCCATCTGCGCGGGTTCGGCAGAGTAGCATCACCACGCGCCTTCGGACACGGCGGCGCCGGCGGGCAGATCGCCTGGGGCGATCCGGAGACAGGTATCTCGGTGGGTTATTGCACAACTGGATTCGTGGACTGGATGGCTGCCGGACGGCGGGTAACTGCCATATCCAGCTTGGCCGCAAGCTGCGCGACGTAGGACAAGCACACTGGCGGACGAGACGACAGTGAGATCGCCCGGCAGGAGACTGCTGCTCTATAAAGGGTACACGCCCACAGCCTACGGTGTCGGCCTGTTCAAGTACGACTACTGGATCGACAAGGGGTAGGTTGTAGACGTTATCGTTTTGGCCCGCGCTCCTGCGATGGTGGCTTGTTGTCTGTCCGCCCAACCTTGACGACTAGATAGATGTAGGCGATCACGCCTAGGAGCCCCGCCGGCAGTGAGTTGGTCGCTCGATAGAGGATCGCGACGGATGTCGCAGACGCGACTGATGCGCCCGCGTGCTCAAGTAGGGCCGTGAGTGTCCAGTCGAGTGCTCCCAACCCCAGCGGTAGGAACGATACGATTCCCACGACCACCGACGCGCCCGTCGCGACCGCCGCCTCGCCGGCGGATAGGCTTATGGAGAGTGAGTCGGCTATCAGCCAGAGCTGGAGGACCACCGCAGCGAAGATGGTGATGGTCAGGCTGACAAAGAGAAGCGAAAGACGCATATCTCTCATAAGGGTCGCCAGGGACTGAACCCAGCGGCCCTCTCCCAAGTTCAGGGCGTGCGCCAGCGGCCTCACTCCCCAGAACGTAGTCGTCGATGTTCTGCTGGCCCAAGCGCCCAGCGAGGCCAACAACATTGCCGCCATCGATGGCAGCACCAGGGCGGGCAGCCCGATGAAGGGAATGGCGATCCTCAAGGGAGTGGGCACAACGTTCCAGGATGCGATCAGGGCTGTTGTTAGGCAGAGGATGCAGAAGGAATACGCCCGTTCATAGACAATGGTCGCAAACCCATCGGAGTAGGAGACTGCGTGATGCCCTTTAAGAAACGGTGCTCGGATGATGTCCCCCGTCGCTCCCGGCGTCACGACGGCCGCGACATTGCCGACAGCCGAGATCGGGATGAGAGATAGCGTCGACGCATCGTAGCCAAGCCGACGCAGCACTAGATGAGTGCGAAAGGCAAGCGCGGCGATCACCGGCAGGTTTATGAGGACAACCACAGCAGCCGTTACGGGGCTGAAGTCGCCCAGCGTATCGCCCAACTCCCAAACGCGGGCGCGCCAGAACAGTAGCGCTACCAGGGCAACGCCAAGCGTAATCTGTAGCAACCTCTTCCTCATGATCGATCCCCCATGCTCACGGGCACCCCGGGAGGAGATTGCCACATCGCTCGTAGGCATGAGAAACTGCGCCGCTTCGCGAGCACCTGTCGGCGCTTTTCCCAATAGCGGCGAAGCTGCCATATCGTCACCAAGAGCGCGGCCATGGTCACCGGCACCAGAAACAGGCCGTAGAGGAATCTCTGCAGTCGGTTGAGGCCAAACTCGGTGACGTTAGAGGGCCCACCCAGAGCGATAAGCGGGACTGCCAAGAAGAATTCGGGCAGCGGCATCACCTTGAAGAAGGAGAGAAACCGGTTTCTTACAATACGGACAGTGTGCGCAAAGGTCGCTGGAGTCAGGTCGGTCCGCAACGTGTGCAGGTGATATACCACGGCTCTTGGCACGATGACTGTCCTGTAGCCCAGGGCATGCACGCGCAGGCCGAGGTCGAGGTCCTCAGCATAGGAGAAGAAGTCCGAATCGAAGATGTAGCCGAGTTCATTCACAAGCTCCCGGCGGATAATGATACACACTCCATGGAGGAAGAGCGTATCGACGGGTTTGTCGCCGGAGGGCAGATGACGGTATCGGATGTACCCTAGTCGAGATACTTCCGCAGTGTACGCGGCGCCCGGTTCCTCCCGGGACAGGGATTTCGAGAACTCAGGGTACCACGGCTGGATGATATTGGCGTGAGCCGCCATGATGTCCGGCGATGATCTGAGACCATCGACCAACTCACGCAGCCAGGCACGATGAACAACTGTGTCCTGGTTGAGAAACACGACAAAACGCCCCCGCGTTTGGCTGAACCCGATGTTGTTGCCTTCCGCGTAACCGTAGTTGTGATCAAGTTTAACTACCCTCACATCGCTGAAGTTCTCTTCGACATATGAGACGGAGCCGTCGCTAGAACCGTTGTCCACGTAGACCAACTCGTATGTTTCTCGGGGAATGTCCTGGCTACGCAGGGAGTCGAAGCAAGCACCGAGATAGGGCCGCCCATTGTAGCCCAGTACGATTACGCTTGCCAGCGGTTCCCCTCGGGCTTCTTCGTCAGCGGTTGTTTTCACAGTACTCATCGTGGGACCCCAGTGCGGAGTCAGCACGTTCCCTCGTGTCTGCCGACCCTAGCGAACGCCCGTGTCTCCAATGTTAGGGCGTCTCGTCGCTCAGGAGACGACGCGTTGAGCGCTCCTGAGCCCAGCCGTCACCACGGCCTCGTCTTCACGCTGGGGCAGGCAACTGGTCGGCATGTTACCAGCAGATTGCGCATCGCGAGATTGGCGAGCGCCGACTTCGTGCCACGCGACGCCAGTCTTGGTGATGTGGTGCGACCATTCTCCGCCTCGAGATCCGCAGCCTCGATCAACCGGTAGACATCGGGTTTGGTCATGTGGTGAGGATGTGCGGTATCGATCCGGTCGAGGAGTTTGCGCAGCGTCACAAGCCAGCGAGGAATGATGTGAACCGCTATCACTACCTGTCCGTTGGGCCGCAGCACCCTGTGGATCTCCGCCAGCGTGAGACCCGGTTGATCGACGTGATCCAGGACGTTGCCGCAGATGGCAACGTCGAAAGTGCCGTCCACAAATGGCAATCTCTCGCCAATGCCTGCCACGAGATCGACCCCGCACGCGGAGAAGCCGAGGCTTGTGACGTACTCTCCGACGAGCGGATCCAACCCAACGCGCACCGCGCCTGGCGCATAGAAGATGGTGCCCATGGGGCCGCAGCCCACCTCGAGTACGCGCTTTTCCTCGAGCCCGACGGATAGGACGTAGTCGAGGTCCCGTGGGATGGGCCTGCTCCGGTCGGGGAGGTGGCGTGCGTACTTCTGCCAGAATTTCAGCTCGTACTCCTGGGCTTTGCGCCACCTGTCACGCACGTTGTCCGTCCATTCTGTTCATCGAAGAGTTTCCTCTCCATCTTGCGGTAGACCTCCTGCACCAGAGAGGTCGTTGGCTTCTGGCCGCTGAGGGCGCGCAGTATAGCCTCCAGCCCAGTAGCCGAAGTGTTGGCAATGGCTGGTACAAAGAGCGCTGATGATCTCTTCTATTCCCCTTCCAGGACACCCGCCAGGACCCCCACGAGGAAGAGATTGGCTCCGATCAGTATGAGGCTTTGGGCGACAGCGGCGATGTCGACCCAATTAAGCGCGTTGCTCTCGTCCGGCGATCTAACGAGGATGAAAAGGTCGATCCCGATGCCGGCCAGCACTGAGAACAGGCCGAGCAGAAACAGACCCTCTAGCCCTAAATACTTGCGGTAGAAGCGCAGTAGCCAGTCCTCTTCTGTGTCACCTCTCGCCGTAGTGTAGATACGCGACGCCAACCCAAGCAACACGGCGTTGACTCCGATCATCAGGAAAATCGAGCCAGCGAAGATCGGCTGCCAGCGTAGAGGGCCGATTTCGATCCCGCGCGATGACGGAAGGGTAAGACCCAGAGTGAGCAGTCCAAGCAGTATGAGAAAGATTCCCGGCACGGTGTACAGGTAGCTCGGGCTTGCCAGAATGAGAAAGCGAAGATGCCGCCAGCCGTCCCGGAACGTGTTGAGCTTGCTCTCTGCTACCCTCGGGTGATAAGGGATTGGCACCTCAGTCATCCTTAGCCCCTTGCGTGCGCCCTTTAGGATCATCTCTGATGCAAGCTCCATACCGGGGGACTTTAGCATCATGTGCTCGTAAGCATCTCTAGTGAACGCACGCAGGCCACACTGGCTGTCTCCTAGGCGAGATCCTGAGAAGAGACTGAGGAGCGACGTTAGAAGAGGTGTGCCTATGAAACGGTGGCTCCACGTCATCGCGCCGGGAGAGAGTGTCTTGAGCCGGTTGCCCACCACCATGTCGAACCCCCGGCCGAGAGGTTCGATGAGCGAGCTAAGGTTGCTGAGATCGTAGGTGTCATCGGCATCCGCCATGACGATGATCTTTCCCTTTGCTTCCTTGAAGCCGCGAAGATGAGCACAACCGTAACCCCGGCGTGGTTCATTGATGACTCGGGCTCCTGCCTCCAATGCTCTCTCGCGGGAGAGGTCTGTGGATCCGTTGTCGACGACGATCACCTCTCCTCGCACCTCTACCGACTCAAACCACTGGCGGGCCTTGTTCACGCAGGTTGCGACTGTCTGCTCCTCGTTTAGGCATGGGAGAACCACGGATATGTCGATTGACCCCTCTGGCGGAGTTGTCAAGCTCGCGCGCTCGACTCCGAACGCTGAGCCTGTCGCTCGCCGTGATGAGTCATCAATTTGCCCGAGCCCCATGTGATTCCTCCCAAGGGCTTTCTATTTGTCCCGTTCACTGCACATTATCGCCCAGTAAACGATGAGGCAACATCCTTTTGCTGCGGATCATCTGGCCCAAGAGGGTCAGTCTCCCATGCTCGGTCTTAACGGTCCGAAAGGAAGCTCGTAAGGAACGATAATGCCAGCGCTGTAGTCCGCGAGGTAGATCTGGCGGTCTGAGTAGAGGGCAAGCGCCTCCGGAGTACGCATCTGCGGCATGTCCCGTGCATAAATGATGTCGCCGTTGAAGTCCCAGGCATTCTTCCAGAAGACCGTGCCATAGCATTGCCAATTGAAGCATATCTTTACAAGCACGAGGGCATTGTGCAAGTCCATTTCTTGCGCTTTCTGCAGGAGGCGGTCGTCGGCACCGTTGAAGCTCTTGAGTTCGGAGATGGTTCGAGGTACGTAGTCGGCTCGAACTGTTTCGTAGTGTTTCCCCAGCATCCACCCATGTACGCTTATTCCCAAAAGCACTACCAGCAGACCGTAGCTGAGGCCTCGGGCAAGGAGAATCGGCTCTTCACGGGTATTTGTGCTGCGGCGGATCAAGCTCGCCCAATAGGCTACGCGCTCTCCGAGAAGGACGAGGCCTCTGGCTACCAAGAGCATGAGGAACGGCACAGCCTCGTACCAGTAGCGCGGGCCGTGCATCAGTCCGTTTGACTCGTAAGCCGTCCATACTCCGGTAGCGAAGAGCGCGGCGGCCAGAAGGAAGACATCCCAGTGGCTTCGGCCACCGAGTGTAAAGGGCAAGAACAGGAATGCCAGCCCTACGAGGAGAGGCCAACCGTTTAGGATCGGCAACAGCGCCGCCAACTGGACCTGCTCATTCTGCATCCCGCGCGCTACGGAGTTCTTCTCACCGAAGCCGATGACCGTCTCCAGGCTGGTGTTGGTCCCGTAGCCGGTGTCCAGTGAGCCGGTCGTTCCAAGGTTGTACAAGTAGAGGGCGCCTACCATCAGCAGGACGCCGGCCGCGAAGGCGACACTCCTCTTGAGGATTGCGACTCTCTGCCCCCGACCGGACACGAAGTCATACAAGAACAGCAAGGCGAAAGGCGGCACGAGCGCCGCCGCCGTTAGCGGCCTAGTGTTCAAGAAGAAGGCCGAAGCAGATCCCAGCCAGCCCGTATGACAACGATTTGAACCGCCAGTTGACGGTGATTAAGAACAGACAGGCCAGAATATAGAAAACGGCTGTGTTATGAGACATAAGATTGCTGGCGGTCATCTGGAAGAACGGCGAAAAGGCGAGCAGCGCGGCCGCAATGATCCCGACCTGTGTGCCATGAATCCTTTTCCCGACCGCGTAGATCAGTACTATCGAAAGTGCTCCAAGTATCGGCGGGATCAGCCAGATCGCGCCCACCAACTGACCAATGGCCAGCATCATCGGGTGGCCGAAGGGATAGATACTTGCCCATTGCCCTCCGGAATCGACGAGCAGGCTCGGATAGAAGAACTCGAAGGCGTCGCGGACCGGCGGGATAGGAGCCGTAAGGTGGAATGAGGAGAAGATCTTCGCCTGGAAGACGTAAGACACTTCATCTGGGACGTGCGGTACCCCTTGGTTGACGTTGCGGGCAATGTAAACAAGAACCCCGAAAGCGGCGACGGCGATCAGGTAGATGAGAACACCCTCTGGACCAGGCATCCTCGACGGTCTAAGACGCCGAAGACGGCTCTCGATTCCCGCCCGTTGTAGGATGACCACCGCGATCAACAGCGTACATACGGCAATCACCATGAACGGATAGGAGTGCACCGTCATGGCCACCATGGATTTCAGCGTCTCACTTTTCGCCAACTCCACGCTGGGGGCGCTTGTGTCGCCGACGGCCTTCAGCCCCGCCTTCCCTTCGGATAACCAGGTAGTTAACCAGGTAGTCGGACACTTCTCGATCTTGCCGTTCTTCACAAGGTCCAGTCCGTTGTCGAAGTGCCGGAACGGACGGAAAGAGTAGGCGATACCGTTATTCGGTTCCATCGAATGGACCATTATGGAGGCTTGCACTGGGTTCTTGAAGTAGGCATCGACGGTATAGTTGTGCCAGGAGGTGTCCCCTAGAGTGAGGGTGTGCCAGCGGTCCCCTGTCGTGATCCATCTGTTGTCTGACAGCTTCAAAAAGCTGTCGTCGAGGAGCACCTTCTTCGACTCCGCATCTGTGACGACGAGTCGGTCCAGTCCGCGGGGTTCTGGCAGAGCAGCTGCCTCGTCCTCTGGGGGCAGCCTAACGACTACGGCCCCGCCAGTGAATTGCTCACAGCGGGCTTGAACCTGCTTCTTGCCGTCGACGAAAACCGTGTAGACGCCGCTGATCGCTGAGATACGAACGTGAGTCGTCGCCCCCCCGGCGCTCCACAGATAGGCGGCGATGAAGAGGGCGTTCACGACAAGGCCGAGATACAGCGGGATTAGCCGGCGACCCACCAACCTGGGACCGAAGTGGTGATGACGCGCACCATGAGAATTGGGGGCCTGAGCGAGCGAGGCAGGGTCGGTGGACGCGCCCGCTCGTACAAACGCGAAGATGCGGCGAAGCACTCGTCTGGGACGTTGAGTTGCTCCTACTTGGCCTTCGCGCATAGTGCTAGAAGGTGGGATTTGCAAGACTCGGCCCCCTCGTTTGCCTAGGTGAGAGCGATCGCCCCATCTCCGAAAGCGGATCGATTACCATCGGAATGTAGTCTAGGCGGAGAATGCCCGAGCCGCAACTGCGTCAAGAGAGACTCAACGTCGAACAAGGCGTACAAGAGGGCGTCGTCGGTTGCCGGGCCAGTGAACCTTTGAGAAGTTGGCCGGACGCTCTGTCATGGGTAGTAAGGAAACCCCGTCGTTTTCATTAGACACATGCATAGGTGGGCGAGTGAGCCAAATGCCGTGGCAATAACTCACGATCGGATGCTACAATGTGGTAACATAGCACGAGGAAACGGAAGCTATCTCGCCTTGAGTTCGAGAGGGCCAGACTGCGGCGGCGCCCGCAGACTGGCATTCTCGTCCAGAACCGGGATGTTGTCAGCAAGGAAAGGTAATGTCTCCAATGCCAGAACCGAAATGGTTTGAGAAAAGCTACAGGCGCAATCTGGTCGACATGCATATCGACGATTGGGACGAGAGTTTCCTGTCGCAGCTCGACCCGAGGACATACGTGGAGATGCTGAAGACGGCCAATGTGAAGTCGGCGATGGTCTACGCCAACTCCCACATCGGCTACTGTTACTGGCCGACGAAGAGCGGGCAGATGCATCGAGGGATCCGCGGCCGGGACATGTTTGGTGAGATCACCGGGCTCTGTCACGAGAACGGGATCGACGTCGTCGCCTACTACACGCTGGTGTTCAACAACTGGGCCTACGATCACGATCCGTCGTGGCGCATCCTGTACGAGGGAGGCACGCCCTCACGGGATATTCCGCCCCTGGGCCGATACGGTGTCGTCTGTCCCAACAATATGGGATACAGGGCATTCGTCGAGGCGCAGGTGAAGGAGTTGTGCACCGGCTACGAGCTGGAGGGCATCTTCTTCGACATGACGTTCTGGCCGGGCGTGTGCTTCTGCGCCGCCTGCCGGGAGCGCTATGCGAAAGAGGTCGGCGGAGAGATGCCGACGGTCATCAACTGGCAGGACCCGCAGTGGGTGGCGTTTCAGAAGAAGCGCGAGGAGTGGCTCATCGATTTCGCGGCGTTCGCGACCGGCACTGCGAAGAGACTCAGCCCCGGTATCTCGGTCGAGCACAACTCCGCCCCGTTGGTCCAGCCCTGGTTCATCGGCACGACCATCGGGCTGCGCGACCAGAACGACTACATCGGCGGCGATCTGTACGGCGGGTTTGGGGAGCAATCGTTTGTCTGCAAGCTCTACCACAGCATTACGCCGAACCAGCCCTTCGAGTTCATGACCTCTCGCTGCTATCCCAAGCCTCCGCGACCACACCACCATGAAGTCGAAGGAGATGCTGGAGCTTCACGCATACCTGGCAATGGCGCACAACGGAGCGTTCTTCTTCATCGACGCCATCGACCCCGCGGGCACTCAGAACCCGAGGGTGTACGAGAGAATGGGCGAGATATTCGGTAAATCCAGGGACTACGAGCCGTACCTGGGGGGAGAGATGTGCCAGGACGTCGCCATCTACTTCAGCCTCGATTCGAAGATGGACTTCAGCGACAACGGCAAACCGGCCAATCTGGGCAGCCGCAACATCCCCCACCTGGACGCCGCGCTGGGGGCAGCGAGGACGCTGCGGGAAAACCACATCCCGTTCGGCGTGATCAGCAGGAACAACCTGGAGGATACGTCGGCCTACAAAGTCATCATCCTGCCCGATGTCTTGGTATTGAGCGAGGAGGAAGCGGCCGCCCTCACCAAGTTCGTCGAGGATGGCGGCGGCCTCTACGCCAGCGGCCAGACAGACCTGACTCACCTTCAGAAGGTCTTCGGAATATCCACAGAAGGAGAGACCGCCGAGACGGTCACGTACATCACGCCCACCTCGCGGGGAAGAGACCTTCTGGTCGGCGTCGATCCCGCGTACCCGTTGAGCATCGCCGCATCGCCGGCGTCGGCGCTCGCCGACACGTCCTCAGCCACGGTGACATTCGGCCGCCAGGTCAAGGCGAGAGCAATGAACCCTGATGAGGTGATGGCCACCCTAACGCTGCCGTATACCGACCCGCAGGATACCCGGAAGATCGCTTCCATTCACTCCAACCCTCCAGGGGTAGCGACCGACTACGCCTCGGTTGTGTGCCGTCCTTTCGGCAAGGGCAAGGTGATCTGGGTGGCGGCGCCGCTGGAAGCGGCGGTGCAGCAACCGCACAAGCAGGTCTTCGTACAGATGGTCCGCAGCCTGGCGAGCGTGCCCTTCTCCTTCGAGGCGGAAGCTCCGGCGGTGGTAGAGGTGACGCTGTTTCATCAGCCCGACAAGAAACGCTACCTGGTGAATCTGGTCAACGAGCAGGAAGTCCTGCCACCAGTACCGGTGTTCAACATAACGGTCAGGATAAAGCTGGACGGTAAGCGGGCAGTTCGGGCAGCGCTGCTGCCGGTCGAGAGCCCCCTGTCGTTTGCTGTTAAAGGCGACTACGTTGAGGTGGTAGTGCCTGAGTTGAACATCTTCCAGATGCTGCTGCTGGAATATGCGTGAAGGTTGCTTAGTCAGTCACATCAAGTGGTGAATCGATTAGGAAGGTGACAAAGATGGCAACGCCTACACCCAGTGCGAGCAAGAATCCCAACGTCCGCGGAGCCCTGGAAGAGGGCGAAGGCATCTTGCGCCTGGCCCCCTGCTGGGTGCCGCGCTCGTTCCTCATGCCGGGCCGCCGGCTGAAGCTGCACCCCGACGACTACTACGCTCTGGGCGCGCATCGAGGCGGCATCGACGAGCGCTGGTTCGCCTCGACCACCGAGGCTGCCAACGACAACCGCCAGCCGGACGAGGGGCTAAGCTACGTCGTGCATGGCGACGGCCGCTTCACTCTGCGCGACGCCGTCGACGCTGAGGGCGTCAGGTTGATCGGCAAGGCGATGTGGGAGAAGTACGGGCGCTGGCCCGTCTTTTCCAAGTTCTTCGACAACCTGGGGCCTATCCCCCACCACATCCACCAGAACGATGCCCAGGCCAAGCTCGTCGGCCAGCAGGGAAAGCCTGAGGCCTACTATTTCCCCCCTCAGCCAAACAACACCGGGAACGCGTTCCCCCACACCTTCTTCGGTCTGGAACCCGGCACAACCAAGGAAGACATTCGCCGCTGCCTCGAGGACTGGAACAAGGGGGACAACGGTATCCTGGACTATTCGCGGGCCTACCGCCTCAAGCCGGGCACCGGTTGGCTAGTTCCTCCCTGCATCCTCCATGCCCCGGGATCGCTCTTGACCTACGAGCCCCAGTGGGGCAGCGACGTCTTCGGGATGTACCAGTCGATGGTCGAGGGACGCTATGTACCCTGGGACCTGCTTGTCAAGGACGTGCCCCAGGAGAAGCATCAGGACCTCGACTATCTCGTGGAGCAACTGGACTGGCCCTTGAACACGGACACCCACTTCAAAGACAGCCACTACATTGAGCCGATCCCCGTCGGCGACTCGTCGAGCGAGGGCTGGCTCGACCAGTGGATCACTTATGGGACGGTCAACGGGAAGCAGTGCTTCTCGGCCAAGGAACTGACCGTGCAGCCGGGCGTGAAGTGCACCATAAAGGACGGCGGCTCCTACGGCCTCATCACCGTGCAGGGCAGCGGCCGCATCGGGAAGATGCGATTGGACACCCCCGTCATGATCCGCTTCGGAGAGATGACGGAAGACGAGGTCTTTGTCAGCCACGAGGCGGCCGTCCAGGGGGTGGTCTTCGAGAACACCGGGACGGAGCCGTTGGTGACACTACGCTACTTCGGCCCTGACACGTTCATCGACGTTCCGCAGGTCGGCGACCACAAGAAGAAGCGATAGACACGGGACTCGCAGCCCGATTTCTTCAAGAGGGAAGGCCGAGAGATTGCCTCTCGATTAGGCAAGCATGAGTTTCGTTTATCATTCTGGGTATGCTACGGTTAGCTCGGCTGAAAGACCGGGCTTTGCCTTCGCGAAGCTCCCTCCCCTTGCACCAGCGTCAGCACGAAAAACAGAGAGGTGAAGTATGAGGCACCCCTTCATCCGCAGAGCGCACTGGGTATCACCCGTCATGTCAACAGTAGACCCCGGCGCCCTCTACGAAGTCTTCTTCTCCGGCCGCCACCCTGACCCCTCCGCAGAGATCAACGCCTTCTGGTACTTCCGCAAGACGTTCGACTTGCCATCGGCGCCCCAGCAGGCGATCGCCCACGTTTCAGCCGATGGGCGCTACCACCTTTATGTGAACGGGGTGTTCGTCGGGCGAGGACCGTCCCGCTGTGACCCCGCCTTCCAGTCCTTCGATACGCGCGATATTACTGCCCATCTGCATGCTGGGCGGAACGTCGTGGCGATCCTCCTCCACTCATACGGGCGAGACATGTCCTGGTACCAACTCCCTTCGCCGCTTCAGCTTACCGCCTGCGGGTGCGCCAACGTCTTCTTCCAGGCTGACGTCGAACTGCCGGATGGGTCAAAGAAGGCGATTGACTCCGATGACTCCTGGCGCTACGCGAAGGCCGATGCCTGGAAGCAGGACACTCGGGCCGGATCGGTCGGATTCATGGAGGTATTCGATGCCGGGAAGGCGGTTGACGGCTGGATGCTGCCCGACTTCGACGACGGCGGTTGGGAAAGGGCGCGGGACCTCCACCCGTTCGGCCCATTCCCCTACATGACGCCCCGCGCCATACCATATCTGGCTGAGGGGGAGCGACTGCCCTCTGCTATCGTCGGGTTCGCCGAGATAGAGCCGGCAAGGGATGCGGCCGACCCCTTCGAGCAGGCGGAACAGGAATCGATTCGAGAAGCCGCAGCCGGCCGGATCCAGGACGGCGAAGGGTTGCTTCAAGGGCGTCCGGCAACCGTTGCAGCGAACGAATCGCTCGATGCCTGTATCCTCTTTGATTTCGAGGACACGGTCACGGGCTATCCCCGGCTCGACGTGACTGCGCCCGCAGGAGCCATTATCGACGTCGCCTACTCTGAGCGATTGCGTGACGGAAAGGTGGAGCTGTCCGGAGCTAGGGCCCATTACTTCATCAAACGTCCACCGCTACATTGCCCGCGATGGCCGCCAGACATGGGAGAAGTTCGAGTGGGTGGGCCTCCGCTATCTGCAGATTACGGTGCGGAATCCGCAGGGCCCCGTCGTGATTCACAAGATTGCCCTGAACGAGACCGGGTATCCCGTGGAAGATAGGGGCTCGTTCGAGTGCTCTGATCCCCTGCTGAACCGCATTTGGCAGGCAGGCGCAAAGACCGTCCGCCGCTGCATGCATGACGGCTACGAGGACTGCCCTCTTCGCGAGCAGCGGCAGTGGATGGGCGACATTTACGTCGAGGCGCTCACCAACTATGCGGCATTTGGGGATACTCAACTCGTCGCTCAGGCGCTGCGTCAGCTATCGCAGAGCCAGCGACCGGACGGCATGACGGCCATGGCAGCCCCCGGCGATCTGGCGGCCAGGGCATCGATCATGTCCATCCCTGACTGGGGTCTTTACTGGGTTCTCACGCTCGGCAAATACGTGGACTATACCGGCGATCTGAGCCTGGCCGAGGAGATCATCGCCCCCGTGCTGAAGCTCCTCGACTGGTTCAATCGCTTCACGGACGAGCACGGCCTCCTGAACAACCTCCCGGAGTGGACGCTGATCGACTGGGCCCACCTGGATCGCCGCGGCGAGAGCACAGCCTACAATGCCCTGTTCTACCGTACCCTCCGGATCACGGAAGACCTGGCCAACCGGCTGAGAATGCCGTTGATCGCCGAACGCTGCGCACAGCGCGCAGACCGCATCCGCGATGCCCTGAACGTCCGCCTCTGGGATGAGGAGCGGGGCGTCTACGTGGACGCCTGCGTCGACGGCGAGAGAGGCCGTCGCGTGAGCCAGCAGGCGAACTCCGTCTGCATCGCCTACGGAATCGCTCCCAAGGAGCGGTGGGACCGCATATTCGACGCCATCCTCGATGAGACGCGTCTCGTCATCACGCGCACGGGAATGCGCTCAGCCGATATCCCGGAGCCCGACTTCGATGAGGAACGAAACATAGTAACGGCGCAGCCCTTCTTCATGCATCACGTCCACCGCGCCCTCATCGCCGCCGGCCGCTATGGCGACCTGCTGGATAACATCCGCCGGCGCTGGGGCGCCATGATTGAGGCGGGCGCAACGACGATCTGGGAGGTGTGGCATCCTTTGGTGAGTCAGTGCCACGGCTGGTCGACCACACCGACCTTCGACCTATCGACCGAGGTGCTGGGAGTAGCCTCTCTGGAGCCCGGCTTCGCCCGCGTCAGAATCGCGCCTCAGCCTGCCGATCTGGAATGGGCGAAGGGTGTCTTCCCCACCGTCAAGGGTGATATTCCCGTCAACTGGGAAAAGAAGGACGGTGGCTTCCTTCTAAACGCTACCGTCCCGGCGGGCTGCACAGCGGAGGTCACGCTGCCCTCTCATCCCGGCGGATGGCGGGAGGTACGCGTCGATGAGGCCGGCGACGTGCTATCCGATGAGGCAGCCAGGTCGCGGGCTGAGATCGTGGATGTTATCCTAGTTGAGGATAGTGTCACGCTCGTCGTCGCTGGCCCGCGCGAGATAAGGGTTGAAGCGAAACATGGCTGATCACTCGGAGACGTACGCCCTCCTGATGGCGAATCTGACCGAGCAAGGGCCTGGATGTCGAGGCCGTCAAGCAGTCCCTCAAGTCCCAGCACATTGAGACACCCTCGTGGGGATACGGCGACAGCGGCACCCGCTTCGCCGTTTTCCCTTGGCCGGGAGCCGCCCGCGACGTGCGGGAGAAGCTGGCCGACGCCGCCATGGTGCACAGACTTACCGGCGTCTGCCCATCGGTCGCCCTTCACATCCCCTGGGACAAGGTCGACGACTGGGCAGAGCTGAAGGGCTACGCCGAGTCGCTGGGCATGCGCATCGGCGCCATCAACCCCAACCTCTTCCAGGACGAGGCCTACAAGCTGGGCAGCGCCTGCCACCCGGACGCGGCTGTCAGGCGGCAGGCCGTCGAGCACATGCTGGAGTGCGTGGAGATCGCGAAGGCCACGGGCTCGACGCTTCTCAGCCTGTGGTTCGCCGACGGCACGAACTACGCCGGCCAGGACTCGCTGCGCGAGCGCAAGCACCGCCTCCTGGAGTCGCTGCGGCAGGTCTACGCCGCCATGCCGCCGGAGATGCGCATGCTCATCGAGTACAAGTTCTTCGAGCCGGCGTTCTACCACACCGATCTGCCGGACTGGGGCACGGCCTACGCAATGGCCCTGAAGCTGGGGCCGCAGGCGCAGGTGCTGGTCGACACGGGGCACCATCCCCAGGGGACGAACGTCGAGCAGATCGTCGCCTTCCTGCTCGACGAAGGCAAGCTGGGCGGATTCCACTTCAACGCCCGCAAGTACGCTGACGACGACCTGATCGTGGGCTCGGTCAACCCCTTTGAGCTCTTCCTCATCTACAACGAGCTGGCCGCCGACCGCCGAGGCAGCGCGCGACGTGGCATACATGATTGACCAGAGCCACAACATCGAAGCCAAGATCGAGGCGATGGTGCTGTCGGTGCTCAACGTCCAGACGGCATATGCCCGGGCGCTGATCGTCGACCGCAGGGCGCTGGCGGAGCGGCAGGCGGCAGGCGACGTCCTGGGCGCTCACCGCGTTCTCACCGACGCCTTCGAAACGGACGTGCGCCCCTTGCTCGCGCAGGTACGCGTCGAGATGGGACTGCACCCCGATCCCATCGCTGCCCTCAAAGAGAGCGGCTACGAGGAGAGGATAGCGCAAGCGCGGGGCGTTTCAAGCGGAGAGGGCAGCGGATTCCCCACGGCCTGACAGGAGACCAGTTTGCAGGGCTGGATTGGCAAGATCCTCGAAGTCGATCTGAGCAGCGGAAGAATCGAGTCACGTCCGCTCGACGCCGAGATGGCGCGGCTGTTCCTGGGCGGGCGAGGCCTGGGGGCGCGTCTGCTCTGGGATATGGTTGGCCCAGAAGTCGATCCTCTCTCACCGGAGAACGTTCTCATTTTCTGCACGGGCCCGCTTACGGCGACAGCCTTTCAGACGAGCAACCGCTTCTCGGTCAGCACGAAGTCGCCGCTCACCGGCACCATCCTAGACGCCAACTCCGGCGGTTTCTGGGGGATGCGTCTCAAGCGCAGCGGTCTCGACGCACTCATCGTCAAAGGCCGCGCTGACAAGCCCGTTTACCTGGAGATAACGCCGGGCGGAGCAACAGCTGAAGGACGCCTCCCATCTCTGGGGCAAAGACGGTGCCGCGAGACGACCCGAGAACTGGGCCAGGCGATCGGGGCGCAACGTCCTCTGCATCGGGCCGGCGGGCGAGAAGCTCGTGCGCATCGCCGCCATCATGAACGACGGCAAGCGCGCCCTCGGCCGCGGCGGCACAGGCGCGGTCATGGGTTCGAAGAACCTGAAGGCGATCGTCGTCGAGGGTGACGGGAAGGTTGAGCTTGCCGACCGCGAGCGTTTCCGCTTCGTCAGGTATGAGGCGAGCAAGCACCTCACGGCGAACCCTCTCACCGCGCAGGCGCTGCCTCAGTTCGGAACGGCCAGCGTCGTCAACGTCGTGAACATCATCGGCGCGCTCCCTACCCGCAACTTCCAGCAGTCGCAGTTCGAGCAGGCTGAGGAGATATCAGGCGAGGCGATCACCGACAAGATCCTGGTCAAGAAGACGCGCCTGCTGGGCCTGTCCCATCGCCTGCACGCGCGTCACCAAGACAGCGCACCAAGAGGGCGAGGGACCGGAGTACGAGTCGGTCTGGGCGTTGGGCGCGGCCTGCGGCATCGGCGACCTGGAGGCGATCACCGAGGCCAACTACCTGTGCAACGACCTGGGACTCGACACCATCTCCACCGGCTCAACCATCGCCTGCGCCATGGAGATGGCGGAGCGGGGCATCATCGACTCCGATCTGCGCTTTGGCCGCGCCGACCTACTGGAGTCGACGATCCGCGACATCGCCGACCGGCGCGGGCTCGGCGACGAGCTGGCCGAGGGGAGCAGGCGCTTCGCCGAGAAGCACGGGGCGGGCGAGTACTCGATGAGCGTCAAGGGAATGGAGATGCCCGCCTATGACCCGCGCGGCATGCAGGGTCAGGGGCTGCTCTTCGCCACCTCGAACCGAGGCGCCTGCCACATGCGCGGCAATATGCTCGGCCCCGAGGTGCTGGGGTTGCCCAAGCTGGTGCATCGCCTTCAGGTGCAGGGCAAGGCAGGCATGGTCATACTGCACCAGAACAGCGCCGCCGCTATCGACTCTCTGGTAATCTGCAAGTTCGCGAACATGGCCGTGGCCGAGGAGTACCTGGCGCGGGCATTGACGGCTGCGACCGGCGTTTCCTATTCTACAGGCGACCTCATCCGCACGGGCGAGAGGATCTGGAACATGGAGCGGTTGTACAATCTCCGAGAGGGGTTCAGCCGGGCTGACGATACCCTGCCGCGACGTATGCTGGAGGAACCGGTGGCTGAAGGGCCCAGCAAAGGCTCGGTATCGCACGTGCTGGAGATGCTCGACGAGTACTACAGCTTCCGCGGCTGGGACGAGGACGGCGTGCCCACCAAGGAGAAGCTGGAGGAGCTAGGGCTGCAAGACCTGCTGCGATAAGCAGGACGCTTGCTGACAAATGAGAGAATGATCGACGAAATAGTCATCCGCCAGTTCCAGGAGATAGGGCGAGACCTCTATGTAGCAGACCTCGTCTCTTCGCATGGCGGCAACATCAGTGTGCGCTTCGGCGATCGCGTGATCATCAAGCGACGGGGCGCCATGCTGGGGCGTCTCAAGGAAGTCGACCTCATCGAGACAGGGCTGACAAAGCCGGACAGCGGCGTCATGCTCGCCTCGACAGAGCTGGTCGTGCACCGTGCCATCTACATGACGACGCCGGCGCTGGCGGTCGTGCACGCCCACCCCCGCACGGCCATCGCTCTCTCCCTCTCCCGCGATGAGATCGTGCCCATAGACAACGAGGCATCTTACCTCTTGCACAAGGTGCCGGTGATCACGGCGGAGTTCGCGTCGGGGTCGTCCGAGATGGTGGAGAAGCTGCCGGCCGCCCTTCAGGAGTACAAGATCGTAATGCTGCGCGGCCACGGCTGCTTCGCCATCGGCCAGACGCTGGACGAGGCGTTCCAATGGGTCTCCTGCCTGGAGGAGGCCTGCCAGATCATCCTGGCGGCAAAGACAATCGACGAACCGCTCATCGAGTACCGGAAGATGAGTGAGGACTACAAGACCTGGTAGTCTCTCGCCCGATTACCGATTCGCCCGCAGTCAGCAATGCCGCACAGCGTCGACCGGCTCTCCCTCGATCTGTGAGCCGGAAGCAGTCGTCGTCTGCTTGGTTGCGGGAAGAGAATGCTGGACTGGAAATGACAACCAGGCGTTCGTCCCGGCAATTGGACCTGTTGCGGGAGTTTCGAGATCGGCGCGAACAGGATAGCAGTCGTGCGCGGCCACGGCTCGTTCGCGGTGGGAAAGACGGTTGAGGAGGCCTACGAGTGGACATCCTGCCTGGAGCAGGCCAGCCGCGTCATCCTATCATCGATGCTGATCAAAGGGCTCGCAGGCCAGCGCAGCACGAAGGGCGGCTAGCGAGTCCTTATCCCAAGAGGGTAATTCCACAACCATGACTGAGAAGTTCCTTGCCTTCGATCTAGGAGCCGAGAGCGGGCGCGCCATGCTGGGCCGCTACGATGGCGAACGGTTGCGCTTGACTGAGGTGCATCGCTTCGCCAACGGGCCCATCCGCGCGGCGGACGGGCTCCACTGGGACGTCCAGCGGCTGTTCGAGGAGATGAAGCACGGCCTGGCCCTCTGCCGGGAGCAGTACGGGCGTCCGGCGAGCATCGGCGTCGATACTTGGGGGGTCGACTTCGCCCTGTTGGACGAGCGAGGCAAGCTGCTCGGCGAGCCGTTCCACTATCGGGACAGCCGCACCGAGGGGGTGATGGAGGAGGCGTTCAAGCGTGTGCCACGCGCCGAGATCTTCGAGCAGACGGGGATCCAGTTCCTGCCATTCAACACGCTGTACCAGCTCTTCTCCATGGTTCTGGGCGGTTCACCGGTTCTCGAGCAGGCGCACACGTTCCTCACCATTCCCGACCTACTGAACTACTGGCTGACGGGTCGAACCGTCTGCGAGTTCACCAACGCCACGACGACTCAGTTCTACAACCCGCGGGAAGGCACCTGGGCGACCTCGCTTCTTGACAGGCTCGGCATCCCGACCGGCTTCTTGCCGCCGATCGTCCCACCGGGAACCGTTCTCGGAGATCTCTTGCCGTCCATCGCCGAGGAGACAGGGCTGGACGGGGTACCGGTTGTGGCGCCCGCCTGCCACGACACAGGCTCGGCGGTGGCAGCGGTACCCACCAGCGAGAGCGACTACGCCTATATCAGTTCCGGCACCTGGTCACTGGTGGGTGTCGAGGTTCCGGAGCCGGTGATAACGGCGCAGAGCCTCGCCAACAACTTCACGAATGAAGGCGGGGTGGGCGGCCACTTTCGCCTGCTCCGAAACGTGATGGGCCTGTGGCTGCTCCAGGAGTGTCGGCGAGCGTGGGCAGAGCAGGGCCAATCTCTTTCTTACGATGAGATCGCCAGTCTGGCTGAGGCAGCGCCGCCATTCGCGGCGATCATCGAGCCGGATGATCCGTCTTTCCTCAGCCCTTCCGACATGCCGAGCGCGATCAGAGCCTTCTGTCACGACAGCGGTCAGGCGGCGCCGCAGGACAAAGGGTCGATGGCACGGTGTGTGCTGGAGAGCCTGGCCCTCAAGTACCGATGGATATTCGAACGAATCGAGGAGATGCAGGGCCGCCGGATTAGGGCCATCCACGTGGTCGGCGGCGGCTCGCAGAATCGCCTGCTCTGCCAGTTCACGGCCAATGCAACGGGAACGCCGGTCCTGGCAGGGCCGGTAGAGGCGACGGCCATCGGAAACGTCGTTGTCCAAGCGATGGCGCTGGGGCACCTGTCGTCGCTGGAGGAAGGTCGGGAATTGGTGCGGCGCTCGTTCGAGATAACAGCCTACGAGCCCACTGAGGGCGCCCTCTGGGATGAAGCCTACGCCCGCTTCTTGAGCCTTCTAGAACGCTCCGGGGCCATCCAGGAATAACGCTCTTGCCCGCAACACCGAGGCGCGGGCATCTCTATTGCTGTGAACGCCCCGCTCAGTCCTATCCCTTGTCGATCCAGTAGTCGTGCTTGTGCAGGCCGAAGCCGTAGGCCGTCGGCGTATACCCCTTGATGTAGTCGTAGGCACACCAGTACCCGTAGGGCTGGTAAAGGAGCAAGGTGGGCCCGTGCCGCTTTAGGACGAGGCGCTGCACCTCCAAAGCCAATTCCTTCCGCTTCGCGTCGTCAATCGGTCTCGTGTATTTGGTCGAGCAGGGCATCAACCTGCGGATCATCCACGCCGAGATAGTTGCGATCCGTCCGCGTGTCGCCGCGACTGTGGAGGAGTTGAAGCGGTATGTCGTCGCTCACGTACGGGAGGTGGTTAAAGACCGTCGCTTCGAAGTTGCCGAGGAGCATGTCGGCGATCCATGTCCCCAACTCAGAGCTCTTGATGTCCACCGTGATGCCGGCCTCGGCCAGGTTGGCCTTGATTATGGCGGCCTGGTCGGGCCCAGGCGGAGTAGTGGCGACAAACAGTTCGAATCGCAAATCCTCTTGCCCGGCGGCGGAGAGCAACTGCCTCGCCCGCGGGACATCGCGCTGGTATGCGGCCTCTATTTCTTCCTTGGGCAGCGCGTTATCAAACACCGGTGGAAGAGGGCCCGACAACTCGGCATCCCCAAAGTGGAGCTTGTCGATCATGCCCCGCCGGTCAAGCGCCAAGTCTACTGCCTCGCGGACGCGTTCATCCTTAAAGGGAGCGAACTTAGAGCCGTTGAGGCGGATATTCGCATAGCTGCGCTCTAGATAGCGCGAAATGGTGACGCCCTCAACCTTCGATACCGCATCCGCCTTCAGTTTGTCGGTTGCATCGTAGATATCGATTGAGCCCGCCCGGAAGGCGGCCTGGATCGAAGCCTCGTCGACGAGCACCTTGACGCTTATCCCATCGATGTAGGGGTACTCGTGGTAGTAAAGGGGGTTTCGTACCATCTCCAGACCCTGACCGCGCTCGTATTTTGAAAGGGCGTAGGGTCCGCTGCCCGCAACGTTGGTTCGCAGGTCGCCGAATTCCTCGACCGCCTCCATGGGCACTATGGGGCAGATGCCCAGCAGCCAGAGCAGGTAGGCGTAGGGTTTCTTGGTGATGATCTTGAACGTGACGTCATCTGACGCCTCGTAGGAAGCGACATACTGGTTCCATGATTCGCTGGCGCCTGCGATCCCTTTGTTGCGGTCGATGCTCTTGGCAAGATCGGAGGCGACTAGGAGCCGGCCGTTCACCGGCGGCGCATCTGTGAAGTGAACGTCGTTGCGGAGTTTGAATATCCACTCCACGTCGTCGACAACCTCCCAGGAGGATGCCACGTCACCGACCGTCCCTTCCCAGTCGGTAAGATGAACACGCATAGCTGTAGAAGTACCCGGCCACCGGGACGCCCTCAGTCATCATCGGGTCGAGGCCGAGCAATTGGGTGCTGGCGATTCTGAGAGTACCACCACGTTTCGGCTCACCCTCTGCCGTCCCGCCGGGCTGAGGGGTATTCTCTTCCTCCTTGTCACCGCCGCAGCCGGCTGCGGACAGACCCGCGACCGCCGTGGCCGTGAGAGCTCCCGCCAGGAAGCCGCGCCGAGATACTTTCGTCCCGTCCAGCATGAAGAATCCTCCGTCTTGCCGCTTGCTCGCCGTGTAGTCGCAGGAGCCCTCTCTGGGCGTTGGTTTGCGACGGCATGAGTATAGGCACCCGGCTCACTTAATGACAAGACCACGTGGTAATCTGGCGCGCTGCCATTGGCACCCTCTCCCTCTGGATAGTCCACCGAATTGACGGCGACTGAACCGTCCGTCCGAAAGAGAACCGGCACACTCGGGAAGGAGAGTAAGCTACCATCGCGGTATTTCACCGTGATAAGCAGCGCGACCACGACGACCGAAACGACGCGGCTAGGAAAATGCTATCATCAGATCAGGAGGTGAGAGAGATGCCGAGAGTAATCCATTTCGAGATACCGGCGGATGACCCGGAACGGGCCGTCAACTTCTACAGAAGTGTCTTCGGTTGGGAGATCAACACGTGGGGCGGGCCGGTGGAGTACTGGCTCATCACAACGGGGCCCGAAGGCGAGCCGGGGATCAACGGAGCGATAATGCGCCGAGCCGGAGAGGCAAAGGGAGAATCGCCGACCGCCTATATCTGCACAGTCGGCGTACCGACCGTCGACGAGTATGCCGCGAAGGTCGAGGCGAACGGCGGGGCAGTCGTAACTCCCAAGATGGCGATCCCGGGCGTGGGCTGGTTTGCCTACTGTCGTGACACCGAAGGCAATCAGTTCGGTATTATGCAGCCGGACGAGAAGGCAGCATAGGGTCGTTACCGCGCCCGCTCGCTCTACCTCGACGACTACAAACCCGTCTCCTCAGGGGAGACGCAGGCGAGGAATGAGCTAGATCCCTCGATGGGAAGCCGAAAGCCGCTGCAGCGGCGGAGCATCCGCGCGCCGAGCGCACTCTGCTCTGGATATCGCGGCTTGTTCCACACGGCCGCCTCTGCGTCGGTTTTTCGGGTGACCTCCTCTAATGTCCCCTTAACCTATTGACAAGCCCGATCAATTAGTGTATCTAGGTGTACTTAAGATACATAGTCACTTCTTTCCGTGGGTGTTAAGTGTACTTAGGCGTATTTGAGGCTATTGTCTGTTTCCCGTATTAAGCTTGTCGGTTCATCATGCCCAGAAAACTGAGGACGGCGGGTGAATCGGGAATGAGGAGAGACAGCAGCAGCACTCCGTTCTGACGGACGCTGCACGGTTCCCAGCACCTTCCCATTGATTCCTTGCAATCTGGAACGAGAGCAAGACCAGGAAGGGGGTGAGGCTAGCACCGATCACAGCTTGATAGCGCCGACGTCGACAAGCTCCGTCGGCACAGCAGGCCGGTGAGGCCTGTGCGGGAGAACCCCAATGGTAGGACTTGAAGTGAAAGGAATTCGTACTTTGAAAAAGGGCCTACTGGTACTTGGCCTGGTCGCGGCAATAGCGCTGGTCGCCTTCGCAACACTTGGCAGCACCGCGTCAGCCTCCGACACAGGGCTTAAGAGCCCGAGCGCCAACGCCGTGGACACGGGTGGCGACGGCAACGGCTTTGAACTGAACCCCACTTACGCCTATGGAGACGACACCAGCTACGCCAGCAACGTCAACGGCGCCGCCGACCGCCACCGCTACTACAACTACGGCATCTCCATTCCGACTGACTCAACCATCAACGGCATCGCAGTGCGACTCGACTGGCGGCTCGACTCGACGACCGGCACGAATAGCATGGGCGTCGAGCTGTCCTGGGACGGCGGCACGACCTGGACAGCGGCTAAGAACAACACCACCGAGTCGACGTCCATGCACACGAATACTCTGGGCGGCTCCACTGATACGTGGGGGCACACTTGGACCGCTGCCCAATTGGGCGACGCCAACTTCCGCGTCCGCCTGACCTCCAACTCCACCTCTTCAGCCGCGACTTCTACGTGGACTGGGCAGCGGTGCAGGTGTACTACACGTCGGGATCAGAGCCGACGCCAACCCCGACCCCGGTCTCGGTCGAGAACACGTACAAGGCCCAGGGCTCGTGGGCGGTCAGCACGGGCACTGCCACCGACGGTAACGGCTGGACGTACCACCTCTGGTACCCGACGAACCTCGACTACGGCGGCACAGCCACTCGATCATCAGCTTCGGCGTTGGCACCGGCGGCACGCCCACCAACTACGCTGACACGCTGGACCAGCTCGCGTCCTGGGGCTTCGTCGTCATCGCTAACGACAACGGGACACAGGGCGAGGGCCAGTACATAGTGGGTGGCGCCCAATGGATGGTCGCCAAGAACAGTGACTCCGGCAGCATCTTCTACAACAAGCTCGACACGTCGAAGATCGGCGCTCTCGGGCACTCGCAGGGCGCCGGTGGCGTGCTGAACGCCGTCCTCTTGCAGCCGACGCTGTTCGACGAGCGCGATTTCCAACGCGTTGCCGAACCCGATCTGGTGGTCGACCCCGGTTCCCGAGCCTGACCGGCTGGCCGACAACGGTCCCGCTCTGGATCCAGTGCGGCACGAGCGACACCCTGATCTGCAGCCTCTCGGCGATGCAGAACTGGTACAACCAGGTGCCCGGTGCGGCCGCCAGGGCGAGGCTGATCGGCGCCGGCCACAACGTCATCCAGAACGCGAACAACGGCTACCAGGGCTACATTACCGCCTGGTTCATGTACACCCTTGAGGGCGACACCACAGCACGGACTGCATTCGTGGGAAGCCCGCCGCAGATAAGCACCAACACAGCCTGGCAGGACTGGGCAGGGAAGAACCTGCCGTAGCGTCTGGCAAGCCTCGACTAGGTGCTGGTCACCTGGTCGGCGATACCATTCGCTACGCCTAGTCTGAACTAGGAAAGCCAACGGCCGAGGCGCCGGTCTCAAAACCGGCGCCTCGCCATTTCCTGAGAAGCTGCAACGGCATGACTATGACTCTGCCTAGCAGAATGCTATTTGTACTTCGCAGACGAGCACATACACTTGACAGTCGCCGGTCGCTCCATATATTCTGGCGCAGGCGGGGTTGAGGTGAAGGAATGTCGATGCGCATACTGAACGCTGTCCGGGGCCGGTTCCGCCGGCCGTATTTGCTCCTGCTGGCTCTTCTCTCCTCTCTAGTCCTACTTTCCACTGCTTGCTACCAGATCGGCGCCGAGAACTCGTGGATGCGGGTCCAGAACATGGGCGGCGGCCCCGCCAACGTGGAGGTGCAGTACTTCGACGCCGACGGCAGGATGGTAGCGAGCGAACGCAGCCTGCCGCTTCAGCCCGGGGCAGGCTGGACGTTCTCCCAAAAGGACAACCCTAATCTACCGCTGGGCTTCCTAGGTTCGGCGGTGGTCATCAGCGACCAGCCGATCGCGGTCCTGATGGCAAAGGACGTGGACAAGGGCGGCGGCGTCTACCAGGCGGCCGGCGAGACGGTGGCCCTCAATGCGGGCTCGGATAAGCTATACCTCCCCAACATCCTCAACCGAGACGGTTTCAACCAGGACTGGAACAGCCGCTTTGTCATCCAGAACATGGGCGAACAGACGGCCTGCGCTACTCTGATATACACGAGCAACAAGACGGACGCGGATGAGTACTGGGACCCGTACGACCCAAGCACGAAGTAACCCCAAGCGTCTGGCGGATTGCCCGAATGGGGGCATGCCTATCCCGGCGAACGGCTCTCTCGTGCGCTCTTGGTCGACAATGGGCGTGGGGCCCGGTTTCTCCGGCTCCATCCGCGTCGAGCTGCACCGCAACGCCCAGAAGGTGCCGCCGTCGCAGCAGTACATCGTGGCGACAGCCGACATCTGGAACTTTAACTCCAAGCAGTTCGCTTCCTACAGAGGGTTGACCACCAGCGATATGGGGACATCCCTCTTCGTCCCCTTGGTGGAACGAGAGGCGGGCGGTGAGTGGAGCACGGACTTTCAGATCGTGAACAGCGACCCGACGAAGCCGGCGACCGTCAACCTACGGTTTGAAGGCTGGGATGGCAGCGTCAACCCAGCCCAGTTCATCGTCAAGGAGAGCCAGATCACGGTGCGGGCAGCCCGCTCCTGCTATCAGAACAGCGACTGGTTCAACTGTCTCAACCCGGGCGACACCCTACCCCACAACTTCATTGACGGCACAGTCCGTGTGAACTCAACGCAGCCGATCGGGATAGTCGCTTCCAGGGGCTCCAGCCGGTCGGAGACTTATGTCAACTATCGTGCGGTGAAGACGGACGAGGCAGGCCGGAAGGTGTACCTACCACTGGTAGATAGGAACGCGATCACCGGCTGGACTCGCAACGGCCTGATGTCTTGGATCCGGGTGGTGGTAGCAGACGGCGGGCAGGCAAACCTGACTGTTCACTACTACGGGCCGGGGCTGGCCGGAGGAGAGGCAGCTTACACAATCCCCATTTACCGCACTTTCACTATCGTACAGACCCTGGATCCAGCGCTGCCGGATGGCTTCATCGGCTCAGCGGTATTGGAGTCGGACCGGCCGATAGTTGCGCTAGGAGACGTGGTCGCCGGCAGCTTCGCAGGCGACCCGGATATCATGTACAACGGCGTGCCCGGGTCCTAGCCCTCCACTCCCAGCCACATCGTGGCTCTCCCCTTTCCCTTCGAGCAGATTGAGCAGCCGAAGCGCTCTGACCGAGCGTGCATGGTCGAGCCGCAGGTTTTTCCCGCGAGCGCACCGGGTAGTCTCAACTCGACGGAGGGCAGGAGAGGAACGCGACCCGAAGGTCACTCGCCGTAGCGGATGTTGTCTTCGGTGACCGGGAAGTCGGGTGAAGATATGATGTCAGCGTCGACGAAGGAGAACCCGGAGGCAGGGCCTTCGGAGCCGGGGGTAAGCCCGAAGCGAAGCTGGCGGGCAATCGTTCTCACGTCATAGTAGTCCGCCGCCCTCGCTATCTTGTCATCTTCCACGACGAGGACTGTCGCCCCGGGAACCCGGAAGGGCCTTCCCGTGGGAGACACTCCGGCGAACTCTCCCCGCGGGGTGGCGGTCATGGCCCACTTGTAGATAACCTGCGCACCATTCCAGGTGGGGTATGCTGTGAGGGTGTTTGTGAGTCCGGGCAGGGTTGAAAACTTAGCTGAGAGGTAACGCCGGATAACCTCATGTCCGAAAAGGACTGCTCCCTGCCCGAACTCGCCATAGCATCCGTCCTCAGCAAAGAGGGAGGCCAACTTGACAGCGTCGTGACGGTTCCAGGCCGCTATGTAGTCCGCCAGCAGCCTGCGGGCTCTGAGTTCGTCGCTTTCATCCTTCATCTTGCGCCAGCCGCCATCGACTTCACGCTCTGTTTCGGGTTTCGATGCCCGGAGGTGATCCGCTCCCGGCGGGTATCCGTAACCCACCCCCGTGGGCACACGTACACATTAGACACGCCTTGTTCCAGTCATGTGACGAAAACGTTACGGGCGCGTTAAGTTCGAGTTTTCACAGAGGAACGCGGAGGCGAAGGCGGCACATTAGAACCGCCGCGTGGGGGAAGAAGGAGTTGAAGGAGGTCGCCCGGCGCCACAATATCGTTCGCGCCGTCCTCAATCACTGAGGCGCGAGCATCCCGGAGAAGCTTCTCGGCCGGCTATTTCGTGGACTCGAAGGTGACAGGCTCCCCGAAGGTCACCCACCTGCCGTTCTCGACCCGATTGTATATCTCAGCCTCGACGGGCCGATGATCTGTGGGGGTCATATTGATCGGTCCGACGCCGGTACAGGTCGAGCACCAGAAGTCATGCACTGACTCAGCGGCGTCAAGGAAGGAGTCGCGCGTGAGATCGGGGCCGGCCATCTCCAAGATGTGGACGGTGAGCTCAGCAACGAAGTTGCCATAGAGGCTGAAGTTGCTGGGCGGCTCGCCCCGACCGTACTTCTCCATGATCTCTATATGCTTCTTCACGCCGGGGTGATCGGTATCGTAGATCTGGGGCCCGAAGACAACGCTGACGATGCCCTCAGCGTTTTCGGCGCCGGCAAGGGCGATAAAGATGTCGCTGCAGTCCACGCCGGTGACGATGATGGGGACATCCCAGTTGAGGACTTCGCGGGCGGTCTTCACCAGGCTGGCGCCCTGAGGTGGAATAGTGTAGGCGGCAATTACGTCGACGCCGGCGCTCTTGAGCCGGTTGACTTCGGCGCTGACATCGGACTCGATGGACTCGTACTTCTCGACGGCGACGATCTGAACGTCACTACCTTCGATGCCGCGACGCAGCCCTTTCTCCCCCTCGCTGCCGAACTCGTCGTTCTGAAGGAGCAGCCCCAGCTTCTTCCCGTCGTAGTTCTCAGCAATGTACATGCCGAGAATGGTGCCTTCGGTTATGTAGTCGGGGTTGCCGCCGAAACGGGTGCGCACCACGGGATCGGTCCACTTCGACAGCCCGGTCGAGAGGAACATGTCCGGCACACCCTTGTCCTCCAGATACTTCCAGACTGCGGAATGGGTCGCCTCACCGAGGCTGCCCACCATCGCAAATACCTTGTCCTGTTCCACCAGCCGGCGGGTTACTTCCACCGTGTCAGGGGGATTGTAGTGGTCATCGCCCATGACGAGAGTGATCTTGCGACCGTTCACTCCGCCCTGGTCGTTTATGTAGTCGAAGTAGGCGCGGATGCCAAAGGCGATGGGAGCGTAGGCGGCGGCCGGATTCTGGCTAAGCGGAATGTGTATCCCGATCTTGATCTCGCTATCGGATACGCCGGGCGTTTCCTCTGTAGCGCGAGTCGCCCCGTTTTCGTTGGGCGCCGCTTCTTTATCGCCGCAAGCGATAATGAGGGCTGTGACAGTCAGTGCCAGCAGCAGGCACGGCTTCCCGAAGAAGCGCATCGGTCGCCTATTGCGGCGTGGACTCGAAGCTGACAGGTTCGCCGAAGATGACCCACGTCCCGTTTTCAACCCGGGTGTACATCTCCATCTCCATGCGGCCGGTGATCCGTGGGGCTCAGGCTGATGGGAACCATGCAGCGCTGAGCAGCTACCATCCCCGTATCGACTCAGCGGCGTCCAGGAAGCTCTCACGCGTCAGGTCACGGCCCGCCCGGTTGAGTATCTCGACCATCAGCTCGCCCATGGCCTGCTCCGTAGAGGGTGAAGTTGCTGGCCGGCTGTGCCACGGCCGTACTTCTCCATCAATCTCGATGTGCGCCTTGATCGCCGGGATTATCCGTCTCGTTGACCATGTGGCCCATGACTATGCTGATGACTCCTTCGGCGTTCGGTCGCCGTTCTTCTCACCGGCAAGGTCGATGAATATCTGGTCGGCGTTGATACCGCTCACGATGATCGGCACGTCCCAGTTGAGCGTGATCGCGCGCGGTCTTGACGAGGCTGGCAGCCTGCGGCGGGATGGCGAAGGCGATTATCACCTCGGCGCCGGCATTATGCAGCCGCTGCGTCTGGGCCGTGACGTCGAAGTTGATCTGACCTCGTATGTCTCCGTCGCCACGATCTCGATATCGCTGCCCTCGAGCGCGACATCCAGCCCCTTCTGGCTATCGCTTCCCATCTCATCATTCTGGAGAAGGAGGCCGAGCTTCTTGCCGGGATAGTTGTCAACAACGTACTTCCCGAGCATCTTCCCCTCGGTGACGAAGTCGACGCTGCCGCGAGAAGCGGCTATGTACAGGCGGCTCAGACCACTTGAGGAGGCCGCCGGTGATGAACATGTCCGGGACATTGCGCTCTTCGAGGTACTTCCAGACGGCGCTATGGGCGTTCTCGCCCAGCCCGGCGACAATGGCGAAGACCTTGTCCTGCTCGACGAGCTTCCGCACCACCTCGATGGTGTCGGGAGGGTTGTAGTGGTCATCGCCGATCAGGAAGGTGATCTTGCGGCCGTGCACACCGCCCTGGTCGTTGATATAGTCGAAGTAGGCGCGCATGCCGAAGGCGATGACGGCATAGGCGGCGGCCGGGCTCTGGCTCAGGGCAAAGTGAGTCCCCAGCTTGATCTCGGTGTCTGTCACTCCCGTGGTGTCGCCGACTGAGGTAGTCTTGGTGGCAGCCCCGGGCGTGCCTTCTTCCTTGTCTTCTCCACCACAGGAAAGAGCAAGCAACATGGCCACCGCTAGTATCGCTACCAAGGGCAATCGCTTCAGTAATGCCTGCATCTTGTTGCCATCCTCTCTTCTGTCAAACAGACACGCCGAAAGGCCTCAGCCCGTCCTTCCTTGGGAGCAGAGAGCCGCTAGGGCGTTTCAACGAACTCTGCATCTGCACCCACTTTAGGTTGATCCTCGAAGCCGGGAGGCGGCGTCTTGGGCGTGCAGTCGGTGGTCGATTCGTAGCTGATGTGATCGCCGACCGGCACCCAGCCGCCGTTCTCGACTACGTTGATGATGAAGGTCTCATTGATCTTGTGGTCCGTTGGGCTGGTGTTCCAGGTCCCAAAGCCATCGCTAGTCGAGGGCGCGAATTTGCACATCGATTCAGCGGCATCGAGGAAGGAGCCGCGCGTAAGGTCTTGGCCAGCCATCTCCAGGTCCCACACCGTGGCCTCAGCGATGGACATGCCGTAGAGCTCGAAGTTGTTCAGCGGCCCGGTCGTGCCATTCTGGAACTTCTCCCAGATCTTCATATACTTCTGGACGCCCGGAATCTGGGGCTCGTATACCTGGCGGCCGAAGGTGAAGCTTATGACACCCTCGGCGTTCTCAGCGCCCGCCAGCATGATGAAGAGGTCGGTGCAAAGGATGCCACTGACGACGATGGGGACATCCCAGTTCATGGTCTCGCGGGCCGCCTTGACCATGCTGGCGCCCTGGGGAGGCATAGCGAAGGCGGCCACCACATCCACACCGTCGCTCTTTAGCCGCTGAACCTGGGCAGTAACGTCGGACTGGATTGCGTCGTACGTCTCTACGGCAGTGATCTCCACGTCGCTGCCTTCTATGCCCTTCCGCAGGCCCTTCTCGCCGTCCGCGCCAAGCTGGTCACCCTGAAGGAGGAGACCCAGTTTCGCCCCGGGGTAGGTCTTAGCGATGTACTGGCCCAAGAAGGTGCCTTCGGAGACGTAGTCCGGGTTGCCGGCAAAACGGGACTTCACAACGGGGTTGGTCCACTTGTCGAGGCCGGTCGAGAGATACATGTCGGGAATACCCTTCTCCTCCAGATACTTCCACACCGCGTTGTGGGTCTCCTCTCCCAACCCGCTAATCATAGCGAACACTTTGTCCTGCTCGACCAGCTTCCTCACTACCTCCGCCGTGTCCGGTGGGTTGTAGTGGTCATCGCCGATGATCGAAGTTGATCTTCCGACCGTACACACCCCCCTGGGCATTGATGTAGTCGAAGAACGCCTTCATTCCGTAGGCGATGGGGCCATAGGCAGCGGCGGGGCTCCCGCTCAGAGGGTAGTGGGTACCCAGCTTGATCTCGGTGTCCGTCACTCCCGTCCTGTCGCCAGCCTGGGCTGTCAACATGGGGGCATTGGCCGCAGCGCCGGGTGTGGACGTTGACTCCTCTATCTTCACCGCAGGACATTGCCAGCAGCGCCATAGAGAGTAGCGCCACGCCAGACATGAACCAGAAGAGCTTCTTTATCGATGTCATGCTCTCACCCCCGAATTCGGTCAGCAACACTAATGCCGGCACGTGCTCCGGCACCGCCAGCCGATGCTGGGCTCAGTCCAATCTCGCTCCTGTCCGCTCGGCAATCCCGAGGGGGAGCAGGAAGCTCACACCCTCGGGATGCTCATCAACTGTTGACCGTTTGCCCTCTCGCCGTCCTACTTGGGTTGCTCGTCATACCCCGGAGGAGGCGTCGGTGCCGTGCACTCCTTCGTGCCCTCAAATCCGAACGGCTCACCGAAGGGCTCCCACTTGAACGTCGGCGGGTCGATCGAGCGATCCACGGTGGCCTTCACGTAGACCTCCACCTCCGTGGGCCGGTGGTCCGTGGCGGTCATGCTGGAAGGCACCAGGCCGGTGGAAGACATGTATTTGCACACCGACTCGGCGGCATCCAGGAATGACTCCCGCGTGAGGTCAGGGCCCGCCTGCTTGAGGTTGTTTACCAGCGCCTCGGATATAGAATACCCTGTTAGCGTCAGGTTATCAGGCGTGACGTCGGGGGCATATTTGGCCATTATCTCGTTGTGCTTGGCGACGCCCGGGACATCGGTCTCGAAAGCCTGGTGACCGAAGACTACGGACACGGCGCCCTCAATGTTGTCCAGACCGGCCAGCGTGGCAACCACCTCGACGGCGTCCACCCCGGTGATCACGATGGGGACGTCCCAGCTCAGGGTCTCGCGCGCCGTCTTCATGAGGCTGGCAGTCTGGAGCGGCATGCCGTAGAAGCCTATGACATCGACGTTGGCGTTCTTCAGCCGCTGCACCTGGGAGGTAACGTCGTTCTGGGTCTCGTCGTAGTACTCGACGACGATCTCCATATCCGCGTTCTCATCCTCGAGACCCTGCCTCAGTCCCTGCTCACCCTCTTTGCCGAAGTCATCGTTCTGAGCGATGATACCCAGCTTCTTGCCGTCGAAGTTGTCGGCGATGTACTTGCCGAGGATGCGGCCCTCGGTGATGTAGTCAACGAGGAATGCGAAGCGGGATGCGGGCGATCGGCACCGTCCACTTGGTGTTGCCGGTGAGGATATACATGTCCGGCACACCCTTCTCCTCCAGGTACTTCCAGACGGCGCTGTGGGCCGCCGTCCCCAGACTTCCCTGGAGAGCGAAGATGTTGTCGCGTTCCACCAGCTTGCGCACGGATTCGCTGGCCACCGGCCCGGTGTACTGGCTGTCGGCGACAATGAAGTTGATCTTGCGGCCGTAGATACCGCCCTGGTCGTTGATGTAGTCGTAGTACGCCTTCATCCCTCGGCTGAGGGGAACTCCCCAGGCGGCAGCAGAGGAGTTACTCATCGGGAGAAGAGTGCCGATCGTGATCTCGGTATCCGTCACTCCCGTGGTGTCACCGCCTGTCTCCGGCGCCTTTGTGGCCGCGGCCGTCTCGCCGGCACTGGGTGTGGTGTCGCCGTCTTCTTCATCCTCCCCACAGGAGAGCCCAAGCGACATGCTGAGCGCCAGCACCGCCACCAGGAGCAGCGGCCATCGCTTCAAGAGTGTCCGCATCTGACTACCTCCTTGCTCCCAATACCAACCCTTCGGGAGCAAGCAGCAGGTGCTTGCTCCCGAAACGTTTCAACAGTTGACTCTCTGTTTGCCCTGCCGTCCTACTGTATTTTGGGTTGCTCGTCAATCCCCGCAGGCGGCGTCGGCGCTGTGCAATCCTTGGTGTCCTCAAAAGCGATAGGGTCGCCAATGAATTCCCAGTGGAAGGTGTCCGCGTCGGTCCCTGTGGCTTTCACGTAGGTCTCCGTCTGGTTCAAGCGATGGTCCGTGGTGGAGAAGCTCAGGGGCTCTATGCACAGCGGGCACATCCACTTGCACATCGACTCGGCAGCGTCCAAGAAGGATTCGCGCGTGAGGTCCGGGCCGGCCTGCTCCAGGAGATACGCCATATCCTGGGCGATTGCGTATCCAGTAAGGGTCAGGTTGTCGGGCTTCGTGTCGGCAGCGTACTTGGCCATTATCCGGATGTGCTCGGCGATGCCCGGGAACTCCGTCTGGTAGGCCTGGTGGGAAAAGACTACAGATACGGTGCCCTCGATGTTCGTGTAGCCCGCCAGCATACCTTCGATCTCGACAGCGTCGACGCCGGTGATGAGGATGGGAACATCCCAACTTAGGGTCTCGCGCGCCGTCTTGATGAGGCTGGCGGCCTGCATAGGGCATGCCGTAGACCGCAATGACTTCGGCGTTGGCCGTCTGTAGGCGCTGGGTCTGGGCCGTTACGTCGTTTTGGGTCCCGTCATAGTACTCCGTGACGGTCTCCGCATCAGACTCGAGGCCCAGCTTCACCCCTTCCTCACCCTGCTTGCCGAAATCGTCGTTCTGGGCGAGGATGCCGACCTTCTTGCCCGGCGTAGTTGTCGGCGATGTACTGGCCGAGGAGGCGCCCCTCGCTCAGATAGTCAACTAGGAAGGTAAAGCGGGTTCGCGCAACGGGTTCGGTGAACCTGGTTTCGCCGGTGAGCATGAACATGTCAGGGACGCCCTTCTCCTCGAGATACTTCCAGGTGGAATTCATGGCCTCTGTCCCCAGAGCCTCCCTGGAGGGCGAATACCTTGTCCTGCTCCACCAGTTTGCGCGCGGCCTCGATCGCTACAGGCCCGGTATACTGGCTGTCCGCGACAATAAGGTTGATCTTGCGCCCATAGATGCCACCCTCGTCGTTTATGTAGTCAAAGTAGGCCTTCATGCCCTTGCTGAGGCCGACCCCCCAGGTCGCGGCAGCGGTTTGGCTCAAGGGAAGAAGGGTACCGATCTTGATCTCGGTGTCTGTCACTCCCGTTGTGTCGCCGGGCCCCGCCGTAGCCTTCGCTGTGACCTTGGCTGTGGCACCGGGCGTTTCCTTGCCCTCTTCGTCGTCATCCCCGCATGCGACCAGCAGTAACATGCCCGCCGCCAGCACCGCCACCAAGAGCAAGGGCCATCGCTTTAGTATCGCCTGCATCTGATTACCTCCTTGCTTTCCTCGCGCCTGCTCCCATGAGCAAGCACTTGCTGACTTTCCTGTCGGAACGACTCGCCGCCACGAGCCTCTTCCTCGAAGCCTCACATCAGCGCAGATTATACCAATATCGAGTAGGGTGTGGTCTTAGACGCTTTCTTTCTTCGGTCGAGAACGCCCAAGGAGCCGGGAGACCAGATCTTGAATCTTCGCTCCCAGATGAGCCTCTTTCATGTGGGCAATGGAGCCCGCGACTCCCCGCGGCGTGAAGATTATGGAGAGGATTAGAAGGAGCCCGAAGAGAGCTCCTCGGGTGGTATCGATGCCTAGTCTGTCGCCGGCAGGTATGGCGCCGGATATCCAGTCGGTGATGTCGATACGCATGGTCATGATCACGGCGGCGAAGATGGTGCCGGTAATGGAACCCAGTCCGCCGAGGACGATCATCACGAGCATAGTAAGAGAGAGGAGGATGTCGAACTCCGCCGGACCGAGGTACCCCAACGTAAAGACGTAGAGGGCGCCACCGGTGCCGGCGTAGAGAGCAGAAAGGCCAAAGGCGGTCATCTTGTAGAGCGACACGTTTACACCCATTTGCTGGGCGCCGATTTCGGAGTCACGCAGAGCGACCAGGGCGCGGCCGATGCGGCTGCGGGTGAGGCTCCAGGCCATGGCGGTCATGATGACGGCAGGAACCATGCAAAGGTAGTAGA
Organism: uncultured Chloroflexia bacterium; assembly: GCA_963763495.1. Lineage (GTDB taxonomy): Bacteria > Chloroflexota > Dehalococcoidia > DSTF01 > JALHUB01 > DAOUEO01. Next base: position 116,951 of record CAVXOY010000016.1, read on the forward strand.
GCCACTGATCGTCGGTGGCCAAGTCCTTGAGGGACCCGGGGACATGAGGCAGGCTAAGGGAGATGCCCATGACACCACCGGTCCACTGGTCTATCGAGTCATGCTTGAGGATCTGGGGAAGAACAATGACCATGGCGAGGGTCGCGATGGCCAGATAGGGACCGGAAAGACGCAAGGCGGGAGCACCAATGAGGAACCCGATAACGCCGGTCAAGAGCCCGGCAATAAGCACGGCGCCAAAGACGGGCATACTCCAATCACTCATAAGTATGGCAGCGATGTAGGCGCCTACCGCTACAAACGCCCCGTGCCCCAGCGATATCTGTCCGCTGTAGCCGGTGAGGATGTTTAGCCCCATGAGGATAATCAACCACAAGGCGAAACGCATTCCCTGGAAGGTGCGATAGGAGTCAATGAAGGAGTCGAAGAAGGGGAAGGTGTGCAAGTAGGGGAAGACGGCGAGCAGGGCTAAGGCAAGCGCCAAGAAGAAGAACCGCCGGTTGAGAAAGACGTCAGTCACGCTAGACCCGCTCCATCGTCTGCTTGCCGAATAGACCCTTTGGACGCACAAGCAGAACAGCAATGATCACGAGGAAAGCAACTGTGATGTCGATCTTGGAGTCGATGTAGGTGCCGGCGAGGTTTTGCACAACACCCAGCACTAGGCCACCAACGATAGCCCCGACGGGACTGTCCAACCCACCCAGCACTGCGGCGGCGAAAGCGAAGAGCAGCACGCCCATCATCATGCTGGGCGAGAGGAAGATAGTCGGGGCAAGAAGCATGCCAGCCGCCGCGCCGACCATCGCCGAAAGGGCCCAGCCCAGGGCAAGCATGCGGCCGACACGAATTCCCACGAGTTGGCTGGCGATCCGGTTCTGGGCAGCCGCCCTCATCGCCAGACCGACCTTGGTCCGGTTGAACAAGAGGTATATCGCGATCATTATCAGAATCGACATGCAGAAGACGCCGATGTTAGGACGGCTTATCACGGCCGGCCCCAACCTGAGTGGCGCTCCATCGAAGACGGCGGGCGAAGGGAAGCTCTTGGGCTGGCCCTGCCATATCCGTAGGGCGATACTGTTGAGCATGGTAAACATCCCGAGAGTGATGATCACGGGATTGAGAATCGGTCCCCTCTCCACGGGACGTATGACGACAATCTCAGTCAGCGCGCCGAAAATGCCGGCAACCAGCAGCGTTAGGAAGAAGGCGATCCAGAAGTGGAGTTCCCAGTTGATAAAGGACCAGGCGATGAAGGTAGTGAACATCGCCATTTCTCCCTGGGCAAAGTTGACAATGCCGGTGGAACGATAGATGAGGACGAGGGCGAGGGCGAGGATGGCATACAGGCTGCCAGTAGAGAGACCAGTGGCGACCTGCTGGATGAATTCCTCCATGTCGGCACACCCCTCAGCACAAAGCAAACCTATCGGCCGCAAGCGCGGCGTCCTTGCCGTTGCGGATGTGCGAAGTTTACCCATTGCGCCGTCTTAAGGCAACAAGGATGAGCAAATAATCGCCGAGAAAATGCGGGGGTTGGCTATTTGCAGTGCGTTCAGCGCCGAAATGCCAGTCGAACTTGACAACAAATGAGGTATGCCAAAAGAGAGAACCAGGCTCAGTCAACCACCCGGATCTCTGTCAAGTCCAGCCATTCCTCAGTCCTCGATCCAAAGGAGCCAAAGTCGCACGTGCCCAGCCGCAACGTGTGCTCTCCCGCAGGAAGGCTTGACATCACGACGAGGTTGTAGTCTTCGACAATGACATCTCCCGGCCGAAAGCGATCCTCTCGCTGGTAACGCCGAAGGAGGTCGAAGCCCAAGGTATGGGTCTCGCGGTAGCGGTCATCCCCAAGGACGGTGGAGACTCGATAGTAGTTGAGGACAGGCGCCTCAAGAGGCCGCCAGTAGAGCCTAATGTGAAGCGTCCCACCAGCAGCAACCTCTGTGCGGTCAAGGTCGAAACCGACGAATTCCACCCCATCCATCACCTCACCAACCTGATACTGAGGCGTAGCCGATTCGAACCACCAGAGGCGGCGGTTCTGCTTGAGCCTCGTAGAGGATGAGCGGGTGGCCACCAAGCCAGGAGACGTGAACAGAAGGCGCCGCTAGTACAGGGACATACCAGAGAGCATCCGGGACTGAGCCGGTCCCCTCCGGTCGAGGTCCGGTGTCGATGACATCGGGGGCGGTGGTATAGATCGGTCTTCCCGCCATGTCTTCCGCACGCAGGCCGTCAGGCTGCTCTTCTTGGGGGACTAAGACATCCGGACGCCAGCCGCGAGCCAGATGATAGTAGAAGATATCGAAGCCGGGGACGCCGGAGTGGCCGACGAGCACGCTGTTCTGGGGAAGTACCTGGAACGCGTGAGTATAGAAGTCCTCGACCGTCGTGTCACTGGAGTGATCGTTCTTCGCCCAGTTGGCGTGAAGCTGGAACGCTACAGGAAAGATCAGGGAAACGGCCAGACAACCCCGAACCGGCACCGCCCACCTTCCCGACCGTCGCCCCAGACGCGCCGCGGCATCAATGACCCACCGCACACCAAAGGCGATGAAGACGACGAACGCAAGGTGGGCCGGAATGAAGAAGACAGCGATGTCGGGCACGTTGTATTGGGTGAAGTAGCCGACCTCCATCAGATAAACGAGCCCCAGCAGATAGAACGCCTTCTTCCGGCGATAGAGCATGTCCCATATACCGACCATGGCGAGGCCGACACCCCACAGACCAAAGTTGTCGCCGACCAGCTCGGCAGTAGACATGAATCCTCTCCGGCAGGGCCGATAACGGGAAGCCGAACCAGCTCACATCGAATACGTTGAACATGTAGTCGAAGACGCCGCGCCAATTGTCCGGCGCGTGGCGGATCATCAACTCGTCGTTCAAAGTGCCAGCCCTCAGGGGAAGCCAGAGGAACTGACAGGCCCCCAGCAGGAAAAGTCCTCCACCGAGCAGGAACGTCTTGATAGAGACACCTGTCCCACCGCTGGCCAGAAAGATATAGACCACGAGGCCGGGAACCAAGGCAAGATTCGATATGTGAGTCCCCAGGCTCAGTCCAAAGGAGAGGCAGGCGACGCCGAAGAGGACAGTTGCAGCCGATCGCGCGCTGCTGCGGGCTCATGGTGACGCAGTCGCTCGCCCCAGGACAGGAAGAGGAAGAGCGTGAGCGCCATCATGAAAACGTTGGGTGCATAGACCTCGGTGATGACGGCCTGCGACCAGAGAGTCGAGGAGAAAGAGAAGAGCAGAGCGGCGAAGACAGCCGCGGCCCTGCTCCGCGTGAGGAGGACGATGATGCCATACAGAAGGGCAGCCGTGCCGGCGGCGCCGACCGCCGACATCAGGTTCATGCGATAGGCTACGTCGCCTACCGGCAGATAGGTGAAGAGCTTACCGATCCACGTGTAGAACGGATAGCCGGGAGAGTGAGCCAGGCCAAGCTGATGGGGAACAGTGGCCAGCTCGTTCCCGTCGAGGCTGACGTAGGTCAGGCCGGGCGCAAGAGTGGCACAGTAGACAGCCATGCCAACGACGAAGACGGCGGTCGCCAGCACAGCGTCGAGGACGCGGGCAGAGACGATCTCCCAGGGCAGAACGCGGGTGCGCCAGCGGTGGCCGCTTTGGGTGGCGGTCGCCTGAGCCGTCTCAAGCGCGGTGGCGTTCATTTCGCTTCCCTCCTTGAAAGCAGAAGACGCCGGCTGTCATATCCCCAAGCCGGTAGGGACGGCATGCGCGGGTGGTCATACCTCGTCGGGAGGACCGGGCGGCTCATGTCACGTCCCTGCTGCATCAAGCACGTCAATACATAGCATCGGCAGCAGCGGCACAGTTTCTCCCTAGGGCTTTTCACCTATTCCCGCAGTCATTCGCCCCGAAAGGCCGAATGAATCCAGAGATATAAGGGATTCACCTAGTCCTGGAGCATGATGAGCAGTCGATACGTCAAGAGAGCAGCAGAGTAAGGAGGCTTTGCTTTGTCCTCCCCTATCTTCTCTTCTACCGAAGCGGTGCTTGCCCACGGCAGGGAGCGTTCAGACCAGCGCTTCGCGGAAACAGTACATCCCATTAGTACTGGAGGAGCATCGCGGCCAGCGATATCGGCACGCGCAGTGACCTATGTCGTCGCCGCGCTGGCATTCATCTTCATACTGGCCGGCGGTACGTCTTGGTGGAGCGTCGCCGAGATGTACGGCAACCGCTTCGAGGGGCACAGCGCCCGCGGGCCCCATGAGGACTATGTGGTGTTCTACACAGCGGGCCGGCTGGTAAGAGAAGGCCAGGGCGACATCCTGTACGACGTGAACACCATCGCTCACGAAGAGGTCGAGACGATGGGGCGCTCGGTAGGAGGGACCGGCGTCCTCGCCTACTTCAACCCGCCGTTCGTGGCCGCCGCTTTCGCGCCTTTGTCCTGGCTGCCCATCGAGATCGCCACCGTGATCATCGGCATCGCTGCCACCGGACTGGCGGTAGCTGCGACTTTCGCCTTACAGCGGCTACTGGGGCTGAAGGACCGTTTGCAGCGGCTCCTCCTCTGGCTGGGGTTCCTATCTTTGAACTCGGTGCCGTGGGTAGTCCTGCACGGCCAGCTCTCGCTGCTACTGATGCTGGGCTGGCTATCCTTCATCGTCTTGCAGATGAAGGGCCGGGAGACCCTGTCGGGAGCGGCCCTGGCGCTTCTGCTGGTGAAGCCCCAGATGGCGATACTGCCCCTCGTTCTTCTGCTCTGGAAGCGACGCTGGCGGACGCTGGCGACTTTCGCGACGGTGGCCTGGGTACTAGCGATGGTGTCGATATCGGTCTCAGGGCCGAGAGTGCTCATCGATTATCCGCGCTTCCTCCTTGATAGCGCAGGTTGGGAGAACAAGTGGGGCATAACACCGGGCAGCATGTTCGGCTGGAACGGCTTCCTTGCCCGGCTGCTGGAGAACAACAGCCCTGCCCATTTGATGCTGACGTGGACACTATCGGGGGTGACGGCAGTAGCAGCGCTGGCGGCGTTCAGAGGCCCCTGGACACCCACAAGGCCGCGCTTCCTCCTGCAGTGCGGCGGCCTGCTGACGGCGGCGCTGCTCACGAACCCGCACCTCTACATGCAGGACCTGTCGCTGCTGGCGCTGGCGGTTGCGCTGGGGCTCGCGTACGCGCTGCGCACAAACCAGAAGGTCATTCTCTGGATAGGGCTGGGAATCGGGATATGGCTGGCTCAGCTCTGGGGCCTGTGGATCCTCGACAACGAAGGGGTGAATATCCTCACGCCGGTGATGGCCTTCACGCTGATCACACTCCTCGTCACCCAGCGAGCGCGAGAGACGGCCGAGAGCAGGGAGCCCATCCCACAAACCGCGGCTATCCCGGACGACGTCTCGCCCGCCCCCCGCCAGGAGGGAATCGGCATCTTCTATGTTCTTCAGGGCGTCTACGTGGCCTTCATCGTCGCTTTCTCCGTGGCCCGCGGCTCGTTCTTGATGCCTGACGTTATCTTCCTCCTGCTGGTGATGGGCTTCGTGTGGGGCAAGCAGCGCGTTCGGTTCGTCCGTGACTTCGCTCCCTTCGTCCTCCTGCTGCTTTCTTATGATGCGATGCGCGGAATCGCCGACAACCTGGCGAACACCGTGCACATCGGCTACCCGATTACCCTGGAGCGGTTGCTCTTCTTCGGTCACGTGCCCACGCAGGAGCTTCAGCAGCGGTTCGCCGATCAGTGGACGGTACATTGGTATGACTCTCTGGCAGCGTTGATCCACGCGATTCATTTCGTGGTGCCGTTGCTGTTTGCGGCGCTCATCTGGCAGCACCGGCGCGAGCAGTACTGGCGCTTCATCATTGCCCTTCTGCTCGTGTCCTACGCCGGGTTCGTCACCTTCATGTTGCTGCCGACGGCGCCCCCCTGGTGGGCCGGGATCCACGGCTACCTAGACGGCGTGAGGATCGTGCATCTGTCGCCGCACACGGCCTTCCTCTACGACAAGCTAAATCCAAACCAGGTCGCCGCTATGCCCTCGCTGCACGCGGCCTATCCGTGGCTTTTCTTCTTGTTCGCGCGACGGCTCTGGGGCAGACGGGGATGGCCCGTGATCGTGTATCCCTTCGCGGTCTTCTTGTCCAGCATATATCTGGGCCACCATTACGCCGTGGATATCATCGGCGGCGTCACCTATGCCAGCGTGGTCTACTATCTCGTTTGCGGGCCGGTCGGCGAGTATCTAGCAGCGAGAAAGTGGTCATTCGCCTGGCGCCGCCTGCCTCGACTGAGCGGTTTGGGGAGCCCAATCCCAAACGCTCTCTCCTTCACCAACACAGACGATCTCAAGGGCACGGAAGTCGCCAACAAGACAGGGAGGACCAGTATGAAGAAGCAGGGCAGGGATCGAGAGCCAGCACCCAGACTCTGGGCCAGGGCAGGGAGACTGCGAGAGCGGTTCCTGGCTGAACGATGGTATCTTGCCCTGTTCTTGGTTCTCATAGCCCTGGCGGCGGTGCTGCGCTTCTGGGACTTGGGGTCGCGGACCTTCCACGGCGACGAGGCGATTCATGCCGGCTTCTCCTGGCAACTGGCCGACGGCCGCGGCTACATCCACAATCCCCTGACCCACGGGCCCTTCCAGTTCTTCGGTACAGCGCTCGTCTTTCTTCTGTTCGGTGATAGCGACTACACGGCGCGGGTGCTGCCTGCCCTATTCGGCGCCGCTATGGTGGCCCTACCGTTCTTCTTGCGGGGGTACTTGGGCCGAGCAGGCTCCCTCATCGCAGCGCTGCTCATTGCGGTCTCGCCGACGCTGCTCTATTTCAGCCGCTTCGCTCGCGAGGACATCTACATCGCCTTCTTTACGCTGGCCTTGGTGATCTGCGTGTGGCGATATCTGGCTCAGGGGGGCAGGCTTTTCCTCTACTTCATAGCAGGGCTGCTGGCCTTGAGCTTCGCTACTAAGGAGGTGGCCTTCATCGTCGTGGCGATGATGCTGGTCTATCTCGACCTGCTAGTCGCACGGGAGCTGGCTGCCCAGATGGGGCTATCCTCCCTATCCGGTTGGTTCCCTGAGAGAGGCAAAGGCGAGGAAAAAACCGCGTCGGACAACCCCTACGCTGTTCTGGGTGTAGGAGAACACGCCTCGATGAAGACGGTGCGGCGCGCCTACAAGAAGTTGACACGCGCACACCGAAATGATGAGGAACGGCGACGCATCGAGGAGGCGTACAGGACGCTATCAAGCGCACGCTCGCAGGACGCACCGTCAGAGCAAGACGTTGAGGAAGCCCAGGGAGCGTCAGTCAGTTGGCAGCGGCGGGTTCTCACCTATGGCGCGCTTGTACTGACATCCTGGCTGATCGTCGTCTTCTGGCCGATAGTCCGCTCGCTGCGACAGCGGCTGGGGTTACGCGTCTTCCCGCGGGCGGGAGACATCCTAGTACTGGTGGGATGCCTGTCGCTGCCGCTGTTCGCGGCGGCCGTAGAGAAGCTGCCCCTCGTCGGCGATAGAGGCTACGACGTGAGCGAGGAGGTGCTGGTCATGCGCATCACCGTCCTCAGCCTCATGGCCGCCGCCTTCGCCGCCGGCTTCTTGTGGCGCTGGCGCGTATGGATGGTATGCTCCGCCATCTTCTATACCGTCTTCATCCTTCTTTTCACGTCATTCTTCAGCAACCCCAACGGTTTCTGGACCGGCATGTGGGGTTCTCTCGACTACTGGCTGGGACAACAGCACGTCCAGTTGGGGAATCAGCCCGGGTACTACTACTTCATGCTTCTGCCGGTGTATGAGTTCTTGCCGCTCGCCTTCGCTCTCGGCGCCGCAGCCGTGTGCGTCCTGCGAGGGGAGATCCGCCACAAGGCGATCACCTTGGGGGCGCTGGCGGCGGTCATTCTGCTGGCGCTAGTCGGCGAGAGTCATGCCGCTCATCGGGCCCTACCGGACGCAGCTCGGCTTCGTCACATTGATCGGGGCGATGCTGATGCTGCCAATGGCGGCCCTGACCCGCCTCCTCTTCTTCTGGACGCTGTCGGCCCTGTTCGCTTTCACGCTGGCGGGGGAGAAGATGCCCTGGCTCAACGTGCACATCGCCCTACCGCTGTCGATACTGGCGGGACGGACGCTCGGCGACCTCGTCGCCGGCATGGAGATGCGGATAGAGATGCCGCCACTCCGAAAATGGGCACCACTCGCTGCGGCGATCAGCACGGCGGCTCTGGCTGTTATCGCCTTCTTCGTCGCGGGCTCGACAGAGTTGGGCACGATCGTCGGATGGGCGTTTGTTCTGACCGCAGTTGCAGCGGTGTGTTGGTTGGGGTACACACGCAGTCCTCAGACAGCGATGCGAGCGGGCGCACTGGCCGTAGCCGCCGTGATGCTGGTAGTGACAGCGCGGGCGGGCATCCTGGCGAGTTGGGGCCACCCCAATCTGCTGCAGGACGCGAACATGCTGGCGTCGAGAGACCGGGGCGATACACCAGTGGAGCTTCTCACATATGTGCAGCCGTCACCGGACATCCCGGTGATACGGGACACGATCGATCAGGTGGCGGCAGCCTCGGGACAGGGCGTGCACTTGCCCATCGTGATCGATGCCAAAGACGACTTCAACTGGCCTTGGGCCTGGTATCTGCGCAAGTACGAGAACATCTCCTTCATAGATACGGATGACCAGTTCCAGCCACCAGCGGGCAGCGTTGTATTGGTGAGCTGGCGCAACCACACGGACGTCGAAATCGATCCCGCTCTGTTCGCTGAGGGTATCCGCTACCATCACCGCTGGTGGTTCCCGGAGGACTACCGCGGCCTGAGCTCGGCGCAGGTGATGGGAGAGCTATTCGACCCCGGGGCATGGGATAATTGGCGGGACTACTTCATCGACCGCAAGCTGTCGAGCGGGTTGCCCGCCCTGGACGCCGTGGCCTATTTCCCGCGTAGCGATCGGGTCAGCGAAGTTCTGGCGGCTTCCATCCACAAGGAGCAGTAGCCAGGACACCCCCTTGAGGCAGAGAACCAACAGGTAACCGAAAGAAGCGCCCCGCGAATAAAGAGGTTGCTGTTTCGGGCGCCATGTCTCTGCGACGGTTCTGGCGAAGAGGCCTATTGCTAGGTCAGCGCGGAGACTTCGGCGAGACCACGGCGGAAGGCTTTGATGTTTGCGTCAAGCCTTTCGCGGGAGAGGCTCTCCGCTAGCTCCGTCTCGAACGCCTCCGGGCCGACGGGTAGCAGCCCCGTTCCGACGAGGGTACCCATCATGACGATGTTGGCGAGGATAGGCGCGCCCATTTCCAAAGCGATGTCGGTGGCGTTGACGAGCCAGGCTTTCTTGGATAGCTGTTGGAGCACGCTGCCGATCTGCTCCGGCGTGGGGTATTGTCCCTCACCGCTGCTCACTACCGGCGGGAAGATGGGGCGCGAGTTGCTGATCACGACCACCTCAGGATTGCCGTACTGGGCGAGCACCCGCATCGTCTCCAGGGGTTCCAGACCGAGGACGATATCAGCCTGTCCCTGAGCGATCAGAGGGCCGTACTGTTTCTCGCGCGAGACGCGGAGATGGCTCATCACCGCGCCACCGCGTTGGGAGGCGCCGTAGGTCTCACCGATGGTGGCGTGATAGCCACTTCGAACGAGCGCCTTGCCCGCAAGCTGCGACATGAGAACGTTGCCCTGGCCACCGACGCCCGTGATGATTATGTTAAGCGGGTCTTTGTCCTTCATAGTCAGCCAGCCTCTCTGATGATCGCCCCGCCGGGACAGATGTCGGCGCAGACGCCGCAGCCGGCGCAGATGACCTCGTCTATCTTGGCGACGCCGTTGGCGACGTCCCAGATGAGGCCGGGGCACTGAAAGACGCGGGTGCACATGCGGGCACAGCCGCAATTCTCACCGATACACCTCTCGGCATCCACGTGCATTCGATAGGCCGGCTTTTCTCGCCGGCCCCTGACCAGCGCGCACTCTCTCCGAGAGATCAGCACCCGCACTCCTCCCTCGTCCTGGATGAGGTCGAGCAGCTTCTCAGTGGTGGCCTTCAGATCGAAGGGGTCAGTGATCTCCACCCTGACGCCGAGGGCGCGGCAGACCGTGGCGATATCGATAGCCGTCGCCACTTCTCCGGTGGCAGTGGCGCCTGTGCCGGGATGGGGTTGGAAACCGGTCATGGCTGTAGCACTGTTGTCGAGGACCAACAGCGTGAAGTTGGCCCGGTTGTAGATGCCGCTGATGAGGGCCGGGATCGTGGCATGGAAGAAGGTGGAGTCGCCGCAAGCCGCGACTACGGGCTGCTGGAACCCGAACTCACTTAGCTTGCCGAAGCCACAGGCCATGCCGGTAGCGGAGCCCATCGCCTGGGCGGTCTTGAGCTGCCAGAAGCCGGTGGGACCGAGGGCCATGGTATAGCAGCCAATGTCGCCGGTGACGAAGCCGCCCCGTCCATCCAGTTTCAGGGCATTCTTGACAGACCAGAAGGTGGCGCGGTGAGGGCAACCGGCGCAGAAGCCGACCATTCGGGGATGGGTGAAGAAACCGGTAAGCCCCAGCGCCTTCTGAGCGTAGTCGGCGTCAACGGGGACATACGCTTTCTCCAGGATACGGCTGATGGCGCTGGTTACGATGTCCGGGTTGATTTCGCCGGCGAGAGGGATGTGGCCGCTGCGCTTGCCAAAGAAGGTGATGGGGCCGACTGCCGCGGGATCCTCGCCAACGAGTTCCTTCAGGCTGCTCTCCAGGAAGGGGTCGATCTCCTCCACAACGAGCACCTTCTCGGTGCGGTTGAGGTGCTGCCGGACCAGCTTCTCCGGCAGGGGCCAGGTGGTGCCGAGCTTGAGGATGCCGACCGTTCCCTCCACGTCGAGGGCCTTGACCGCCTCCAGGGAATAGAACCAGCCGCTGCCGCAGGTGACGATCAGGAGATCGGGCTCTTCGGGGCCCTCGTACCAGTTGAAAGGCGAGTCCTCGAATATCTCCCGCGCTCTGTCCATCTTCTGATGAGCAAGGCCGTGCTTCAGGGGAGGCGGAAGAGACGTGTACTGCAGCGGTATCACAGCTTCGAACTTGGCCTGACGGTTGGGCGGCAGCCGCTCTCCTATCCGGACATCGCCGCGGGCGTGGGAGGTACGGGTTACGCCTCTCAGGAGGCAGATGGTCTTCAGCTTCTCCGACAGCTCGAAGGCCCACGTGGTCATGTCCTTCTCTTCCTGGAAGGTCGCCGGTTCAAGCAGGGGGAGGCAGGCCCACTTGGCGACGGGACGGGAATCCTCTTCCTCCGTGCTGGAGAGCGCGCCGGGGTCGTCGCAGGTGACGAGGACCAGCCCGGCGTTCGTCCCTGTCATTGCGAGGCCCATCAGGAAGTCGAGGACAACGTTGAGGCCGTTTTGCTTCATGGCGACGATGGAGCGCACGCCGGCGAAGGAAGCGGCCGTTGCGGCCTCGAGGGCCACCTTCTCGTTCACCGACCATTCGACGTAGATGCCGGCGTCTTTGGCCACTTCCGCGAGGGTGCCGATGATCTCGGAGGAGGGGTTCCCGGGATAGGCGCTGGCAAAGCCGATGCCCGCCTCCAGAGCCCCTCTGGCGATCCCCTCATTGCCCATCAGCAGTTGGGTGGTACCCGATTCGAATGTCGCGACGTTTGCCATCATAACTACTCCCATGCTTGCGCAGTTATGGAGAGCCAGCGGGCGCTGCTATTCCGACAGCATCTTCTTGCGCGTGTCACCGTTCAAACTCAAGTAGATCAAATCGTCCTCGCTGCCGCTCATTTCGACGATGTTGGCCAGCGCCCTTCTTCTCTTGCCAAGGGACGCGCCTTTGAGATGATTCAGGTTCTCTTCAGGGAGAACGTCCACTTCTATGACACCGGCGGCACGGGCGGCATCCACAAGCTGCTTGCCGCGATCGCTTCTGACGATGAGGGTGTTCCAGCCGTCGACTCCCTCAGCGGCGCCGACGGAGATGTCGGCAAACTCCGCCGTCATGTCGAGGCAGATGGTGCAGGCCGGCCGGATGAACTGACGGATGTCGTCGAGGGGGAAGGAGACGCTGCGGGAATCAAGAAAGACCTGAAAGACGTTGGCCGGCGGCGGCGGGATGTCGAACTTGGATATCTCGCCGAGAGGCACTTTCTCGCCGAGGAAACGAGCTAGCTCCTGATAGCGAAGAGCCCAGGTACAGAACAGGCCGATAACGAGGCCCAGCTTGTCGATGTTGTTCCGGTTCTCCAGGGGTGAGGCCCGCATCTTGGCGAGAGCGATGGCCTGGCAGGGCGTGGCGACCACGCCGACCTTTCGGATGTCTTCGTTGCGGGCATGGCGGTTGAAGGCCGCCAAAGTAGGCGCGGCGACGTAGCTGGAACGGGCGCAGCCCAGCACCTGGGCCGCGTCGCGCGCCAGAGTCCCCTCAGGGAGCATGTCCTGCCCGCTGGCCGTGAGCACAGCGGAATCGATGAGTCCGCTCTCGATGGCAAACGATGCGAGGGCAGTCACGGTGCCGCCGTACTGGGCCCGCGAGCGGACGCTGTCGCTGGCGGCGCGGGCCATGATTACGTCTTTGACCGTGCCGATCGGGCTGGCGTCGTAGGGAGCGCTGAATACGGACTGGCTTACGGCATCGAGGTCGGTAGCAGTGCGAGGGCAGAAGGCATAGCAGCGCCCCTGGTCAACGTTGCAGTCGTCGAGAGCGACGACCCGGCCCTTGTGGGCGACCAAGTAGGGGCACATGCCGACACAGGCGCCGCAGAGGCTACAGATATCGCGGTCGATCACTTCGGCCCGGAGCTGCTGGCAACCTTTGATCTCGGGACTCATCTCCTCCTCCCTTCAGGGAAAGGACGAAGGGCATTCGCGATTGGTATGCGTCGCCTCAGCCGCCTATATCCAAAGTAGTTACATTCTAAATTGTACCATGCCAACCTGGGCCCGCCAACCACAGGGCCACGCGTTCCCGCACGCCCTTTCGGCTGCATGCAGAGGTCAGACCCAGTAAGGGATGATGATAGCACCTAGGGAGATGCAAGCAATAGCGGCAGGGTATCGTCAATGCCGGACGGAGCAGGATAGCTCAGACATGCTGCCTGTTGGGCAAGTTGCCTGCCATCAGGAGACGAGGTACTGCGCGGTGCCATCAGGGAAGACGGCGACGGTAGCACCGTCGGGATGCAGCGCCTTGAGGTGGCCCATCACCTCTCCCCAATCCTTGGCCCAGATGGCGGAGCGACCATCGATGGAAAGGTCGGTGCAGGTCATGTCCTTCTGCGGGTTCATGATGATCAGCTTGAATAGCGGTGGAATGGGCGGGCGAGGATTGTACTGCCGACCGCCGTATTCCTTGCCAAACCTCCCCATAAGGTAGTGGTTGATCTGGCCCTCGGGGGAGTTCATGAGCATGACGATGGTGCCGCCGTCCGGTTTGACAGATCTAATGGCAATGATCGTAGAGATGACAGCTTCGCTTGGCTTGGCATAGGCGTTGGTGACCACGATATCGGCCTTGGCGGGCGGCTTAGTGGCGTAGACCTCTTTGGCACGCCGGACAGCTTCCTGATGAGCCGGCAAGGGTGAGCCCACAAGAAGCTGCGTGACCTCGCAGCGCCCGTTCATGAGCGCATTGACGACAACGTCGACACCCACAAGCTTGGCAGCCTCCTCCGTCTCGGAGCGCATCGGGTTCTCATCCCAGTTGCCGATGCCGACGGTGCCGGGCGGACTGCCGAATATCGTGCGATGGAAGTGGTCAATGCTGTCGATATGGGAGATGCCGGGGAGTATGAGTTTTCCGCCGCCGCCGAACCCAGCCTGAGGGTGCGGGAAGACGGTGCCGATGGCGATCTTGAAGTCGCAGTTCATGACCTCGCGGTTGACGGCGAGGTCGGTGCCGTGGCTGGTAGTGCCGACGAACACGCAGTTCTCATAGGGATTGTGGTTGAAGACAAGGAAGCGCTCCAGTATCTCCTGCCCGACCTTCTTGCGGAGGGCAAGGTTGTCATGGGCGCCGTGCGTCCCGGAAGCGACGACGAAGCGGATCTGCTCGTCGGAGATGCCGGCCTCGGCGAGCTGGCGCAGGACGTAGGGAGCAAGCTCGTCGATCGGCGTGGGGCGCGTGATGTCGTCGAAGATGATGACGACTTCCTTCTTGCCCCGCGCCAGTTCGCGGATGGGAGCCGTTCCGATGGGGTTGTCGAATGCCTCCTGCACCTGCTCAGGAGTCAGCTTCGGTTGGTCGTAGCCCTTCGGGGGACAGAACTGAACATTCCAGGCATCGGGAAAGTCCAGTTCTAGTTCATTCCGGTCATGCCACAGGAGTTGGGGGACCCTGACTTTCATGGCCTTTTTCCTCCGAGCGCTCAACCGTCCTGTAAATCAAGTATACCGCCGGCGCTTTCGGCACGGAAGCAGCCGAAATCTGCTCTATTGACGAGCCGATACAGTTGAAGTATTTTCCTGGCATCAACGGGAACAACCATCGCAGGCGGAAGGAAGATCGGCGATCCGCCAAGAGGAGGACATCATGCGCAAGTCTAGGCTATCGCGGCGGAGGTTCCTGGCCGGTACCGCGGCACTGGCGGGCGCGGGATTAGCAGCGGCGTGCGGAGGCGGCGAAGAGACGGGAGACAAGACACCGGCATCGACGCCGGGGACCAGCGATGGGCAGCCAAAGCGGGGTGGCATCATCCGCATGGCCACGACCGCGCCGGCCCTCAGCCTTGACCCTCATACTGATACGACTCTGGGGGCAGCGGCAGCCCCGTACATGTATGGCCACACAGTCATACCCACCGACTGGGGAGACCTTCTTTACGGCGACTTGGCCGAGAAATGGGAGGTGGTGGATGAGATCAACTGGACCTTCCATATCCGGCCGGGAGTACGTTTCCACAACCTTCCGCCGGTAAACGGCCGCGAGGCGGTGGCGGGAGACATAGTGTACAGCTATAAGCGCCTTGAGTCGGTACCGGGAGGCTCCCTAACAGGCTGGAGTGAGTGGATTGACAGGTACGAGGCCCCCGAGGACCGAATTCTGTCGGTTCACACGAAGAAACCCTACTCCTACATATTCATGACCCTGGGGAGCCCAAGGCTGGCAGTCGTGCCCAAGGAAGCGGTGGAGCAGTTCGGCGATCTGAAGTCGAACGCGATTGGGACAGGCCCATTCATCCTCAAGAACTGGGGGCAGAGCCAGGGCATAGAAGTAGAGAGAAACCCAGATTACTATGACCCGAATCTGCCCTACCTCGACGGTCTGAAATGGAGCACGATGTCGGATGACTCCGCCATCCAAGCGGCATTTCGATCCGGCGCGGTGGACCTCTATGGGGCGCCCGACAAGCTGCGGGCAGATAGCGTATCTTCGATAAACGGGGTTACCGCCCAGAGGTACCTCAACCGCCTATACACCGTGCTCATGATGAACGCTTCCCGCTTCCCCGCGTTCGCCGACGTGCGGGTGCGGGAAGCTGTGGACATTTCGCTGGACAGACAGGCCATGATCGACAAGCTACATCTGGGCGATGGCGAGCTTGCCGGCCCAGTCGGCCCGTCCTGGACCACCGCTCTCCCGCCAGAAGAGATACGCCAGGCATACAAGAGGGATGTGACCAAGGCGAGGCAGTTGCTGACGGCGGCAGGTCAGGAGAACCTTCACTTCGGCCTGGCCTGCTCGAACTACATGGACAACGCCGACCGGGCGGCGATCATCCAGCAGAACCTGGCAGAAGCCGGCATCAAGGCTGACATAGATGTACGGGAGCTAGGGACCTGGCTGGATGACCTGTATGCAGTGAACTACGAGACGACCACTTTTGCCCACCTGGCTTATCTTTCCGACGACATCCAGTTGCAGAGCCACTTTTCGACAGGGTTCAATCGCGCCATGTCCCTCGGCATCACCGACCCAGATGTGGACTCGCTCCTCCAACAGGTCCAGTCGACGATCAGACGAGGAGGCACGAAAGGAAGTGGCGCTGGAGGTGCAACGGAAGATCTTGGAGCGTCATGGCCCGACCCTGGTGCTCTACGAGCCCTATGGTTACCTCGTGGCCTATGACTATATCAAGGGCTATGAAGCTAGCCCTTGGGTCTTTGGACTGTACAAGTTCGACATGTGGCTCGACAAGGGCTAGCCCGACGAGCAACGCTTCGTGATCTTGCGCTGCCGGCAGTCAGCTACTTCGGAAGGTACTGCTGGACGTTGGGCTCTACGTCGATCTGCAGGGCGACAAGAAGCCGAGCGGCCATCCCCCAAAAGCCACACACCAGGGTCAGCTCGACGATCTCACCCTCGCTTAGGTGGGCGCGAGCGGCGTTGAAGACGTCGTCGGGGACGGCAATGTTCCGGCTAACCGTCTCGACGTAGCGAAGGGTAGCGCGGTCGCGGTCGTCGAAGCTACCGTGAGTCTCCCATTCTTTCAGATGACTGATCTGCGGCTCGGTGACTCCGGCCTGCCCTGCCAAAGGAATGTGATGGGCCCACTCGTAGTCGGCGCCGGCCATTTGAGCGATGCGAAGGATGGCGAGCTCGCGCAGGTTCGGCGGGAGCCGGCCGAATCCCATCAGTGAGGTGCCGAGGCGGAGGAAGTTGCGGAGTATGGTAGGGCTGTTGCCAAGCGCCCGATGTAGGTTTATGATCTCGGTTCCTCGTTGCTCCATGCCCTTGAAGATCGCTTGAGCATCGCCTTCCGCCTCCGAAGGTGTTAACAAACGCACGCGTGCCATCTCTACCTCCTCGATTACTGGTACGTTCGCGGTCAGCCACGGCGGCGCGGCGAGAGGTGCCACCGGCTACTGCATACGGGCGTAGAATCAGGCTTCGGCGGCGACGCCGGGAATGAACTCCGGCGGACGCACCGCCCTCATCTTGATCACTCCCAGCCGGCAGCGCACGACACAGGCGCCGCAGCCGAAACACTTCTCGGGGTCAATTACTGCCTTGGCTCCTTCCTTGCCGGGAGCCGCCGACATCTGAACAGCGTCGAACTGGCAAATGTCGAGGCAGTCTTCGCAGCCGTTGCAGGCATCAACGTTAGAGACATAGGCCTCGTAGCGACTCTTCTCCCACCAGACCGAGACGGGAATGCCGGCTTGATCCATAGCCACATACTCTTCGCAGCAGTCGCGGCAGCACTGACAGCTCGCGTTGACGCCGGTCATGTTGGCGTTATTAGCCCAGCGGTGGATGAGGCCGTCCTCCTCGAGATCGTCACTTATCTCTATCGCCTGCTCAGACGTAAGCTTCCGGCCGGTGCCCCGGCTCAAGGCGTACGCAGCGCCGCGGCCGAACTGGAGACAGTGCCACTTCTGCGCCTCGACCGTGAACCGGCACGGCTCGCCGACGACGGAGGTGCGGGTACGACAGGCGCAGGGGACAACAGCGATGAGGTCCTGGGCTCTCAGGATTTGGTGAAAGTCCTCCGCCGGCAGGACATCGGGAAGGTCCTTTATGGCGCCGAAGTAGGGCACGATACGGCTGACGCGGGCAGTAGCAGCCTTGAAGAAACCGGCCATGCGCGGGTAGCCCTCTTCCAGAGAAAACTCGTGCCACAGCCGGAAGTATTCGTGGTCCTTCTGGGGATCCAGGCAAGGGCTGGAGAGGGTTGCGTCATGAAGTTGGATGAGATGGCGGGAGAAACGATAGTAGTCGCGTCTATCGATGTCGCCCTTGGGAAAGATGACTCCTCTGTAATAGAGACGATCGAGCGTCCCGCGAACTTCACCTTCAGGCACGCCGGTCTTCGCGGCGATCTCCGCGACGCTGCCGGGGAGAGCTACCGCCAGTTTCGCCTGCGACGGCGTCATCAACATCTGGAGGATGGAACGCAGACGATCTGAGTCGGGGAACCCAAGCCACTCTGCCAGAACATCGTAGTCGTCGGTGGGCGTCATTACTTGCGATCTCCATTCCCCGATTTAGTCGGAAGGCCATCCCTGCAGACGCTCAGAACGCCTCCTGGATGTCATACTACACAAGAGGCCAGATAAAGAAAAAGGAGTGTTGGTGGACGATCATGCCGAGGGCATGAAAGTGGGAGGCCTGCTTGATCTAGCAGGCCTCCCACTTCGCTTTTGGCTTTTCTGGCTCAGGCGACGGCGCCGGGGATGAATTCCGGCGGGCGCACCACCTTCATCTTCAAGGCCTGGGGCGAGCAGCCAACGACGCAGGCGCCGCAGCCGAAGCATTTGTCGGAGTCGATGACCGGCAGGAAGTTGCCGTCGACGTCCTTCATCTCGATGGCGTCGAACTGGCAGCGGTCGGCGCAGAGGGAGCAGCCATTGCAGTCAGCCGGCTCCGCCAAATAGGCCTCATAGCGACTCTTCTCCCACCAGTCGGCGACAGGCACGCCTCCCAGGTCGATCGACACCCATTCCTCGCAACAATCACGGCAGCAGTTACAGCTCGTGTTGATGCCGGTCATGTTGGCATTGTTTGCCCAGCGATGGACGAGCCCGTCTTCCTCGATGTCATCGCAGAGCAACAGCGCCTGCTCAGTGGTGAGCTTCTTGCCGGAGCCGCGGTTGATCACATACTCAGCGCCGCGACCGAACTGAAGGCAGTGCCATTTCTTCGCTTCGGCGGTGTGCTCACATTGCTCCCCGACGGCCGTCGTGCGCAGGCGGCAGGAGCAGGGGGCAACAGCGATAAGGTCCTGCGCTTTTAGGATCTCATGGAAGTTCTCGGCGGGCAGAACGCCGGGGATGTCCTTGATCGCTTCGTAGGCGGGCACGACGCGGCTGATGCGGGCGGTCGCGTTCTTGATCATTGCCCCAAACCAGGGATACATCTCCTCTTTGCAGAACTCATGCCACCGCTGGAAGAAGGATGCGGTCTTTTTCGATGTCCAGCTTCTGGCTGGCCTGCGTGGAATCGTGGATCTGGATGATCTGACGGGCGAAGCGGTAGTAGTCGCGGTTCTCGAAGTCTCCTTTGGGAAAGACGAGACCCCTGTAATAGAGGTCGTCAAGTTCCTTCCGAACCTCATCCTCCGGGACGCCTGTCTTCTCGGCGACCTCGGCGATGCTGCCGGGGAGAGCCTCGGCCAGCTTGGCTTGCCCAGGCGTCATCAGCGTCTCAAGGATGGAACGAAGGCGAGTTGAACCCGCGAATCCGAGCCGTTCCGTCAGGACATCGTAGGAATCTCTGGCTGTCATCGTCGATATCTCCGTTCTGTGCTTGTGGAGGGATCGACCCCGCAGGGGCTCTCAGCGCTTTGCGGGTCACATCCTAGCGTGGTAACACAAATGAAGGGGAGCAGCGCTGCCTCGTTTCAAGTACCATCAACTGGATGAGCCGCACAGAGCCGCCGCTACTCTTTGGGGCCCGGCTTGTAGTTGATCCAGGAGATACGCCTCTTTATCTCGTCCAGGTGCTTGGTGATAAGCTCGGCGTGCTTGGCCTCTTCGCCGGCCAGCCAGTCCAGCATCTGCTTGCTCTCGGGCTTCCAGGGGCGTTGTTCGGCAGCGCCAAGGTAGAAGGCGCGCGCTTCGTGCTCTCGCCGGAGGGCTTCCTCAAGTACACCCACCATTTCATTCTCGTAGTACTCGTACTGCTGCTCGGCCATGGACTCCTCCTTAGCGGCAATTGGTTCTCTTAGACCAGTTTATCATGGCAGGGATGCTGACGGCGACAGGAAGCAGGGTGCCTGTTCTCCCACGGGCTTAGGGGCTCAATAGGTCCCAACGTTCTCAAAGATGCGGCGGGGGTTGTCCCTGGTCATCGTATCGACCTGCTCCTGGCTGACGCCTGCTTGGAGAAGCGCCGGTATCACGTCGTCGACGATATGGAAGTAGTTCCAATTCGGGATATGCTGCTGGATGAAATCCTGCGTGAAGGAGTCGATGTAGACCGACGCATCGTGGGAGAGAACCATGCGCTCGGCATAGCCCATCTGGCAGAGCTTCACGATCACGGCGACCCGTTTGTCAGTTGGGCAGTATTATGTCAATACCGAAGCGGTCCATGCCGAGGTAGGAGCCACGGTCTGCCAGCTTCGTCAGGTAGTCGAGGTCCTCGCTATCCCCGCTATGACCGATGATGACCCGCCGCAGGTCAACGCCCTCGCTTTCGAAGAGATCCTGCTGTTCCAGACCCCGCCGCATGCCCGCGTGGGTATGCGTGCTGATGGGAACGCCGGTACGGAGATGAGCGCGCGCTGCCGCCCGCAGTACCTTCTCCACGCCAGGGGTGACGCCGGGCGCGTCGGTCGCGCATTTGAGGACCGCCGCCTTGACATCTGTCCCCTGGATACCCTCGGTGATGTCGCTCACAAAGAGGTCGGCCATGGCATCTACATCTCGAACCTGGAAATAGGTTGGCAGCTCGTTGAAGGTGTAGAGGCCGGTGGCGGCGATGACGTTGATCCCAGCTTCTTTGACCACGGGCAGCAGGAGGGGAACGTCGCGGCCGATGCCGAGAACCGTGAGGTCGAGGATGGTATCGACGCCCTTGGCCTTGAGATCTTTGAGCACCTTGAGGGTCTTGTCGAGCTCTGCTTGAGGTTCCCAGATCTGCGGGAAGTTGTGGGCGACGCCCTCAGCCTGAACGATGATGTGCTCGTGCATGAGAGTGAAGCCGAGGTCAGACGTGCTGATGGGACCTGTCATCGTCTCCACAGACGGCCCGCTCAGCGTCGGCCTGGGTTGCGCGGATTCAGCAGTCATGGCGGTACCTTCTTTCTTCTCACTCTCCTCATTGCAGGCGACAAGCGCCAGACCAGCGGCGCCGAGAGCGGCAACGGCTCCGGTCTTCAGGACCCACCGCCGCGAGACAGGTGTTCGCAGGAGATTCGACTCTTCGTCTGATGTCTCCATCTCTCTCCTCCCGGTTTGTCGGAGCCGTCCGAACTCTCGCCTCTCCTATCAGCCCAGGCGCCGTTCGGCGTCGCGAGCGGCCCCGAGGAAGGTATTGCGGGCCATCATGTTCACCTCCGTGTCGGCGCGGGCCTGGAAGAGATCGCGCCAGAGCTGCAAGGCGTCGCGGTTCTCCGGCTCAGCCTTGCGCACCCAGTCGACAAGATGACAGGCGAGAACCAGTTCGCCGGTGGCCTGAAGCTCGCGGGCGCGGGTCAGGACGCTTTGAGTGCCGGCCAGCTTGAGGATCTCTGCAGCCTGGGCAGTGGTGGCAGCAGCGAAGAAGTTGCTGGGGTCGCCGTCATACCAGCCACCGTACTGTCGCCAGACCGCCTGCACAATGAACTTGGGATGGCCGTATATGGGCTGGAGATAGGGTTTGGCGGCGAGATCGGCGGGAGGCTCGACCTCACGCAGGATCTGCTCAAGCCACTGTCCCTTGTTCATGCGTTCGACGACCTGATCGTCAATCGAACGTAGATACCGGGCGACATCGAGGCAGGCGGTCTGCACGTTGTCCTCGCCCTCGATGGCCGGGCCATGGCCGGGCAGTAGCAGCACCGGCCGCTTCTCGGCGATGGCTTCCAGGCCTTCCGCCCAGCCTCGGGTATAGCGCTGGACTTTCCAGGGGTTGCCGACGTTCGGGCAGGCCCAAGTGAAGAAGTCCCCGGCGACCGCGATCTTTCGCTCCGGCGCCCAGACCCAAGTGTGGTCGTCGGTCTCGCCCATACCGTAGACCAGTTCGAAGGTCTCGCCGCCGACTTCGATTGAAGTGCGATCGTGGTAGGTGGTATCGGGGTAGGCGAAGACCAGGATCGGGGCGGGCTGGGACGGGTCCGGCGGCGGGGCACCCCATTGCTGGGCATTGAGAAAGCGGAGCCAACCGGCCATACGTTCGTAGCGCTGGAAGCGGGGGATGACGTTTTCGTGGCCGATGATGGTGGGACGGTCGTAGCCACGTTCATCGGCGTCTTTCAGGAAGTGTTCAGTGCCGCCCACATGGTCAACGTGGCCGTGAGTGTAGACAATGGTGTGGACAGGCGTGTCCATCCGCTTTCGTAGCTCCTCGACGATCTGCTTCCCATTGCCGGCGAGGGAGGTGTCCACGATGACGATGCCCTCATCGGTGACAAAGGCGATGACGTTGCCGAAGTAAGGGAAGAAGATGGTACGAGGCGCTATCTCCACTATGCCCTCAGGATTGCCGCCAAGACTGACGATTGAACTGGAACCGGGGGCCGGCGACCCGATCGGGCCGGGCGAGGCCATGGCGGCAGTGGCAGCAGGCACGGTAGCGGCGGGCGTGGTCGCCTTCTCCTCGTCCTGGTCCTTGCATGCCGCAGCCAAGCCGATGCCGACAGCGGCAGCCGCGCCTGTCATCAGCAGGTCCCGGCGTGACAGTTTTCCGGCGAGCAGTT
The DNA here is from genome assembly GCA_963763495.1 of uncultured Chloroflexia bacterium. Classification (GTDB taxonomy): domain Bacteria; phylum Chloroflexota; class Dehalococcoidia; order DSTF01; family JALHUB01; genus DAOUEO01. The sequence goes on from CAVXOY010000016.1 coordinate 139,190, forward strand.
TACGCTTCTGGCCTGACGATGACATTTCCATGTCCTCCTCTCCCATATACGATGAGACTGGCCTCGCGGATAGATCCGCAAGCAGCACCGGATTGTCAGACTTCCAGCGCCGGCTTCACTCCTTGGGCTCGACGCCGGCCGCCCGCAGCACCAGGTCTCGATACTCCTTGAGCGGCGACTCGATGAGGATCATCATGCGCTGCGCCTCCATCGATCCCTCAGCGTGGACGGTCGTCACCTCCATGTGAGCGGAGTCGCCGGAGGAAACCATGTTGTGGGCGAACTGAATCAGCCGCATCCGTTCCTCGGTAGTGTACTTCGCAGACGCGCCCAAGTAGTGCTCCAGGTAATCGTGGATCTCCTCGTTTTTCCAGTCGAGATAGGTTGGGGCGGTCGTGATGATCCCGCCGGAGATATCCTGGATCAGCTTGACTATCTCGTGGTAGTTCTTGGCGAAGTGGAGCTTCGCCATGTTGGTGATCAGCGGGTTGGGCACACATATCTCGCCGTAGTAGACCGGCGACTTGATGGCGGCCGTACCCAACGCCTTCAGCGTCTCCACATAGGCAACGACCTCCGACAACTTGCCACGGATGTGCCCCACCCTCTCGATACCGTTGGCCTCCGCCATGGCGATAGCGATCCCCGCCATGATCTCGACGATTGGGATCTTGTAGGCGACGGCGGTGAAGCGATGATAGGTGGCGAAGGTGTAGGCGAGGAGCATGGAGTACTGCCATTCTCCGCATAGGAAGACTCGCTCCCAGGGCACGAAGACGTCGTCAAAGACGATCATCGCCTCGACAAGTCCGCGGTCGGGACGGTTGGACGGGAACTCGGCGGGAGACCGCCCACCACGACCCGGCCGACAGATGAGGCTCACCCCCTTGGCGTTCGCGGGAACGGCAAAGGCGACAGCGTACTCTGACTCGTTTTCACGCATCTGACGAGTAGGAACGACCAGAATCTCGTTGGCGGCAGGGGCGCCGGTGATATGGATCTTGGCGCCCTTGACGATGATGCCATCCTTGTTCTGATCGACTACGTGGACATAGTAGTCAGGATGGATCTGCTGCGAGGGGACTTTGCTCCTGTCGCCCTTGACATCGGTCACGGCGCCACAGAGCATGAGGTCGTTCTTGCGGAGATACTCCAGGTAGTTGCGCGCCCGCTCGCTGTACTCCGGCTTCCCCATCTGATTGGCGGTGGCCATGATGGCGTTGAGACAGTCGGTGCCGATGTCCTTGCCAAAGGGCAGCCCGCCGGTGAGCCGGATGGACTGCTGTACCATCTGCATCCTCTTGTCGATATCTTCGGGGGTCTTGGGGGTAGTGAAGTAGCGACTGATCGGCTCGCCGGTGTCGGGGTGAGCAGCGACGAAGAGGTCACGGATCTGGGGGTCCGTCGACTCCGTCAGTTCATAGTCTCCAGCAGCCGTGTCGGTACCGATCTTGAGTATGGGGTGGGTGGTAACATCCTCCACCTTCTCGCCGAACATATAGACGCGCCGCCCGTCCCTCAGGCTTTGCCTGTACTCCTCTGGTGTGCGGATTGCCATGGTTCACCTCTCCTTTGCTGGACTGCCGTCTATCGATGAAACTGACCAGCCGGTTATCGAGGGTCAGCACCCCTGGATGGCGCCTACAATAGGCCAAGATAGACTAGAAAACAAGATACCCGACAACGGCCGTACGCAGTGGGATACCAGCGGCGGAATGCGCTAGAATGTGTATCAATGACAGGAAGAGATTCGGCAATGGACCAGGACGAATTCGAAGGCTTGACGTACGAGTTGCCACCCATACGCCCTCCCAGCGAGGCCCATTCGCTCCTGGTCAGGGTGATGCGGGGTTGCCCCTGGAACTACTGCACTTTCTGCTCGGTGTACAAGAACCTGCCGCGCAAGGAGATGCTGCGATCGGTGGAGGAGGTAAAGGGCGACATCAGCGCCCTCCGAGCCAGCGCCGAGACCGCACGCCGGCTCGGGTACAAGGCGGAGCCACAGACAGCGTTCCTCGCTGACTCCAACGCGATCGTGATCAAGACGGATGACCTAGTGGAGATAGTCACTTTTCTCAAGAAGGCATTCCCATCGGTGGAGCGGATAACGTCATACGCGCGGGCGAAGACTGTGCTGGCAAAGGGGATGGATGATCTGAGGAGGCTGCGCGAAGCGGGCCTGGGCCGGCTGCACATGGGTTTGGAAAGCGGGGACGACGAGGTGCTGGCACGGGTCAAGAAGGGGGCGACAGCGCAGGAGATGATAGAGGCGGGCAGGAAGGCCAAGGCCGCAGGGTTTGAGCTTTCGCTGTACATCATGCCCGGGTTGGGCGGAAAGGCGAGGTCAGACGAGCACGCGCGAGGGACGAGCACTGTCCTCAACGCAGTCGACCCGCACTTCGTCAGGGTGAGACCCTTCCACGTGGCTCCCGGCTCGCCGCTGTATGACGAGTTCATAGCCGGTCAATTCGACGCCATGTCGATGTGGGAGATGCTGGCAGAACTGCGACGCACAGTGGCAGAACTCGACCTCACCGGCAGCATATGCTTCGATCACATGATGAACGCGCCAATATTCCGCCAGGACTGGGACGGGTATAGGTTGCCCGAGGCCAAGGGGCACCTCCTGGCGCTCATGGACGACGCCCTGGCCTCAGCACCGAGAGACAGATCAGGTAGATATCCCAGCGGAGTAAGGTTGTTCCCTGATAGACCGGCATTTCCATAATGCAGAAGAATTTAGGGAGAACACCGCAAGGACAGGCAGGGATGCCTTGGAGAGGAGGCAGCCGGGTTCCGGCTGGAGCCCCTGCCTCACGAAGGATCGCAGTGACTACACTGGTCTACAGTCTCTTGGTGTTTGTCTGGGCGGCGGCCTCACCGTTGAGTGCGCCCCCGACAAGAGCCGCCAGCGGCGTCGACCAGGCATGCAGCAACGTCTTGCCGGGCAGCACCGCCGTAACCCTCTCCTGGCCACGAGCCACCGGCGCCCATCAGGTCTGGCTCGATCTGAGCTTGTTCGACAACGGTTTCGAACCTGGAACCTATGCCGCAGCGGGACCGTTCAGCCCTAATACAACCTCCTACGTCTGGCAGGGCATCAGCCCCGGCCTGCCCCATTACTATCGCGTGAATGCGCTCTACGCTGACGGCTGGCATCTTCTAAAGACGGGCAGTTTCGTGTCCGGTCAGTGTCAGTGGGGGCCAGCGTCCATCCATTGGACAACGCAAGAATGCAGCACAAGCACGCCGGGCAAGGTAAAGGTCTCCTTCAACTGGGCACCCAGCCTCGCCCCCAACTCTCAACAGTGGCTAGACCTGAGCCAGTTCAATAACGGTTTTGCGCCCAACACCTTTGTGGGGATGGGACCGATCGTGGCAGGGGAGTCCAACTTCATCTGGGACGGGTTGGCACCGGCAGCGCCGCACTACTGGCGGGTGAACTCACTGACCGCCGGCGGCTGGCAGTCCAGCCAGACGGGCACCTTCACAACGCTGAGCTGTAGCATGCCAAATGCGCTGGGAAGCGCCGCCGCTCCTAACCCCGGTCTGATTCAACTGCGGGATGAGTTGGCAGCGGAGATAGCAGCGTCGGGGATAGACGCGGCTGTCGCCGTCACCGACCTGCAGACAGGCGAGTCGATAGACGTGAACGGAGAAACCCTCGCGGCTCGCCGGCTGCACGCTAAACTGGTTCGTCTTGCTCTCGGTTGTGATCGATCTTCAAGAGGGCCGCTATCCGGAAGGGGACGTGGGCGCACTCATCGCCGAGACGATCTACGGCAGCAACCCGATTACGGCCCGCACCCTGCTGATCAAGACAGGGGGAAGCGTCCCGGCAGGTGTGACCAAGATAAATAGCCTTCTGTCCCGGCTGGGGATGCGCAACTCCGTGTTCGATCACCCTCCCGCCTACCCGGAGGAATACTCTCTGAAGGGATGGCCCAACGTCGTCACGGCAAATGACGTGAACCGAGCCCTGGCATCGTTCTACCACGGGGCGGTCGTAAACATCCCCTGGCGCGACTACTTGCTCGACAAGATGACAGGTGTGAAACCGGGGTTACAGTACCTGATCCCGGCGGGAGTGGGCTACGGAACAGTGTCCCACAAGAACGGCTTCAGTTGGGTGCCCAGCGGCTGGATCGACAACGACATCGGGATCGTCATGTTCGACAGCGGCGGAGTGACTTACGCCTACGCTATCTCGTTCTACACACAGGACGTGCCGACGAAATATGATGACATACCGCTAGGACAGGCAGTGTCCAGTATGGTGTGGCAGTACTTCGCGAACCGCTACTGATCCCGGACCCCGCTTCGCTTTGGCGCAGTCCAAGTCTCCCTCAAGCCAAGTCATCATTCGCTTTCCCCACATGTCATTCACTTGGCTTTCGGGCAACCGCTATCAGGTTGACCCGCAGCGAAGCCAGGAGCGGAAACCGGTTCACCAGGCGCTCATAGACCACTCCCAGCCGGTAGGCCAGCGGGTGAAAGGCTAGATACTCCGGCTCCGTCTCGAACCTCTCGATCTTCTCCACGCTCAGGCCGACACTCTCCAACAGCCTCCTCAGCCGCCCGGCGGTGTTCGCCCGATAGACAGTGGGAAAGATGTCGCGCTCCCCTACACCCCGCGACCGGTTGAACCTGACGTGCAGGCGATGGGGAAGGATGCCCGCCAAGAGCGGGACGTAGTGGAAACGATTGGGAGTGAGTAGCAGAAGCCGCCCTCCCGGCTTCAGGACGCGCGCCATCTCTCGAAACGCCTCCGCCGGACGCGGCAAGTGCTCCACCACGTGGCTGGTCAGGACGACTTCGAAAGAGGCGTCCGAGAAGGGAAGAGTCTGTACGTCGCCAAGCACCGAGCGCTGGATGTTGGGGTTATCACGGAGTTGGGTCGTGACGTCGACCCCAACGATCAGGACGCCGGTAGAGCTAACGTCATAGCGGAAGATGCGGCCGCTGCCACAGCCGGCGTCCAGCACAAGAGAACCGTCGGCGACGTACTCCCGGATCACCTCTTCAAAGCGCTGGTACATGCCGCGAAAGTCGGGTGGATAGAACTGTCGCCTTAGGTCGTCCTTTCGCCACCTGAACTTCAGCACTTGTCTAATTCATCTCCAGGGAGAAATCTTAACTGATAGTGAGCCTGATCGGGCAGCCGCCCCAAGGGCATTTTAGCGCCAGATCGCTTGCAATGGCACTGCTGACATGATATATTAGCGGCAGACTTGGAAGCTCTTTTTCGGGAGTGGGTGGAACCCACTTTTTTGTTGGCCGGACTTTGAGCCTGAGCCGAGGGGTCTTTGGTCGAATGAAAAGCGACTTTCTGATGGCGATAACCCAGCTAGCGGCAGAGAAGAACCTGCCCAAGGAGATGGTGCTGGAGGCGGTGGAGTCCGCTCTGGCGTCTGCCTACAAGAAGGACAACCTCGAAGCCAGCAACATCGTGGTCCGGATCGACCGCGAAACGGGAGCGGTGCGCGTCTTCACCCAGAAGACCGTTACAGAGGAGGTCACCGACTCTCGAATTGAGATGTCGGTGGAGGAGGCCCGGACGCGCAAGCCCGACGCCATCATCGGCGATATCATCGAGACCGAGACTAGGCCTCAAAACGGCGGCCGCATCGCCGCTCAGACAGCGAAGCAGGTGGTCCTGCAGCGTCTGCGGGAGGCGGAACGGGAGGTCGTCTTCGAGGAGTATTCCGGGAAAGAAGGCGACATCGTCTCGGGCGTGGTGCAGCGGTTCGAGGGGAAGAACGTAATCATCGACCTGGGCAAGGCGGAGGCGGTCCTGCCGCCGGCCGAGCAGGTCAAAATAGAGCACTACCGCCCAGGACAGCGCCTCAAGCTCTACCTCCTGGAGGTCTTCAAGTCGAACAAAGGGCCCCAGGTGACTGTCTCTCGCACCCATAAGAACCTTCTGCGCCGCCTGTTCGAGCTGGAGGTGCCGGAGATCTTCAAAGGGGCAGTCGAGCTGCGTTCCATCGCTCGCGAGCCGGGATACCGGAGCAAGGTAGCGGTGTCCTCGTCCCAGGAGGGGATCGACCCGGTTGGCGCCTGCGTGGGCCTGCGGGGTATTCGGATCCAGAACATTGTCAACGAGCTGAACGGGGAACGGATAGACGTTGTCCAGTGGGACGCGAATTCATCCCGCTTCGTCGCCAATGCCCTCAGCCCAGCACAGGTAGTCAGAGTCAGCGTCAACGAGGCGGAGAACACCGCCTCCGTAGTGGTGCCCGACCGGCAGCTGTCGTTGGCCATCGGGAAGGAAGGCCAGAACGCCCGCTTGGCGGCCAAGCTTACGGGATGGCGTATCGACATCAGAAGTGAGTCGCTCGCCGAGCAGGAGGGGCTTGCCGGGGCGCCGCCCGCGGCTGCCGCTGAGGACAAGGAAGCCGTTGCAGCGGAGGCTCCACCGAGCGACCCCTGCCAAGCGCAAACGAGGCGCTGCCGCAAAAGAGGAACCGGCCGTGGCGGAGCGACCTCTCACCCCCGAGGAAGAGGCCGTGCTCGCCATCGCTGAGGAGGAGGTCGAGGCAGCAGAAGAACCTACGGCAGAAGAGATCGGCGAAGAGGTTGCCGTGGAGGCTGCCCCAGTAGCGGAACCCAGCAAGCCTCAGATCCGGTTCGCTGAAGAGTTGCTAACGACCACCACCGCCCCGGCTGGAGGCAAAGTCAAGCGGGGCAAGGGGAAGAAGGGCGTCTCCAAGGCAGCGGACGAGGCCGAGGCGATCATCAAGCCCAAGAAAGCGAAGAAGACGAAGGCACGGCGGCCCGTTATCGACGAGGAGATGGACGATTTCATTCCCTGAGTCGAGCGACCGGCGCTGCCTTCTCCAGAGTGTCTGAGCCGTGGATAAGAAGATTCAACCCAAGACGCGGCACATACCAGAGAGAACATGTGTGAGTTGCCGGGAGACGGCCAGTAAGAAAGGGCTCATCCGGATCGTCCGGACTCCCGAGGGGGGCGTCGAGGTAGACGAGACCGGCAAGAAGGCGGGACGAGGTGCTTATCTCTGCCACCGCTGGGAATGCTGGCAGGAGGCGCTGAAGCGAGAACGGTTGGACAAGGCCCTACGCATTAAGCTTTGGGAGGCGGATAAGGATGCCCTTAAGGCCTATGCCGCAGAACTGTTCAAACCCGCTTCCCCAACCCCCTAGGACGACAACCAAGAATGATGCCTGCTAACTGAAGACAGACTGGGTAATGAATAAGCAATCCGGCGCTACCAAGACAAATACCAAAGCCGACCCGGCCTCCGGGGCCAGCGACGACGGCAAGAGCATTGAGATCCCTCGTACTCTGACCGTCAAAGACTTGGGCGATCTCGTCGGCATGTCGCCGATCGAGGTGATCAAGGAGTTGATCAAGAACGGGGTCATGGCCAGCATCAACCAGGTCATCGACTACGACACGGCCGCTATCATCGCGCACGACCTGGGATTCGAACCCGAGCCGGCGGCGGGGGAAGCGCTCGAAATCGCCCCCCTGGAAGAGGCGGCACCGGAGGCCCTCAGCGAGGAAGAGATCGCTGCCCTCAAGCCACGGCCTGCCGTGGTGACAATAATGGGACACGTGGACCACGGCAAGACTAGCCTCCTGGACATCATCAGGGAGAGCAATATCACCGCCGCCGAGGCCGGCGGCATGACTCAGCATATCGGCGCCTACCAGGTGAAGGTGAACGAGCAGCGGATCACCTTCCTGGATACGCCCGGCCACGAAGCGTTCACAGCAATGCGAGCCCGCGGCGGCAAGGCGGCCGACATCGCTATCCTCGTCGTGGCCGCCGATGATGGCGTGATGCCTCAGACCATAGAGGCGATCGACCACGCCAAGGCGGCGGGTGTTCCCATAATCGTGGCTCTGAACAAGATTGATCTGCCAAACGCCAACCCGGACCGAGTCAAGCAACAGCTCGCCGAGCAAGGGCTGATGCTTGAGGAGTGGGGGGGCGAGACGATTTGCGTCCCTGTTTCAGCCAAGACCCAGGAAGGTATTCCCGATCTGCTGGCCAACATCCTCGTCGTTGCGGAAGTGGCTGACCTGAAGGCGAACCCTGACCAGCCCGCCCGAGGCGTCGTAGTCGAGGCAGGCATGGACACTACCCGCGGACCGATGGCAACGGTGTTGGTGCAAACGGGCACTTTGCAGCAGGGAGACGCCGTGATCGTGGGGGAGACCTCAGGAAAGATCAAGGCGATGTTCAATGAGCACGGCCGTCACATCAAGTCGGCCGGGCCGGCGGCGCCCGCCAAGATTCTCGGCCTGGGTACTGTCCCGCTGGCCGGGGACATAGTCGTGGCGGTGAAGGACGAGCGTACCGCCCGGGCATTCGTTCTGGAGCGGCAGCGGGAGCGAGAGGCGGCAGCCCTCAAGGAACAGCGGCCCGTCAGCCTCGATACCCTGTTCGGAGAGATATCGGCCGGCAAGGTCAAGGAGTTGAACGTTATCCTGAAAACAGACGTGCAGGGAAGCATCGACCCGATCCGCACGTCCCTGGAGCGGTTGAGCACGGAGCAGGTACGGGTGAAGATAATTCACTCCGCTTCCGGAAGCTTAACCGAGTCGGACATCATGCTGGCGCTCGCGTCCAAGGGTATAGTCATCGGCTTCAACACACATCCCGAACCGGGCGCGCGCCGGCTGGCAGAGATAGAAGGCGTCGACATCAACCTCTACAGGATCATCTATGAACTGGTAGACAACGTGGAGAGGGCGCTCAAGGGCCTTCACGAACCCGTCTACAAGGATGTGATAGAGGGACAGGTCGAGGTAAGGCAGGTATTCAAGATAAGCCGGCAGGGGAACATCGCCGGCTGCTTCGTCCGGGATGGCAATGTGACCCGCAGCGCTCTTGTCAGAGTCCTCCGAGGCGACGAAGTCATCGTCGAGACCGACGTGGCCGCCCTTCGACGCTTCAAGGATGACGTTCGCGAGGTACAGGCCGGCTACGAGTGCGGCGTGAGCCTGACGAACTTCGATGCCTTTGTGGAAGGCGACATCCTCGTCTTCTACCACCGCGAGCGGGTCAACTAGGCGATAGCACCGTCTGTAGGCCCTCGTCATCTGGATCTGCTAGCAATCCTCGATACCGGAGAACCCCCAGACCATGACCCGACGAATAGAACGCCTCAATGAGATATTCCGGGAGGAGATCAGTGATCTCCTGCGCCGCCAGGTCAAGGACCCGCGTCTCAGCGTGTTCATAACCGTCACGCGGGTCGACATCTCCCCTGACCTCAGTCACGCCAGGGTGTACGTGAGCGTGATGGGCAGTGAGGAAGAGAAGCAGGGAGCTCTGCGCGGACTAGACGCCGCGGCGGCCTTTATCCGCCACGAGTTAAGACCACGGCTCGATATGCGCCGGATACCTCTTCTCACCTTCCGCCAAGACGATTCTATGGAACAGGGCGCACACGTCCTTGACCTCCTCGATGAGGTCGGTGAGCAGGAGAGCAACGAGGATTGACCGAGAACGGTATCCTGAACGTCTGCAAGCCGAGGGGTTGGACATCCCTTGACGTGGTCCGGCTGGTGCGACGCTACAGCCACGTGCGGCGGGTCGGTCACGCAGGAACGCTTGACCCGGCGGCCGAGGGCGTCCTGCCGGTGTGCTTGGGCCAGGCGACCCGTCTAGTGGAATATCTCCTGGACTACCCCAAGAGCTACCGGGCGCGCATCCGCCTGGGTATCGTGACTGATACCTATGATGCTGAGGGAACAGTAGTCAGCACCGCTGACCCCTCGTCGGTCACGCGGATGATGGTGGAGCAGCTACTGCCATCGTTCACCGGCGAAGTCACGCAAGTGCCACCCATGTTCAGCGCCCTTAAACGGGACGGAGTGCCCCTCTATCGATACGCCCGGGCAGGGAAGACAGTGGAGCGAGAGCCCCGGCCGGTGCGCATCTACCGGCTTGAACTGATTGATTTCGAACCTCCCACGTTGACCGTCGAGATGGAGTGCGGCCGCGGCGTGTACCTGCGGACCTTCGCCCACGACCTCGGCGAGCGTCTGGAATGCGGCGCCCACTTGGAACAGCTCGTCCGTCTCTCCGTGGGCCCTTTTTCTCTGGATTCGGCGGTGGGGATCGAAGAACTGCGAAATGCCTTCGACGATGGCTCCTGGGGTGATCTGCTGCACCCCCTGGATTCCGTCTTGTTGAACCGGTATGCGGCCATTCTCGGCGAGCAGAGCCAGCAGTTGGCCGCTTGGGGACGTACGGTCGAGCTAACACCCATACACCCAGAACGGGTCCGCGCGCTGACTGAGGGCGCCCTCTGCAGGGCTTATTCGCTCGACGGACTTCTTGTCGCGCTTCTTCGTTATCAGGGGGATAGCTCTCTGTGGCGGCCGGAAAAGGTGTTTCCCAGCCCCGAAAAGCCGGAAAAAATGCTCTAAACGTCGTTTCTTCCGCCGGAATCTCTTGACAGGCGCCGTAGAATCGCTATCATTCAAGAAAAGCTATCGTTTGAGTTCGGCGGGGTGCCGTTTCATAGCAGGGCATTGGCCCAGTTAACTCAAGGAAGGGGGAAAACTGGATGCAGGCATACTGTCTAAAGTGCCGTCAGACGAGGGAGATCAAGAACGCACAGCAAGTCAAGATGAAGAACGGGAAGCCGGCGACGCGAGGTGTGTGCCCCGTTTGCGGCACCAAGATGTACCGCATCGGCAAGAGCTAGGTCGCGCAACAGGAGTAGTTCATCCAAGACCGTATCTAGCTCGTACTTCAGAATCGAAGGCAGGATGGCGGCTGATTGCAGCCGCCATCCCGTTCGTCTTGGAGGAACTCGCGTGGCCAACTTGCTGCCAGGTGCCTCAACTGCTAGAATGCAGCGGGTCTTGGCCAACGAATATCCCCCAGACCATCAAGTTCAGTTCGGGCAGGAGCGTGCAAGGTGGGAAAGATAAACGTAGCAATCATTGGCGTCGGGAACTGCGCCTCTTCTCTGGTGCAGGGTGTCACTTTGTACCGCGATCTGAAGGGCTCCCCAGTAGTGCCGGGCATAATGCACGCCAACCTGGGAGGCTACGCGATCGGTGACATCAATTTCGTCGCAGCGTTCGACATCGATGCCAACAAGGTGGGGAAGGACCTCTCGGAGGCCGTATTCACATCCCCCAACAACACCTACCGCTTCGCAGAGGTGCCGCCGCTGGGCGTCCGTGTCCACCGTGGCATGCTTCATGACGGCCTAGGCAAGTACCTATCGCAGATAATCAAGAAAGCCCCCGGTCCGACCGACGACATAGTGGGCATCCTGAAAGAGACAGAAACACACGTCGTGATCAACTACCTCCCGGTGGGCTCGGAAGAGGCGACCAAATGGTACGTGGAGCAGGTGCTGACTGCCGGCTGCGGCCTCATCAACTGCATACCGGTGTTCATCGCCAGGGAGCCCTACTGGCAGGCCCGGTTCAAGGAGCGCGGCCTGCCGATCATCGGCGATGACATCAAGTCGCAGGTGGGGGCAACGATTGTGCATCGAGTATTGACGCGCCTCTTCCGCGATCGCGGCGTGCGCATCGACCGCATGTATCAGCTCAACTTTGGCGGCAACACCGATTTTCTGAACATGCTAGAGCGGGAGCGGCTGGAGTCAAAGAAGATATCGAAGACGAACGCCGTTACGTCCCAACTAGACTACGAGATGCCGGCGGACGACATCCACGTTGGGCCCAGCGACTACATCCCCTGGCTCCTCGACAGGAAGTGGTGCCACATTCGAATGGAGGGTACGACCTTCGGTAATGTGCCCCTGAACCTTGAGCTCAAGCTGGAGGTTTGGGACAGCCCCAACTCGGCGGGAGTTGTAATCGACGCCGTTCGCTGCTGCAAGCTGGCGCTCGACCGCGGTATCGCCGGCGCCCTCACCGGTCCCGCCTCCTACTTCATGAAGTCGCCCCCCAAGCAGTTCACCGATGACAAGGCGCGAGCAATGGTGGAGGAGTTCATCGCCAAAGGCAAGGCATGATAGTCTACTGGGTATTCCGGCTCATTATCTTCCTGGGACGACCGTTTCCCCCCAAAGTCGGCTACTTCTTCGCCCGCATCATCGCCGACATCTGCTATCCCTTCTTCCGGCTTGAGCGACGGGCCTTGAAGGATGCGATGTCACGCGTGCTCAACACCGACGACGAGGCCGAGATAAGCCTCGCCTGCCGGCGCTCCTTCCGCAACTTCGGCAAGTACGTCGTGGACTTCATTCATTTCCTCGATTCGACGCCGGAGGAGGTGCGAAGCCGCATCGTGTTCGAGCACCTGGAGCGCGTCGACCAAGTGATGGCGGAGAAGAAGGGCGTGATGTTCATCACACTGCACTTCGGCAACTGGGACATGGGGGCAGCCGGCCTGTCAGCCTATGGCTATCCGGTGAACGTGATTGCAGAAACGTTCCCTCACTCCCGAATGAATGCCCTAGTGCAGGGGTCACGCCGTCACCTAGGGATGAAGGTCATCCCGATGCAGAAGGTCGGACCCGGCGTCATCAGGGCGCTACGTCGCGGCGAGGTCCTCGCTCTACTGATCGACGCGCCGGAGCCGGGAGGGACCGTCAGCGTAGATTTCTTCGGCGCCCCCAGCGAAGTGCCGGCAGGGCCCGCCCGCATAGCTCTCCGCACGGGGGCACGCGTGATGCCCGCGGTCTTGCTCAGGGTGAAGGGGGAGGAGGACAAGATCCATCCTCTCGTGGACTTTGACCTTACATACGAGAAGACAGGCGATGAAGATGTGGATGTGCGTCGCTTGACCCAACAGATCATGTCCTCGTTGGAGCGCCTAATCCGTCACGACCCCGACCAGTGGTTCATCTTCCATTCTTTGTGGAACCGCACGGCGAAGATGCCCCAGACAGAGAGGACGCTGGCTCCCGAACACCAGAACTAACCCCTGCCAATCCATGCTTAAGTACCTCGCGCTTCTCTTCACCTACAGACTCTTGGGATGGCTGCCGACACCGGTGGCCTACTTCATCGCGGATCGGGCAGCGACGGCCACCTACTACCTGCGAGGTAAACTGCGCAACACCGTCCAGCAAAACCTCCGTCAGGTAATGGGGCCGGACGCCACCCCCAAGGAAGTACGCGCCGCGGCGAAGAAGGCGATCCGCAACGTGACCCGCTACTATGCCGACCTTCTCCTTTTGCCGCGTATGAACATCCCCAGATTCATCGAGGAGCGGCTGACACTCCACAACCTGGAGTACCTGACCGATGCGATCACCTCGGGCAAGGGAGTGATTATCGTCAGCGCCCACTACGGGAACCCAGAGCTTATCCTTCAGGCAGCGCGGACCCTGGGGATAAACTCCCTGGGGATCACCGAGCCGCTGCAACCGAAGCAGATATCCGACTTCGTGCACCGGCTGCGGGCCAGCCAGGGGCAGACGTTCCTTCCCGTGAGCTTCTCGACGATAAAGGAGGCGATCCGCTGGTTGGGAGAAGGCAAGGCGGTATCGATCTTGTGTGACCGGGACATCCAGCGCACGGGGATGGTGCTACCATTCTGCGGCGCCGAGGCTCGCCTCCCCGTCGGAGTGGCCCAGCTCGCCATGCGCACGGGGGCGACGGTGATCCCGATGTTCAGCCGAAGAATGAAGGGGAACCACTTCGAGGTGTACACGGAGCCGCCGCTGGAGATGACGATCACGGGTGACGAGGCAAGCGACGTCCGGGTGAACACCCTGAAGATAATCTCCTACATCGAGAAGTACTTGCGGTTCGACCCCGGCCAGTGGATAGTGATGGAGCCGATTTGGCGAGAAGACGAGGCCAAAAGCCGTCAGGCCGATGCGCCGGTTCGGAGTGTTAAAGTATAATAGCGTTCTGGCCCTGGTGAATGAGGTAGTAATGGACAGGTCTGCAGCTCCTACGATAGAGGTTACGGTCAACGACCGCTCCGTCGAGAATCCCTGGGTGCTCGAGATGATAGGCTGGGGCGGCGTGATGCTGGACATCGGGTGCCACGGTAGTGAGTATCTGCCGGAGATGGCCGCACGGGCCAACAGGGCGTACGGCCTGGACATCGAACGGGTACCCCATGTTGACGGCGTCCAGATGGTACGCGGTGACGTCATGAACCCGCCGCTGAAGCCGAGGAGCTTCGACGTGATCGTCTCGATCTCTGCCATCGAGCACATCGGCTGCGACTTCTACGGCCAGATCCCCTCTGAGGACGCCGACATGACGGCGATGCGGCAGATCAGGGAGCTTCTGCGGGACGATGGGCGCCTGCTGATCTCAGTGCCGTACGGTCGGGGTGCGACCCACGCCTGGTTCCGCGTCTACGACGCCTACCGGCTGCGGAGGCTGCTGCACGGTTTCCGCCCGCTATCGATCCGCTACTACCGCCGCAATGGCAACCGGTATGAGCGCTGCGCGGCGGATGACATTGCCGATGCCGGCTTCGACCTCGTCGGGTTCCGCTCCGACGGGCTGGTCCTAGCAGAGCTGGCAAAAGGCCCCCTGACCCAAACGTTATCGCCCCCGGAGACCGGCTGCGACAGGGCCGGCGGAAGAGGCTGAAGGAATCATGATTAGAGACGAGATTGCGCAATTGGTGGCCGACGCCGCTCAAGAGGCACGAGAGCAGGGAGACCTGCCATCGGTGGGGCTGCCCGACATCGAGGTGGAGCACCCACAGAGGCCGGAGCACGGCGACTACGCCTCCAGCCTCGCCTTGCGCCTAGCGCGGGCCGGTCGCACCAAGTCGCTGACGCTCGCCGAGAGCATCGCCCGGCACATCAAGGCGCACGAAGCGGTGGGCGAGGTCAGCGTGGCGCCGCCCGGCTTCATCAACTTCCGCTTGAGCGACGCCTGGGTATCGCGGCAGATCGAGACCATCCTGTCGGCGGGGGAGACATTCGGGAACCTGTCCCTCGGCGGCGGGCAGCACCTGCAGGTGGAGTACGTCAGCGCCAACCCCACGGGGCCGCTGCACGTCGGGAACGGGCGCTGGGCATCGATAGGCAGCAGCCTGGCGAACGTCCTCCAGGCGGCAGGGTACCAAGTGGAGCAGGAGTACTTTGTCAATGACATGCTGACGCAGGTGGACATCTTCGCCCGGACGTTGCACGCGCGCTACCTGCAGCTCTTCGGGCAGAAGGTGGAGATACCGCCGGACGGCTACCCCGGCGAATACGTGGTCGAGCTGGCGCAGGAGATCAAGAAGGAGTACGGCGACCGCTTCCTGGGGCCGTACGAGTTCGGGCACGACCCGGCGCCGGAGTTCCGGGACATCGGCGTGAAGCGGATGATGGACTCGATCCGCGACGACCTGGCGGCGATGGGCGTCACGTTCGACGTGTGGTTCCGGGAGTCGAGCCTGTACGGGCCTACGACAGCCGCTACGACAAGATGATGACGACGCTGCGGAAGCAGGGTTACGTATCCGAGAAGGAGGGGGCGGTCTGGTTCACCAGCAGCGTCCTCGGCGAGGACAAGGATAACGTGCTGGTGCGCTCGGCGGGGACGCCCACCTACTTCGCGTCGGACATCGCCTATCACTACGACAAGTTCCTGGTGCGGGGGTTCGACCGGGTGATCAACATCTGGGGAGCCGACCACCAGGGGCACGTGTCGCGGCTGAAGGCGGCGGTAGCAGCGATGGATATCGACCCGGCGCGGCTGGACGTGATCATCGGGCAGCTCGTGACGCTGAAGCGCGGCGGCGAGACGGTGCGCATCTCCAAGCGGGCGGGAGAGATCGTCACGCTGCGGGAGGTGGTCGACGAGGTGGGAGCGGACGCCTGCCGCTTCTTCTTCCTGACACGCTCGGCGGACGCGACGGTGGAGTTCGACCTGGATCTGGCCAAGCAGCAGAGCGCCGAGAACCCCGTGTACTACGTCCAGTACGCCTACGCCCGCATCGCCGGCATCCTCAACCTGGGGCAGGAGCGCGGCATCGACTTCGGGGACGGCGACGTGGGCCTCCTCACCCATCCGGCGGAGCTGGCGCTGGTGCGCAAGATGCTGCTGCTGCCGGAGCTCATCGAGCTGATGGCGCGGAACCTGGCGCCGCATCATCTCCCCCACTACGCCCTCGAGCTGGCGACGGCCTTCCACGAGCTGTACGAGCGCTGCCGGGTGGTGACGGACGACATCCCGCTGACGAAGGCGCGGCTGAAGCTGGTGGCGGCGGCGCGGATAGCGCTGGGGCGGACGCTGGCGCTGATGGGGGTTCGGCGCCGGAGCACATGTAGGCGAGGCGCGGCCCAGAGGCTACGGCCAAACCCCATTTGTTTTTTTGTTCCGTTGATTTTCGCATTTTCTTTTCGCTCCCCGAATCTGCGGGAAGCGTTTCTGCGGAATTGACTCTGCGATCTGTTGTCCTCCCAGATTCGACGCAGCCCCATCGAGAGGCGAAAACTATTCGCGGCTTCGGGAATCTGTCTGTGCAGCGGGTAGATTCGAGGGTTGCAGAATACAATTCACTTTTTCACCTGTTCGAGGCTATTGATTTGTGCGCCAGGCTGGCAGGCATGGCTAGCTGGCATGGCATGTTAAGGATAGCAGTTTGAGGCGGGATCTCTAAGGGGAAAGTGGCACTGGTAAGGCGTGGAGGCGACACTGTCGGGAGCACTATCCTGCAGGATGCGTGCACGATGATCGCCATCGCCGACGCTGGCAGTAAGTATTTGCACCGCATGCATGACGCGTCTGGTCTCGACCGTCGGACGGCCAGCCAGTCGGTCACGCCTGTCGACCGAGGCAAGCTCGACATCCATGACCTGCCCAAGCGGGGCTGCAGCTCGTGGAGCTGCAATGTCTGCCAGGCGACACCACTCAAGAGCACGGGTTACCATCGACAAATCGGTCTGGACGCAGCCTGGCGGAACAGGTCAACGTATTTGCGCAGAAACGACGTCTGTCGAGCCTTGTCAGGGCTCACTCTTGCACAGGCAGACCACTTCAGATCTCCGTAGCAACGGCCAGCAGATCGATTTCCAGCCAGGGTTCTAGCCTTCCCCACGGCGAACTTCACAGTCAGTGGAATACGGAAAGTGAAATTGGCGCCTGCGAAGGTCGCTAGGGCCAGCAGCGGTAGTGGGACTTGTAGATGGCCTGCGCAACCGATCTCGTGGAGACGGAACAACTGCGGCATCGACGGCAAGACATGCTCGCGGCTACACGGTACGCACGTTATCAGAAGCTCTTTGAGTGGCTACCAATCTGCTTGCGACGGTTCGGGACTTAATCAACATCGTGCAGAACACTGTCCGCAGGACATGTCCACCAGCTCGAGCTCCTGGTTGTCGCCCACAACTTGGTGACGTGCGTCGAGCTGAGATAGCGCCGGTCGCCTATCGCGACCCCCTCATCAGATATCCGCTTCTCGTCTGGCGTCGTCGACGAACGCCAAGGGCTTCGACTTGATTGCCGAGCACCTGACACCTGCCGGCGATCCAGCCGCGAATCAATGCTCGTCAAACGGCCGGGGAGAGAGAGAGACTATGGCAAGCGTCCTTGCCCGACGCAGCGAAGACTCTGGTCAGTCGGCAGCTTCGTGAGACGTGGACGAACACCGTGCGCTTCAAACGACGGGGATGATCGACCATGCACAATCGCCGATACGTCGCGCCTCGCGTCGATGCCCCTGACGTCGGAAATCGCTAGGGTTCGATCAGACGCGTGAGCGATGGCGCACGGACACCTGCAGGCCTTCAACTTCAGCGTCTACCATCCCCGCATGTTGCTATCGTGAGTAACAGTCACCTTCTTGGGATTGGGGTGTCGCAAGATGGCAAGCGCCTCGGCACCAGGAACTGCACAACGCGTGCGTTGCACTTGGAGTATCGTAGCCCCTATCGGGCCTAGTCCGAGCGAGCAAAGGTCGGCCAGCGGGCAGACCGGTGCTCACGTCTCAGGGCAATGGCCGCGCTGCAACGCGGCGCTGGGACGCGACTGAGGGGCATTGCGACGAGGACGTGCGACGCTGTCAACGTAATGAGCCGTGACTGCGTTGCCGAGCGCATGAAAGACCTGGCGCGCCCTACCTCGGACTGGCGGGCAGCTCGGAAACGGAACACGATGGGCTGCGAAGGAGCCGACGGGACACGCAACGTCGCAGAAAAGCGCGAAGTCTCGCAGCGCGTCGCCCCACACCGACGGCGATGCATAACGGCGACTGCATCGTGCAAGTAGGATCCAACGTATCGAAGCGACAGCGGAGCGGGAGACAGGCGTCCTGCGGCATAGACGCGGCAACCCACAGGTCGTTGGAGAGTTGGAGGAGATTGGCTGTACCAGAGCGAGATCGATCCATTGACAATGATCCTAACGCCATTCGGTCAAGAGTGTCTCTCGCCCCTCGTGGAGATCCGACGGGCAACCAGTCTGCGACAGTAGGTCACGGGATGTTTTCAGATCGCGACGGCGTAACACCTCATCGTCAGGCAGACATCGTGAACTCGTCAGGCGCAACTGAATCGGGCCGTCACGTCGAGACGGGGTCAGGCGGACACACACGCGGTTGTGCAATTCGGCGGTCAGACCATGACCGTGTCACGGTATCGAATCAGTCTGGGTCGTACGCTCAGAGCGAAAGGGAGATGGCTCGACATCGGTGGGACAAGTACAAGGCCACGCCATCCCAGATGTGAGATCAGAGTGACAATAGGACGACGCAATCTCCCCAGGTGCGGTCGCTGCAAAGGACGCGAGACGGGGCGGGCAGGCGTAGCAGCCGTCGGGCTCGAAGCGCGATTCGTCATTCGGGCTGGCGCCATCCTACTGGGATCTGCGGCGAAGGCCTGGATCGCCGCCCTGTCGGGATGACGAGGGAGCCGCGGGCGGTTGTGGCTAGGGAGCAAACGGGAGATGTGGTAGCATCGATGGGAGCGGGTTGGCCGGGCTCGGAGGAGGCGGCAGACCGGCTCGACTTGATATCCAGCTTTGGCTACGTTTCGGAGAACCTAGAAGAGGGACTACCCAAGATGACCAGCGGCTTGCATTTCACGAGCGAGGACTGGGCGCGCATAGAACGCGACTGGACGGCATGGTGGGAGGGAGAGCTGGAGCGGCCGCTGGTGCTGATAAACGACTTCGTCCCGCCGGAGAAGCCGCTGCCGGAGGCGCACTTCTTCACCAGCAACTTCCCCCTGGAGATGCCGGCGGAGGAGGTGATAGAACGCGTCGAGGCCTTCATTGAGGCGATGCGCTGCTACGGCGATGCCTTCCCCCGCTGGTTCCCCAACTTCGGCCCAGGCATAGCGGCCGGTTTCCTGGGAGCCAACGTGCACACCACACAGCGGACCGTCTGGTTTGACGCGCCGCAGGTATCGGATATCTCCCAGTTGCGCCTGGCCTACGACCCCGACAACGTGTGGTGGAAGCGGGTGCGAGACCTCACCGTCGCGGCCGTGCAGCGCTGGGGCGACCGGATCGTCGTCGCGCACACGGACCTGGGCGGCAATCTCGATATCCTGGCATCGTTCCGGAAGACGGACCGGCTGCTGCTGGACGTCTACGACACGCCGGAGGAGGTGACGCGCCTGGTGGGGGAGATCACCGGCGTCTGGCTGCGCTACTACGATGAGCTCTACGCGATCATCCGCGAGGGCCGGCCGGGGGACGACACCCTGGGCGCCGATCCTGTCGAGCAAGCGCTGCTACATGCTGCAGTGCGATTTCTCCTACATGATCTCGCCGGCCATGTTCGAGCGCTTCGTCTTGCCGGACCTGGCGGCGTGCTGCGAGGCGCTGGACCACGGCTTCTATCACCTCGACGGCGAGGGCGAGATCCGGCACCTGGACATGCTGCTGTCGCTGGAGCGGCTGCGCGGCATCCAGTGGATTCCCGGCGACGGGGCGCCGCCGCCGGAGGAGTGGCTGCCGCTGCTGAAGCGGATCCGGGACGGCGGCAAGCTCTGCCAGCTGTTCGTGAGCGCCGAGGGGGCGATGAAGATCGTGCGCGAGCTGGGCGGCCGCGGCTTCGCGCTGCAGATCATGGAGACCATGAACCAGGAGAGGGCGGCGGAGTTCCTCACCGCGCTGGCGGCGGCCGATGCCGGGGGCGCGGGGGTAGGCGACGCCGAAGCGGCGAACCCAAGAGTCATCGTGTAAGATCGCCCCAGGGGACACCAGAGCAGACCTGCGGTCGAGAGAGCGTCCCTACCCTACCGGGATGGAAGGCTGAATGGCAGGCAGCACGCCCGCCCCACGATTCATCGGAGAAACTAGCGTCCTTGCCAGCCCTGATTCCGCCGTGCTACGATCCTCGTAGTCGAGAGAGCATTGCGTCGGGAAGAAGACGGGCTTACTCTCGATTGCAGGGAGGCACGCCGCTATTATGTCGAGTCGACACTTCAAGCTGCCGATCGGAGAGAGCGGCGAGGACGCGCTGGCGATGGCGCGCCGCTGCGTCCTGGCAGGCGGGCGCCTGGCGAGAGAGCGCTTTCGCCAGCCGACGGAGGTCGGCGTCAAGGGTCGCGGCAATATCGTGACGGAGACCGATCTGGCGATCGAGTCGCGCATCGCCGCCCTGCTGGCCAGGGAGTTCCCTAACCACGTCCTGCTGTCGGAGGAGAGCCACGCCCACACCAGCGCCGATGAGGGCTGGACGTGGGTGCTGGACCCGCTGGACGGGACGCGAAACTACGCCAGCGGCATCCCTTTCTTCTGCACGAACCTCGCGCTCAGCCACGACGGCGAGCCCGTCGTCGCGGCAACGTACGACCCCGTGCACCGGGAGCTGTTCTCGGCGGTGAAGGGCCAGGGCGCTTGGGTGAACGACGAGCCGATCCACGCGTCGAACCAGCCGTCGCTGCAGGCGTCGGTGCTGGGGATCGACATGGGGTACAGCGACGTGCGGGGCGCCTACATGCTGAAGCTGCTGCAAGGGCTGTGGCCGGGGATGCAGAGCGTGCGCATACCGGGGAGCGCCGCGCTGGGGCTGGCCTATGCGGCGTGCGGCCGCTTCGATCTCTTCGTCCACAACTACCTCTTCCCCTGGGACGTGACGGCCGGTATCCTTCTGGTCAGAGAAGCGGGAGGCGCGATCACGGACCGGGACGGCAACCCGGTGAGCATCGAGAGCGAGGGGGTCATCGCCGGCGGGCCGATGGTGCACGCCGATTTCCTGCGGCTGGCGGCAGGCAGTCCCTGGCGAGATGGGGAAGCGAAGCGAGAGGAGAGGTAAGCAGCATGGCCGATGAGATACCGCCTCCACCACCGCCGATAATTCCGCCGCTGCCACCGCCGATCTCACCACCGCCTCCTTCCACACAGCCGCCACGACGACCGCTCCCACCCATCGAGCCGCGGCAGTCGCGAGGGCGCTTCATCGTATGGGCAAGCGTCTTTGTGGTGATCGTCGCCATCGTGATCGTCGGGCTGGTCGCGCTGGCCGGCCTGCCCGGTGGGGGCGGCGGCAGCGACGGCGACAAGGCGACTCCCACGCCGGCCGAGGCGACGCCCGATGCGTCGGCGGGGGCGGCAACGGCGCTGGAGAGCTACGTCCGCGATGTGCTGGCCCTGGAGTACGCCGGCGATTGCAGCGCGTCGATACTGCCGAAGGGCGAGGGCCGGCTCTGCTCGACGTTCAAGGGCGAACGGCTGGGGCAGCGGGCCTACATCCTCGGGGCCAGCTCATATGAGTCCACCACCTGGGTCTTCCTCCGCCAGGACGGGGGCAACTGGCAGGTCTACGCGACGCAGCCGGTGAAGCCGGACACGGCGAACGTGCCGGGGGCGCCCTGGCCGCTGGAGAAGGGGGCGAAGGTGATCGTGCTGGGGACGGGGAACTGCCTCAACGTGCGGGTGTCGCCGGGGATCAACGAGGCGCCGGTGGACTGTCTGGCGGACGGCACGGAGGTCACCATCGCCGAGGGGCCGGTGGAGATGGACGGCTTCCAGTGGTGGCGTCTGGAGGACCGCAGCGGCTGGGTGGCCGGCGACTGGCTGCGCTATCCGGAGGGGCTGGCGACGGCGACGACAACGCCCGCAGCCGTGACTCCCACACCGGGACAGTAGGCTCTAAAGCAACGCTTCTAGCGAACGGCGCGGCGGTGGCGCTCGACGAAGCGGCGCATCCGCACCAGCGCCTCTTCGATGAGCTCGTAGGACTGGGCATAGCAGGCGCGCACGTGGCCGATGCCGCAGGCGCCGAAGGCCGAGCCGGGCACGACCGCTACTTTCTCCTCCATCAGCAGCATCTCGGCGAAGGCCTCGTCGGTGAGGCCGGTGGAGGTGATACGAGGGGAAGGCGTAGAAGGCGCCGCGCGGCTCGAAGCACTTGAGGCCCATGGCGTTGAAGCCGTCGACGATGAGGCGGCGGCGGCGGTCGTACTCGGCGACCATCCCCCGGACATCCTCTTCGCTGTTGGTTATCGCTTCCAGGCCCGCGTACTGAGCGACGGTGGGGGCGGACATCATGACGTACTGGTGGGCCTTCATCATCGCTTCGATGAGGTCGGCGCGGGCGGCCACGTAGGCGAGGCGCCAGCCGGTCATGGCGTAGGCCTTGGAGAAGCCGCCGAGGAGGACGGTACGGTCGCGCATGCCGGGCAGGGCGGCGAAGCAGGTGTGCTCGACGCCGTAGACGAGGCGGTCGTAGATCTCGTCGGAGATGACGAAGAGGTTGTGCTTGCGAGCGACCTCGGCGACGGCGAGGAGGTCTTCCCGCTCCATCACGGCGCCGGTTGGGTTGCAGGGGTAGCCCATGAGGATGGCCTTGGTGCGCGGGGTTATCCGCGCCTCGAGGTCCTCGGCACGCAGCTTGAAGTCGTGGGCGTCGCTGGTGGGCACGGGGACGGGGACGCCGTCGGCGATGACGACGCAGGCGGGATAGGCGACGAAGTGAGGGTCGTGGCAGAGGACTTCATCGCCGAAGTCGACGAGGGCGCTGAAGGCGATGTTCAACCCCTCGCTGACGCCGGTGGTGATGATAATCTCGTTCGCCGGCTCGTAGAAGATGCCGTAGTGATGCTCCAGGTGGCGGGAGATCGCCTCGCGCAGCTCGATGATGCCGTAGTTCGAGGTGTAGTGGGTCTGCCCGTCCTCGATGGAGCGGATGGCGGCGTTGCGGATGTTGGCGGGCGTTACGAAGTCGGGCTGGCCGACGCCCAGGGAGATGACGCCCTCCATCGTGGCCAGGAGGTCGAAGAAGCGGCGGATCCCGGAGGGGGAGAGACTCTCGATGCGCCGCGAGACCTGGCCGCGTCGTGTGCTGTCCGGTTGGTGAATAGTGTCTGACATTACTTCTCAACTCCTAGCCATACGTCTTTATGCGGGTAATAATACAGGACTAGCCGTTCCTGGTCTTCCAGGGTGACCTCGAAGACCAGACGTTCTTGCTGGCGCCACTGAGCGTCGACGCTGACGACGGCGACGCGGCGGCCCTCACGCTCCACCCACTGCGGCCGCTCGCCATAGCGACCGCCGGAGTAGCATCCCACGCGGATTGGCTGCTCGACCAACCCAACCTTCCCGTCAGACTTCTTGAAGAAGCTCCAGGGTGAGGCTATAAGCGACCCCGACGGCGCGGAGGCAGACTGTGATGCGGACATCAGACTCGCGGAACTTCTGCAGTCCCTCGGTAGTGCTGAGGTCCATGCCGGTCAGGTCGCGGCAGCGGAGGTTCCCCATCTCATCCTGGAAGGCGCGCAGAAACCGGCGGCTCAGACGGAGAGCCTCATCATCGGACTGGGTGAGGTCGTCACGGCCATGCTTGATGCCGAAGCACATGAGGGCGCCGGCAGCAGCGCCACAGACCTCGCCGCTGCGGGCCATGCCGCCGGCGAAGGGGCTGGCGATGCGGGGTATCAGCTCGTTCTCGATACCCAGCTCCCGGCACACGGCCATGAGCACAGCCTCTGAGCAGTGATAGCCCTGGGCCAATAGCTGTTGGGCCGGGTTCAGTTCCATTCGCGTCCTCCTGGAAAACGGCGGCGCTAGAGCGAAGGGCGGGCCTTGTGCCACTCCGTCGCTTGTTCGTAGGCGTAGGCTACACGAAAGAGGGAAGCCTCGTCAAAGGGCTTGGCAAGCACCTGGACGCCGACGGGCAGGCCATCGGAGAAGCCGCCGGGGACGGAGATGCCCGGTATGCCGGCGATGTTGGTGGGCAGGGTGAAGATGTCGCTCAGGTACATCTCGAAGGGGTTGTCGACCTTCTCGCCGAGGCGGAAGGCGGGTGTGGGAGTGACGGGCGTCACGAGCACGTCGTACTTGGCGAAGGCGGCGTCGAACTCGCGGCGGATGAGGGTGCGCACCTTCTGGGCTTTCAGGTAGTAGGCGTCGTAGTAGCCGGCGGAGAGGGCGAAGGTGCCGAGCATGATGCGCCGCTTGACCTCGTCGCCGAAGCCGTACTGGCGGGTCTTCTCCATGTTCTCCCACATGCTCTCGCCCTCTTGGTAGGAGAAGCCGTACTTGACGCCGTCGTAGCGGGCGAGGTTGGCCATCGCCTCGCTGGGGGCGATGATGTAGTAGACGGCGAGGGCGTAGGCGGTAGAAGGCAGCGAGACATCCCAGTCGACGGTGGCGCCGAGGGAGACCATGACATCGATGGCTTCGTTGACGACCCGGCGCACGCCCGGGTCCATCGCGTCCGGCAGGTACTCCTTGGGCACGCCGATGCGCACGCCCTTCAGGTCGCGCTGGAGGGACTGCCGGAAGTCGGGCATCTCCAGGTCCGCTGAGGTGGAGTCGCGCGGGTCGTGGCCACCGATAGCGTTGAGCACGATGGCGGCGTCCTCCACGTCGCGGGCCAGCGGGCCTATCTGGTCGAGGGAGCTGGCAAAGGCGACGAGGCCGAAACGGCTGACCCGCCCGTAGGTGGGCTTCAGGCCGACGACGCCGCAGAGGGCGCCCGGCTGTCTTATGCTGCCGCCGGTGTCGGAGCCGAGGGCGACGAGGCACTCGCCCGCCGCTACCGCCGCCGCCGAGCCGCCGGAGGAGCCGCCGGGGACGCGGTCGAGGTCCCAGGGGTTGTGCGTCGGGAAGAAGGCGGAGTTCTCGGTCGAGGAGCCCATGGCGAACTCGTCCATGTTCGCCTTGCCGACGATGACGGCGCCGGCGGAAAGGAGACGCTCCGTGACGTGGGCATCGTAGGGCGGGACGAAGTTCTCGAGCATGCGGGAGCCGCAGGTGGTGGGGACGCCCTTCGTGCAGATGACGTCTTTGATGCCGATGGGGACGCCGGTAAGGGGCGTGACATCGCCGCGGGCGATGCGGGCGTCGGCCTCGTCCGCCTGCTTAAGGGCCAGCTCCTCGGTCAGGGTGACGTAGGCCTTGACCTTGTCCTCAACCTGACGAATACGGTCGAACACGGCCTTCGTCAGCTCACGAGAGGTGAGCTGCTTCTTGTCCAGGAGGTCGCGGGCCTCATGTACGGTGAGGTAATACGGTTCCAGAATCTCCTCCTCAACGGTAAACAAGGAGTGGGCGGAAAGCCGGCCGGTTCAACGCTGCTATTCCAGGACGGCCCGAACTCGGAACAGACCGTCCTCAGACCGGGGAGCGTTGGCCAGAATATCATCGGGAGGGAGAGAGTCCCGGGCTTGGTCAGGGCTGAAGACGTTTTCCAGGGGCAGGGTGTGGGCAGTGGGAGGCACGTCATCGGTGTTGAGCTGGCGCAGGACGTCGAAGTGGTCGAGGATCTCGGATAGCTGCTCCTCGAATTTGACCTTGTCCTCTTCGCTTAGAGCGACGCGCGCCAGCTTGGCGATGTGCTCGACCTCTGCCCTGGTAAGACCCAATGTCCCCTCCTCAGGTATCCGTCGATTCGGATTATAGCATCGCCGTTGGAACGGGGGCAACGCGCAGAAGGGCGACGTTGAACATCCGGTAGGGCTCTGCTACCATGATCACGTTGGTGGCAAGTGAGGGCGGAGATGGTAGAAGCTGCTGAAAGAGCGGCGGTTCTGGGCCGGCCCAGCTATGTATGGCAGTCGGGCCAGGAGCGCCGGCTGGCCCTCATTCGCCGCTACGTCGATTTGGAGAACGCGCGCATCCTGGACGTGGGGTGCGGCATCGGGACTTATGTAAACAGACTGAGGGGCCTCTCGGAGCACGTCTACGGGATCGATATCGACGAGCAGCGCATACGGCGCGGTTCTGTCACCCTCCCCAACCTGGCGCTCGCCGTGAGCGAGCATATGCCCTTCCCCGACAGCAGCTTCGACGTTATCCTGCTTCATGAGGTGATTGAGCACGTATCGGACGACGCAGTGACTCTCCAGGAGGCATGCCGCGTCGTGCGGCCGGGGGGGAAAGTCGTGATCTACGCGCCAAACCGGCTCTATCCCTTTGAGACACACGGAATCTACTTGGGGAAACGCTATATCTCCGGGAACATACCATTGGTCAACTACCTGCCCGGATTCCTGCGACGACGGCTGGCGCCTCACGTGCGCGTCTACAGCACGGGCAGCCTGCGATCGCTGACGCGCGGGCTGGACGCCTCTTGGGTAGCGCACACGGTAGTCTACCCCGGCTTCGACAAGATCGCCGCCCGCAGCGGGCTAATCGCAAAAACGCTACGAGCGATACTCTACAGGCTGGAGAATACCTGGTTCCGAGCCTTTGGCCTCTCCCATTTCCTCGTCCTGGAGAAGCGCGAGGCCATTGGAAAGGGGTACGAGGGTGGCTAGTCTGTTCAAACGCCACCGCTGGCGCTCCCGCTTCCGCAACGGAAAGAACGGGAACCGCCACATCAACAAGTGGCTGGCGGTGCCGCTCATCCTGTTCGGAATCATGGTCGTGGGGGCAGCGGCCGCCACCGTCGCCGGCTTCATAATCTACCGCAGCTACGCCGACGATCTGGTGCCGATCGAGGAAGTGCTGGCACAGCAGTCGGCGGGAGGCGCCAAGATATACGACCGCAACGGCCGGCTGCTGTACGAGTACATGGACGACCTGGCGGGGCTGCGACAGCCGGTGCCTCTCTCAGGTGTGTCGCAGTACCTGATCGACGCCACTGTCGCCACAGAGGACTCCAGTTTCTACTCCAACCCCGGCGTGAACATCAAGGGTCTCCTGCGGGCCGCTTATGAGAACTTCTTCCCCGGCAATCTGGGTTTATTGAAGGGCACGGGCGGCAGTTCTATAACTCAGCAGTTGGTGAAGAACGTCTACATCTCGGAAGAGGAACGGCAAAAGCGGTCGATCTCACGCAAGCTGAAGGAGACCGTGTACGCAGTGGAGCTGACTAACCGCTATTCCAAAGACCAGATATTGGAGTGGTATCTGAACCAGATACCGTACGGCGGTGTCTACAACGGCATCGAGGCGGCGGCACAGGGATACTTCGGCAAGGCGGCGAAGGACCTGACACTTGCCGAGGCGGCGCTCCTGGCCGGGATCCCTGCCTGTCCCAGTTGCTACAGTCCCCGCGAGAACCCGGCGGCAGCTGTAGCGAGGCGCCATCAGGTGCTCGTTCTGATGCTGGAGGAGAACAAGATAACTCCTTTGGAGGCACTGGCGGCAAACCAGGAGCCGCTGCAACTGGCGCCGAACTGGTTCTTCATCGACGCCCCTCACTGGGTGCTCTCCTACGTGGGGCCGGAACTTGGAGAGGATGTTCGGCCACCAGGCGGTATACCGCGGGGGCCTTAAGGTCACCACAACCCTCGATCTGGACTTGCAGAAGAAGGCGGAGGCGATACTGGAGGAGAAGATCAGCGACTATGAGGAGACGGCCGGCGGCCACAACGGGGCGCTGGTGGCGCTGGACCCGATCAGCGGCGAGATCCTGGCCTATGTCGGCAGCCGCGACTACTTCCGAGAGGATATCCTGGGCGAGAACGACATGGCACAGGCAGTGAACTCGCCGGGGTCGGCGCTCAAGCCATTTACCTATCTCACGTCATTCATGAAGCTGGGCTGGGGGCCGGGTACGCTCGTTCTGGACACCGAAACCAGCATCCAGCAGCCGGACGGGACGGTCTTCTCACCCCGAAACCCCTCCGGCGACTACAAGGGGCCGATCTCGATTAGGGTCGCGCTGGGGAACTCTCTAAACGTGCCCGCTTTCAAGACCATCCTGGCCACCGGCGTGCAGGACGTGGTCAACACGGCGAAGAAGATGGGGCTGACCTCCCTTACCGGCAGCTACGGCCCCTCCTTCACAATCGGCGGCGTGGACGTGAAGCTGGTGGACATGGTCTTCGCCTACAGCGTGCTGGCCAACAACGGGGTGATGCGAGGAACACCGACAGTGCTTGACCTGCCGGAGGGTGACCGGAAGCTGGACCCGATTTCGATATTGCGGGTGGAAGACGCCGACGGCAACGTACTCTACGATGCCAACACCGCAAGACAGGAGACACAGATCGTCCCTCGCCGAATACGCCTATCTGGTCACCAGCATTCTGACGGACCCGCAGGCCCAGTGCCTTACGTTCGGCTGCGGCGGCTTGAGCATCTCCGGTCAGCAGGCGGCGATCAAGACGGGCACCAGCGAGCCATACGAGAACAGCCGCGCTATCGGCGACACTTGGGCGATGGGCTACACGCCCAACCTGGTGGCGGGGGTATGGGCCGGCAACGCCGACAACTCGCCGATGTGGAACATTACCAGCACCTCCATATCATGGCGAGCGCTGCGCGACTTCATGGCGGCAGCGCTGGAAGGGAAGGAGGCGCTGACCTTCGAGCAGCCGCCGGGGATCGTCAAGGCGACTGTGTGCTTCCCTTCAGGCAAGCTGCCCACAGAGTACTGCGGCAAGACGGTCGATGACTTGTTCGTGGCGGACTCGCTGCCGAAGGAGAAGGACGATTGGTGGCGTCCAATCAAGATCGACACGCGCAACGGTCTGCTGGCAACGGAGATGACGCCGCCCCAGTTCGTCCAGGAACGGGTCTTCTTAGTGCTACCGGAGGGACTCACGGGGTTCGACAAGCAGCAGGCGGAGGAATGGGCAAAGGCGCTGGGTGTGTCTCTCGCCCCCACCGAGAAGAGCGATCCGAACAATCTACCGGTGCTGATCACCAGTCCGGCTTGGGGGAGCAGCGTCAAGGGTGTCGTCACGGTGATAGGACGGGCAACCTCCGGGGAGTTCGAGTGGTACCGGCTCGAGTACGGCGCCGGGGAGTCGCCGACAGCCTGGACGGTGATCCAGGAGTCGACCAGCCCCGTGGCGGATTCCACGCTGGGCACCTGGGATACGAGCAGCCTTGACGTCAGGAACCTACACGCTGCGACTGGTGGTCAAGGATCGAGCGCGGGGCGAGCTGTCAGTGACGGCAACCGTGTCGGTTGATAGGCCGAAGGCCACGCCGACGGTCAAACCCAGCCCGACGCCCCGCGTAACACCGACTCCGCGATCCCGGCACTAGAGGAAGGACGAACTCGCATAGGATGTCAGAGCCAGAAGATGCTAACAGTCGCAACGAAGAGGTACCCTCGGGCAAGGATCAGCACGATAACACAGAGCAACGCGGCCTCTATCGGGTACCGCGCCGCCAAGCGCCGCTAAGGCCGGACCTCCAGCTCTCGGAAGTGAAGCGGGGAGTCAAGCCGGGCTCCCGCTACGTTCGCATCACACCCTCGACTCAGCAAACTCTGCGGCGAATGGCACCTGCCCATCTGCAGGCGACGGCCGTCCTCCTGCGCCCGCGAACGCTGCCGGGACAGCTATGGACGGGGCTGAAACGGGTGCTCGCTCGGCTCGCCCCTGACGTCCTCGCAGGCGATCCATGAGCGGCTCACCAAGGTGAAGGCGCTGGCGATCTTCTCCTCCGACGCCCTGTCTTCCAGCGCCTACGCAACGGAAGAGATACTGCTGGTGCTGGTATTGGCCGGAACGGGCGCGCTAACGGCATCACTACCCATAGCGGCCGTGATCACGGCATTGTTGGTGATAGTAGCCTTTTCCTATCGTCAGACGGTGCGCGCCTACCCCGGCGGCGGTGGGTCCTACACAGTGGCCCGCGAGAACTTGGGAACGATTGTGGGCCTAACAGCAGCAGCGGCCCTAATAGTCGACTATGCCCTGACAGTGGCAGTCAGCACGTCAGCCGGCATCGCCGCCATCACCTCAGCAGTGCCGAGCCTCTATGATGAACGGCTTGCTCTGGCCTTGATCTCCGTTGGAATCATCGTGATCGGGAACCTGCGAGGGATCCGCGAGTCAGGCAGCATATTCGCGGTCCCGACTTATTTCTTCATCTTCAGCTTCGCGGCACTGTTGGTAACGGGCTTTGTCCGTTATGCGATGGGCGCTGAGGCCGAGCCGATATCTCAGGAGACAGTGACCACGACAACGAACTCCCTCGGTCTGATCCTTATCTTGCGCGCCTTTTCGTCGGGCTGTTCCGCTCTGACTGGAATAGAGGCGATGGCCAACGGCGTGCCCTCTTTCAATCCCCCGGAGTCGAAGAACGCCGCGACGACGCTTGTCTGGATGGCAGCGATCTTGTCGGCTTTCTTCCTCGGGCTGACGGCACTCGCCCATCTGTTCGATGTCGTACCGGTGGAGCATCCCACGGTCGTCTCCCAGGTGGCAAAGGCGACTTTCGGCAATACTCCTCCCTACTACATCCTGCAGGTGGCCACGATGATGATCCTCCTCATGGCCACGAATAGCAGCTTCGCCGGGTTCCCGCGGCTGGCTTCAGTCATGGCCCACGATGGGTTCCTGCCTCATCACATGGCGTTCCGGGGCGACCGGCTGGCCTTCTCTGCCGGCATCTTCGTATTAGGGGCACTGGCCAGCGGACTACTCATTATCTACGGCGCACAGACGCACCGGCTGATACCACTCTACGCGGTGGGTGTGTTCATCTCCTTCGCGCTGTCTCAGGCAGGTATGGTGGTGCACTGGCGCCGCACCAGGGAGCACGGCTGGCGGCGCAGCATGATGATAAACGGAACAGGCGCAATAGCTACCGCTGTCGTCGCCTTGGTCATCGCCAGCACTAAGTTCGTCCACGGCGCTTGGATAGCGCTGGCCGCTATCCCTGTCTTGGTGCTGCTCTTCGAACGGATCCACCATCACTATCAGCGGGTGAACGAGCAACTGGCGGTACGCGAGGCAGACCTCCGCGAGGTTCAGGCTTCGACCAGCAACAGCGGCGCTCAGAATATCATCGTCCCGGTTGACGGTATCAACCGGGCGGTCCTGCGCACGGTGGAGTACGCCCGCTCTCTGTCGAACAACGTGACGGCAGTGCACGTAACGGACGATCTCAAGCAAGGGGAAGCGCTGCGGACGGAATGGGAGGAGAACATACCCGAGGTGCCAATCGTGATCGTCGAGTCCCCCTATCGCGCCTTGGTCGCCCCCTTCCTCGCTTACATCGACGCGGTCGACCGGGCTAATCCCCACGGCAGGATCACGGTGGTGCTGCCGGAGTTCGTGCCCGCTCACTTCTGGCAGGGCCTCCTCCATAACCAGCCGGCGATTAGGCTCAAGCGGGCTCTCCTCGGTCGACCGAACACGGCGGTGGTCGACGTGCTGTACCATTTGCGCTGAGGAGCAGGACAGTACGGTCGGCGTCGCTTGCAGCCGAACGACGCTATGTGGTTTGACGCTGTCGCTTGCGGCCACCCATCAGCTATTCCAAGCGGCGCTGTCGCTTGCAGCCAGACGCCGCTATGTCGTCGACGTTATCGCTTGCAGCCCCACAGCCCTAACAAGGAACGGCAGTAGATGCGAATCATTCTGTATACGGGCAAAGGCGGCGTCGGCAAGACAAGCGTTGCCGCCGCTACGGCCCTGCGCTCGGCTCGACTCGGGCATAAGACGCTCGCCATAAGCACCGACGCAGCCCACAGCCTCGGCGACTCCTTCGATAGACCTTTGGGAGGCGAAGCCGTCCCCATAGTCGCGAACCTGTGGGGTCAGGAGATGGACGTCTTCCGCGAGACGGAGGCGCACTGGGGCACGCTGGAGAACTATATCAGGATACTGATGGCCTGGCGGGGTATCGACGAGATCCTGGCAGAGGAGATGGCAATACTGCCGGGTATGGAGGAACTGGCCGGCCTTCTTCACTTGATCGACTACCACGAACAGGCGGAGTACGACGTCATCATCGTCGACTGCGCGCCGACAGCGGAGACGCTACGCCTCCTCAGCTTCCCCGATGTTACGCGCTGGTGGCTGCGCCGCATCTTTCCTATCCAGCGGACGGCAGCCAAGATCGCCCGGCCGGTGCTGAAGCGGGTGACGGACCTCCCCTTCCCCGAAGACGATGTCTTCGAGGCGCTCAAGGGCCTGTTCACGAAGCTCGACCGAATGCGAGAGATCCTCACCAACGCCGAGACCTGCTCGGTGCGGCTGGTGCTCAATCCGGAGAAGATGGTGATCAAGGAGAGCCAGCGCACTTTCACTTACTTGAACCTGTACGGCTATGCCACGGACCTTGTGGTGTGCAATCGCCTTATTCCTGAGGACGTGGCGGATTCCTTCTTCTCGAACTGGAAAGACAGCCAGGAACGCTACTACAGCCTGGTGGAGGAGGCGTTCGGCCCTATGCCGATTCTGAAGGCGCCTCTCATGGAGCGGGAGGTTGTAGGGATGAAGATGCTGGAGCGGTTCGCCGAAGCCCTCTACGGCGACGACGACCCAACGCGGGTATACTTCGACGGGGCAGACGCAAAGTATCCACCAGGAGGACGGCGACTACGTACTGACGCTCATGCTGCCTTTCAGCAAGAAGGAGGAGGTGCGTCTCTCTCAAGTGGGCGACGAGCTGATAGTGCAGGTGGGAAATCAAAAACGTAACCTAATTCTGCCGCGGGCCCTGGCCGGGCTCGATAGCAGAGGTGCTAAACTAGAGGGTGACCGGCTGACAATCCGGTTCGTCCGGCCGGAGGCATAGGCAGCCTCAGGAGGTTCATATGGCGGAGAAACTCTTCGAATGTGAGTACACTCAGGGCAAGGAACTGGTCTTCCGCATCAAGAGGCCGGGGATGCAGCTATTGTCGCCGGAGGCGCGGGGTCATTTGCTGGACGCCCGCAAAGACGTGCTCATGGCCGTGCGCAGCCTCATCGACGCCGCCCTGTCAGGTCTCGAGGAGAAGAAGGCCGGCAGGAAGCGCACCGTGATCAAGGTAGAGTAGCCTCTGCCCCATATGAGACGAGCAGCCTATCCAGATCGGCTTCGCTCGTGATCTTGGATACGGTGCGTATGAATTCAGCCAACGCCGGGATGCGGCGCCGGAGCTCTTGCAGCTTGGGGCCGATGGGGCTGCTCGACGCCGGCGCGGTGCCGTAGAGCCCATGGAAGGCGAAGTAGGCCTGGTTGATCTTGCGGATGAAATAGCCGTTGTCGGCCAAGTATTGACGCTTCTCCTCCATCAAGGCCTCCGCCTCCGATATCCGTCCCTCTCCCAGCAGCCTATCGACGTCGAGGCGTAGCTGGCGCATCACTGACACGAAGAACGTATCGTCTCCCGGCGGCGCGCTCGGAGGTTGTTCCTCCGGCGGCTGCCCTGCCGGTGACGGGAGCGGGTAGCGCTGCGCGACAAGCTCTCCCATCTCCTCACCGGCGATGTCGGCGACTGTCTCGTTGATCGTCCGCAGGGTATCGCTGTCGTAGTAGTGCGCACCGAGGGGCTGGAAGAAGAGGTACTGATGCAGCCACTCGTGAGCGGCGAGCTTGAGCGTATCGGTGTAGTCTTCCATCGGGGGGATGATGCTGGGGTAGGTGGCGACGCCGCCCGTCCCCACGACAAGCGCCGATACGTTATCCCCCTGCTTCTCTTCCTCCAGATGTAGGGCATCTTCCAGCGTTAGATCGCTGCGCAGGAGATCGGCGCTCTGAAGGCGGATGCGATCGCGGGGCGAGATGACGAGGAGACGAGGCGGGTCGTCGAACTCGAAGTCGACGGGAGGGAAGAGCCAGTCAATCTGAGGGAATAGGGGAGGCGATCTCTCCAGTCCCAAGGATGCGGCCTCATCAGCGATCCGATCTTCGAGGACGGCTTCGACCTTGTTCTCCAGCCGGTCCCTCTCGTTTCGCTTCTCGGATAGGCGCTGGAGGAGGTCATCGTCATCGCCGGGCGACTGCGCTGCGGTCTGGCGGAGGAGTTCGTCTTCCAGAGCCGCAACCTCCGACTGAAGAGCAATGTAGCGTTCTATGGCCGCGTCTCCCTCTTCACGGCTCGGGCCACTGCTGCCGAGATGGCCGATCTCGTAGAGCCACTTGTTGGGGAAGTTCTTCACCTCCCAGACCGCCAGGTTGAACTCGTCGGCGGCGAGGGGCAGGCCCAGGGAGTCGACGATGAGCCAGCTCGCGAGGGCGGACAAGGCGACAACGAGGGATACGACGAGAAGAGAAACGGTTCGGGAGGAGCGTTTGAGCATGCTGAGGCCACGGAACAACACGGTTGGCTTTCTTATCGGGCCCACATCATCCGAGGATAGCATGCGCTCGGCGGCACAACAAGCGCGCCCCCTTCAGGCGGCCGTGACCGTGCTAAAGCGCGCGCGAGCGCCCCCTTCTGGCGGCCGTCGACGCCGTGCTATAATCGCAGCGAACCGACGGGGAACGACGGCACTACGCCGATCCGGACAGAACTGCGGTCGAGAGGAGACATGACGAGCACAGCGACGGCAGCAAAGCTGCGATGCGCCGGACTGGAGGCGCGGGTGATGGCGTTCATCTTCGACACCATCATATTGCTGGCGTTCGCATCGGTGTTTGCGGTGGTGGCTCTCTTCCAGTTTCTCGTGCAGAGCAACTTCGGTGAGGATGACCCGCCGGACTCCTCCTACTACCTGGCGCTCGGCATCATCGCCGCCGTCGTCCCCTTCTGGCTGGTGTTCAACCTCTGGCTCCAGATGTGGCGGGGCCAGTCGGTAGGCAAGTACATAGTGGGGATAAGGGTGGCCCGCAGCGACGGTGGCCGTCTGAATCTTTTCGGCGCTCTGTGGCGGATGCTGACGCTCAACCCGCTGCTGTTCCACCCGATACTGATGTTCCCTTGGGCCCTGCTGGCGATTTTCGGCACGATGCTCACGCAGAACTTGATAGTCCTGATAGTGACGGTGACGCTGGCGCTACTGTCGCTGCTGGCGCCGCTGATCGCTCTCGTGGCCGTGTCGGGGGACAAGCAGCGGCGGGCGCTCCACGACCGGATAGCAGGGACGCTCGTCGTTCATATGTCATAGGACAGGGTCGATATCAGCCGGAAATGCAGGGATGACGCTGAATCCGGACAACCTAGAAAGACATGAGCCCTTGCGGGCTACATCGGTTACGGTGACTATCGGCACGGGATTCTGGCGCAATTTCTTCAAGTGGGCAGCGGGCATCGCCCTCGTCTTCGCCCTGGGACTTCTCCTTCTGTTTCTGAACGCAGCCCAGTTGACGGGAAAGGAAGTCGCGCACAAGGAGCTCCGCCGCGCTCTGGCGAGCATGACCGAGATCGACGCGACGCTGGCGGATGGGCAAGACGATCTCAAGGCGCAGGCCGAGGAGGCGACAGCGAACCAGGAGCTGCAACTGGCCGATTATCCGATCAACGTGCCGCTGACAGCGCAGCAGGCGCAGGAGATGTCGACGGCGGAGCTGCGCGACCTGCTGCTGTCGCGCTCGGCGGACAAGATGTACGAACAGGGTATAGACGCCTTCCGGCAGGACGCGCAGGGAGAGTCGACGCACGACATCGACATGCTGTCGGCGCCGGGGGCAGTCCGCTACACGGTCGGGCTGCTGACGGAGGACACGCACGACGCGATGCGGCTGACGGCGACGGTGCTGGCAGGGGTAGCAGCGTTCCTGGCGCTGCTGCTGGTGCTTCTGAGCCGGGGCTATGGCCGCTTGACCAGCCTGGGGATCGCCATTTCGATAGCCACGCTTCCCTACCTCCTGGTTTTCCTGACGGTGCGCTTCGTCTTGAGGCTGGCGTCGGAGAGCGAGAGCGACTATCTGACGGCACAGCTCTACGACGCTGGGGAAGGACGTGGTCTGGCTACCGATCCGCACGGGCATCGCTTTCGCCGGGCTGGGGCTGATCTTTCTGGTGATGGGCGTAGCGCTCACGCTGCTGGACAAACGGCGCTTGAGCCGGGCGTGAACCGACGATACGCCGCTTCCCCTCAGAAGGTGAGCGCCTCTATACTAGGTGAGAACCCACGAAGAAGATTTCGCGCTCGACCCTGCTGGGAAATCCACCGGGCGCGCTGAGGAGGCTGAACGATGCTGACCAAGCTAACATCCGCGACGCAAGAAGTGCTGATCGGCGATGGAGGGCCCACGGTCCTCATCGGAGAGCGCATTAACCCGACGGGCAAGAAGAAGATGGCCGCTGCCCTCCAGGCAGGGGACATGGACGTGGTGCGGCGGGAGGCGATCGCGCAGGTGGAGGCAGGGGCCGACGTGCTCGACGTGAACGTGGGGGTCGCCGGACTGGACCAGGTGGCGCTGCTGCCGCAGGCGATCCAGACGGTGATGAGCGTGGTCGAGGTGCCGCTGTGCATCGACAGCAACAACCCGGCAGCGCTGGCACGCGGGACTGAAGGTCTACAAGGGGAAGGCGCTCATCAACTCGGTGAACGGCGAGGAGCGCTCGCTGGGGGCGATACTGCCGCTGGTCAAGGAGTACGGCACGGCGGTCATCGCTCTGACGATGGACGACGACGGAATCCCCATGGAGGTGGACCGCCGGGTAGCGATCGCCCACAAGATCGTCGAGCGGGCGGCGTCGCTGGGCATCCCCAGGGAGGACATCGTCATCGACTGTCTGACGCTGACGGCGGCGACCGACCACACGGCGCCCTTCACGACGCAGGAGGCGATCCGGCGGGTCAAGGCGGAGCTGGGGGTGAACATGACGGTGGGGGCGAGCAACGTCTCCTTCGGGCTGCCCGACCGCGAGATAATCAACTCCGTCTTCCTGACGCTGGTCATCGGGGCGGGCGTGACCTGTCCGATTGTCGACGTGGCGAAGGTGCGGCCGATCGTCCTCGCCACGGACTTGCTCCTGGGCCGCGACGAGTATTCCGCGCGCTACATCCGGGCCTTCCGGCAGCGGCAGAAGGCGCTGGAGGAGCAGCAGGCCGCGCAGTCGAGCTAGCGCAGCCAGCGCCTCCTCGCGTACCAGCCGCCGACACCAAGCGCCGCGAACACCACCCCGAGGCCGCCAGCTAGAGCCGCGTACGTGCCAGCCGACCAGCCGGAGTTCCCTAGCCTGCATGCCGGACTCAGCAGCGACAGCGCCCGGGGGAGCATAGACCGTGCCACCAACACCCGGTGCGACGTCGTGACGGTGTCGCCGGTGGCGGTACGGGTGCTGCGGTGGCCTCGGTGTCGTGTCCGTAGGGTGGCGTGTGGCCTGGTCTCGCATCACCGAGCTGTGCGCCGGAGTTGGCGACGTAGATGCGGTGGGTAGGGTGAACGGCGTCGCCAAGGATAGCTCGCCACGGAGGTGGTCACTACGCGTAGCTCGCCATCGTCAAATTGAACGCGTCGTCTGGTGCTGGCAACTGATGCAGCGTAGGGACCGCTGACGGCGAACGCCATAGCCTGATACTCTGGACAGACGTGCCACCGCGGCGTTCGCTGCCCGCGCGTCGATGCCGAGACCGCTAGCTAGGTACGTTGCGGCGTAGTACGAATGCGCTGACGTTGACAGGATTCTTGCCGAGTCGACCAATCACGTAGTGCGGCACGGTGCCGACAGAGCGTAGCGCCCTCGTCGATACGCGCTACCATCGACGCTGAACATGCTCCGGCATGTCGCACCCGGGAGTGTGCGAATATCAATCGTCACGTCTTCGTCAGAGGGCAGCGCGCCCGCCGGACGTGAGGGTGTACGTCAAGTTGGGTACTCAGTTGACCTCCCGAAGAAGCGGAGATCGGCGTCTCGTAGCTGATCGGGAATACGGGTGGCACCGGATGTCCCAGAGCCGCCCGTGCACCCCGCTGTGCATATCCATGTTGATGTCGCCGAGTTGCCGTTGGACGAGTAAGTAGTTGTGCCCGCCACAGTGAATGCGAGGCTGCTGGAACTGAATGACGCCAGTTGAGAGTCAGCGTGCCTTGGTCAAGGGTCGCCGTAATACTCCCCAGCGCAGCACGGGTACAGGAAATCTCGCCCCACACCGTGGTAGTCCCGCTTTGATGCAACACCTGCTGACATTTCCCAATGGCTGACCCGGTGTAGTCGATGTCCCAGAACCCTGCCACGCACACTCCTGCACACGGCTCGGGTGTAGGCGTGTCGGAGTGGGGTCCTCGGCGTCGGCGCCGACTGCCCAGATACGCAAAGAGCAATGCTCCCGCCGGCACGTGGCCACGAAGCCAGAAACGACCCCAGAAACAGTAGACGCTCGCCATCTGACGGGCACTGCAAACTTCACGCGGCCGCGGAGAATGATAGTAGAGGAGCAACGATACGCATCGCACAACCTCCCTGTTGGCGGGGCGCAAATCAGGCGGGGATTTCAGGAAAAGCCACCAGTGGCGCGAATTATACGCGCCGCCACGATCTTGTCAAGAGGTGAATGGGAGAATATCGGTAGTCTCAGAGCGAATATATCGGTGGGCTGGCCCAGCGGCTATCGCGCCTAGCTCGCGGGAGGCTTTTCCTTTGCCTCAGCGGCCTTGGGGGCTTCTTTCGGGGCGTCCTCAGGAGGCTTGGGCTTCCACTCGTCGGGGACGTCGACGTGCATGTGGTCGCGGCCGAGGAAGTAGGTGATCCAGGACGGCTGACGGTACAGCTACCAGTCGCGGGTGACGACGGGCACGTCGCGCAGCTCCTCCTCGCGGCCGACGAGCTTCAGGCGATTGTAGACGCGGACGTAGATGCAGTCGCGGTCGGGGTAGACCTCGCACTTGCCGCGATAGCTGCCGCCGCAGGGGCCGTTGCGCAGGTTCTTCGGGCAGGCGGAGTCGGGGCAGACATAGGCCAGATGGGGCAGGGCGCAGTCGCCGCACTCGCGGCAGTCGACGGTGACTTCTTTCGATAGCTTCTCGAACCAGTGGAACAACCAGCGCAGGAAGCGGTTGCCGTCGGCGATGTGGCAGGCGCGCTGGGCGAGCCAGAAGCCGGGCGTGCGCGGCGCGAAGACGAGGGCGTGGAACAGCCGCATGATGCGGTAGCCGATCTGGAGGCGCCCCTTGGGGTTGCCGGTCTTCTTGCGGTCGACGGGCGTCGTCGTGTTGAGGCCGGTAGCCGGGTCGGTCTCGAAGAAGTAGAACTGGCGCTCCTTCGGCTCCATCGGGTAGACCATCTCGCGCAGGTGGTCCTGCCAGGCGGGCTGGAACTCGTCGGCGCGCTCGATGATCTCCTTCGCCTCTTCGACCTTGAGGCCGAAGCCGCCCAGGTGCACGCCCTGATAGCCGAGTCCCCTGATGACGGCGAACATCTTGGCGGCGTGCTCCAGGAAGTGCGGCCGGCCCTCCTTGCCCTTGGGGAACGTCTCGAGGTGGCGGAGCAGCGAGTCGGGGACGACGGCGCCCGGCACCAGGTTCTTGTTCATCGTCCGGGCGACGCCGGCGGTGAGGACGTAGACGTTGCCGATGACGGGCACGTCGATGTCGTGCAGGTCGAGGTACTGCTTCAGCTCCTGCACCTTGCGCATGTCGTAGCCAAGCTGGCTGATGATGAAGCGGGCGCCGGCGTCGAGCTTTGCGCTGCAGCTTGTAGTACTGCGTCATCTGCTCCGCCTCGGTGAACTTGAAGGGCGAGACGCAGGCGCCGACGTAGAAGGCGCAGGGCGGCGCGGGCGTGCCCTTGCGGGTCGATGTCGACCAGTCCCTCGTTCATGTCCTGGAGCATCTTGACCAGGGTGACGGCGTCGAGGTCGAAGGAGGGCTTGGAGAGGCCCCAGTAGCCTTCTTTCGGATAGTCGCCGGTGAGGGCGAGGATGTTGCGGAGGCCCATGCGCTCGAGGGCGTAGGCGCGGGAGATGGCGCCGTTGCGGGTGAGGTCCTTGCAGGTGAAGTGGACGATGCAGTCGAGGCCGGCCTGCTGGATCTCCTTGCGCCAGCTCGTCGGGCATGATGGCGTGGCCGCCGCCCGGGTTGTCGGTGAGGCTCATGGCGTGGACGCGACCGTCGGCGGCGAGCTCTTCCGCTTCCTTGAGAAGGGTATCGACGCCGCGGCCGCCGGGACTGGCGGCAGGGACCGCCTCCAGGGTGACGACGAACTCGCCCTGCTCCAGCGCTGTCCGGAGCTCTGCCCTTGGCGAGGGGGAACGGGCGCCTCAGGGGAGCGATCGGCGGCGGCTGACTCTTGCGTCACTTGTGGCGTCCCCTTTCGTGAAGGCTCCCGACGGCGCACTCCTTGCGCCGCCGAGAGCGACACATAAGCTAAGCCAGGCCGACGGTCCGGCCCTCGTCGTCGACGTGCATCAGCTCCGCCGCCGGCACGCGCGGAAGACCGGGCATGGTGACTATGCTACCACAGAGCATGACGATGAGACCGGCGCCGGCGGAGAGCCTCACCTCGTTGACGGTGATGGTGAAGTCCTTGGGGACGCCGCGCAGCTCCGGCACGTCGGAGAGGGAGGCCGGGGTCTTGGCGACGCAGATCGGGAGGTTGTTCGAGGCCCAGCTTCTCGATCCGGTTGATGCTCTGCAGCGCCTTCCGGTCGTACTCGACGCCGGCCGCGCCGTACATCTTCGTGGCGATGGTCTCCATCTTCTCCCGGATCGACAGGTCGAGAGGATAGAGGGGCTGGTAGTCGGACGAGCCGTCGCCGGCGATCTTCATGACGACGTGGGCAAGCTCTTCGGCACCGGCGCCGCCCTGGTTGAAGCCGTCGCAGACGGCGGCGGGCACGCCGAGCGCCTCGCACTTCTTGCTGGATGGTGCTCAGCTCCTCGTCGGTGTCGTCGGCGAAGCGGTTGATGGCGACGACGGGCGAGACGCCGAAGTAGCGGACGTTCTCGATGTGCTTGGCCAGGTTGGCAAAGCCGTCCTCGAGAGAGCCGTCGCCGTGGTGCTTGAGCGCCCGCACGGTCGCGACGACAACGGCGGCCTTGGGCTTGAGGCCGCCGATGCGGCACTTGATGTCGAAGAACTTCTCGGCGCCCAGGTCGGAGCCGAAGCCGGCCTCGGTGACGACGTAGTCGGCCAGCTTGAGGGCCATCTTGGTGGCGAAGAGGGTGTTGCAGCCGTGGGCGACGTTGGCGAAGGCGCCGCCGTGGATGAAGGCGGGCGTGTGCTCGAGCGTCTGCACGATGTTCGGCTGGACGGTGTCGCGGAGGAGGATGACCATGGCCGCGTCCGACTTTGAGCTGGGCGCAGGTCACGGGCTCGCCCTGGTAGGTGTAGCCGACGATTATGCGCTTGATCCGCTCGTGCAGGTCGACCATGTCGTTGGAGAGGCTGAGGATGGCCATGACCTCAGAGGCGGGCGTGATGTCGAAGCCGTCCCGGCGGGGGAAGCCGTTGCTGGTGCCGCCGAGGCCGACGATGATGTCGCGGAGGGCGCGGTCGTTGAGGTCGATGACGCGCCTCCAGGTTATGCGGCGGGAGTCGAGAAGGAGGGCGTTGCCGTGGTGGAGGTGGTTGTCGATCATCGACGACAGGAGGTTGTTGGCCTTGGAGACGCCGTACATGTCGCCGGAGAAGTGGAGGTTGATGTCCTCCGCGGGGATTACCTGGGCGTAGCCGCCGCCGGTCGCGCCGCCCTTCATGCCGAAGTAGGGGCCAAGGGAGGGTTCGCGGATGGCCAGGGCGGCCTTCTCGCCGAGGCGGGTGAGGGCGTCGGCCAGTCCGATGGCGA
Source organism: uncultured Chloroflexia bacterium (assembly GCA_963763495.1). Lineage (GTDB taxonomy): Bacteria > Chloroflexota > Dehalococcoidia > DSTF01 > JALHUB01 > DAOUEO01. The sequence goes on from CAVXOY010000016.1 coordinate 180,818, forward strand.
CGGTGGTCTTGCCCTCGCCGCTCCTGGTGGGGGTGACGGCGGTGACGAGAATAAGGCTTCCATCGGGCTCCGCCGCTTTCTCCTCAAGGATGGAGAGCGGGAGCTTGGCGATGTACTTGCCGTGGAGGTTGATGACGTCGGGATCGAGTCCCAGCTTCTTGGCGACCTCGGTTATCGGCCACTTTTCTACGCTCTGTTCGATTTCCAGGTTGGTCTTCATGTATACCTCGCACGCTAGTGGTCTGTTGGGCTGGTCGGGACTGAGAGAGGTTGGGGAGAAGAGAGCACCCGTATCCCCGCTTCGACCGGCGCCGCTCGATGACGGTTGCTCTGGGAGAAGGAACGCTGAACTGCCTCTATGGGGAGGCCCGAGAAGTCGCGCTGAATGACCGATTGTCGCTCACAGAGCATGTTTAAAGTACGAAGTTATTGTCCTATGTACGCAGGTAAGGGTCAACCGCGGGAGGCGCGCGGGAGAGCGGTTCAGGGCTCGTGAGGGAAAAGGCAAAACGTTGACGAAATCGAGCTCAAACAGCGGGTCGAGCGGGATTCGCTCGTGGTAGCATCGCTTCACGAGCAGGCCCGCCTCAACGACATATTCTGCAAGACGTTGCGACTGGCGGCAAGAACTGCCTCGGGAGTTGAATGAGGCTAGCGTTCCACAGTGCTATCGACCGACGAATAACGGTGTCCTACTCGCCAGCTCATCGCGGAGCTCGCGCGCCCGTACTCAGGGCGACCCTCACGCCCTCGTTCCGTCCCCACCCACCCTTGCGGGACATCGTGCTAGATGACTCGAACCGAGCAAGACGACAAGCCTTGAGACTCGACGGCGGCAGTTGCCACACGGAACCGGCCTGCTCGAATTCCCAGCGTACGCGGGCAGAGCGTACTGCTTTGAGCGTTCTGATGGCGGCGTACCTCAACTCGACGAGCCAATTCGCAAGACTGACGCGAGAGGCGCGTCCTCTGCCGCCTGTCAGCAAGATGGCCTAGAACGGCGACAGTCGTTGCACGACAGACCTCCGGATGGACAACCAGCGCGCAATCGCGACCAATCGGCTCGGGTCTACCAACCCTGCCATCCGACCCGAGAACGTAGGTCATCATATCAGGATTCCGCGCAGCGCTCGGACGACCCCTCCTCCAACGAAGGAGAGCTGGGCAGGAGGTCGATCAAGTGCCGTTGACCCCGTCACACGCCCCAGATTGAGACGCCCGCCGCTTCGGATTCATCCGGGGGTGTCAGTGGGAGCACGGTGCGATCCGAACCTACCCCGAGGTCGAAAGGCGGAGACGTGTACGCACTCTTCTGAATTCCCGAATGCGAGCTGTGCAGATGTCTCCGGGCATGTCACCACACAAGCGATCCACGCAGGCAACATCGGTGCTGAAGCGATCAAGGCCTCCCCGTCGCCGATATGCCCGCGCGAGCGAATGCCCGCTCCCCGATTCGCTAGTTCACGCCACCGCCGCATCTCGAATGATACTCATCTGGCGCGATGCTAGGGCCAAAGGGACAGTCAGCATCTTGGCAGATCCCGGGCAGCTCAAGCAGCTAAGCGGCACTACATCCGCATCACTCGGCCGGTCACCCGCCTTCTCGCCACTGTGACACATTCTACAGTGGCTTCGCACCCCTCCTAGGAGACCGACTGGAACAGCTCTCGTACGGCGAGGCGAGCCGAAAATGCTTCCGAATACATCCATAGCTGTTCGATGACGCTTGACGTGCGCTTCCTGGGCCGTTGCTTGTAGAGACCGACGCAGTCTGTCCCCACCGGGCCGCGGGGAACTCGCCAAGCCGCGCCTCGCGAACGTCTCGACGTCGCCGAGCGCGTCTGCCCGAGCAGCTGTCATGTGCGACACTGATCGCTTCCACGACGACTCGCCACGAATCGCGCCGACTCCAAGCAAACGCCCCCCAGTGCCTAGAAGGTCGCCTGGCACCACCAGCTTCACAGCAACGCAGCGCCCTCAACGGAGTCTCGCAAGGTCGGCGCACTGTCAGCTCCAGCACGCCGCCAACCAGGCGAATGACAGATCGCTGCTCCCGGAGCAACCGAGCAGTTCGCGCGTGCAACCCTTCCTCGAAGGTCTCGATGGCGAGCCTGCGAGCGCTCGGATCGACTTCGCCATGCGCGACGAGTCCGCGGTTCCCACCGCATAGGTCTTCACGTGACAATCGGCCCACGGAGCCGTGACGTGTCGGAGGTCCGAATCCGCGATACGCTGCGCGACGACGTCACGGGACGCCTATCGGCGATATCCTCACGCAGCCCCGCTCACGCAGCAATTGGTCAGGACCTCAACAGCAACCCTCCGTAGTGCGATCATTCCCCCGCTGGACGTTCCGCACGGCGTCGTAAGCTGTGCGGTGTCTCCAGCACGTGCATCAGCATCGACTACTAGGCACCAGTGCGGGCGTCGACCGGCTAGTTAGTTCAAGACGCAGAACGTCGTCCAACTCGTCCCGGAATCCCTGACCTACGTATCTGGCTCAGCCCTCTCCCTTGCTGGAAGCGCATTGCGCCACGTGACCCGAAACAGCAGCCGCCCTAATCCGACAGACCAGAAGGGGCCGTCGCGAAGAATCGCTCCGGCCCGTGAGAGGCTAGCCTGGGGCGTCGTACCCGCTCGTCAAGGGTCAGGGACGGCTGTGCCGCGCGTTGACGGGCGCCCTTGAGTGGCGATCTAGCTCATCCTCCTCCATAATAGTCAGAAGGATAATCTCGGGAGGAAATCGCATGTCAGGAAACAAGAGAATCGTGGTGGTCGGCGGCGTGGCGGCGGGACCGAAGGCGGCGTCCAAAGCAAGGCGACTGGACCAGCAAGCGGAGATAACCATCATCCAGAGGGAGCCGGAACTGTCGATGGCCTCCTGTGGCTATCCCTACTACGTCGGCGGCCACTTCAACGACCGGAACGCGCTGCTCTCGGCCGGGACGGGGCCCATCCGCAACCCGGCCTATTTCTGGAGCGTCAAGCGCATCATGGCCCGCACCGAGACTGAGGCGGTCGCCATCGACCGTGAGGGAAAGACGGTCCTGTGCAGAGACATACGCACCGGCGAGACAGAGCAGATAGCGTACGACCGCCTGATCCTGGCGACAGGCGCCGTTCCCAACGTGCCGCCCGTCCCTGGCGTCAACCTCGAAGGAATCACGACGCTGCACAACATGAGCGACACCGACTACCTGAGACGCATTCACGACGAGAGGAAGGCAGCCAAAGCGGTGGTGATCGGCGGCGGTCTGATCGGTGTGGAGGCGTGCGAGGCGCTGCGTGCGTCGGGCATCGAGGTCACACTGGTCGAGCTGCTGCCCCAGATACTAAGCTTTCTCGATTGGGAGATGGCGAGGCTGGTCGAGAACTACCTGCGAAGCAAGTCCGTGGATGTGATCACCGGCAACGGCATCGCGGCCTTCCTGGGGGACGACGGCAGGGTGACCGGCGTTCGGCTGGGCGATGGGACGGAGCTTCCCTGTCAGCTCGCCGTGCTGGCGGTCGGTGTCAAACCCAACTCGACTCTTGCCCGAGAGGCAGGCCTCGCCATCGGGGCCACCGGCGGCGTCATCGTAAATGAGTACATGCAGACGTCGGACGAGAACATCTACGCGGCCGGGGACTGCATCGAGACCAAGCATCTGATCACTGGAGAACCGACCCACGCGCCTTTCGGTGACCTGGCGAACCTGCAGGGGCGCGTCGCGGGAGAGAATGCCGTTCTCGGCAACACGGTGACTTTTCCCGGCACTATCGCTACCGGCATCTGCAAGGTATTCGATTATGCCGCCGGCGCAACCGGCCTCAATGAGGGATGTGCCCGCGACGCCGGCCTTGACGCCGTCACTGTCATAGGCGCAAGCCTGGACAAGCCCGGGTACATGGGCGGGCAGTTGCTTATCTCGAAACTCGTTGTC